>NZ_JBFREF010000001.1:0-978097 GCF_052114165.1 Pseudoduganella sp. RAF19 | reverse complement strand
AGTTTTCCAGCTGATCTTTTGCTGTAACAACATCTGAACGAAGAGCAGACCGAGCCTCCCGTAGCCATTTCTCCGTAATTTCCCATTGTTTAAGAATTTCGAGATTCGTCATATTTTTACCTAGCTAGGTGGGCGTCTGTTCCTGGCCGATATCGCACACTCAATTCCAGTGGATTTTTTCAAGGTCAATTGGCGCTTCTTGACCTTCAACCCATACCGTTAAAGAATGTTTTGTCATCGACTTTAGTGACAACGTCGTGAGCTTTCGATGTCCTCCGCAATAACGAAGCGCGAAATCGGAAATCCTTACAACGCCAACTCGGAAACTATAGCCCTCGACGCCTTGGCGAGTCGGCACGTCCTCGATATGTAGCTTTACGAACGCTAAAAAATCGCCGTCTTCGCTCCATAGCACCTCCGGCAGAGCCCCTTTTATTTCTAGGCCCTCACCAATCGCGAGCCATCCCCCCTGGGGACCGCTCATCCAAAGCTCGCCACCCCAGCGCCACCTTGCCACGTGCTTTTTGTCAGGACTCGTCCATTGGACTAAACCTTCCCCAGTCATGTAATTTCTCTCGCTCTTCTGTAATTTACAACGTCTGCTGTTGGCCGAACGCAGCCAAGGCTAGCCACATGTGTGAAATCGCATTGCATGGTCGACTTCGGTGACAGTCACGGCCAAGTCTGTCTTGAAAGGCGTATTCTCTGAGCTGCTCACGACAAGTGAACGGCCGTTCAAACCGGTCAATTTGATTCCAGCCAATACCTTTACTACGTTGCCGTTCGCTGTGGGGGCAGTTCCAAGTTCTGCTGCATACTGCGTGAAGCCTGGCCCAGTACCTAAGAAGCCTGCGTTATTTAAGGCTGGCTCCAGCCACTCTTCTCTCCACAATAATTCACTGAACACAACAGTAAACGGGGCATCTAGTTCTTCCCAATTGAACGGAAAATCCGCACTCAATTCATGGAGACAAATCGGAAATACTTCAAACCACTTCCCAACGGAAACCTCTTCTACGGCGAAGGCTATCACCTCATCATTGTCGAATCGAAGTGCAGTAAAGCTATACTCAGTGTGAACAGCTTTTATCGTTCTACCGGAAAGCTTAGCCGCATTGTCGTAGCAATTTACGATTCTCGAATAATGCATCCCTCTGCCTTAATAGTTGATAGTGTTAACGCGTGCGTCCGTTCCTGGCCGGTTGCCGCTATACACGTTCTATCGAATAGGGCTCAATCTCGCATCCCCATCCGCTGAAGTGCCCGCAGCCAAAGGGGCCGCTAGGCCCACGCAGTAAGCCGGTAACCAACACGCGCTTACCAGCCCACCTCGAAAGAACGTCTTTATTAGGTTGAACACTTCCACTTCCAAACGCAAGCCATACACTTGACTGATAGTGTGGAGGCTCAACTCCCTCAGTAATATCCCGGCGCTCGGACTTGGGAAAATGTCCAAGGGAGGTATTTTCAAATTCGAAGGTCAACAGCCCTGCGACCTCGACTGGCTGCCCATCAAGTTCGGTAAGCCGGTCTATGACCTCATTTACAGAAAGCACGATTACCACTCCCTTTAACATCAAAAATTTTGAATGGTCGCTAGTGGCGCAACAGGTCACGATATTAATCGTTAATTGCAATAAGGGCCCCGGCGTCGCAAAACGAGGCATTGGACTTGCGAAATAGCAAAGCATACTCTGGATTAGTAAATCCCAAAGTTAAACTTTTAATTTCACCACGAAACCCCTGCTTTATACGTTGCAAATAGACTGGCTGATAGTTGCCAGTTCTTGGCTTGGCTGGTTTTCGAAGCAGATAGAAAAAAATCCAAGTCAATAGGCACGCTAAAATTGCAGCCGTGCTTGGTAAATTTTTTCTAATTAAACCAGGAGCCGATTCAGGTAAGGTGAATATTAATAAACCCATTATCACCCAAAAAACACCGAAAACAACAAGAGCCTTAGAGAAGACTCCCTGCCGCAGTCGAGTGGCTGTGCGGGCGCAACGACTGCAAAAAGGAAGAGATAAAGAAAATGTTAACTCAGTCCCAATAAATAGAAAGTAACGGGTATGCTTTAAATTAACGGTAATTTTTCTTAGTTCTGAAGTGCAACCACAATTACAGCATTGATCTTCAGGAGTGACAAAAGGAAGCGGTGACACTCGTCCTGGAAGGTAAATAATCATTGCAGTGTTGTATTAAATATTCGAATAAGTGTAAGGATTCGGCGGCAGCTTTTGGCCGTACTCGGCCGACGTCGTACAGAGTAGCATCTTGCTCATCTGAAAGGTTCACACTTTGTCACTCCAAGTGTTTTGCCCCAAGCCGACGGGAGTTGAATGCCGCCTGTTTGAAATGTTTTTGCTGGGATCTCCTTGGCTTACATCGCCGACGATTTCGCCAGGAACGCGACGATATTGACCGCAACCTGGGACGTGCTGTTCTGACGTATCGGTCCTGTGCGCCATTCACTGTAAGTATTCGATATATTTGATTTAACATCTCATCAGGCGACATCGCTGGAGGAATCTTCAAGTGGTGGCGAAGGACATCAAGAAATCGAGGAACGGTTTCGAATCGCGCCGGCGTGCCTGCACAGCACTGTTGGCGCTGGCTGCCGGCACCGGTAATGCCACGTCCGCCGACGATCCGCTGCAGGACACGGTGCGGGATGCCGCGCCGGCTCCACCGCAGGATGATCGTCTGTATAAAAGTTATGGCGCGGCGGCACTGGAGATCCTGGGATTCCAGCTTGTGTTGAACCGGGTCGACCATGCGTTCGTCCGGCCGGACGACTATGACGTGAGCATCGGTTCGATCCGACGCAACCTGCGCAGCAGCTGGGTCGTCGACCGGGACCCGTTCGAGATCAACCAACTTGGCCACCCTTACCAGGGCTCCGTCTACTTCGGCCTCGCGCGCAGCAATGGGCTGACGTTCTGGGAATCGATGGGCTATGCCTTTGCCGGCAGCGCCGTCTGGGAAATCGCCGGCGAGACGACGCCGCCGTCACGCAACGACCAGATCACGACCAGCTTCGGCGGCACCTTCCTGGGCGAAGCCTTGTACCGGATGGCGAACCTGGTGCTGGAAGAAGGGTATGGACTCTCACCGCAATGGCGCGAAGTGGCGGCCGCCGCAGTGTCGCCGCCGCTCGGATTCAACCGCCACGTCGCCGGGGGCCGCCGTGCGGCGCTGTGGGCGAGCCACAGCCCGGCCATCTACGGCCGCCTTCAGCTGGGAGTAGGCGGAATCACGAGCAACAACGTCGGCCCATCGCTGGCGCCTCGGCGCAACGAGGTCGCGGCCGACTTCGCGCTCGACTACGGCTTGCCGGGCCAGCCCGACTATACCTGGCGCCGGCCTTTCGATTACTTCCTGTTCCGCGTCAGGTTGTCGAACGTGCAGGGTGTCGAAAGCCTTGCGACACGGGGCATGCTGTTCGGTGCGCCATACGGGTCCGGCAGGAACCTGCGCGGCATCGTCGGGCTGTACGGCACCTACGATTATCTGGCGCCGCAGGTGTTCCGGGTGGCCAGCACAGGACTGTCGCTGGGCAGCAATGCGCAGTTGTTGCTGAGCGACCACTACACGCTGCAAGGCCATGCATCGGCCGGCATCGGCTACACATCCACTGGCACCACTAGCGCCAGCACGAGCGGGCAATACCATTACGGTTTCGCGCCGCAAGCGATGCTGACCCTGCGCCTGATCGGCAACGAAAGGTTCGCCTTCGAACTCGCGGCGCTTGAGTTCTTCGACGGCAAGCTGACCAGTGCGGGGCCGAACGGGACGGACCGCGTGTTCCGCGGCGATGCCTCGCTGACCTGGCGCGTCTCTGGCCACCATGCTGTCACGCTCAAATACCTGACGTCGCGCCGGACGTTCGCGTTCGAGAACGTCCCGGAACGGCAGCAGCGGCGCGACACGGTCGGCCTCTACTACACCTACCAGTTCGCGCGGGGCTTCGGTGCCGTGAACTAGTGACCGCCTGCGCCGGGAATGCGGGTTGCGGTTGATCCATTTCAGCCGCCTCCCAATCCAGTGCCATCTGAGTCGACAACCGAAACGTTTGCACCTGCTTCTAACAGACCGATGGTGCAACCAACTGAGTTCGCTTGTACCGCGAAGTGCAGAGGCATCCAACCATAATCATCCTGCGCGTTTACGAGTTCGCCCTGCGCCACGAGAGTGCTGAGCAAAGCCAGGTTAGCATCGGCTGCCGCGTAGTGAAGCTGAGTTCGGCCCAGCCGATCAACTTCCACGCGTGTTTTACGTTTTGGTAACTTTCCGGCCATTAAGACCCTTTATTGAAGTAACTGAGTCGTTCGTCGGCTGCTGGTCGACCGCAGCGGTCTTCTATTTTTCATCATCCTTTCTAGCTACTCTCGGCACTTACAGCAATAACAATCGCCGACACCATACCAAGCCGCAACAGCCACCTGATAGTTATGCCCTCCACGCATATAGTCCGCAGAGTAGCAATGCCGCCGCAGCGGTGGCGGCCAACGATCCAGTGGTCAGGATGATGGCGACAGTCCACTCCCGAATTTGCGTGGCGCTGTGTCCGGCGCCCGCGATTGGCGTAGCTTTGCTGGTACCCCAGATTGCTGCAAGCAAAAGGGCCAGGAATATGCCATACGCTCCAACGAGCGCCAAGAATTGCGTAGTCGCTTTGACGGCATCGGGAAGTGCGACTCTTCCCCACATTGCGCCGAATGCCCACAGCATGAGCCCGCTCTGAATTCCGGCGACGTGTGCCGATACGCCCATTCGGCCACTCGATAACGCCGGAATAGCAAATCCCATCAATAGACTGATGAGAAAGATGACTGTACCGTGAATAAGCAATTGCTGTGACATAGTTTTCATAACTTCTCAGACAAGGGGATGCTTCGAGACAGTAGCCCCAGACCGAGCAGTGAGGCAATGACCTCTGACGTCAACGCGAAATCATTAAGTCGCTTCGACTTGATTCCCATGGGTCTGCGGGATCGTCGCCCTGCTAATCCGGTGGTCCACTTGGGAGTCCAGTTTGAGAACCAGAAAATAAAAAAGCCTACGACTCGTCGTGGGCTTTCTGCTTTGCAGCGGGTTAGTTCGAATCCAGGAAGGACTGCACAGCCTTCACGGTAGCCTCCGGAGATTCTTCCATCAACCAGTGGCCGGAGCCGGGTATGATGACCTCAGTCACATTGCTTGCGGCGTTGCGCATCTGAGTAGCCTGCATGGTGCCGAAGGACTTTTCCGCGCCCAACGCAAGCACCGGCATGGTCAGCTTGGTCTTTGCGTATTCGATGTTGTCCTGATCGTCCTTGCGCACGGACTGGAATTGGGCGAACGCAGCCTTCATCGCGCCAGGCCGGGAATACAATTTCGCGTAATGCGCACGCGTGCCTTCATCGATCTTGCTTGGCGTGCCGGCAAAGTCATTCCAGAAGCGGTCCAGGTAGATTCGTTCGCGCCCCTTCACCAGGCGCTCGGCATCCTTGCCGCCCAAATCGAAGTGCCATAACACCGGTAGGCGCACGATATCCTGCCATGGTGCGATGCCAGGCACCGGACCGTCCAGCACTGCCAGCTTCGTGGTTTTGTCCGGGTAGCGGGCGGCATAGGCGTAGGCGACCATGGTGCCGATGTCGTGGCCCACGATATCGGCTTTGTCGATGCCCAGTTTGTCCAGAATGGCGCGGATGTCGCCGGCTTGGGTTTTCTTATCGTAGCCGCCTTCAGGCTTTGATGAGAGGCCCATGCCGCGCAAATCCGGTACGACGACGCGGTGGTTCTTTGCCAGCGCGACTGCCAGCGCCGTCCACATATCACCGGTATCGCCGAAGCCGTGAATCAGCACGACCGCAGGGCCGTTGCCCCCAACACGAACATGCAGCTTTACTCCATCCGCATTGATTTCTTCGGCCTTGAAGAAGGATGGATAAGGAATCGGTTGAGCCACAGCCGGGGTGGCACAAGTGAATGCTGCCGTGGCTAAAAGGGCCACGCAGACCGCCTGTTTGAACTTGTTAAACATGATGCGTTTCCTCGGATCGAATGTGCATTTCTTGGCGTTTCAGATGCCGCAGGCTTCAGTGTTCGCAGTGTAAAACGCGTCTGGCACACACTGTTCTCCTGCGGCGAATGCACACTACTCATGAACGAGGTCAAGATAAACGCACGTCACAGCAATTGATTTGATACGCGATGTAAAGTGTCTAAGAGCAAAACGAGGCAGAATTTCTAAAATGGGCAGTCTCACCGTAAGGCTCGCCAAACCACTTCAATAGGCTACGGGCGACATCAATCTCGTCGCCAGCGGAGCCGGTGGCCCAGGCCACGATTCCGTCGGGCCGTATCAACAAGGCGCTTAAGCCCAGTCGGTCCTTCGCGTCGCTTGCGAGGTAGCGAATGCGCCCTCCCCAGCGCTTAGCCAACGCTTTTAAGCCACTGCTTTCGTCGAAGTCGAGCAATAGTCCGCATCCGGCGCGGAGGTGGTGATTGAGTCTTGCTCCGTCAAACAATTCGAAGTCCGGCGCGCTGCGGCCGACAAGCGGATGTGCATCGCCAAGGTCATAACGAAGTCCGACTCCCCATACGCGCCTGGCGAAATAGCTTGCGCCGTCGCGAGTCTCAATAAGGTCGCGAACAATCGCTTCCAATGCGCGTGAACTCCGGCTTGGACGCATCAACGCCACTTGTGCGCGGGACCAGTCGAGAATCTGCGCAGCTTCTGGCTGCCGCTCGCGGGCATAGCTATCCAGCAGATCGGCGGGAGCGTCGCCGCGTATCGTCGCAGCGAGCTTCCAACCGAGATTCATCGCATCGGCAAGGCCCAGATTCAGCCCCTGCCCGCCCAACGGAGAGTGGACATGGGCAGCATCGCCGCCCAGCAGCACGCGGCCCTTCCTGTATTCCGTCGCCTGGAAAGCGCGATCGGTCCAGGTAGTAACAAGTTCCAGATCGGTGACCCGCACGTCGGAGCCGGAGACTTTGCGCAACACAGTCTCGATGTGCTCGCGCGTGATCGGATCGCCGCGGTGAAAAGCGCCGCCGTCAAAATCGACCATTCCGATCGTGCCTGGCGCCGCATAGGTGTACATTCCTGCCGCAGTGTAGTGACGGCCGGGCTTGAGCACGTCCGGATTTGCCAACTTGACCTGGACTGAATATCCCGTGAACTCGGGATCTGTGCCAGTGAAGCCGATGCCCGCCGCCTTGCGCACGGTGCTTCGCCCACCGTCGCAGCCAACCAGCCATTGCCCACAGAATGCCTGGCCGCTTGCGAAGACGGTCACGCCGTTCGCCGATTGCGCAATATTCTCGACGCCGCAACCGCGCAGAATCTCGACACCCAGGGTTTCTGCACGCTCTGATAGCACCGCCTCAATACTCGCCATATCGGCAGCGAGATTGCTGACCCGGCCAGGCAGGCGATATGGCCACTGCGCACTGTCGATCTGATCGTGGAAGAACTGGATGCCTGCGAAGTGGCCTGCAGGACGCCTGGCTTGCCGCATCCAATGTGCGGCCGAAGGCGCTCCGCGACCGGACGCGCGCTCTTCGAGCGGGGCAAGCAAATCACGGCGGTCAAGGCTTTCAATAGTCGGCACGGTAAGGCCGCGTAGCCCGAACGGCAGATCCTTCAGCGGAGTATGCGGCTCCTGCATCTGCTCCAGCACAAGCACAGAGCAGCCAGCCAGGCGCAATTCGCAAGCCAGAAACAGGCCGACGGGACCGGCGCCTGCGATCAGGACATCATGAAAATGGGTAGTGTGAGGGGAATGCATGTCTAGCTCCTATGTCGATGTTCGACCGGAGCGTTCCCAGGTTCAGCGCTCACACGGACGAACTATTGGACGCCAGGCGGCGTCAAAAAATTCGTCGTGGGGATCTGATGCAAGGGCCAAAGACCAGAGCTTTCGTTACCGAAAGGACTTGGGCTTACCAAACCAAGTCTGCCTTTTCCGACACGCGGAGTATAGCATCAAATATGCAGCGCATGCCCCAGCGCGCGCAGCGCTGCCTCCTGAATCGCCTCGCCCAAGGTCGGATGCGCATGGATCGTCCCGGCCACATCTTCCAACGTAGCGCCCATTTCAATGGACTGCGCAAACGCAGCGGACAACTCCGACACCGCCTTACCGACCGCCTGCCAGCCGAGAATTAAATGATTGTCGCTGCGCGCCACCACGCGCACGAATCCGTCCTTCGACTCAAGCGACATCGCGCGTCCATTGGCAGCGAAAGGGAACAAGGCGTCGATGCAAGCGATGCCCTGCGCGCGCGCCTGCTGCGGCGTGGCGCCGACCACCACCACCTCCGGATCGGTAAAGCACACCGCCGCAATGGCCGCCGGACTGAAATGGCGCCGCTTGCCGCCGATGATTTCAGCGACCATTTCGCCTTGCGCCATGGCGCGGTGCGCCAGCATTGGCTCGCCGGTCACATCGCCGATGGCCCACACATCGCGCATCGACGTGCGGCACTGGTCGTCAACCTTGATGAAATGGCCGTCCATATCGATGCGCAGCTTCTCCAACCCGAAGCCACGCGTGTTGGGGCGCCGACCAACTGCGACCAGCACCTGGTCTGCCACCAAGGCCGACTCTTCACCGGCCGCATTACGGATACGCACCGCTGCGCCGTCCTGGTTCAGGCCGAGCACCGAGCAGCCAAGATGAGTTTCGACACCCAGGCCCTTGAGTGCAATGGCCACTGGCCGGGTCAAGTCCGCGTCGTAAGCAGGCAGGACGCGCTCCTGCGCCTCCACCACATGCACTTCCGCTCCGAGCTTGGCATAAGCAATGCCCAGCTCAAGACCGATATACCCTGCCCCCACCACCACCAGTTTGCCGGGCATAGTCTTGGGCGAAAGCGCTTCGGTTGCACTGATCACCCGTCCGCCGAACGGCATAAAGGGCAATTCGGTAGCATGTGAGCCGGTCGCCAGCAGCAGATGTTCGCAGCCGATGCGCTGCGGGCTTTCGCCATCACGAATCACTTCGACGGTTTTGCCATCCACGATGTTGGCCCAACCCTTGACCACACGTACGCCGCTTTTCTTCAGCAGTGCCGCCACGCCGCCGGTCAGACGCCCGACGATACCGTCTTTCCATAAGACCGTCTGGCCGATGTCGATATGCGGCGCCTGCACCGAAATGCCCAGCGCCGAACCGCTGGCGTAATGGCTGGCCTTTTCGAATTCATCGGCCGCGTGGATCAGCGCCTTGGAGGGAATGCAACCGACGTTCAGGCAGGTGCCGCCCAGTTCCGCTGCTTCCACCAGCGTTGTGGGTATGCCAAGCTGGCCAGCGCGGATGGCCGCGATATAGCCGCCAGGACCTCCGCCGATCACCAGCAGCGTAGTGGTATGTTGGTTCATGATTACTCCACGAATAGCATCGCTGGACATTCAAGCAAAGCACGGATGGCCTGCACGAACTGCGCCGCGTGCATGCCGTCGACCACGCGGTGATCGAATGAGGACGACAGGTTCATCATCTTGCGGACCACCAGACCACCCTGACGCACCATGGGCCGCTCCACAATTTTGTTGACGCCGATGATGGCCACTTCCGGATGATTGATTACCGGCGTTGTGACGATACCACCCAAGGGACCCAAGCTGGATATGGTAATCGTGGAACCGGACAACTCCTCGCGCGTGGCCTTGCCGGTACGCGCAGCATCGGCCAGGCGTCCGATCTCGGTTGCGCAAGACCACAAGTCGCGTGCTTCGGCGTGACGCATCACCGACACCATCAGCCCAGCGTCGGTCTGAGTGGCGACGCCGAGATGGACGGCGCCGTATTGCGTGACGACGCCGGCATCGTCATCGAAGCGCGCATTCATCTGCGGGAACTCACGTAGCGCGACCACCAGGGCGCGCGCCAGCAGAGGCAGCACGGTCAGCTTGCCGCGTTCCTTGCCCCACTGCTCATTCATGCGCACACGCAGGCTTTCAAGCTCGGTCACGTCGATCTCCTCCACGTAGGAGAAGTGCGGGATGCGGCGCTTCGACTCCTGCATCTTCTGCGCGATCTTGCGGCGCAGGCCAATCAGCGGGATGGTCTGTTCCGAATGATTCTCGCGGTAGCCGCCCGCCACTACGGACGGTGCACCTTGCACGCCACGCGCGACGTAGGAATCGAGGTCAGTCTGCAGGATGCGGCCAGCCGGCCCGCTGCCGTGCACGAACTGCAGTTCGATGCCCATGTCCCATGCACGCTTGCGCACCGCCGGCGAGGCAAGCGGACGCTCGCCCGCTTCGCGCGCCACGCGCACGGGCGCTTGCGCCGCCGGCAGCGCAGCCGCATGCGCCGCTGCGGGCACACCGGCCGTGTACGACGCTGGTGCCGATACTGATCCCGCCACCGGTGCCGGTACTACTGCAGGGGGCATCGGCTTCGCGGGCGCGCCTGGAGGCGCTGGCGCTACAGGCGCGCTGCCCGGATGCGCGGATGCCGTCGGCGAAGACGCTGGTGCCTGTTGAGCGGCGGACGCGGATGCCGCACCGGGCTGCGCCTTCAGATTACCCTCACCCTCCACTTCAATATGGATCAAGTCCGATCCCACGGCCATCACCTGCCCCGCCGCGCCGCCGAGCATGGCAACGGTGCCATGTACCGGCGACGGAATCTCAATCGTGGCCTTCTCGGTCATGACGTCGGCCAGAATCATGTCTTCGGTGACGGCATCGCCGACCTTGACATGCCACATGACCAATTCAACCTCTGCAATGCCCTCGCCAATGTCAGGCATCTTGATGACGTGAATACCCATCGTTATGCCTCCATCGCACGTTTGAACGCCGCGCCAACCCGCGCCGGACCCGGGAAATACGCCCATTCCTGCGCATGCGGATAAGGCGTATCCCATCCCGTTACGCGTTCAACCGGCGCTTCCAGATGGTAGAAGCAATGCTCCTGGACCAGCGACACCAGCTCGGCGCCGAAGCCGCAAGTACGGGTGGCCTCGTGCACCACCACGCAGCGGCCGGTTTTCTTGACCGATTCGACGATCGCCTCCAGGTCCAGCGGCCACAGACTGCGCAAGTCGATGATCTCGGCGTCGATGCCGGTCTCACGCGCTGCCGCATCGCATACCCACACCATGGTGCCGTATGCGAGCACGGTCAGCTGCTTGCCTGGCCGGAAGACCGACGCCTTGTCGAGCGGGACGGTGTAATAGCCCTCGGGCACTTCGCCTAACGGATTCTGCGACCAAGGCACCACTGGCTTGTCGTGGTGGCCGTCAAACGGCCCGTTGTACAAGCGTTTCGGCTCAAGGAAGATCACCGGATCATCGTTCTCAATCGAGGAAATCAGCAGGCCTTTGGCATCGTAAGGATTCGACGGCATCACCGTGCGCAGGCCGCAAACGTGGGCGAACACGGCTTCCGGGCTTTGGCTGTGGGTCTGTCCGCCGTAGATGCCGCCACCGCAAGGCGTGCGGATGGTGATGGGCGCGGTGAAGTCGCCCGCCGAACGGTAGCGCAGGCGCGCCGCCTCGGACACGATCTGGTCATAGGCCGGATAGATGTAGTCGGCAAACTGGATTTCTATGCACGGACGCAGCCCATACGCCCCCATGCCGATCGCCACACCAACGATGCCGCCTTCGGAAATCGGCGTATCGAACACGCGCGATTTGCCGTATTTTCTTTGCAGGCCCTCGGTGCAGCGGAACACGCCGCCAAAGTAGCCTACGTCCTGGCCGAAGACCACGACATTCTCGTCCTTCTCCATCATCACATCCATCGCCGAACGCAGCGCCTGGATCATGGTCATGGGCGTTTTGACTGTGTTTTCCGCCATCTCAGATCCCCAGTTGCTGACGTTGCACGCGCAAGTGTTCCGGCATGTCTTTGTAAATGCCATCGAACATTTCGGCGGGACTGAAGGTGTGGCCGCTGGCCATGGTGCCGTACTGTTCCGCCTCTTTCTGCGCGGTCAGCACTTCCGCCTCCAGCCGTTTCTGCGTTTCGTCGTGCTCCTGTTCTGACCAGGCGCCGGCTTTGATCAGGTACTGCTTCAGTCGTGCGATCGGATCGCCCAGCGGGAAATGCGACCAGTCATCACCGGGACGGTACTTCGATGGATCGTCCGACGTTGAATGTGGGCCGGCGCGGTAAGTCACCCACTCGATCAGGCACGGACCGAAGTTGCGGCGCGCCCGTTCGGCAGCCCAGCGCGACGCCGCGTAGACCGCCAGGAAGTCATTGCCATCGACGCGCAGCGATGCGATGCCGCAGCCGACGCCGCGCGCAGCAAAGGTGGTGTCCTCGCCGCCGGCGATGGCCTGGAAGGTCGAGATGGCCCACTGGTTATTGACCACGTTCAGGATGACTGGCGCGCGGTACACGTGGGCGAAAGTCAGTGCGGTGTCGAAGTCCGCCTCCGCCGTGGCGCCGTCGCCGATCCATGCGGAGGCGATCTTGGTATCGCCCTTGATCGCCGACGCCATGCCCCAGCCTACGGCCTGGATGTATTGTGTCGCCAGATTGCCGGAGATGGAAAAGAATCCCGCCTTCTTCACCGAGTACATCACAGGCAGCTGCCGTCCCTTGAGCGGGTCGCGTTCGTTCGACATCAGCTGGCAGATCATGTCGACCATCGGATAGTCGCGCACCACCAGAATGCTTTGCTGGCGGTAGGTGGGAAAGCACATGTCGTCTTCATTCAGCGCGAGTGCCTGCGCGGTGCCGATCGCCTCCTCCCCCAGGCTCTGCATGTAGAACGACATCTTCTTCTGGCGTTGCGCCATCAGCATTCGGCTATCGAAGATGCGGGTCTTCATCATGGCGCGCAAACCCTTGCGCACGACTTCGATATCGATCTGCGGCACCCAGGGGCCAACGGCATTGCCCTCGGCATCGAGCACGCTAATCAGGGAATACGCGAGATCGCGCGTTTCCATCGGAGGCACGTCAACTTCGGGACGGCGCACGGCACCGGCCGGTGACAGGCGCAGATAGGAAAAATCGGTGGCACAGCCTGGACGCCCCGTCGGTTCGGGCACGTGCAGGCGAAGCGGTTCGCCCTGACTCATTCTGATTCCTTCATATGCGATGGTGTCGCAGGAACAATCCTGGCGGACTTACCGCGGGTAGCGGCGGCCTGCCTGGGGCACAGAAATATTTCCTCGAAAGCAATCATAGCGTAGCACGCTTTTCCAGCCGCAAAAAGGGGAGCACAAGCAAAGCTGTGGTAATGTGCAGACCATGCCGCGCTTCACCCACTTTTTTGCTTCCCTGCTCATTCTGTCGTCCCCGGCACTCGCGCACGCCGAGACTCCGCCCAACGCCTCACCTCTTGAATTACGCATTCCCGTGGTATCCGATGGACATGCCACTTATTTCATACGCCTTCTGGAGGCGTCATTAACGCTGATTCATCAGCCTTACCGTATCCATTTCGTGAAGGATGTCCCGGCACGCCGCATGTGGACAATGCTGGGCAAAGGCGACATTAATCTTTTCTACGGATTGCAAAAGAGGGAAAGGGACATCGATAAAGACATCGTCCCGGTGCGCATCGGTTTGACCAATGGCTTGATCGGCCAGCGCGTATTCCTGATCCGCCCTACTGACGCAGCATCCTTTGCCGGCGTCAAATCCGTGTCCGATTTGAGGCAGACCAGGCTGGTCGCCGGTTTCGGCGAAGGATGGGGCGATGTAAAGATATGGAATAAGGCAGGTCTGCCGCTGTACGAGCACACCGCGCCGTGGAATACCATCTACGCAATGGTGGCAGCGGGAAACCGCCACGTCGATTATCTGCCGCGCGGCGTCATCGAAGTCATGCCCGAAGTGCGCCGGCATCCGGAATTAACGGTGGAACCGCGCCTGCTGGTGGAATATCGAGGCGACTTTGTTTTCTATTTATCGGCATCCGCCGCCAACTACCGGCCCATCATCGAGCGCGCCTTGAAGGAGGCGGAAGCTACCGGACTTAAAGCGCGCCTGATCGAGGAGAGTTTCGGCCCCGACATCAAAGCATTGGGCCTGGATCGCCGTATTCGCCTGCGCCTGTCTACCACTCCGGATTGAGCCGCCGCGAAAAAGCAGGTTCAGCGCTCGGGGTTGTGAAACGCGCGTGATAAACTTCGCACTTGCTTAAGATTCGAAGAAAGATTTTGAATGGCAGTGATGTCGTTGCTCGGTTGGTCGGTGTTTTGGTCACTTCCTTTAGTGTGGCGATTCGTTAAGGTCTTCCTGCTGAAACGGGGCACTTTGCTCGGCCAGGGCTTTATCCGCGTGGTCCTGGGCACGATGCTGATGCTGGCGGCGACCTTCTTCGCTTCGACTCTCGGCAAAGGCGCCGGATTGGCAGTGATGCTTGCCGCCGCGCCCTTCTTCGTGCCTTGGCTGATTGGCTATCGATCACTGGACCTGCTGTCCTGGTGCATCCGTGCGGTGGCCGGCGCCGAGGAGCCGGCTGCAGCGGAACGGCCGGCAACCCCACGTGCGGCACCCGCGCCCCGCGCGCCAACGTCTCGCACGCCTACGCCCCGCACGCCTAAGCGGCGTCCCGAGCGCCGCCCCGGCGAACCGCCGCCCGCAGCTGTCTTCGGGCCGCAGAATAGCAAAGCAAGCGCCACTCCGCCTGCGCGATCAAGCGAAGAATGGGCGCCGTTTGAAAGTATTCGCCCGACTTCCGCCATGCTGGCCCGCGCCAAGGCTGAGGAAGAAGCCAACGCGCGCATCAAGCAAGCTGAAATCATCAGGATCGTGAAACTGCCGCAGCCCGTGCCGCCGGCTGCGCCGAACATTGTGTCTGTGTCCGCCACTGCACCGGGGCATATCCCAGTGCCTGTGCGGCCCGCGCCCGAGTCGGCGCCTGCGCCTGCGCCTGCGCCGGTGTCGCCATTGCAGGAAGTGGTCATCATCGAGCACGCCGATGAGCCGGCGCAATTGGCATACGCCGCGCCAATGGAGATCCACGCAGAGCCGCAGTATGTCGAATGGCGCGAGGTCAAGCCTGCTCCACCACCACCGGCTCCGGCTTCGGCTTCGGCTTCGGCTTCGGCTTCAGTTTCGACTCCGGCTTCGGTTTTGGCTCCAACTCCGGCTTCGGTTTCGGCTCCGGTTTCGGTTCCGGCCCCGGCTACGAATCTGCTTCCGCCCCTGCCTCCACAAACGCCAGCGTCCGCAGCGCCGAGCGCGCCGCCTGTGTCAGAGCCGCCTGTGTCAGTGGTACCTGTGCCAGCACCACCTCCGCCAGCCCCCGCTGCGCCAGCGCACCCGCCCGTAGCGCCGCCACACGTTCCGGTCACCCCACCGGTCGCATACGCGCCGCCGCCCGAAAGCGACGTCGAGCTTCCTGGCCTCAACTTGCTGGCTCCGTGCACCGAAGTCTCCGTCGACATATCAACTTCCGAGCTTGCAGCAACCGGCGAGTTGATCGAACAACGGCTCAAGGAGTTCAAGGTGCCGGTGGCCGTGCTCGGCGCGTCCGCCGGACCGGTTATTACGCGCTACGAGATCGAACCAGCCATCGGCGTGCGCGGCGCGCAGATCGTCGCGCTGATGAAGGACCTATCGCGCGCACTCGCCGTGACCTCTGTCCGCGTGGTCGAAACCATCCCCGGCAAAACCTGCATGGGTCTGGAGCTGCCGAATGTCAGCCGCCAGATGATCCAGCTTTCGGAAATCCTGGCCTCGGACGCATACCGCAACTCGCGCTCCTTGCTTACGCTGGCAATGGGCAAAGACATCACCGGCGCCCCGGTAGTCACCGACCTCGCCAAAGCCCCGCACATGCTGGTCGCCGGCACCACTGGTTCCGGCAAATCGGTGGCGATCAACGCCATGATCGTGTCCCTGCTGTACAAGGCCACGCCTGAAGATGTGCGAATGATCATGATCGATCCGAAGATGCTGGAGCTGTCGGTCTACGACGGCATCCCTCACCTGCTGGCGCCCGTGGTCACGGATATGAAGCTCGCCGCCAACGCCCTCACCTGGTGCGTCGCAGAGATGGAGAAGCGCTACCGGCTGATGTCCGCGCTGGGCGTGCGCAATCTGGCCGGCTTCAACCAGAAGATCCGCGATGGCAGAGCCGCAGAAAAATACGTGACGAATCCGTTCTCGCTGACGCCCGACGCGCCCGAGCCGCTATCCACCCTTCCAACGGTCGTTGTGATCATCGACGAACTGGCGGATCTGATGATGGTGGCCGGTAAAAAGATCGAAGAACTGATTGCACGTCTGGCACAGAAAGCCCGTGCGGCCGGCATCCACCTGATCCTGGCCACCCAACGCCCCTCTGTGGACGTCATCACAGGCCTGATCAAAGCCAACATCCCTACCCGCGTTGCGTTCCAGGTTTCGTCCAAGATCGACTCCCGCACGGTGCTCGACCAGATGGGCGCGGAGACCTTGCTCGGACACGGCGATATGCTGTTCCTGCCACCGGGCAGCGGCTACCCGCAACGCGTGCACGGAGCGTTTGTATCAGACGAAGAAGTACACCGGGTGGTCGACTACCTGAAGCAGTTCGGCGAACCCGATTACGAAGAAGCCATCCTGGCCGGCGCGCCCGCCGAGGAAGCAGCCTCCGATCAGCCAACAGACCTGATTTCTGGCGAAGCCGATCCGCTCTACGATGAAGCGGTGGCCTGGGTCATTCGCAGCAGACGCGCTTCCATCTCCTCCGTCCAGCGCCAATTCCGCATCGGCTACAACCGCGCCGCGCGCCTGGTGGAAGACATGGAAAAGGCCGGCATCCTGTCATCCATGGCGACAAACGGCAGCCGCGAAGTATTGGTGCCCGCTTCCGCCGACTAGAATACGAGAATTCGAGGAATTCGGGATGGGTGACTTACGCAAACTTATATGATGGATAGTCCGTATACCCGGCAGCAGTACCGCCGTAGAACGTATTAATCAGAAGCCTGGCGCTGGGCGGCCGCGCCATCACCTACGACGGCCTGATTCTGGCACCGTTTTCGCTATACGCTTTTGAGGTCCTGATACGGGCCGACACAATTGGAAGCTACGCCTACCGCTACTTCTTCGAGCCACCGCCGGCAGACGGTTTGACCTTGTCAGCGCCCACGCAGGTGCTGGTGATTGCAAAGCGGGACGTGATGCTTACATGGTTTCAAGCTCTGAGCAGCTATGCCATATATCCTATGTATCGTGATTGCTTGAATCGCCAGCGCACTACCTGATCGGGGCGGCGACAGGGGTCTTCGCGCCCCAAGCACGCCGGTCACAACATTAATCACTCACAGCTTTACACAGTACCGCCTCCTCCACTCGCTTAGTGTGAGGAGACAAACTCGGCGCCGTCGAACGCTGGCGGAATGGCAAAATTCTCCCTCATGCGTTTGGCCTCCGCCGCCGGCGTCAAACCGAATTGCCGGCGAAACTCTCGACTAAACTGCGAGGGGCTTGTATAGCCGACGGCATAGCACGCGGCTTCAGCGGTAAGGTCTTGGCGTACCATGAGCAAGCGGGCCTGGTGCAGCCTGGTCGCCTTCAGGTATTGCATCGGCGACGTCTGCGTGATTGCCTTGAAATGGCTGTGAAACGCTGGAACGCTCATGCCCGCCTCCCGCGCCAGCTGCGCCAGGTCGAGCGCGTCCGCATAAGCGGTATGGATGCGGCGCAACGCGCGGCCAATCCTGCCGTACTGGCCTTTGAGCGCCAGGGCCTCCCGCATTGCGCGTCCCTGCGGGCCGGTGAGAACCCGGAAATACAGTTCGCGCAGCATCCCCGGCCCCAGTACGACGGCCTCCAGCGGCCGGCTCATGGTTTCCAGAAAACGCAGCACCGACGCTCTCATATCGGCATCGATTGGACTCGACACCATGCTTTGCGGCGCCTGGACCGGTTCATCCACGGCCTGGCGGTCGATTTGCAGCATGAGGTCCGCCGCGATGCCGAAGTCGAGGTGCAGATACAGCGCAAGTAAGGGCTGCACCGGTGTCGCCTCGGTCTCCATGTCGAACGGCACGGGAACGGACACGGCCAGGTAATGCTGCGCATCGTACACATACAGCTTGTCACCGAAGTAGCCGCGCTTGCAGCCCTGGCAAACGATCACGATACCTGGATCGTAGAGTACCGGCGTGCGCGTCAACGCCCGGTCGGAGCGCAATATCCGCACGCTGGGCAGCGCAGTCAGGTTGTAGCCCTCGACAGGCGCCAGTGTATGCAGCAGCTTGACCATCCGGCGCTGTGCCTGATTTACAGCCATGGACATAGTTTTAGGCAAGAAAAGTAGCCGAATATGGCTTAATGAATGAGTTGCCGAAGAATACCATGCAATCTCCTTCAACTTTGGGAAGCACATATGACAAGCAATAACCTCTTGCTGATCACCGGCGTCAGCAGCGGCTTTGGCCGCGCCCTTTCCGAGCATGCGTTGGCCCGCGGGCACCGTGTGGTCGGCACGGTCAGAACCCCCCAGGCTGCTGCAGCGTTCGAGGCCTTGTGTCCGGGGCGTGCCCACGCGCGTCTGCTCGATGTGACGCAATTCGATGCAATCGACGGCGTTGTCGCAGAAATCGAAGCGTCCGTCGGCGCGGTGGATGTCCTCGTCAACAATGCCGGATACGGTCACGAAGGGATACTGGAAGAATCTCCGCTGTCAGACATGCGCCGCCAGTTCGACGTCAATGTCTTCGGCCCGGTCGCCATGATAAAGGCCGTGCTGCCGTTTATGCGCTCCCGCCGACGCGGCCATATCGTCAACATCACCTCGATGGGTGGCTATATCACGATGCCCGGCATCGCCTACTACAGCGGCAGCAAATTTGCGCTGGAAGGCATCTCGGAAGCACTCGCCAAAGAAGTCAAAGCCTTAGGCATCGCCGTCACTGCGGTCGCACCTGGCTCATTTCGCACCGATTGGGCTGGCCGCTCGATGCAGCGTACAGCGCGTTCGATTGCCGACTACGACGCGCTGTTTGATCCGGTGCGCCGTGCGCGCGAGGAGAAGAGTGGAAAACAGCTAGGCGTTCCAGCCAAGGCGGCGCGTGCGATCCTCGCCGCAATGGCAGCGGAGGCACCACCGATGCACCTGCTGCTGGGTAGCGATGCGCTGCAGCTGGTGCGGGCCAAGCTGGATGACCTGAGGCTTGCGTTCGACGCGTGGGAAGAGCTCACGGCCTCAACCGACGGTTGACTGTTATCTCCAGATATCTGCATGGATCGCGTGCCCGGCGGCGGTGTGCTAATAACTCATTCCAAATTGGGATAAATTCCCGCGCAACGGGCACCCGACGTTTCCGACCGCCCCAGCCTTTCATCGACCGGCACGAATCATCTCTACGCAGAAACGGGCAGAAGGCTTGAAGTTAGCACTTGATCTCCACTCGGCATAGCACGGCTCTGTGGTTTACGACCGAAGGTATCGCCGGAGGGCGTTGCGAAAAATGCCCAGTCGCAACCTGACCCAGCCCGAGGGGATTCACTCCATACGCCAACTGTTTTCGATATATCGTGTACGGAAGAGTAGGCGATAGTTGCGACTAGCTTCAGCCGAAACGCTGGCTGGGTTTGAGCGAGGTGACGCGCTGAGCGAGCTGTCACCGTTCGTCTACGCTGACCAGGTTCCGAATCCTACGAGTAGACTTGCGGTTCCAGCTGCGAGCCGGCCCGGCACCATTTCACCTGCACGGAAGAGCACGTCACATCAGGGCCATCAAATCGTCGTGGCGGTGCGACACGATCTGGTCACTCAGCTTCATTGGAGCATTTAGTCGCCGCAACAAGATTACCCTGCAGCCTGAATTTTGCGGAGCGGATCTCCGCAGAACCTGAGAGTGAAAGATGAGACAAAAATCAGTCTGTCCACCTTCGTTTCCACCTTCGCTCCAGCAGATCTTAAAGCCGAAGAATGGCGTGCATTTAAAGCTGGTTCCACTTCGCCTATGTCGACTCCGCCATCTTACACTTGGCATCAGTCGCGGGGGGGGCACCAAATGGGGACTGGCGAAGTTTGAACACGCGCCTCAACCCGGAAATAAAAAGCCCCTGAAATCAGGGGCCTTATTCTTTGGCTCTCCCGGCAGTTTCAATTTATGCCGGACAGTGAATCACTCCCACTCGATAGTCGCAGGCGGCTTGCCGCTGATGTCATACACGACACGGTTCAGGCCGCGGACTTCGTTGATGATGCGGTTGGAGACCTTGCCCAGCAGCTCGTGCGGCAGGTGCGCCCAGTGGGCGGTCATGAAGTCCTGGGTTTGCACGGCGCGCAGGGCTACGACGTAATCGTAAGTGCGGCCATCGCCCATCACGCCAACCGATTTCACCGGCAGGAAGACTGCGAACGCCTGCGAGGTTGCATCGTACCAGTTCTTCGGCGCCTCTTCGCCCTGCATCACAGCGCCTTCATACGGCGTGTTGCGCAGTTCTTCGATGAAGATGGCGTCAGCGCGGCGCAGCAGGTCGGCGTATTCCTTCTTCACTTCACCCAGGATGCGCACGCCCAGGCCTGGACCTGGGAACGGATGGCGATACACCATCTCGTGCGGCAGACCCAGAGCCACGCCCAGCTTGCGCACTTCGTCCTTGAACAGTTCGCGCAGCGGTTCGAGCAGCTGCAGCTTCATGGTCTCCGGCAGGCCGCCCACGTTGTGGTGCGACTTGATGGTCTGGCCTTTCTTGCCCTTGCCTGCGGACTCGATCACGTCCGGATAAATCGTGCCTTGCGCCAGCCACTTGGCGTTGACCAGTTTGCCCGATTCAGCCTGGAACACTTCCACGAATTCGCGGCCGATGATCTTGCGCTTCTGCTCCGGGTCGCTCACGCCGGCCAGGTGGCCCATGAACTGTTCGGTCGCGTCGATCTGGATCACTTTCACACCCAGGTTCTTGGCGAACATGTCCATCACCATCTTGCCTTCGTTCAGGCGCAGCAGGCCGTGGTCCACGAACACGCAGGTCAGCTGGTCGCCGATCGCGCGGTGGATCAGCGCCGCGGCTACGGACGAATCGACGCCGCCGGACAGGCCCAGAATCACTTCATCCGTGCCGACTTGCGCGCGGATCTTCTCAACGGCTTCGGAGATGTAGTCCGGCATATTCCAGTCGGACTTGCAGCCACAGATCTCGTGTACGAAGCGGCCCAGCATGGCCTTGCCCTGTACGGTGTGGGTGACTTCCGGGTGCCATTGCACGCCGTAGAAGCGGCGCTGCTCGTCGGCCATTGCAGCGATCGGGCAGGAGTCGGTGGACGCCATCAGCACAAAGCCTGGCGGCAGATCCAGCACCTTGTCGCCGTGGCTCATCCACACCTTCAGCATGCCGTGGCCTTCGTCGGTGACGAAGTCGTTGATGCCGTTCAGCAGCTTGGTGTGCGAACGCGCGCGCACTTCGGCGTAACCGAATTCGCGCACCAGGCCATTTTCAACTTTGCCGCCCAGTTGCGCAGCCATGGTCTGCATGCCGTAGCAGATGCCCAGCACTGGCACGCCCAGTTCGAACACGGCTTGCGGTGCGCGTGGCGAATCGCCTTCCAGCGTGGAGTTGTGGGAACCGGACAGGATCACACCGGCCGCGCCGTAATTGCGGATGAATTCTTCGTCAACGTCATACGGATAGACTTCGGAGAACACGCCAGCATCGCGCACGCGGCGTGCGATCAGCTGGGTGACCTGGGAACCGAAATCGAGGATGAGGATTTTAGAGTGCATAGGGGGCAAAAAAAAAACGCGGCGACCGAAGTCGCCGCATTGCGGGTTACTTATTCGGAGCGGTAGTTCGGCGCTTCTTTGGTGATCTGCACGTCGTGCACGTGCGACTCGCGCATGCCCGCCGACGTGATCTCGACGAATTCCGCCTTCTCGCGCAGTTCGTCGATGCTGGCGCAACCGCAGTAGCCCATGGACTGGCGCACGCCGCCCACCAGCTGAAAGATGATCGCCAGCACCGAGCCTTTGTAAGCCACGCGGCCTTCGATACCTTCAGGGACGAACTTGTCTTGCTTCATGGTCGCGTCCTGGAAGTAGCGGTCGGCGGAGCCGTCGCTCATCGCGCCCAGGGAACCCATGCCGCGGTAGGACTTGTAGGAGCGGCCCTGGTACAGGATCACTTCGCCCGGTGCTTCTTCAGTACCGGCGAACATGGAGCCCATCATCACGGTCGATGCGCCGGCTGCCAGTGCTTTCGAAATGTCGCCGGAGAAGCGGATGCCGCCGTCAGCGATGCATGGAACGCCCGTGCCCTTCAGTGCTTCGGACACATTGGCGATCGCGGTGATCTGCGGCACGCCCACGCCTGCCACGATACGGGTGGTGCAGATGGAGCCTGGGCCGATGCCGACCTTGACTGCGTCCGCGCCGTATTCAACCAGTGCCTTGGCCGCAGCAGCGGTCGCGATATTGCCGCCGATGACGTCAACGTGCGGGTACTTGGTCTTGATGTACTTCACGCGATCCAGGATGCCTTGCGAATGGCCGTGGGCGGTGTCCACCACCAGCACGTCCACGCCCGCTTGCACCAGCAGGTCGATACGTTCTTCATCTTTCGCGCCAACGCCAACAGCCGCGCCTACCAGCAGCTTGCCATGCTGGTCCTTCGATGCGTTCGGGTGTTCGGTGGATTTCTGGATGTCCTTGACGGTGATCAGGCCGCGCAGTTCGAAGCTGTCGTTCACCACCAGCACGCGCTCCAGGCGGTGCTTGTTCATCAGCCGCTTGGCTTCGTCGGTGCTTGCGCCTTCCTTCACGTACACCAGCTTTTCGCGCGGAGTCATCTTGGCGCGCACTTCAGCGTCCAGCTCTTGCTCGAAACGCAGGTCGCGGTTGGTGATGATGCCGACGACTTCCTTGCCTTGCACGACCGGGAAGCCGCTGATGCCATACTGCTCGGTGAGCTTGATGACGTCGCGAATCTTCATGTCCGGTGGGATAGTGATCGGGTCACGCAGAACGCCGGCTTCGAAACGCTTGACGCGCGCTACTTCGCGGGCCTGGTCTTTCGGCTTCAGGTTCTTGTGAATGATGCCGATGCCGCCCTCTTGTGCCATGGCGATGGCCAGGCGTGATTCGGTGACCGTGTCCATCGCTGCGGACAGCAGTGGAATATTCAGGGTGATATTGCGGGTCAGGCGAGTCTTGAGGGACGTATCCGCAGGCAGGATGTTGGAATACGCTGGTACGAGCAGCACGTCATCGAAGGTGAGTGCTTTTTGGAGGAGACGCATAGTATTTCCTATAGGCGCAAAAGCAGATTATACAGAAAAATGGCGATTGCGTCTCTGCAATTGACAGCACTGGCGATTCAGAGTGAAATAGATTCTCTTTCTCGACCGGAAAATTGTCTTATGAATCAAAGAATTATTACGCAGCTAACGGTCGGCGCAGCAATGTTTGCATGCGCAACGCTGGCGCAGGCACAGTGGATGTGGGTGAATGAACGCGGCATCAAACAGCTCTCCGATCAGCCTCCGCCACCGTCCGTGCCGCCCAGCCGCATTCTGAAAGCACCGCCTGGACAAATGCAGGACCTGCGCAAGGAACTCAACGCGCCCGCTCAGGAAGCCGCGCCTGCAGCCGACAAGCCTGAGCCAAAAGTGGATGCGCGCCCTACCCTGGCCGAGCGCAACGCAGACTACAACAAGCGCCGCACCGAATCGGCGGAGAAGGAACAGAAGGCTGCGCAGGAAGCCCAGCAGGCCGCGCAGAAAGCCGACAATTGCGCGAAGACCCGCAGCAACTTGACCGCACTCGAAAGCGGCCAGCGCATGATCGATATCGACAAGAACGGCGAGCGTTCCTTTATCGACGACGCCGAACGCGCCAAGCGCATCAAGGAAAACCAGAACATGGTGGCGCAGAACTGCAAATAAGCTTTTACCTCCGCCGCCCGGCGGAGGTCAGACTGTCTTCTTCGCGCGGCGGCGGCGGGCGTCTTTGGGGTCGGCGATGAGGGGGCGGTAGATTTCGATGCGGTCGCGGGCACGCAGGACGGTGTCGAGCGTTTTCTTTTTGCCGTAGATCCCGACCGGCATGGTCACCAGATTGATCTCCGGCGCTTCCTGCAGGATGCCGCTGATTTCGATGGCCTGGCCGATGGTCGTGCCCTCATCCACTTCCAGTGCGTACAGAATCGGCTGCGAAGCCGGCGCGTAGCTGACGGTGATCTTGATACGGTCAGCCATACACAGTCTCGGCGCGTTTGCAGAAGGAATCAACCATCGAGTTGGCGATCATGCCGAACACGGAACCGATCACCTGTTCCAGCAGCTTGCTGGAAAACTCGTAATGCAGGTCCAGCTCAACCTTGCAGGCATCTTCGCGCAGCGCCTTGAACGACCAGGTGCCATCCAAAGCCTTGAAGGGACCGTCCACCAGCTTCATATGAATGGCGCTGTACGGCGTATTCACGTTCGAAGTCGTAAAGTGCTGCTTTACGCCGTGGTAATTGATGCCAAGGCTGGCCACAATCGTATTCTCGCCCTTTTCGCGGATTTCAACGCCGCCACACCAGGGCAAAAATTTGGGATAATCCTCGACCTTTGCCACTAATTCAAACATTTGCTCGGCGCTATATCCCAGGAATACCGATTTGTGTACTACTGCCATTTAGTAACCGTTTGCTATGATTGTTGTCAGAGAACCCGTAGTTTAACCGACCCGCGCATTTTTACACATGACCATTGCCGATAACCGCAAAGCCTTTCACGACTACTTCATCGAGGACCGCTACGAAGCGGGCATCGCGCTTGAAGGCTGGGAAGTGAAGGCCATCCGCGATGCGCGCGTCCAGATCAAGGAAGCATACGTTACGATCCGCGATAACGAACTGTACCTGTTTGGCGCGCACATCAGCGCACTGCCGACCGCTTCCACCCACATCCATCCGCAAGCCGTGCGCACGCGCAAGCTGCTGCTGCACCGCCAGGAAATCGACAAACTGATCGGAAAGGTCGAACGCGCGGGCTACACCTTGGTGCCGCTCAACCTGCATTTCAAAGGCGGCCGCGTGAAATGCGAGATCGGCCTCGCCAAAGGTAAGAAGCAGCACGACAAGCGTGCCGCCGAGAAAGACCGCGACGCCAGCCGTGAGGTGCAGTCTGCAATGAAGCAGCACCGTCGGTGACGTAGCATTCCCGCCACGGAATTTCCAACGGGTAACATCCGTGCTACACTTCAGCGGCTGATCAAAAACCGTTGGAGATGGGAATCATGCTGAACAAGGCTGTATTTGCGGTAGCCACTGCCGCCGTGCTGGCGGGCTGCGCCACACCGTACTCCCCTGTCCCGATAGCGTCCACTTTCCCGACCACGCGGCAGGAAAAACTCCAGGCCGCCGCACACTGGGACGTCATCGCCAAGCACATGTCCCAGCAGCTGATCGCCGAGATGAAGAAAGGCCCGCAGCGGCCTTTCTATATCGCCGAAACACCGCAATCCTCCCCCTTCCAGCGCGCGCTGACCGCGCAGCTGATCTCGGCGCTGGTGAATCAGGGCCAGGTCGTGTCGCGCGGCCCGGCAGGCTCGCTGCGCATCGATCTGGACGTACAAGCACTGACTTTTGCGCCTGACCGCCCACAAAGCCGCTATGCTGGCCTGCCGGCCGCGATTGGCGCAGGCGTATGGATCTTGTCGGATTCCGACCCTGCCTTCGCAGTGGCTGCCGCCGCCGCCGGCTTTGACGGCTACAACTGGTACAGCAGCCAATACGCACCGGGTGACACGCCGCAGACTGAATTGATCATTACCGCTTCCGTCACCGACCAGTTCCGCTATTACGCGCGCTCCACGTCCGCCTATTACGTCGCGGACGCCGATCGCTCGCTGTATGGCATCAAGGAAGAGAAGCCGAAGGACATCGAAGTGACCAAACTGTTCAAAGTACGGGGAGATCGTTGATGCGCAAGCTCGCCGTCGCCTGCCTGCTGCCCCTGTTGCTGGCTTCCTGCGCGAATACGCCGCCGAAGGAAGATACGAATTACGCGGCCACCTCCTCCAACCAGTTCGTGGCAGCGAATTACAAGGCGGCGGACGCCCTGCTCGCGCAGCTGTCCGGCCGTCTGGTCGTGGACAAGCCGCTGATCATGGCGACCATCGTCAACATCGATTCGCTGGAACAGACCTCCACGCTGGGCCGCCTGATTTCCGAGCAGCTTTCGACACGCCTCGCTCAGGGCGGGCTTAAAATGCTGGAGATGAAGCTGCGCAATTCCGTCTACCTGAAACGCGGCCAGGGCGAGTTGATGCTGACGCGCGAAATCGGTGAAGTGGCGCAGAACCACAATGCGCAGGCCGTGGTGGTCGGCTCGTATGCTGAAACCAGTGATGCAGTCTTCATCAATATCAAGGTCGTGCAGCCGCAGAACAATTTTGTCCTGGCGGGCCACGACTATGTGCTGGCCAAGGAAGGCATCGTCCGCTCCATGCTGCTGCAGCGCTAACGCTGCTCTTCTCGCGCGGACTCTCTGACAAGGAGACGTTCATCATGCGCAAATTCCCGCCCTGGTTGGCAGGCGCCGTCCTGCTGGCCATTCAATCCGCAGCAGGCGCCCAGCCGCTGCAACCGGCCCGCATTTCCGCCGCCCAGATCGGTCAGCTGCCTTCCGCCACAAGTCCGGCGGGGACGCAGCAAACAACCCTGCTTGGCAAGTCCACCGGTCCAGGGATTTACGTCGTGCAGGCGCGCTTCCCTGCTGGCCTGAAGATCCCGCCCCACAATCATCCCGATGATCGGGTTGTGGTCGTCCTGTCAGGGACTGTTTATGTGGGCTATGGCGATCGCTTCGACGAAAGCCAGATGCAGGCAATGCCCGTCGGTAGCACCTGGACTGAACCTGCGGGCCAGGCGCATTTCACCTGGGCGAAAGATGGCGAGGCCCTGATCCAGATCGTTGGCCACGGCCCGTCCGGAACAACTATGCTGCCGCAGCACTAAGCAGCTGCACCACACGCGGCAGCACTTCCTGTGCAGCCGCTTCCAGTTTGAAGGCCAGCAGATCATCGGCGCGCGTTTTGCCCGCATTGACGGCGGCAATCGGCTTGCCGTCCGCTGCCGCCATGCGGCAGAAGCGGTAGCCGGAAAACACCATCAGCGAAGATCCCACGACCAGCAAGGCATCGGCTTCGGTCATGCGCGCGAAGGCGGCTTGAGTGCGGTCCTTTGGCACGTTATCGCCAAAAAAGACCACGTCCGGCTGTAAGGTCCCGCCGCAAGCCTCGCATGCCGGCACCTTGAAGTCTTCCAGCGAATCGGGCTCCAGCTGCGCATCGCCATCCGGCAGCGGATGCGCCAGCACATTGGCCAACGCGGGATTGTCCGCTTCCAGCCTGCGCTGCAGCGTGGCGCGGGCGAAGCGGCGCTGGCAATCGAGGCAGAAGACCTGGTGGATATTCCCGTGCAGTTCAATCAGACTGCGCGTGCCGGCGCGCTGGTGCAGGCCATCCACGTTTTGCGTGATGACCGCATGCAGATGGCCGGATGCTTCCAGATCTGCCAATGCACGATGTCCTTCGTTCGGCTGCGCCAGGCCCAATGTGGCCCAGCCAACCATACTGCGCGCCCAGTAGCGGCGGCGTACAGTGTCCGAACGGCGGAATTCCGGTCCCTGTATGGGCGCGCGGCCGCGCCGCACGCCGTCCTTGTCGCGATAGCCCGGAATGCCCGATGCCGTGCTCAGACCCGCGCCTGTCAGCACCAGCACACGCTGGTGGCGGCGCAGGAATTCAACCAACTGCCCTTCCATCAGTCACGCTGCGGTTGCGCAGCCCTCCGGTTTGAAGACGCGGGTAGTCGACGCCGGATTGTTGGCGAGTTTGTGGGCGGCGCGCGTTGGGCGAGGCGCAAAACTGCCGCCACAGTTGGGGCAAACGCCTTTCAGCTTATTGTCCACGCAGTCGGCGCAGAATGTGCATTCAAAGGAGCAGATACGGGCATCCTTCGAATCAGGGGGCAAATCACGGTCGCAGCATTCGCAACCTGGACGCATTTGCAACATACATTTTCTCCATACTTTGGTCAGGAAAACCGCGATAGTATGCCGCAAAAGGAGAAATAATGAAGAACTGGGGACATTTTTTGGCCGGCTGCGCGCTGGCCTGTGCAGCCGCGTACGCGCCGGCTGGAGAACTGGCCGTTCTTGCACCTGTTTTGGCCGATAATGCGCCACTGTCGAAGCCTGCGCCGGATGGCAAAGGCGAAGCGCCGGTCGTATCGCGCGTTACCAGTGGGGCGCTGTACGACGCCTTGCAGAAAGAGGCATCCGATGGCTTCACTGCGCAAATGCTGGCGCTGGACGATCTGGCGATGCAGCTCTCCGGTAGCGGAAAGAGCACCTGGCTTTTGATGTCCCTTGAGGAAGGTGGCTTTCCGCGTCAGGGCTTCTGGCTGCAGGAGCCATCCGGCACCCGCTGGGTCAGCGAGCCGTATGTCGATCTGGTGGTCGATGCGGACTCGGTGGCAGATGGCAGCTTCGAAGAGATCTTCGCGCATGAACTGGGACACGTTTTTCTGCGCCGCCTGATCGGCGATCTGCCTGCCGGCCAGTCGCGCACACCGCATCACAGTTTCAGCATCACCGACCAGCAGACGGCGTTCGACGAAGGCTGGGCCACGCACTTCCAGGCGCTGGCGCGGCGCTTCACGCGCAACGAGCGCCTGCGCGCGCAGGATCAGGGCGTTGAGTTCAAGGCTTATGTACCGTTCTGGATGCATCATGTGGACCGCCACTATCGCGTAGAAGGCGTTCGCGAGAATCTGTTCGCGCATCGCACGGTCACCATGCCGGGCGCTGGCGATGCCGTCGAGCGGCGCGAACTGAGCGCGATGTTCGACCGCTCGCGCCTGAAGAACCCAGCGCAGATGCTAGCGTCCGAAGGAATGCTGGCGACCTTCTTCTTCCGCCAGCTGGCGCCCGGCGAAGGCGGCGCAGCCGCGCTGCGCACACGCTACGAGCCGATATTCCGCGCCTTCTCCACGCTAGGCGCGCAGCATCCGACCGTGGACACTGCCCTGATGCCGGTCGTGGCGCAAATCATGGTCAAGCAGTCTCCGGACGATGGCAAGCGCTTCGTGAAGGTCCTGGTCGAAACAAGTTATGGCGCCCTCACCTCACCTGCCTTGGCGGCACAGGCCGAGCGCGTCGCGCAGGCGGGGCGCTTTGCCGATGGCGATGCATTCGTGCCTCAATTGAAGGAAGCACGCAAGGCGATGGCCGCGGAAGTTGAGGATGTTCAGGCGCATCCCGACAAGCTCGCGTCCCGCGTCGGCCCAGCGCTGTGGCTGCTGCCGGTTGCGGCGCGCGGTGCTGCCGGAGCGCCAGCCCCTGGGGTTGCAGGCGGCCCTGCTGGCGGCACCAGGGCGCGCACCGTCAATCTGAACACCGCCGAACGGGAACAGTTGCTGGCACTGCCGGGCATCAGCGCCGCTGCGGCCGACCGCGCGCTGGCGAGCCGTGACAAAGATGGCTACTTCAGCAGCGTCACAGACTTCGCCCGCCGCGCCGGCTTGGCCGCCGCGCCATTGCAGGCAATGGCCGATGCTGCGCGCAAGGCCGGTAGCTTCACCCGCGAATGACGCCTTAGTCGGGGCGGTAGCGCAGGGTGTTCAGCACCGTGTTCGTCATCTCCAGATCGGCCAGCGCTTCGTCGGACACGCGCAGCAGCGTGCGCTCGCGGATGCGCGTGAGCTGGTCGATCAGGAATTGCTTCGGCAGCGTTGAATAGAGAATGTCGGATGCCTGCAAATCCTCGTGCTCACCATAGCGTTCATAGAGCGACTCCAGCCGGCGGCGCACTTCCTCATCGCTGATCGGCTGCTCGCTGCGCTCACCACGCATGGATTCGAAGACCAGACCTTTCAGGCGCGGACTGACTTGCGCAAAGTATTCGCGCGATTTGCCTTGCAGGGCTTTAGCATCGAACGCGGTCAGCGCATCGCGGCCTTGCGGGCCTCCGGTGCGGGCCAGGAAGGTGACGGCACGCACGAAGGTGTCCGGATCTTCGCTTTGCAGCAAGGCTGCTACTGCGGGCACGCTGTCCGGTGAGCCAATGGCGATCAGCACTTCCAGAACTTTGTTGCGGATGGTGCTGTCACCGAGCAGGCCGCGCAGATGCGCTTCGCCTTTAGCTCCATACTGGCCGTAGATAAGAGCAGCGGTCGTGGCTTCATCCACTGTGAATCCGTGCTGCGGCACGAAGACGGTTACCTTGCCGTGCAAGAAAGCCTTGTCCAGCAAAGGAAACAGGCGCTCGTCGTGATCTGCGGCGGTCAGATGGGCAAAGCGGAACAGCTGCTCGGAGCTGGCCTTGATCAGCGGCGCATCGGCGTCGATGGTGCGCAACGCTTGCATGCTCAGGGCCTTGTCGCCCGGCTCGCCGAGGCGGGCGAGGAAGAATCCGATATCGAGCAGGATTAGCTGGTTTGGCTGAGGCTTGCGCAATTCGGCCGCCAGCTCGCGGCGCAGCACGTGCAGCGCCGTCGGCTTGTTGTCACCGAAGAAGCGCCAGGCGTTGTCCAGCGTGTGATTTTGCTCGCGCGCTGCGACAGCGTTTGCAGGCGCCTGCATGGCGCGCATTTGCGTCAGGCGCGCCAGGACGTCCGCTTCGCCCGATGCCGCAGCTTGCCCAGCGCCAGCAGGAGCGGCCTCACCCGACGCGGCGCTCGGCAGCGAGCTCGCGCCAGCGGCAGCGATGGCCGGCACGCCGGATGCGGCGACGATATCCGCTGCACCGGATGCGTTCGCGCTGGGGCTGGCGGCTGACGACGGGCCTGCGGTGGAGGTGGCGGTGGCAGCTAAGGACGGGCCTGCGGCGGCGGTGGCTGCGGCGGTGGCGGTGGCGGTGGCGGTGGCGGTGGCTGCGGCTGCGGCTGCGGCGGTGGCGGTGGCGGTGGCCGTGGCGGTGGTGGTGGTGGTGGTGGCAGTGGCCGTGGCGGTCGCGGTGGCCGTGCTGGTGACAATTAATGCGGCGGCGAGTGCGGCGATTTGATGGCGCTCGGTCATGCGGACATCCTTTTGCTCAGCTCCTGCACGCACGCTTGCCATTCATCGTAATGCTCGCTGTCTTGCCACAGCTCGCGCAGTTCGGAGCTTTCGGCCAACACCAGCGCCAGCGCGCGGCAAGCCTTGTCGGCGAGATCCGGGCGGGGCTTGAACTTCGGCAGCACCGAAGCGACCCACTCATCGACAGCAGCGGAATCCTCGTCGGACGCGCCGCCTCGTCCCTGCAGGCGGGACAGCGTTTCGACCGCAGCCAAAGCCTCGGCGCCATATGGCGCTTCGAGATATTCGGTGGTCTCGGCCTGAAGCACATTGTTCAGGGTCTCTTCGATGAAATACAAATCCTTCGATTCCTGCAAATCCTCCGCCCAATCCTGCGCGAAGTCATTGCCGAACGGTCCTACAGCCCAAGTTCCCACATCAGCCTCCAATTCAATTGGAACGCATTGTACTCACTTCTGCGTCTTGACGACTTGCAGCGCCGTCGCAATCAAGCCGCTCATGTCCCCCAGGTTGGCGGGAACGATCAGCGAGTTGTTGGTCTTCGCGAGACTCGCAAATGCGCCCACGTACTGTTCGGCCACTTTCAGGTTCATGGCTTCCTCGCCGCCCGGCGACTGAATCGCGTTGCCGACCTGTTTCAAGGCGCCAGCCGTCGCTTCGGCAATTGCGAGGATCGCCGCCGCCTCGCCCTGCGCGCGATTGATGGCGGCCTGCTTGTCGCCCTCCGAGCGCGCGATGGCGGCTTCCCGCTCACCAGTGGCGATATTGATCTGCTCCTGCTTGCGGCCTTCGGACGCAGCGATCAGCGCGCGCTTGCCGCGTTCCGCCGTGATCTGCGCCTGCATCGCGTGCAGGATTTCCTGCGGCGGCGTCAGGTCTTTGATCTCGTAGCGCAGCACTTTTACCCCCCAGTTGGCGGCCGATTCGTCGATGGCGTTGACTACAGTCGTGTTGATGTGATCGCGTTCTTCGAAGGTCTTGTCCAGCTCCATGCGGCCGATCACGGAACGCAGCGTGGTCTGCGCCAGCTGCGTAATCGCGGCGATGTAATTGGACGAGCCGTAGGACGCGCGCATCGGGTCCGTCACCTGGAAGTAGATGATGCCGTCCACCTGGAGCTGCGTGTTGTCCTTGGTGATGCAAACCTGCGAAGGCACATCCAGCGGGATCTCCTTCAGAATGTGCTTGTAGGCGATGCGGTCAATGAAGGGCACGACAATGTTCAGACCCGGCCCCAGCGTGGCGTGGTATTTGCCGAGCCGCTCGACCACCCAGGCGTGCTGCTGCGGGACGACATTGATGGTCTTGAAGACGAAGACTAGCGCAACGATGAACAGAACCAGCGTGACGGTGCCGACGGTGATTTCCATGAGATCTCCTGAATTAACGCCTACTAAGCGCCTACTATAAGGCGGCTGCCGCGAATTTCGCGGATACGGAAGGTGCCCGGCTCGGGCGCTTCGCCCGGTGCGAGTTCAACGTCCCACATCGCGCCGCGGTACATCACACGCGCTGCACGATCCTGCCACGCGGGCACGTGGACGCTTTGGCCGATGTCGATGTTCACGTTTGGGTCGCTGGCCGCGTCGGGCCGCACGGTTTTACCGAAGCGGCTGCGGCGCAGCAGCAGGGTCGCAATCACGCCAACCAGGGCCGCAACCAGCGTCTGGCCGGGCATGTCGATGCGGGCCAACGCAGTCAGCGCGCCGGCGCCCATGCCGATAGCGATCATCAGCAGGTAGAAGGTGCCGGAGAACAGCTCCAGGATGACCAGCACGCCCGCGCCGATCAGCCACATTATCCAATCTGCCATGTCGGTATCTCCTTTAAAACCCACGGCCAAGACCTGGTGGCTGCCACACCGTGGCAGCCACCTTCGTTTTGGGTTCTCGTAAATAAAAACCCCCGCGACCGGCAGGCCACGGGGGTTTCTTAAGCAACGAGGCTTGTCGTTACTTTATTGTTGCATTTCTGCCAGTTTCTGCCAAGTGTCGATCACCGAGTCCGGATTCAGGGACATCGTCTCGATACCCTGCTGCATCAGCCACACAGCCAGTTCCGGATGATCGGAAGGACCCTGGCCGCAGATGCCGATGTACTTGCCCAGCTTGCGGCAGGACTGGATCGCCATCGCCAGCAGCGCCTGCACGGCAGGATCGCGCTCGTCGAAGTCGGCAGCCAGCAGCTCCATGCCGGAATCGCGGTCCAGGCCCAGGGTCAGCTGGGTCAGGTCGTTGGAACCGATGGAGAAGCCGTCGAAGAACTGCAGGAACTGCTCCGCCAGCACCGCATTGGAAGGCACTTCGCACATCATGATCAGGCGCAGGCCGTTTTCGCCGCGCTTCAGGCCATTCTTGGCGAGCAGGTTCACCACCTTCTCGGCCTGGCCCAGGGTACGCACGAACGGCACCATGATTTCGACGTTGGTCAGACCCATCTCTTCACGCACACGCTTCATGGCGATGCACTCCATCTCGAAGGCTTGTGCAAAATCTTCGGACAGGTAGCGCGCGGCGCCGCGGAAGCCCAGCATCGGGTTCTCTTCATCCGGCTCGTAGCGCGAACCGCCGATCAGCTTCTTGTACTCGTTCGACTTGAAGTCGGACAGGCGCACAATCACCTTCTTCGGCCAGAACGCAGCAGCGATGGTCGCCACGCCTTCAGCCAGCTTGTCGATGTAGAACTGCTTCGGCGAAGCGTGGCCGCGCGCTACCGATTCCACGGCCTTTTTCAGGTCCGCGTCGATGTTCGGGTATTCCAGGATCGCCTTCGGGTGCACGCCAATATTGTTATTGATGATGAACTCCAGGCGGGCCAGGCCCACACCGGCGTTCGGCACGGACTGGAAGTCGAAGGCCAGCTGCGGGTTACCCACGTTCAGCATGATCTTGGTCTTGATCTCCGGCAGCTCGCCGCGCACCACGTCGGTCACTTCGGTTTCCAGCAGGCCGTCGTAGATCTTGCCTTCGTCGCCTTCAGCGCAGGACACGGTCACAAAAGTGCCGTCCTTCAGGATGTCGGTCGCATCGCCGCAACCCACAACCGCCGGAACACCCAGTTCACGGGCGATGATCGCCGCGTGGCAGGTACGGCCGCCGCGGTTGGTCACGATGGCGGATGCGCGCTTCATCACCGGTTCCCAGTTCGGATCGGTCATGTCGGCAACCAGCACGTCGCCCGGCTGCACGCGTTCCATTTCGCTTGGATCGTGGATCACGCGCACAGGACCGGCGCCGATCTTCTGGCCGATGGCGCGGCCGGAAGTCAGCACGGTGCCGGTGGACTTCAGCTTGAAGCGCTGCTGCGCTTCGTGGCTCTTCTGCTGCGACTTCACGGTTTCAGGACGTGCCTGCAGGATGTACAGCTTGCCGTCACGGCCGTCCTTACCCCACTCGATGTCCATTGGACGCTGGTAGTGCTTTTCGATGATCACGGCGTACTTGGCCAGTTCAACGATTTCCGCGTCGGTCAGGGAGTAGCGGTTGCGCAGTTCGATCGGTACATCAACAGTCTTCACGGAACGGCCAGCCTTGGCTTCGTTGGTGAATTCCATCTTGATCAGTTTGGAGCCGATATTGCGGCGGATCACAGGCGACTTGCCCTGCTCCAGCATTGGCTTGTGGACGTAGAACTCGTCCGGATTCACGGCGCCCTGCACCACGGTTTCACCGAGGCCGTAGCTGGAGGTGATGAAGACCACGTCCTTGAAACCGGATTCGGTATCAATGGTGAACATCACGCCTGCCGCGCCCACGTCGGAACGCACCATGCGCTGCACGCCGGCGGACAGCGCCACTTCAGCGTGGGTGAAACCTTTGTGCACGCGGTAGGAAATTGCGCGGTCGTTGTAAAGGGAGGCGAAGACGTGCTTCATTGCGTCCAGCACGTTGTCGATGCCGACCACGTTCAAGAAGGTTTCCTGCTGGCCTGCGAACGAAGCGTCAGGCAGGTCTTCCGCGGTGGCGGAGGAACGCACGGCGAACGATACTTCGGAGGTGGAGTCAGCGACCAGACGGTCGTAGAAAGCGCGGATCTCGGACTCCAGGCGCGGCTGGAATGGGGTGTCCACGATCCACTGGCGGATTTCTGCGCCGGCAGCGGCCAGAGAACGGACATCGTCGATGTCCAGGCCTTCCAGTCGTGCCGCGATACGGTCGGCCAGCGACTTGCCACCCGCTTCCGCGTGCGACAGGAAATCGCGGAATGCTTGTGCGGTGGTGGCGAAACCACCAGGCACGCGCACGCCGGCGCCGGCCAGCTGGGAAATCATTTCACCCAGCGATGCGTTCTTGCCGCCGACAGATTCGACATCCGTCATTCGCAAGTTTTCGAACGAAGCCACGTAAACGGCCTCGCTGTTCTGCTCCTTCAATGCTGCGTTGGACATAAAAACACCTTTTTGATGATAGAAATCTTTACGCAGGCATGCCGGCATTCATTCTTGTCATTCTTAGCGCCGTGCAGCACAATCTTACCGTTGGCAAGCATTTTACAGCCTGTAGAGCAAATTGACGATTCGCAAACCTGAAACGACCGTTCTGATGACAGAAGAGCAACGCCCCACTCCGACTACCTGCGCCCGTACCGTGTTTTTTGTGTCCGATGGCACCGGCATTACCGCTGAGACTTTCGGCCATTCGGTGCTGACCCAGTTCGACATGAAGTTCCGCCAGTTCCGCCTGCCGTTCATCGACAACGAGGACAAGGCTTATGACGCGGTGCGCAAGATCAATGAGGTGGCGACCGAAGATGGTGCACGTCCTATCCTGTTTTCGACGCTGGTGAAGACCGAGCTGTCGGCCATCATCCACCGCGCCAACGCCATGCACATGGACTTGTTCCAGACCTTCGTGGTGCCGCTGGAGCAGGAGCTGTGCGTGAAGTCGACCCACACCGTGGGCCGCTCGCACAATATCGTCGATAGCGAGGAATACAAGAACCGCATCGAAGCCATCAACTTCTCGCTGGCCCACGATGACGGGCAGTCCAACAAGAACCTGTCCTCGGCGGATGTGATCCTGGTGGGCGTTTCGCGCTCGGGCAAGACGCCGACTTCGCTGTACCTGGCGATGCAGTACGGGATCAAGGCGGCCAACTATCCGCTGATTCCGGACGATTTCGAACGCGGCAAGCTGCCATCGGCGCTGTATCCGTTCAAATCAAAGATTTTTGGATTGAGTATTGAACCGCATCGCTTGTCGGAGATCCGCAATGAGCGGCGCGCGGGCAGCAAGTATGCGTCGATCGAGAACTGCCGCTACGAGGTGAATGAGGCGGAGGCGATGATGCGGCGCGAAGGGATTCGCTGGCTGTCTTCGACCACCAAGTCGATCGAGGAAATCTCCACCACGATTCTGCAGGAAATCCGTCCCAACCGCTCGCAGTACTAAACCGTCAAAGCAGGTGGCTGCCACATCGTGGCAGCCACCAGGTTCACGCCGTGGGTTTTAAAAGAAGTGGCGCCACTCGTTCAGCCAGTTGGGAATCTCATCCACTGGCATCGCGCTGGCGATGTAATAGCCCTGGGCGTAGGTGCAGCCCAGGCCTTGCAGGAAGTCCCAATCCTGCTTGGTTTCCACACCCACCGCCGTCGAACGGCGATCCAGGCTGCGCGCCAGGCCCAGATAAGACTTGAGCACCGTGCTCAATGCGCGCTTCTTCGACGCGCCATCCACAAAGCTCGGATCGATCTTCAGTTCCGAGAATGGAATCGCCGCCAACAGCTGCAGGTTCGAGCGGCCCGTCCCGTAATCGTCCACGGCCAGACCAAAGCCCATCATGCGCAGGCGCAGCAGGCGCTCGAGGAAGTGCGGAATGGCTGTCAGCACGGCCGACTCGGTAATTTCGAAGGTGATGTAATCCGCCAGGATGCGATGGCGCTCCAGGCAAGCCTTCACTTGCGGGATGAACTGCGGATGCGACAGAGTTGCCGGGTCGACGTTGACCGAGAACGAAATCGGAATGCCCTTGTCGTGCAGCCAGCGGCAGGCCGCAACCGACTTCTCGATCATGTGCCAGTCCAGGAAACCGATGCGGTTGGCCTTTTCCAGCACAGGCACGAAAGCTTGCGGTCCCAGCACGCCATGCTGGGGATGGCGCCAGCGCGCGAACATCTCCAGGCCTTTCAGCTGGCCGGTTTCCAGCTCGATCTTGGGCTGAAAGAAGGGATCGAATTCGCCAGCCTGCAAGCCGCGCGCCACTTCCGCGAAGCTGAACTCCGGCGGGAACGGTTCGGCCGGCGCCGGCGCCGGCGGCGCGTAATTGTCGATCAGGGATTCAAGCTTGGCTGCGCTCAGTGGACGCCCTGTGGTGCCCAGCATGTTCACGCCGTAAGCGCTAGCCATGGTTTCGACCGAAAACAGCACGTCGCCAGTCTGGGTCCCGACCACGATCAGGCCCGCGGCGTGATGCAACTCGCCCATGCGACGGATCAGCTCCAGGCCGTCCATGCCGGGCAGGCTCAGGTCCATGAGGACAATGCTGATGGGAGCGCTAACGCCATTCTCTAGCAGCCGCAAGGCGCTTGGTCCGTCGGCGACCGGGGTGACCTGCTGCGCGTCCATATGGCGCAGCATGCCGACCATCAGCTCGCGCTGGACTGGCTCCCCCTCCGCGACTAAGAAATGCAAACTGGCGATGTCCATGGCTTGTACTCCGAATGATGCGTCAAGCCGTATTTTGCCTTACTTGTTCAAAAAAACATACAGTTGCACAAGCGGCAACATTCAGGGATTCGACTTTGCCGAGGTGGGGAATGACGACTTTGTGTTTCGCCGAAGAGAGCAATTCATCCGACACGCCCTGCCCTTCGTGGCCGAGAATCCAGGCCACGGGCTGTTTCAGGTTCAAGTCGTACAGGCGCTCGGCTGCGTAACCGCTGGTTGCCATGGTGGCGATTTTGGCGCTGGCGACTAGTGGTGCCAGCTCCACATTTTCGTGAATATCGAGCACGAAGTGGGCGCCCATCGCCGCGCGCAGCACCTTCGGCGACCAGCAGAACGCCGTACCGGGACCGCAATACACTTCCTTGATGCCCGCCGCCGCCGCGCTGCGCAGGATGGTGCCGACGTTACCAGGGTCCTGCACATTGTCGAGCAGGACGGCGTTCACGGTCAGCGCGGATGGAATGGCCTTCTGCGGCGTCTCCACCAGGAACATCACGCCGACGCCGTGTTCCACCTGGCTCAGGGCGTTGTACAGCGCGTCCGGCAGCCCAAGCACATGCGCATGTTCGGATTCCAGGCGGCCAACGATGTCGGCCACTTCTGCGTTGTGCAGCGCCGATTCGCTGACGATGCATTGCTCCGGATGGCCACGCAGCTCCAGCCACACCTCACACAGATGCACCCCATCCAGCAGGGTGCGGCCTGCCTTGCGGCGCGCCTGCGAGCTGGTGGCGAGGTGTTTGAGGTCCTTGTACTGCGCGTTGTCGCGCGAGGTGATGTGTTTCATAGGAAGGCATCCCGCTCCAGCAGTTCGCGCACGGGCGCAAAGGAGCGGCGGTGCACCGGCGACGGGCCGTGCTCGCGCAGGCGTTCCAGGTGCAGCGCGGTGCCGTAGCCTTTGTGCTGGTCGAAACCGTATTGCGGATATTTCTTGTGCAGCTTCAGCAGCGCTTCATCGCGCGCCGTCTTGGCGAGGATGGACGCGGCCGAAATGGATTCAATCTTGTCGTCGCCATCGACAATAGCGATGGTCTGGATCTTCATCACCGGACATTTGTTGCCATCGATGAGGGCCAAGGTCGGCACGGTGGACAGCGCATACACGGCCCGCTTCATGGCCAGCATGCTTGCCTGCAGTATGTTCAGGCGGTCAATCTCGGCCTCGGATGCCTTGGCGATGGCCCAGGCAATGCACTGATTCTTGATCAGCGGCGCTAGCTCCTCGCGCTTCAGCTCCGTCAGCTTTTTCGAATCGCGCAGCCCTTCGATGGGACGCTCGCGATGCAGAATCACAGCAGCCGCGTACACGGGACCGGCCAGCGGGCCACGCCCTGCCTCGTCCACGCCGCAGATGATCTCCTCCAGCGAGTACGGCAGGTCGCCAAACAGGTCGGGTTGGGTGTCGCTCATTGTCCGATCACTTTCAATACTGCCGCCGCGCCCTCTTGCGCGCTATTGCGCAGCAGGCTGTAATGCATGTCCGTGAAGCGCTGCGCCAGCTGCAGCCGGTGCGGCGCATCGGTCAGCTGCTGCCACATGGCGTCGGCCAGCGCTTCCGGCGTGGCTGCATGCTGGATCAGCTCCGGCACCACGAATTCGCGCGACAGGATATTCGGCAGGCCAATCCACGGCTGATAACCCATGTGCTTCATCACATGATAGGACGCCGCCATGATTTTGTATGCAATCACCATCGGCTTTTTGAACAGCGCCACTTCCAGCGAGGCGGTGCCGGACGCCACCAGCACGGCGTCGGCGGCGCAGATCGCGGTGTGCGACTGGCCGTCCAGCAGCGTGATTTCCACGTCCTGCAGGCCTGCCTGCGCCACCACTTCCAGGAAGTATTGGCGCAGCTTGTCGCTCGCCATCGGCGCGATGAAGCGCAGCGAGCGGTCGCGCTGCTTCAGCAGCTTGCAGGCGCCGACAAAGGCTGCCGCATTGTATTTGATCTCGCCCATGCGGCTGCCGGGCATCACGCACACCACATTGGCGTCTTCCGGAATGTTCAGCTGGCGACGCGCGGCCGCTTCATCCGGCACCACAGGAATCACTTCCGCCAGCGGATGGCCGACATAGGTGACCGGCACGCCGGCCTGCTTGTAGATCTCTTCCTCGAACGGAAAGATCACCAGCATATGCGAAACAGAACGGATGATTTTCTTGATGCGTCCACCGCGCCAGGCCCAGATCTGCGGGCCGATGTAATGCACGGTCGGAATGCCCGCATCGCGCAGCTGCGCTTCCAGGCCGAGGTTGAAGCCAGGGTAGTCGGCGCCAATGAAACAGGCAGGACGGTCCGCCAGCAACTGGTCGCGCAGCTGGTTCTGGATGCCCTTCAGTTCGCGGTAACGGGGGATGATTTCGAACAGCCCACGTACGGTGAGCTTGTCCATTGGCCAGTGCGATTCGAAGCCGTGGGCTTGCATCGCCGGGCCGCCGATGCCGTGGAAGCGCGCGTCCGGCAGATGCGGACGCAGGCCGCCCAAGAGCCGGCCTGCCAGCATGTCGCCGGAGGGCTCTCCGGCGACGACTGCAATCGACAGGTCAGCGGACGATGCCACGGGTCGCCGTATCGAGGAACTCGCGCATGGCGCGCGCGTGCAGGGCGACTTCCTCAGGCAAGGCCTGCTCGTCCGCCAGCATCGCGGCCTTGGCTTCATCCAGCGTCAGGCCGGAGCGGTACAGGGTCTTGTAGGCCTGGCGAATGGCGTTGATCTGCTCACGCGTAAAGCCGCGGCGCTTCAGGCCTTCGATGTTGACGCCGTGCGCTGCCGCCGGATTACCGTTCAGCAGAACGAATGGCGGCACGTCCTGGGTCAGGCTGGTGCTCATGCCGACGAAGGCGTGCGGGCCGATCTTGCAGAACTGGTGCACGTTGGCGAAGCCGCTCATGATGACCCAGTCGCCAATCTCCACGTGGCCCGCGATCTGGGCGTTGTTGGAGAAGATGGTGTTGGAGCCCACCACGCAGTCGTGCGCCAGGTGCACGTACGCCGAGATCCAGTTGTTGTTACCCAGCTTGGTTACACCCTTGTCCTGCACCGTACCGGTATTGAAGGTGCAAAATTCGCGGATCGTATTGCCGTCGCCGATTTCCAGGCGGGTCGGCTCGCCGTTCCACTTCTTGTCCTGCGGCGCAGCGCCGATGGATGAGAACTGGAAAAACTTGTTGTCCTTGCCGATGGTCGTATGGCCTTCGATGACCACGTGCGGACCGACGACGGTGTTCTCGCCGATGACAACGTTAGGACCGATGACCGAGTACGGGCCAATCTCGACGCCCGCAGCCAGTTCGGCCTTCGGGTCGACGATGGCGGTTGGGTGAACACTCGCCATAATCAAACGCCCGGCTGGCTGGCATCCGCCGCGCTGCGGATGGTGCACATCAGTTCTGCTTCAACGGCTACCTGGCCATCGACCGAAGCGACGGCCTTGTATTTGAAGATGCCGCGCGCCATGCGCAGCACTTCCACGTCCATCTTCAGCTGGTCGCCAGGACCAACCGGACGCTTGAAGCGCGCGTTGTCGATGCCGACGAAGTACACCACCGAATTCTCGTCCGGCTTCAGGCCGATGCTCTTGAACGACAGCAGGGCCGCGGTTTGCGCCATGGCTTCGATCATCAGCACGCCGGGCATCACCGGCTTGTGCGGGAAGTGGCCGTTGAAGAATTCTTCGTTCACGGTCACGTTCTTGATCGCGGTGATGGACTTGTTTTCTTCGTAGCTGAGAACGCGGTCAACCAGCAGCAGCGGATAGCGGTGCGGCAGATAGGCCTTGATCTCGCAGATGTCCATCGTCTTGTTTTCTGTAGTGGTCATGATTCTTCGTGTTTCGTTATCGTTTTAATGGTTTTTTCCAGATCCCGGACTTTTTCCCGCATCGTGTTCAGGTTGCGTACGACGACGGCGGTCTTCTCCCACTCGCTGTGAGTGGTGAATGGATAGAAGCCGGTGTAATGGCCCGGCTCCTTGAGCGTGCGCGGAATCAGCGTACCCGGACCGACGTGCGTGTGATCCGGGATGCTCAGGTGGCCGGAGATCATCGCCGCGCCGCCGAAGGTGCAATACTTGCCGATCTTCGCGCTGCCTGCCACGCCGGTGCAACCCGCCATCGCCGTGTGGTCGCCGATCTCGCAGTTATGCGCGATCTGGATCAGGTTATCCAGCTTCACGCCGTTGCCGATGATGGTGTCGCTCAGCGCGCCGCGGTCCACGGTGGTGTTGGCGCCGATATCCACATCGTCGCCCATCACCACGCGGCCCACCTGCGGAATACGCACATAGACGCCGCCCTCATTGGCGAAGCCGAAGCCGTCGGTGCCGATCACGCAGCCCGAATGCAGGATGCCGCGCTTGCCGATGATGCACTTGGCATGGAAGGTCACATTCGCGAAGAGGTGCGTGCCCTCGCCGATCTGGGCCTCGCGTCCCACGTAGCAGCCGGCATCGATCACCACATTGGCGCCAATCTCGGCGCCCGCCTCCACCACCACCTTGGGGCCGATGTGCGCCGTCGGGTCCACCTTGGCGCCTGGGTCGACCCAGGCGGTCGGATGCACGCCGGCCGGCTTCACCACGGCGGTCTGCGCCTCGAACAGCTGGGCTGCGCGGGCAAAGTAGACGTAAGGGTTCTTGACGACGATGCGCGCACCCTGGTAAGTCTGCGCGACTTCGGGATCGTCATTGGCGTTCAGGATCAGGGCAGCGGCGTGGCTTTGCCCCGCATCTGCGCGGAATTTACTGTTGCTGAGAAAGCTGATGTGAGAAGCGCCGGCGTCAGACAGGGGCGCAATACCGATCACTTCGATGTTCGGGTCGCCCGTTAACTGTCCACCGAGGCGCTCGACCAATTCTCCTAGTCGAAAGCCCATCGGGTGTTCCTATTCTTACGGTTATTTGTCTTTGTCCAGCGCTTCGATGACTTTGTTGGTGATGTCGATGCGCGGGCTGGCCCAGACGGCATCCTGCAGCACGATATCGAAGCCTTCGGTCTGTGCCAGAGCCTTGATGATCCTCGTCGCCTTGTCGGCGATCGCAGCACGCTCCTCGTTGGTGCGCTGATTCAGGTCTTCACGGAATTCGCGCTGGCGGCGCTGGAAGTCACGGTCCAGTTCAAACGCTTCCTTTTGCAGCCGCACGCGGTCCGCCTCGGACATCGTCACACCTTCCTTGTCCAGGCGGGTGTTGGCGGCCTTCAGGCGGTTGGCCATGTCCTGCAGCAACTTTTCGCGCTTGGAGAACTCTTCGGCCAGCTTGTCGCCGGCCAGCTTGGCCATCTTGGATTCATTGTAGATGCGCTCGGAACTGAGCCAGGCGATGCGGGACGACTGCGCGTGCACCGGCGCCATCGCCAGCCAGCCCAGCGCCAGTCCGGCAGCAAACTTGCTCAAAGTTGCGGTTGCAGTCTTCAACTTAACTCTCCGTGACATTATCGTTGCTATGCAGCAATTAGAAGCCAGTACCCATCTGGAACTGGAAACGCTCCAGGCGGTCGCCTACCTTGGCATTCAGGGGCTTAGCATAACTCAACTTGAGCGGGCCCACCGGGGAAATCCAGCTCAAGCCCAGACCGGTCGAGAAGCGCAGCTCGGACAGGCGCATCTTCTGGCCTTCCTGGTAAACCTGGCCGCCGTCGACGAAGCCGAACCAGCGCAGCGAGCGGTCCTGGCCCTGGCCTGGGAATGGCAGCTGCAGTTCGGCGTTACCGATCAGACGCGAAGCGCCACCCAGGGCGTCGAAGGTGGTCGGATCGACCGTACCCAGCGAGGAGCTGTAATAGCCGCGCACCGAGCCGATACCGCCGGCGTAGAAGTTCTTGAAGACCGGGTAAGCCTTGTTGCCGATACCGTGGCCGTAGTCCGCCTCGCCGCGCAAGGCCAGGGTGATCTTGTTGGTGATCGGCTTGTACCACTGGTGTTCATACACCGCGCGGAAGTAGCGCGAATCGCCGATGGCATCCAGTTCCAGGTTGATGCGCTGGTAGCGGCCCAGGGTCGGGGTCAGCGCGCTGTCGCGGCTGTCGCGTGCCCAGGCAGCGGTCAGCGGCACCGAGTAAGCATTGACTTGGCCGACGCCGTCAGCCGGGCCGCCCAGGTCGCGCACGTACTTCTTGAAGTAGGCTGGCGAGGTGGTGTCGGTTTCCACGCTGGATTTCTCCAGACCGATACCGAAGAAGATGGTGTCCAGTTCGGAGAACGGCACACCGAAGCTGATACGGCCGCCGGTCTGCTTGATGTTATACGCGCCGATGTTCACTGCAGGCGGACGCACGGTACGCAGATACAGTTCATAGCTGCGCGACACGCCATCGTCGGTGAAGTACGGATTGGTGTTCGAGAACGCGATGGTACGGCTGTACTTCGAGGTATTCAGTTCCAGGCCCACGGTGTTGCCGGAGCCGGCGAAGTTGGCCTGCTGGATCGCGGCGTTGAAGGCGAACTTTTCCGCCTGCGAGAACGAGCCGCCGATCTGGAAGTTACCGGTCGGTTTTTCGACCACGGCCAGGTTCACGTCCACCTGGTCGGAAGTGCCCTGCGCCTCCGGCGTATCGATGGTCACGTCCTTGAAGTAGCCCAGACGGTCGACGCGGTCGCGCGACAGTTTGATCTTGTTCGCGTCGTACCAGCTCGATTCGAACTGGCGGAATTCGCGGCGGATCACTTCGTCGCGGGTGGTCGTGTTACCCGAAATGTTCATGTGGCGCACATAGGCGCGCTTGCCCGGATCGATGAAGAAGGTGAAGGCCACTTCATGCTTGTCGCGGTCGATTTCCGGGTTCGCGTTCACGTTGGCGAATGCAAAGCCGAAGTTACCCAGGCGGTCGGTGATCAGCTTGTTGGTCGCGGTCAGCAGCGCGCCGGAGTAAAGCTCGTTGCGCTTCAGCAGAACCAGGGAGCGCAGCTCCTCTTCACGGCCGAACATCTCGCCTTCGAACTTGATGTCGGAAACCTTGTACTTGTCACCCTCAGTGATATTGATGGTGATGTAGATGTCCTTCTTGTCCGGGGTGATCGAGACCTGGGTGGAATCCACATTCATCTCGATGTAGCCGCGGTCCAGATAGTAGGACTTCAGCGCTTCGATGTCGCCGGTCAGCTTGGTCTTGGAATACTGGTCGGCCTTGGTGTACCAGCTGAACCAGCCGCCGGTATTCAGCTGCATGGTTTCTTTCAGCTCTTTGTCGCCGAAGGCCTTGTTACCGACGATGTTGATCTGCTTGATGCGGGCGACATCGCCCTCGTCCACTTTGAAGGTGATGTTGACGCGGTTACGCTCCAGCGGGGTCACGGTGGTGACGACCTTCACGCCGTACAGGCCACGCGACAGATACTGGCGCTTCAATTCCTGCTCGGCGCGATCGACCGAGGCTTTGTCGAAGGTCTTGGCTTCGCCCACGCCGATGTCCTTCAGCGCCTTGACCAGCATGTCCTTTTCGAATTCATGGGTGCCGTCGAAATCGACTTTGGCGATGGCCGGGCGTTCTTCCACGATCACCACCAGCACGTCGCCGTCTTTTTCCAGTTTTACATCCTTGAAGATGCCAGTCGCGTACAGGGCCTTGATGGCGGCCACGCTCTTGTCTTCACTGAAGGTTTCGCCGACGCGCACAGGCAGGTAGCTGAACACAGTACCGGCTTCGGTACGCTGGATGCCCTCGACGCGGATATCCTTGACTTTAAATGGTTCAACAGCCAGCGCGCTGCCGGAGCAGATTGCCAGGACGGCGGCGCCGATCAGGCTGCGGCGGAAAGAAGGCAAGGCGAAACGGTCAGAATATAATTTCATCGGCAAATTCAAGGGCTTAAAACATGCGACTGTCTGGTTTTAAAGGAGCCGCGCCACGTCGTTAAAGACAGCCAGTGCCATCAAAGTCACCAGCAAGCCTAGTCCAAGGCGCTGCGCAATCTCCGCAAAATGTTCCGAAACAGGTCGCCCGGTCAAAACTTCCAGCGAATAATACAGCAAATGCCCCCCATCCAGAACAGGAATTGGCAGCAAATTCATAACGCCAAGGCTGATACTGATGAAGGCAATGAAGCTCAGATAGCTGACGGCGCCGATCTTTGATGTCTGGCCGGCGTAATCGGCGATGGTGATAGGGCCGGTCACGTTCTTCCAAGAGACCTCGCCGGTAATCATCTTGCCGATCATGCGGATGGTCAGCACGCTGGTATCCCAGACTTTGACCACCGCCTTCTGCAGTGCTTCGACCGGACCGGAAGTCACAACGATCATATCGGGCATGCCGATGACTTCCGCTTTGATCTTACCGATTGTTACAAGGCCTTTACTGGAGCCATCCGGCACCGCTTCCGGCGTGATTTGCAGCGACAGCGGCTGGCCATTGCGCAGGCCCTCGATCGTCACCGTGCGGCCAGGTGCGCGCTGGATGGCGTTCAGGAAGGCCGTGGTATCGGGAACCGACTCGCCATCCACTTCAGTGATCTTGTCGCCGGACAGCAGTCCCGCACGTTCAGCGGCGCCGCCCGGCAGCACCTTGCCGATCACGGCTGGCGGACGGGCGTAGTTGATACCGACTGCAGCCGGCACATCGCCTTCCAGATCGACTTTGGCAAAGGCTTCGGCGGGAATGTTCAGGGTTTTGGCGCCATAGCCCGGACGATCAGCATCGATGCGGGCGCCCTGCTTGTTGATGGCGGCCTGGATCATCTGCCAGCGCAGCTCGGACCAGCCCTTCAAGGCATGGCCATTGATGGCGGTGACGACGTCGCCGCGCTGCAGACCGGCGATGGCGGCCGGCGTATTGGCGCCCGGCGCACCGACCTTGCTGCTTGGTTCTTCGATGCCGTACATGAACAGGCCGGCGAACAGGACTATGGCCAGCAGGAAGTTGGCGATCGGGCCGGCGGCCACGATGGCGATGCGCTTCCACACATTCTGGTGCATGAATTCGCGTTTCAACTCGGATTCCGGGAAGCCCTTCAGATCCTGCTCGCGGGCGTCCAGCATCTTCACATAGCCGCCCAGCGGCAATACGGAGATGGCCCACTCGGTCTGGTCAGGGCCGACCCGGCGCGACCAGATCACTTTGCCCATGCCGACCGAGAAGCGCAGCACCTTCACGCCGCACCAGCGCGCGACCATGTAATGCCCCAGTTCGTGGAACACGATCAGGGTGCCGAGGCAGACTGCAAAAGCGATCAGGGTGCGAATCAGTTCCATGATATTTACCCTATAACCCCTGTCCCCGGGGTCAGACCCTCAGGGTTTGCCCCTGGTTTGCGGTTTTCGGCAGCGCGGCGATAACACGCTCCGCCGCCGCACGCGCCAGGGCATCCTGCGCCATCACCGCTTCGATACTGGACGCAGCGCCATGCGCTACTTCGTCCATCACGGCGGCGATGACGCGGTCGATCTGGCGGAAACCGAGGCGCATATCCAGGAAGGCGGCCACTGCCACTTCATTGGCCGCGTTCAGCAGGGTTGGCGCCGTACCGCCTGCGTTCAGTGCGTCGTAGGCCAGCTTCAGGCAGGGGAACTGCACGAAGTCCGGTTTCTCGAACTGCAGCATGCCGACTTGCGCCAGGTCCAGCTGCGCTACGCCGGAGGCGATACGTTCAGGATAGGCCAAAGCCTGCGCAATCGGGGTGCGCATATCCGGATTGCCCAGTTCCGCCAGCACGGAGCCGTCGTCATAGGACACCATGGAATGCACCACCGATTGCGGGTGAATCACCACTTCGATCTGCGCAGCCGGTGCGCCGAACAGCCAGTGCGCCTCGATCACCTCCAGGCCCTTGTTCATCATGGTGGCCGAGTCCACCGAAATCTTGCGGCCCATCGACCACTTCGGATGCTTGCAGGCCTCGTCCGGCGTAACGTTATCCAGGGTGGCGACATCGCGCTTCAGGAAAGGACCGCCGGATGCGGTCAGCAGAATCTTGGTCACGCCCGCCCTGGCAGGCACGCGGCCATAGCCCATCGGCAGGCACTGGAAGATCGCATTGTGTTCCGAATCGATCGGCAGCAGCTGGGCGCCGCTTTGCGCGATGGCGTCCATGAACAGCTGGCCGGACATCACCAGCGCTTCCTTGTTTGCCAGCAGCACCTTCTTGCCGGCGCGCGCAGCGGCCAGGGTCGGCGCCAGGCCGGCCGCGCCGACGATAGCAGCCATCACGGCATCCGTTTCTGCGGCGGAAGACACGGCGCACAGCGCTGCCTCGCCCCACTCCACTTCGGTGCGCGAGCCGGCTGCACGCAGCAGCGCCTGCAGCTGCTCGGCAGCGGCGGCCGAGCCGACCACAGCGCGCGCCGGTTTGAACTGGATGCACTGCGCCGCCAGCGCTTCCACGCGGCTATGCGCCGTCAGCGCGTACACGGAGTAACGGTCGGGATGGCGGGCAATCACGTCCAGCGTCGAAACGCCGATGGAACCGGTAGCGCCGAGAATGGTAATGCGTTGCATGGTCTTCCTTTTTACAGCCAGCCGGAAATCAGGGCCGCCACTGGCAGCACCGGTACCAGCGCGTCGATACGGTCCAGCACACCGCCGTGGCCCGGCAGCAGATTGCTGCTGTCTTTCAGGCCCGCGCGGCGCTTCAGCATGGATTCAAACAGGTCGCCAACGATCGACGCGGCGACAATCACAGTCAGCACGGCCAGCGTAATCGCCCAGCCCATCTTTGCCTGCAGTTTGACGGCGAAAGTGTCCTGGAACAGCGGTACGGTGCCCGCAGCCAGCACAGTCAGCGAGGCGATCACCAGCACGGCGACCCAGCCGCCAATCGCACCTTCCCAGGATTTGCCCGGCGAAATGGACGGCGCCAGTTTGCGCTTGCCGAATGCCTTGCCCGCAAAGTATGCGCCAATGTCGGCAATCCACACCAGGGCCATGGCCGAGATCAGGTAGACCGGCGAACGCTGATACAGCACCAGGATGGCGACGAAGCAGGACACCAGGGTCACCACATACACCATGCTCAGCATCAGATTGCCGACGCCTTCCAGCGGCGGCAGGCCAAGCTTGAGGGATGGCGCAAAGCGCAGCAGCCAGATGGCGGCGCCGATCGCCACCCAGAAGCGGGCCTGGTCCAGGCCATTATTGAAGAAGAAGGTGTAAGCGAAAGCGCCGGCCCAGAATAAGGCAATGACGATGGCGGCGCGGTTCCTGAAGAGACGGAAGGCCTCCCACGACGCGGCGCCGAAGAACAGCGTCACCACCACGGCCACCGCCGGGTAGTAATTGGAAAACAGTACAGGCAGCAGCACCGCCAACAGCAGTACAGCCGTGATGACTCGTGTCTTCAGCATATTTTATTTTTTCTCTGCGACCTGGTCGCCGGTGCGGCCGAAACGGCGCTCGCGGTTCTGGTAGGAGGAGATGGCCTCATCCAGGCGCTCAGCGTCAAAATCGGGCCAATACGTATCGGTGAAATACAGCTCGGTATACGCCAGCTGCCACAGCAGGAAATTCGAGATGCGCTCTTCACCGCCGGTGCGGATGAACAGGTCCGGTTCCGGCGCATAGGCCATGGACAGGTACGGCGCCAATTGCTCTTCCGAGAAATCGGTCTGCCCCGGATGTTCAGCCACCATCTTGCCGATGGCCTGCATGATATCCCAGCGTCCGCCATAGTTGGCGCACACGGTAACCGTCATACGGGTGTTGGCGGCAGTCTTGCGCTCGGCGGTGGCGATCATGTCCTGCAGCTTCTGGTCGAAGCGGCTGAGGTCACCGACCACTTTCAGGCGGATGTTATTGGCGTGCATCTTGGCCACTTCGCGTTCCAGCGCAGTGACAAAGAGTTTCATCAGCAGGGATACTTCCTCTTCCGGACGGCGCCAGTTTTCGGAACTGAAGGCAAACACCGTCAGGTACTCGATGCCGCGCGCGGCGCAGGCTTCCACCACGGTGCGCACCGCTTCCACGCCTTTGACGTGGCCGGCCACTCGGGGCAGGAAACGCTTGGTCGCCCAGCGCCCGTTGCCGTCCATGATCATCGCCACATGGCGAGGCACTTTGGGCGATTCGGGAACCGCGGTCGTCGAACTCGTATATTTCATAGATACGTATACTTAAAAAACCGGGGACGACGGGGGCAAACGCCCTCGCCTGTCCCCGGTTTCGTAACCTTAAACGGTCAGGACTTCCTTTTCTTTTTCGGCGACGGTCTTGTCGATGTCGGCGATGAACTTGTCGGTCAGCTTTTGAACCTCGTCACCGGCGCGGCGCTCTTCGTCTTCCGAGATGGCTTTGTCTTTCACCAGCTTCTTCAGGCCTTCGTTGGCGTCACGGCGGATATTGCGGATCGCGACCTTGGCATCTTCACCTTCGCCCTTGCACAGCTTGACCATTTCCTTGCGGCGCTCTTCGGTCAGCGGCGGGGTCGGCACGCGGATGGTGTCGCCCTGTGCGGACGGGTTCAGACCCAGGTCCGCATCGCGGATGGCCTTCTCGATGGCGGCGCCCATTTTCTTTTCGAACGGGGTTACGCCGATGGTACGGGCGTCCATCAGGGTCAGGTTGGCGACCTGGTTGATCGGGGTTGGGTTGCCGTAGTAATCGACCATCACATGGTCCAGGATGCCGGTGTGGGCACGGCCGGTACGCACTTTAGCCAGATCGCTCTTCAGCGTCTCCAGCGACTTACCCATCTTGTCCTGTGCGTTTTTTTTGATGTCAGCGGTAGACATTGCTGCTCTCCTGTTGCTTGAGTTTACTCAGTTTATATTGTTTATACGTGAACAAGTGTACCCTCTTCCGCGCCCATGATCACGTTCATCAACGCGCCCGGCTTGGTAATCGAGAATACTTTGATCGGCAGTTTCTGGTCGCGGCACAGCGCAAAGGCGGTGGCGTCCATGACCTGCAGGTGCTTGGCGATCGCTTCGTCGAAGCTGATCTTGTGGTACAGGGTGGCGTTCGGGTCTTTCTTCGGGTCGGCGGTGTACACGCCGTCCACCTTGGTGGCCTTCAGCACGATTTCCGCGCTCATTTCCGAACCGCGCAATGCTGCAGCAGTATCGGTCGTGAAGAACGGGTTGCCGGTACCGGCGGCGAAGATCACGACCTTGCCTTCTTCCAGGTACTGCAGCGCTTTCGGGCGCACGTAAGGCTCAACAACCTGTTCAATGCTGATGGCGGACATCACGCGGGCGGTGACGCCGATGTGGCGCATGGCGTCGGCCAGGGCCAGTGCGTTCATCACGGTGGCCAGCATGCCCATATAGTCCGCGGTAGCGCGGTCCATGCCCTGGGCGCCTGGCGCCACGCCACGGAAGATATTGCCGCCGCCGATCACGACAGCGACTTCCACGCCCAGTTTCGCGACCTCGGCCACGTCTGCCACCATCCGCTCGATCGTGCCCCGGTTGATGCCGTATGGATCGTCGCCCATCAGGGCTTCGCCAGACAATTTGAGGAGGACACGCTTGTAGGCAGGTTTAGACATGAGCTGGGGCTCCTTTAAATGTATTCGGTGAGGCTACGGCGGCAATGATAACGGAAATACCACAAGCCGCCGGGAAATTCCGATTTGTCAGGCTTAAATATTACTTAACAAATCTTAAAACCTGAGGCGAAGGCCTGGTGGCTGCCACGATGTGGCGGCCACCTGCTTTGCGCCTCGGGTTAAAAAAACGGGCCTTGCGGCCCGTTTTCTTGATTAAGCGCCTTTCGACGCAGCCATTTGGGCTGCCACTTCTGCCGCGAAATCGTCCACTTTCTTTTCAATGCCTTCGCCAACCACGTACATGGTGAAGCCCTTGATGGTGGTGTTTGCTGCTTTCAGCATCTGCTCAACGGACTGCTTGTCGTTCTTCACGAAAGCCTGGTTCATCAGCGACACTTCTTTCAGGTACTTGGCAACCGAGCCATCGATGCGCTTGGCAACGATGTCAGCTGGCTGAGCTGGCTTGCCTTCGGCAGCAGCTTTAGCCGCATCTTCGTCGGACTTGGCCTTGGCAACCGAACGCTCTTTTTCGATCAGGTCGGCAGGAACTTGCTCAGCGGACAGAGCCACTGGCTTCATTGCAGCGATGTGCATTGCCACGTCTTTACCAACCTGGTCGTCGCCACCTTCGAAGTCGACGATCACGCCGATACGCGCGCCGTGCAGGTAGGAAGCCAGCTTGCCGGTGGTTTCGAAACGCTGGAAGCGACGGATCGACATGTTTTCGCCGATTTTGCCAACCAGGGCAGCGCGCACTTCTTCCAGGGTCTGGCCGTTGCCAGCTGGCAGTGCCAGCAGGGCTGCAACGTCAGCCGGATTGTTTTCAGCAGCCAGCTTGGCAGCCAGGTTCGACATTGCCAGGAAGTCGTCGTTCTTGGCCACGAAGTCGGTTTCGGAGTTCACTTCAACCAGGGCGCCCACGTTGCCGGCGATGTAAGCAGCGACCACGCCTTCAGCGGTGATACGTGCGGATGCCTTGGCAGCCTTGCCGCCCAGCTTAACGCGCAGAATCTCTTCTGCTTTGTTCATGTCGCCGTCGGCTTCGGTCAGTGCCTTCTTGCACTCCATCATTGGCGCGTCGGTCTTCGCGCGCAGTTCGCCAACCATTGCTGCAGTAATTGCTGCCATGTGTTTCTCCTGTATTCGGTGGGTACTGTTTTTGCCAGGCTGGCACCTTGTGGCTGCCAGCCCGACGGAAATCTGTTTAAAAAAAAGGGGGAGCTGTTGGGCCACCCCTTTTCAAGCTGTTCCCGCTTCTCAGCGGATCAGACAATTAAGCCTGCTCGTTCACTTCCACGAACTCGTCACCGGCTGCAGTCTTGATGGATTCCAGGACTTCAGCGGAGGCGTTGGCACGGCCTTCCAGGATCGCATCTGCCACGCCGCGGGCGTACAGGGTGATCGCTTTGGAGGAGTCGTCGTTGCCAGGGATGACGTAGGTCACGCCTTCTGGGGAGTGGTTGGTATCAACCACGCCGATGACCGGGATACCCAGCTTGGCAGCTTCGGTGATCGCGCCCTTGTGGTAGCCAACGTCCACCACGAAGATTGCGTCAGGAACGCCGCCCATATCCTTGATACCGCCGATGGATTTCTGCAGCTTGTCCAGTTCGCGGCGGAACAGCAGTGCGTCCTTCTTGGACAGCTTTTCCACGGAACCGTCTTCCATCGCAGCTTCCATGTCTTTCAGACGCTTGATCGAGGTCTTGATGGTCTTGAAGTTGGTCAGCATGCCGCCCAGCCAACGCTGGTCGACGAATGGCACACCTGCGCGCTGAGCTTCAGCGGCGATGATGTCACGGGCTTGACGCTTGGTGCCCACCATCAGGATGGTGCCACGGGAAGCAGCGATTTGACGCACGGTCTTCATCGCGTCCTGGTACATGGCCAGGGTCTTTTCCAGGTTGATGATGTGAATCTTGTTGCGGTGGCCGAAGATGAACGGAGCCATCTTTGGGTTCCAGAAACGGGTTTGGTGACCGAAGTGGACGCCGGCTTCCAGCATTTCACGCATCGTTACAGACATTTTTTACTCCAGGGTTGGGTCTGGAATCCTCCCAGTCACCCTTGCGGGCACCCTTGTCGGGGGGATTCGGGTTTATAAAAGTAAGAAGATTTACAACATTGCAAGACACGAGGTCAGGCAACCATAGATTCTACCTTGGAATTGGCTCTCCGGGCAAGTTCGGCGACCGCTTTGGCCCGGTCATGACTTGCAGTGTTATTGCAAAACACGCAAGATGATCGGAAACTTTTTTCGGACGACGTCGATTTTCGGGAATCCGGCGCGTCGTGGAGTTACAAACCCCTCATTTTAACGAAAGGTTCTGCCATGTCCACGCACACCATCCGCCTGCACCGCGTTCTGCGCACCACTCCTGAAAAAGTCTACAAGGCCTGGACCACGGCCGCGGCCTGGAACAAATGGCTGCCGCCGTTCGGCTATGTCGGCGAAGTCCACGAGCAAGACCTGAAGGTGGGCGGCAAGTACCGCATGTCCTTCACCGACATCGGCACCGGTTTCACCCACTCCTTCGGCGGCGAGTACAAGGAACTGAAGCAGAACGAGCGCCTGAGCTACACCGCCGTGTTCGACGATCCCAACCTGCCAGGTGAAATGCGCACCACCGTCGAACTGCGCGCTGTCTCCTGCGGCACTGAAATCAATGTGGTGCAGGAAGGCGTGCCGGCCGTGATTCCGGCCGAGCAGTGCTACCTGGGCTGGCACCAGTCGCTGATCCAGCTGGGCCTGCTGGTCGAGAATCAATAAGGCGATAGTGAGTATTGGGGAGAATTCCGGGATCTGAAAAGGACGACAATTGTCAGACTAATCCTACAACAAGGGGAGTCCGACATGAAGAACATCATTTTCTGCGCCGATGGCACCTGGAATTCGCCCAATCAGGACGAAGACAAGGACGGCGTCCCCGACCCGACCAATGTCTTCAAGCTGTTCGTCACCCTCGCCGGCCATCCTGTCGCCGGCAGCATCCTGCTGGCCAAGGAACAGGAATCCGAACTGAGTGAAGGCCCGGCGAAAATTCAGGTCGCCAAGTACATTCACGGCGTAGGCGACTCCAGCAACGCGATCGGCCGCCTGATCGGCGGCGCTTTCGGCTCAGGCCTGATTTCGCGCATCGTGCGCGGCTACACTTATATCTCGCGCCATTACGAACCTGGCGACAACATCGTCATCGTCGGCTTCAGCCGCGGCGCCTACACGGCGCGTGCCCTGGCCGGCCTGATCGCCGCCAAAGGCCTGCTGCGCGACGCCACCGAAAATGACAAGGAAGGCGCTTACCGGCGCGGCGCCCAGGCCTGGTATCAGTACCGCCACGATTGCCTCAGCAAGAACAGGAAATTCGACATCCTGGCGCGGCTGGGCGAAGCCATCGCCGACCTGCCCGCCTTCGTCAGCCAGAACTCGCTGAAGAAGGAAGACTTTGTCCAGCTCACCGCGCCGGTCGGCGCCGTCGCCGTCTGGGATACGGTTGGCTCCATGGGCATCCCGGCCTACCACCGCGACGCCCGTTCCGATACCTTCAAGTTCATAAATAATGATCTTTCGCCCGAGATCAAAGTCGGCCTGCACGCCATCGCCCTGGATGAGCAGCGCGTGGACTTCACGCCCACGCTCTGGAACGCACGGGCGGGCGTGACGCAGATGGTGTTCCCCGGCGCGCACGCCGACGTCGGCGGCGGCTATCCCCAGGCCGGCCTGTCCGATGCGGCGCTGCAGTGGATGATCGAACAGCTCTCCACGCTCACGCCCCCAGTCCTGTTCCAGAATCCCGGCCCGCTGGCATTTAAGCCTGATTTCAAAGGCGATGCGCATGAGCCATGGAATATGGACCCGTGGAATGTGCTGCACCCGCGCGTCGCGCTGCGTGAACTGGACCAGGCGAAATTCAAGCTTCTGGCCCATCCGTCCATCGACCAGCGCCGCCAGGCCGGCAATGTGCGCACCAACCCCGGCGAACCGGGCAAATACGACCCGAAAAACTGGCGCTGATCCCCCCGCCCTCCCCAGAGGGGCAGAACGCCCGCTTCTGCCCCTTCGTTTATAATCTTGCTGATAACGCGTCCCCGCGTGCACCAGACAAGATTGCAGAATCAAATGACCATTTCCATCAAAACCACCGAAGACATCGAAGGCATGCGCCTGGCCGGCCGCCTCGGCTCCGAGGTGCTCGACTACATTACCCCATTCGTCAAAGCCGGCGTCACCACCGGCGAGCTGGATCGCCTGTGCCATGAATACATGGTCAACGTACAGGGCACCGTCCCTGCCCCGCTGAACTACTGCCCTCCCGGCTACACGCCGTATCCAAAGGCGATCTGCACGTCCGTGAACGACGTGATCTGCCACGGCATCCCGGGTGACAAGGTGCTGAAGAACGGCGACGTGGTGAATCTCGATATCACCGTCATCACCAAGGACGGCTACCACGGCGACAACAGCCGCATGTTCTTCATCGGCGCGCCCTCGATTCTGGCCAAGCGCCTGTCCGACATCACTTACGAGTGCATGTGGCTGGGCATCGAACAAGTAAAGCCGGGAGCCACGCTGGGCGACATCGGCCACGCGATCCAGGTGCACGCCGAGAAAGCCGGCTACAGCGTCGTGCGCGAGTTCTGCGGCCACGGCATCGGCAAGGTCTTCCACGAAGAACCGCAGATCCTCCACTACGGCAAACCGGGTACCGGTCCCAAGCTGGAGGCAGGCATGATCTTTACCATCGAACCGATGATCAACGCCGGCAAGCGCGAGATCAAGGAAATGCCGGATGGCTGGACCATCAAGACCAAGGACCGCAGCTTGTCCGCGCAATGGGAACACACCATTCTCGTGACCGACACCGGCTACGAAGTGCTGACCCTGTCCGCAGGCAGCCCGCAGCCACCGGCCTTCATCACCCAAAAAGCAGCAGCGTAAATCCGCATGCCCCACGCCTCGATGAAGAAGGATCTCCGGGACTCGTTGAAGTCGCGGTTGAAGGCCGACCGCCAGCGCATCATTGCCACCTTCCACGAGGACGGCAAGCCGGAGAAGCTGTTGCGCAGCTTGCGCCAGAGCGTCGACAATGTCCTCATCTCGGCGTGGGAAAACGCCGCCCTGCCCCCGCAAGCTTCGCTGGTCGCGGTGGGCGGCTACGGCCGCGGCGAGCTGTTTCCTTACTCGGACGTCGATGTCCTGATCCTGCTGCACGAAGCGCCGGACCAGAGCACGCGCGGCCGGCTGGAAGAATTCGTCCAGATGCTGTGGGACCTGGGCCTGGACGTGGGCCACAGCATTCGCACCATCCCCGAATGCATCACCGAATCGAAGGCCGACATCACGGTGCAAACCAGCCTGCTGGAAGCGCGCCTCATCACCGGCAATATGGTGCTCTTCGGCCAATTGCAGGAAGCCTATAACGAGGCCATGGACGCGCGCGCCTTCTTCGAGGCCAAGACCATCGAAATGCGCCAGCGCCACGCCAAGTATGAGGACACCGCCTTCAGCCTTGAGCCGAACGTGAAGGAGAGCCCCGGCGGCCTGCGCGATCTGCACGTGATCCTGTGGATGGCCAAAGCGGCCGGTCTGGCCAACTCCTGGCGCACCCTCGCCGTACGCGGCCTGATCACGCAAACGGAAGCGCGCCAGTTGATGGAAAAGGAGCGTGCTTTCAAGGACATCCGCGTGCGCCTGCACCTCGTCGCCGGCCGCCGCGAAGACCGCCTGGTGTTCGACGTGCAGACCGCCGTCGCTGAAACGCTGGGCCTGAAAGCCACCGGCGCCGGCGTCCACATGCGCCGCGCCAGCGAGTACCTGATGCAGCGCTACTACTGGGCGGCGAAAACGGTGGTGCAGCTGAATACCATTCTGCTCCAGAACATCGAATCGTATCTCTTCCCGCACGACGAGAAGCCGGTGCCGATCAACGAGCGCTTCAGCGAAGAGAATGGCTTCATCGACATGAATGCCGACGATGTCTTCGAGAAGACGCCGTCGGCGATTCTGGAAGCCTTTGTGCTGATGACCGAGCGCCCCGCACTGAAAGGCTTATCCGCCCGCACCATGCGCGCCCTGTGGCACGAACGCTTCAAGATCGATGCGGCCTTCCGCGCCGATCCGGTGAACAAGGCTTACTTCCTGCGCATCCTGCAGGCGCCGCAAGGCATCATCCACAATATGCGGCGCATGAACGAGCTGTCCATCCTGGGCCGCTACCTGCCGAGTTTCCGCAAGATCGTGGGCCAGATGCAGCATGACCTGTTCCACGTCTACACGGTGGACCAGCACATCATGATGGTGCTGCGGAATATGCGCCGCTTCACCATGACGGAGCACGCACACGAATATCCCTTCTGCTCCCAGCTGATGGCGAACTATCCGCAGCACTGGCTGCTGTACGTGGCCGCGCTGTTCCACGACATCGCCAAAGGCCGCGGCGGCGACCACTCCAAGCTGGGCGTAGCCGATGCCACCCAGTTCTGCCAGGAGCACGGCATGAACGAGGAGGAAACCGAACTGGTGGCCTTCCTGGTCGAGCACCACCTGACCATGTCGCAGGTCGCGCAGAAACAGGACTTGTCCGATCCCGATGTGATCAAAGCCTTCGCCGCCACCGTGCGCGATGAGCGTCACCTGACCGGCCTGTATCTGCTGACCGTGGCCGACATTCGCGGCACCAGCCCGAAAGTGTGGAACGCCTGGAAGGCCAAGCTGCTGGAAGACCTGTACAAAATGACGCTGCGCGTGCTGGGCGGCGAACCGCATTCCGCCGACCGCGAACTGAAGAACCGCCAGCAGGAAGCACTGGCCACGCTGCGCCTCTACGGTCTGCCTCCCGATGCGCACGAAGCGCTGTGGAAGCAGCTGGACGTCGCCTACTTCCTGCGCCACGACGCCAGCGACATCGCGTGGCAGACGCGCGCGCTATGGGATCGCCTGAACAACGACAAGCCGGTCGTCAAATGCCGCCTTGCGCCGATTGGCGAAGGCTTGCAGATCGCCGTCTACATCAAGGACCAGCCGGACCTGTTTGCGCGCATCTGCTCTTACTTCGACCGCAAGAACTTCAGCATTCTGGATGCGAAGATCCACACCACGAAGCATGGCTATGCGCTGGACACCTTCCTGGTCACCGAGCAAAGCTTCGCCAAGAGCTACCGCGATATCATCAGCCTGATCGAACATGAGCTGTGCGAACTGCTGGAATCGCAGGCGCCGCTGCAGGCGCCGAGCAAGGGCCGCCTGTCGCGCCTGTCGCGCACCTTCCCGCTGCAGCCGACGGTGGATTTGCGGCCGGACGAGAAAGGCCAGTACTACCTGCTGTCGGTGGCAGCCAATGACCGTACCGGCCTGCTGTACTCGATCGCGAACGTACTCGCGAAATACAAAATCAATCTGCACACCGCCAAGATCATGACGCTGGGCGAACGCGTGGAGGACGTGTTCCTCGTCGACGGCGCGCCCCTGCAAAATCAGCGCGTGCAGCTGCAACTTGAAACCGAATTACTCGAAGCATTGAAAGTCTGAGAAGTCTGATGTCCGAAGAATTATTACGCCTCTCCAAACGCATGTCCGAACTGGGACTGTGCTCCCGCCGTGAAGCCGACGAATGGATCGCCAAGGGCTGGGTGCGCGTGGATGGCCAGGTCGTGTCCGAACTGGGCGTGAAGGTCTACCCAAGCCAGAAAATTACCGTCGAACGCCAGGCCGCCGCCGAGCAGTCCAAGCGCGTGACGATCCTGATCAACAAGCCGATGGGCTATGTCAGCGGCCAGGCCGAAGACGGCTACAAACCGGCCGTGGTTCTGGTCACCCAGGAAAATCACTGGGAAGAAGACACTTCTCCCGAAATCTTCCACCCCAAGCAGCTGCGCAGCCTGGTGCCCGCCGGCCGTCTGGACATCGATTCCGTCGGCCTGCTGGTGCTGACCCAGGATGGCCGGTTGGCGAAACAGCTGATCGGTGAAGACACCAATGTGGACAAGGAATACCTGGTCCGCGTACAGTATTCGAAGCCGGGCCGCTTGCCGGACGCTGATTTACAAAAGCTGAATCACGGCCTGTGGATGGATGGCAAACCGCTGCTGCCTGCAAAGGTGCGCTGGCAGAACGACGATCAGCTCAGCTTCACTTTGCGCGAAGGCAAAAAGCGCCAGATCCGCCGCATGTGCGAAATGGTAGGGTTGAAAGTGATCGGTTTGAAACGTGTACGAATTGGCAAGGTTAAGCTGGGAGAACTGCCGCCAGGAAAGTGGCGTTACCTTTTGCCGACAGAACGCTTTTGAGTAGTACAATTTACAACAGAATTGCACTTTTTCTTGCTGTTGGGCAAGCGAACGCCGCGTGAACGCGGTAAAGTACGCGCATGAACGATCCAATGCCAACCTACACCCGCAAAGGTCCGCCCCGCTTGTCCGACGCCGTTGAGCCGATGTCCGGCGGTGTCCAGCCGCACGATATCACCAACCCGGACGATATCGCGGACGCATTGGCCATGCTGGCAACCCGCGGCGATGCCATCTCGATTTACCCTGATTCGAGTGTTGACCCGGTGATGGCACGCATCCTTTCCGTCGATCCGGAACTGCCGCATTTCATCATCGAGTTAAACGAAGGCGGCGCGCTGCCGCCCGGCGCCTGCACCTTCGTCTGCTGGCTGAATAACGCAAAATTCCAGTTCCGCCTGAACGATCCGCACTGGAACGCCCTGCCGGAACAGCCAACCCTGATTCCCGCACAATTCCCGGAACGCTGCCAGGTGCAGAACCGCCGTGGCGCGCCGCGTATGGAAACGCCGTTGGGCGTGTATTACACCGCGTCCTTCGTCCTGAACGGCAAGCCGTATGAGCTGCAGCTGTACGATTTCGCCATTGGCGGCGTCGGCATGCGCTGCAGCCCGCGCGAAGCGGTCGGACTGCATGTGGGACGCAAGCTGCAGCGCGTGCGTCTGGAACTGGGTCCGGAAACCGTGGTCATTTGCGATCTGGATATCCGCCTGGTGCGCCATTACCGCTCCTTCCTGCTGGGCGATCAGGTGCAGATCGGCTGCCAGTTCATGAACATGCCACCCAATACGCAGGAAGACCTGCGCAAGGCGCTCGACCGTCTGAATACCGCCCGCGTCACCCGCTGATCAAAGGCAGGCGCACGGTCACCAGCAGACCGGCGCCGCTATCCACCGCATCCAGACTGATTTCACCGCCGTGCTGCACGGCTACCGCACGGGCAATGGCCAGGCCTAGCCCGCTGCCGCTTTGCGTTTGGCGCGGATCGCGGAAGAAACGGTCGAATACGCGTTCGCGCAGCTCCGGCGCAATGCCCGGCCCCTGATCCGCAATGCGCAGCACCACGCTGGTATCTTCCCGCCGCAGATTCACGTGCACCGTGCCGTGTTCGGGGCTGTACTTGATGGCATTCTCCAGCAGATTGTCCACCAGCGATACCAGGCCCTCCTTGCGGCCTTTCATCCGCAGCTGACAATCGCCGCTCAGCTCAAGCTCGATGCCGCGCGCGTGGGCCAGGCCGGACAACACCGCCATCCGTTCCTGCACCAATTCGTCGAAGGACAACGCTTCCTCCTCCTCGCTGGCCGTGGCATCGCTGCGCATCAACCCCAGCAACTGGCTCACCAGGCGCGTGGCACGCGCACCGCTGCTGAGGATGCCGTCCAGCAGCTGGCGCTGGCGCGCATCGCCTTCCTGCACCTGCAAGGCTTCCACGTTCACGCGCATCGCCGCCAGCGGCGTACGCAGCTCGTGCGCCGCGTCGGCAATGAAGGCGCGCTCGCGCTGGGCGCTGTCGCTGACGCGGCGCATCAGCGCATTGATGGCATCCACCATGCCTTTCAGCTCGCGGTATTTCGCAGTGAATGCCAGCGGACGCAGATCCTGCGGCCCGCGCTCTGCCACCTCCTGCGACACGCTGCGCCAAGGACGCAATGCCATCCTGATGGACAACCATGCGGGTAAGAGCAGGAAAGGAATGCTGATCAGCAGCGGCAGCAGCAGATAGCGGCGCGAGTTCAGCGTGAGGAAAACATTGGCGCTATCGGCGGGTGTGACCATTGTCATGCGCGTGCCGCTATGGGCCGCCTGCACGGTACGCGCGCGCCAGCGGCGGCCGTCCAGCTGCATGGTTTCTATGCGGTCGAGCACCGTGTTGTGAACGCCAGGCGGCAGCAAGGGCGAACGGTACAGGACCTGCCCGTTACGGTCCTGAACGTAAAAAGTGGGCGCCAGCTCGGCGGCGCCGTCCAGGCCTGCGTTCTCGCGCATGGTGCGATCCAACTTGCCCAGCGCTTCTTCGCGCTTTGCCGGCTGATCCGCCAGGCTGTCGGCCACGGTCAGAAACGCGTCGTACACTGTATCGAACTTCAGAATTGCTTCGTCGCGAGCGGAATCGTAAATCAGGAAAGCCGCCGTTACTGCCCATAACAGCGCCAGCAACAGCATCTGCGCCAGCATCAGGCGCCGCATCAGGCTTGGCTCGGCGACCAGCGACCACCAGCGTCCGATCATTTGACAGGCTCCTGCTGATCGATTACGTAGCCCACGCCTCGCACGGTGCGGATATAGCCATCGCCGATCTTGCGGCGCAGATTCGCCATATGCACGTCCAGCGAGTTGCTGGCGTTTTCCTGCGCACCCGGCAGGGCCAGTTCCTCCAGGCTGCGGCGCGTGACGACGCGGTCGGCGCGGATCAGCAGGGTTTTCAACAGCGTGTATTCGCTGGCGGTGAGATCCACATTTTTGCCCTGCACCGTCACGCGGCGCGTCGGCACGTGCAGTACGATGCCGCGCAGTTCGACCGTTTCGCCATCGAAGCCGTAGCTGCGCCGCGCCAGCGCGCGCACACGGGACAGCAGCTCGGCCAGCTCGAAAGGCTTGACCAGATAATCGTCCGCGCCGGAATCAAGGCCGCGCAGGCGGTCGTTCAGGGCATCGCGCGCGCTCAGCACCGGCAAGGCCTGGCGCTCGCGGCGCAGGCGGGATAGCAAATGCAGGCCATCGCCATCGGGCAGGTTCAGGTCCAACAACACAAGGTCGCAGCCATCGCCGGCCAATTGCGCATCGGCGTCGGCCAGCTGGCGCACCCAGATCACGTCCATGCCCTGGCCGGTAAGCGCCAGGCGCACGCCATTGCCCAGATCGAGATCGTCTTCAATAAGCAGGATTTTCATGGGCACTATTAAACCACTGTCAGCTGAAGACAAGCTAAAGATCCGCCTTCATCCAATCTTCATGAAGGGATCAGGTTAGCTTCATTTGGCGGCCAGATACTGGCGGCTCCCAAAACTCATTGTAGGTATATGTATGAAAAAGAACCTGATTGCCACCGGCCTGCTGCTGGCCTGCGGCCTGGCCGCCGCGGATGATAACGTGCTGACGCTGGGCGCCGGCATCGCCGCCACATCCCGCTACTCCGGCTCCGACAAGATGCAGGCCGCGCCTGTTCTGGCGATCGACTACCAGATGGCCAACGGATTTTATGCCAGCACCATGCGCGGCCTCGGCTACGGCCAGACCTTCGGACGTTTGCAGTTGAACGGCGCCCTCGCCTACCGCGGCGAACGCACGGACAAGGAGGAAGTCAATTTCGGCGGCCGCCAGGGCAGCGACAAGCTGAAAGGCATGGGCGTGGTCAAAGGCAGCGCCACCGCGGTACTCGGCGCCGGCCTGACCATCATGGACGGGCTGGTGCTGGGCCTGCAGACTGAAGTGCCGCTGTCTCATCGCGAAAACGGCAGCCGGAGCTCGCTGGGCCTGACATATACCCTGCTCAACGACCAGGTTGATAACGTGTCCGTCAGTGGTGGTGCAAACTTCGCCGATAAAAAATACGCGCAGACATACTACGGCGTCACCGCCAGCCAGTCCGCACGTTCAGGCTTCAAGGAGTTTGCCGCGAAAGCAGGCGTGTTTGAGGCGACGTTCAGCACATCGTGGCAGCATCGCCTGAATCAGCAATGGTCCGTCACCAGCATGCTGGGCGTGAGCCGTCTGACGCGCGATGCGGCCAAGAGCCCCATCGTGTTTCGCAAAACCTCTCCGACCGCAGCGGTGTACGCCAGCTACGCCTTCTGAAATCTACAGCATATCCAGCGGGGTCGCGCGGCGTGGCGGCGCGAAGGCTTTGTCCAGCGTGGCAAAGTCTTCCTGCCGCAGCGAGATCGCCAGCGCACCGGCGTTTTCGCGCACGTGGGCCTCGCTGGATGCTTTAGGAATCGCCAGCACAGCCGGATCGCGCAGCAGCCAGGCCAGTGCAATCTGGGCTGGTGTGGCGCGGTGGTGTTCGGCTACCGACAGCAGAGCGGGATTGGACAGCAAGGCTTTCTGTTCCTTGCGGTCCGATTCGAGCGGTGAATAGGCCATCAGCGTGATGTCGCGCTCGCGGCACCATGGCAGCAAATCCCATTCCACGCCGCGCCGGCGCAGGTTGTAGAGCACCTGGTTTGCAACGATACCCTCACCGCCGCGCAGGCTCTCCGCCTTACGCATATCGTGTGTATCGAAATTACTGACGCCGAATTCAAGAATCTTGCCGGACTGCTTCAGCTCCACCAGAGCATCGAGCGTGTCCTGCAGCGGATGCGAGCCTTGCCAATGGAGCAGATAAAGGTCGATGTGGTCGATCTTCATGCGTTTCAGGCTGCGCTCGCAGGCTGTGATCGTGCCTTTGCGGCTGGCGTTCTGGGGCAGCACCTTGCTGACCACCTGCACCTCGCTGCGGCGGCCTGCAATGGCTTCGCCCACCACTTTCTCAGCGCCGCCATCGGCATACATCTCGGCGGTATCGATCACCGTCATGCCCAGATCAATGCCCAGCTGCAGCGCGCGCACTTCCTGCGCCTTATGCGCGGCTACGTCGCCCATGCTCCACGTGCCCTGTCCCAGCGTCGAATTCATGATTCGCTCCTGTCTACAAGCCGAATGCCCGAACGCTTAGTGTATAGGTAAACGCAAAAACGTACGCCACGAACAGCACCAGCAAGGGAAGGGAGAATGCCGCGGCAATCTTGCGCGGAAGCGCTTGCGGCAGACGCATCATGCCCGCTTCAAAGACGGCCGTAACGAGCAACATCGCCAGCAGCGACGGCCAGTAAAGCAGCGCCGCGATCAGCCCCTGCTCCAGCGCATTGCCGCCGACATCGCCTTTCAGCACCATAGCCGGCGCCACATAGGTAAATGGCACGCCGCCAAACAGCATGATCAGTTTGAAGACCAGGAAATGCTTCGATTCAGGCGGCTTGTGTTTGAACACATTTCCGAAGAAGAAGCGCAAACCGTCAGCGCGGCCGGTCAGGGCAAAATAAGAGAGGCCGACGAAGAACGGCAGCAAGGCGCAGCCGAACAGTACCAGCATGGAAGACGGCGGCAGATAGATTGCGTCCAGCAGGATACGCATCTTGGGCGGCTCGCCCATGGCCGCGACACGGAAGATCACCAGCATCTGCGCGGACAACAGGCTGGCAACGCAGAATTTGAGGAGGAAGCCGACACGGGGAACAAGCATCAGCGATTCCGACACCGCAATGAAGATCACGGTAGCCAGCAGCAGACGCCAGGGAGCCGCGGCGAGCAGGCTCAGTGCCGCTGCCGCGCTATGCAGAATATCGAGGGCATTCAAGGAGCCCTCCTCCCTTTACGCCTCGATGGCGCGCGCCGATTTGGCGGACCAGCGATACAAGGCCACCACCATCGCACCGCCAACGGCAGTGGCGATAATCATGCCTGCGGATTCACCAAGCCCGGTCGCAATTGCCAGCGGCTCGCCTTTATTGGTCAGCACAATCAGGCCAGCCAGAGCGACGTTGAACAAGCTCTCGCCCACGATAAAGCCGGACATCACCAGCACGCCGAGACGCGAAGCGGCTTCGCCATGCTTCTTGTTTTTCATCGCGCGGTCAAACAGCCAGCCGGCAATGGCGCCTACAACCACGGGCGAAGTCACTGCCGACGGCAGGTAGATCGCCAGGCCTACGCCCAGCGGTGGGCAGCTGTATTTCTTGTTGCTGACGGCTTTCAAGGTGAAGTCGATCGCCACCAGCGCCAGACCGATCAGCGCACCGTAGCCGATCAGCGCCCAATTCAGGTCGCCGCCGATCACGCCTTTAGCCAGCGTGGAAATCAGGGTCGCTTGCGGCGCAGCCAGCGGCTGGTCCGAGATGGCGTTGGCGTTGGGTGCGCCGGCAAAGCCGTTCGCATGGTTCAGCAACTCCAGCACGGGCGGCACCACGCAGGCGCCGGCGAACACGCCGATGATCAGCGCTACCTGCTGCTTCCACGGCGTAGCACCAACCAGCTGACCGGTCTTCAGATCTTGCAGGTTGTCGTTACCGATCACCGCAACGGCCAGCACCACGGTGGTGACGAACAGCGCAAACGCGATCAGCGCATTGGCGGTATCCGGTCCCATGATGTGACGGCCAACCATGCCGACCGACGTTGCTGCCCCCAGAATGGTCAGGATCGCCAGGCCGGAAACAGGAGAATTCGAAGAGCCAATCAGGCCGGCCATATAACCGCACACCGCCGCTGCCAGCAGGCCGGCGATGAGGATGTAGGCAACGCCAACCGCAATCAGCGGCGTGGCGATAGAGCCAAGCGGGCCGCCTTCCAGGAAGCTTGCCAGCAGCCAGCCCGCAGGCACCATGGAAACCAGCGTCACCAGGCCGACGATAAAGATAGGCAGATCCTGATCTTCACGCGGCACTTCGCCGCCGCCGGACTTGGCACGGCGCGACGCTTCCAGCGCCGACTTCAGGCCGCCAATCACCGGCTTGGCCAGCGTGGACAGCGTAACGATTGCCGCAGCGCCGATGGTACCGGCGCCCATCATGCGCACCTGATTGCGCCATACGCCATTGGCCAGATCGGCGATCGGCAAATCGGCAGGATTCATATTGGTCAGCAACGGGACCAGAACGCCCCACGCGATCACCAGGCCAACCAGCATGGCCATGCCGACGGTAATACCCATCAGGTGACCCGCGCCAACCAGGGCCAGCGAGCTCGATGCGCCAATGCCGGTCGCGCCATTGCCGACGCGGACGAAAGCCGCCACCTCAGCCGCGATCAGCTTGGCGGCAGCCAGGAAAGCGAAGAATGCGGAAGCCACCGAGCCCCAGATCACAGCCCACAGGCCAGCCTTGCCTTCACGCGCGCCGGAGCGCGAGGCGGTACCGACCTTCAGCACTTCAGCGGCAGCAACGCCTTCCGGATAAGGCAGATCGGACTGCGACACCAGCGCACGGCGCAGCGGCATGGTGTACATCACGCCCAGCACACCACCCACGGCGCAGGCGCCAAAGGTCGGCCAGAATGGAATATTGGACCACCAGCCGATCATCAGCAGGCCAGGCAGCACGAAGATCACGGACGCCAGCGTGCCGGCCGCCGATGCAATCGTCTGGACGATGTTGTTTTCCTGGATGGTCGCGTCCTTGAAGGCGCTGAGCAGCGCCATCGAGATCACGGCAGCGGGGATGGAGGTGGCGAAAGTCAGGCCGACTTTCAGCCCAAGGTAAACCTGCGCGGCGGTGAAGACCAGGGTAATCAGCACACCGAGGACGATGCCACGGATTGTAAATTCCACCGGGGCGTTGTGCGTCGATTTGTCCATATTAGTTATAGGTTATTAATCGTGCCCCGGATATTACGCCAGAATTTGGCCCGCGCCAACGGCCTGCTTAATCGTCCTCGTTGGGATCGAGATCGGGGAACAGCACCGATGTGTAACCGAATTTACTGAAGTCGCGGATACGCATCGGATACAGAATGCCGTTGAGATGATCGACTTCATGCTGGACCACGCGGGCGTGGAAATCTTCCGCATCACGCACGATGCGGGTGCCGAACTGGTCGAATCCCTCATAGTGCAGACGGGTGAAACGCGGCACCACACCACGCAGGCCATGCACCGAAAGGCAGCCTTCCCAGGCGTCGTCCATTGCCTCGCCAATTGGCGTCAGCACGGGATTGATCAGCACCGTTTCCGGTACTTGCGGCGCGTCCGGATAACGGGTGTTGGACTTGAAACCAAAAATCACCAGCTGCAGATTGACGCCGATCTGCGGCGCGGCCAGGCCGGCGCCGTTCGCGTCGTGCATCGTATCGAACATGTCCTTGATCAGCGCATGCAGTTCCGGCGTATTGAAATCACGCACCGGATCGCACACGCGCAGCAGGCGCGGATCGCCCATCTTCAGGATTTCACGGACGGCCATTCAACCTCCTCAGGCGTTCAGCAGTGCGAGCAAGCCCGCTTCATCAAGAATCGTTACGCCCAGCTCTTCCGCCTTGGCGAGCTTGCTGCCCGCTTCGGCGCCAGCCACGACGTACGAGGTTTTTTTCGACACGGATCCGGACACTTTGCCGCCCGCCGCTTCAATCATCGCTTGCGCCTGATCGCGCCCCATATTCGGCAGCGTACCAGTCAGCACGAAAGTCTTGCCGCTCATGGCCCCCTCCGACTCAGCCACTTCCGGCAATTGCGCCAGCAGCGCTGCCCGCAAGTCTTCCACGCCTTCGAGCTTCGCTTTGTTGCCGGGCGTGCGCACCCATTCTTCCAGCGACTCCGCGACATTGGCGGGCAGACCGAAGACGTTGAACACGCCGAGATGCGCAATCGCGCCCAGCGTCATCCCATCCGTCAGCAGCTGTTTGGCGCGCGGCTCGGTGAGCTTCGGAATATCCATGGCCGCCAGCAGCTTCACCGGTTCCAGCTTCTCACGCAGTTGCGCTTTCGGTGCGTGTTCACCAGCAGGCGTGACGTGCTGCAGCAGCGCGTCAATCGCTTCCTGGTTCTTCGGCTCAGCGAAGAAGTCGGCAATCGACTCGGCGACGGTGCCACCAATGTCCGGCAGCACGCGCAGCAGCGCGGCGGGCGATTTGCGGATCAGTTCAAACTTGCCCAGCCAGTCCGCCAGCGTCTTCGCGGTCGATTCGCCAACGTGGCGAATGCCCAGCGCGAACAGCAAGCGTTCCAGCGGCGGGTTCTTGCTGGCCTTGATCGCATCCAGCAGATTGTCCGCCCATTTGGTGGCGATCTTGCCCTGTGCGACCGTTTCCGGCGTGGTGCCATCGCGTTCGTCAGCCAGGCGCTTCATCTTCAGCAGGTCTTCCAGCGACAGCTTGTAGAGATCCGCCACGCCGTGCACCAGGTTGCATTCGACCAGATTGTCGATATAGCGGTCGCCCAAACCTTCGATGTCCATCATGCGGCGGCCGGCGAAGTGGCGGATCGCCTCCTTGCGCTGGGCAGAGCAGAACAAGCCGCCGGAGCAGCGCGCCACGGCTTCATCGGCCTCGCGTACCACGTGCGAGCCGCACACAGGGCAAGTCTTCGGCAACGACCATGCCATCGGTTCAGGCGATGGACGGCGCTCCAGCACTACCGACAGCACTTCCGGAATCACGTCGCCCGCGCGGCGCACGATCACGGTGTCGCCAACGCGCACGTCCTTGCGATGCACTTCATCTTCATTGTGCAGGGTCGCATTGGTGACGGTTACGCCGCCCACGAACACTGGCTGCAGACGCGCCACCGGTGTGATCGCGCCAGTGCGGCCGACCTGCACTTCGATCGCCTGCACGGTGGTCAGCGCCTCTTCGGCCGGGAATTTGTGCGCCAGCGCAAAACGCGGCGCACGCGAAACGAAACCCAGCGTGCGCTGGTCTTCCACGTTATTGGTCTTGTACACCACGCCGTCGATTTCGTACGGCAGCGCAGGACGCGCCTTGCCAATGCGCTCGTAATAGCCCATCAGGCCATCCTTGCCGCGCACTACATCGCGCTCGCTCGATACCGGCAAGCCAAGTTCTTCATACCAGTCCAGCAATGCGGAGTGCGACTCCGGCATATCAGCGCCAATCAGTTCGCCGATGCCGTAGGCGAAGAAACTCAGTTTGCGCTGTGCAGTGATGCGCGAATCCAGCTGGCGCAGACTGCCCGCTGCGGCGTTACGTGGATTGACGAATTCCTTCTGGCCCTGCTCGCGCTGCCGCGCGTTCATGGCAGCAAAATCGGCCTTGAACATCAGCACTTCGCCGCGCACTTCCAGCACGGAAGGCACATTCTTGCCCTTCAGGCGCAACGGAATGGCCTTGATGGTGCGGATATTGGTGCTGACGTCCTCGCCGGTGAAGCCATCGCCGCGCGTGGCGGCCTGCACGAACACGCCGTCTTCGTAGCGCAGGTTGATCGCCAGACCGTCGTATTTCACTTCAGTGGCGTATTCGACCTGCACTTCGTCCAGGCCCTCGCGTACGCGGCGGTCGAAGTTCTCGATGTCTTCTTCCGTGAAGCCGTTATTCAGCGACAGCATCGGCACGGCATGCGTCACGGCGCCGAATTCGGCCAGCGGCACAGCACCGACGCGGAAAGTCGGCGAATCCGGCGCCACCAGATCCGGGTGGGCCGCCTCGATTTGCTGCAGCTCGGCGAAGAGCTTGTCGTACTCCGCGTCGGGAATGGTGGGCGCATCGAGCACGTGGTAGGCGTGCAGATGGCGATTCAATTCCGACGTCAGCCAGGCGGCGCGTTCGGCTGGGTTATGTTGTTCTTTGTTGCTCATTACTGCTTATTATTGCTTAACTGAACAGGCGCAGCGCGCGGGTCGAGCCGGCCGGAATATCGGACGATTCCATATCGGCGTAAAAATCCTTGACCTGGCCCGCAATACCGGCCAGCGCTTCGTCAGCCAGCGGCTGGTTATAGTCGTCGACGATGGTCGCATCCAGACGGCCGCTCAGCGACTTGGCGCAGGCAATCATGGAGCCGAAGCCGTCGCGCGCAGGCGATACGCAAGGCACATCCAGCAGCAGCGTCAGGCGCGGCGTGGTTTCTTCGGCCAGGGTCACATTGGTGGACAGGGTGAACAGATACCCCCCCTCGCCGTCCGGCATCGCGTAGCGGCCATCAGGACGCACGTCGAAACCCAGTTTTTCCAGTGCACCCAGCAGGGTCGCAATCGCCCACGGTGCGCCGTTGGTAGCGAGGTTCACGCCCAGCTGCGCGTCGTGATTGGCGACGAAGCGGTGCAGGTTTTTGGCTTCAGCCATGACTTCGATCATGTCCGGAATTTGCGGCTCGGCGCCGATTTCGTCGGCCACCGCGCGCAGGCGGGTCACCAGTTCGGAGTATTCGAGTTCGTTCAGGGCCGTGGTGCGGCTGGCCAGCTGTACGCCGCCTTGCAGCCTGGTGTACACCGTGCCATGGCGGATCGGCTCCCATTCATCGCTGACGGCCAGGCCGATGAAGTGGACCGGCTTGCTGCCCACAAAGCGCAGCTTTTGCAGCGCAGGCAGCAACTTGTCGCCGCGGATTGGCGCTTCCAGTTCCAGCGGCAGCAGGCAATCGATCAGCGGATCGACCAGGCTGGTGGCCAGTTCGGCAGGCGGTACGGATGCATCGGCGCTGCGCACCGGCGCGGTGGGCGCGTCATCATCAGGCGCCACGGTTGGCGATGGCACGGCGCCTGCCGGATGGTCGGGCGCAGCGTAGCCGCCGGAGCCCGCATCGGGCATGGGCACATCATCGAGGCTGAAGCTAGGCTCGGCGCGCTCGCCGGGCGCATCGCCCTGGCGCATCAGCACATCGTCGTGCTCGACGCCGAATACGCGTTCCATGCTCTTGCGGGCCTTGTACTCCTGCCACTTGTTATAGGTGAACACACCGGCGATAAACACGCCGCCGGCCGCGATCAAACTCATTTGGAAATCTGTCATGCTGCTTGGGCCTCAGTAGCAAAAGATGCGGCGGCTTCCATGTCCACCGCCACGATGCGCGATACGCCCTGCTCCTGCATCGTCACACCGATCAGTTGATTGGCCATCTCCATCGCAATCTTGTTGTGCGAGATGAAGAGGAATTGGGTCTGGTCGGACATGCGCTTCACCATGCGGCAGAAGCGCTCCGTGTTGGCGTCGTCCAGTGGCGCGTCCACCTCGTCCAGCAGGCAGAATGGCGCCGGATTCAAACGGAACATCGAGAACACCAGCGCCGTCGCGGTCAGCGCCTTTTCACCACCGGACAGCAGGTGAATCGTGGCGTTCTTCTTGCCCGGCGGCTGTGCCATCACCTGCACGCCGGAATCGAGAATTTCTTCGCCCGTCATGGTCAGCTTGGCCTGGCCGCCGCCGAACAGAATCGGGAACAATTCGGAGAAGCTCTGGTTGACGCGATCGAAGGTGTCCTGCAGCAGGTCGCGGGTTTCCTTGTCGATCTTGGTGATGGCGTCTTCCAGCGTGTTGATCGCTTCGGTCAGATCGCGGTTCTGGGCGTCGAGGAAGTTCTTGCGTTCGGACGCAGTCGACAACTCGTCCAGTGCAGCCAGGTTGACCGCGCCCAGTGCGGCGATCGCATTGGTCAGGCGCGTCACCTCGCCTTGCAGGTAGGACGCCTTCATGTCCGGATGCAGCTTCTCGGACAGCGCGGCTTCGTCGGCCTGCACTTCGGCCAGCTGCTGCGCGAACTGTTCCTGGTTCAGGCGCGCGGCCTGTTCCTTCAGTTGCATTTCCGTGATCTTGTCGCGCTGCGGCTGCAGGCTGCGCTCGGCCGACATGCGGCCTTCTTCGTGATGGCGCAGCTGCTGCGTGATCTGATCGAGTTCGTGACGCGCGTCGGCCAGCGCACGTTCCTGTTGCGTGCGGCGGTCCAGCAGATCCTGCAGACCTTCGTTGGCGGTGCCGGATTCCAGGCCCGCCAGCTCAGCCTCGCCGGCTTTCACGCTTTCCGCTACCTGCGCAACCTGCGCGGTGGCGGTCGCGATGCTGCGGCGCAGTTCGTCGATGCGGTTGCGCGCGGACTTCTCGGCAAACTCCGCTTCCTGGGCCTTGCGTTCCAGTTCGCGCAGGGCTTCGCGGGCGTCGGCCAGGCGCTGCTCCTTGAGCATGAATGCGGTCTGGCCGTCTTCGTGCTCGCCTTGCAGGTTGCCCAGTTCCATATCCAGCTGCTCGAATTTTTCTTCGGATTCGAGCTTGACCTGCATTTGTTCCGCTTCCTGCGCCGCGATTTCTGCCAGGTCGGTTTCGATCTGGTTGCTGCGCTGGTTGAAGCGCGCCTCGACTTCAGAGAGCTTGACCACTTCCAGTTGCAGCGTGTGTACGCTGGAGGTCAGGCTTTGCACCTTCTGTCGCACTTCCGCGAGGTGGCGCGCGTGGTTCGACAGTGCGGCATCGGCACGCACAGCGCGCGAACGGGCTTCTTCGGCCAGCATCGATTGCGCGCGCAACTGCTTGGTGATGTTGTCGATTTCGTGCTGGCGGCCCAGCATACCGGCCTGCTCGTCATCAGCGGCGTAGAAACGCACGCTCGATTGGGTGATGATGTGGCCTTGCTTCGTGACGAAGCAAGCACCGGCAGGCAGCGTACCGCGTGCTGCGAAGGCCGCGGTATTGTCATCGGCGTAGAAGGCGTTGTGCAGCCAGTCTTGCAGCACGCCACGCAGGCCGGGATCGTTCAGCTTCAGCAGATCCAAGAACGGACGCAGCGCGGCGCCACCGGCGGACGCGCCAGACGCAGTAGACGCGCCCCCGGCACCCGGCGTGACGCCGGCGGTACTTCCTGCTGCACCAGTGCCGAGCGCGCCGGGCGTGCTTCCTGCTGTGCCAGCAGGAGCGGTGGTCTGCGGCGCGAACAGCGCCAGCTTGGCCGGAGGTGCGTCGCTGAAGAAGTGCTTGGCCCATTCGATGTTGGACACCTGCAGCGCCGATGTGCGCTCGCGCAGGATTGCTTCCAGCGCCGTTTCCCAGCCCTGCTCGATATCCAGCTTCTGCCACAAACGCGGCAGCTCATTCAGTTCATGCTTCTGCAGCCACGGCGTAATCTTGCCCTCGGTCTGCACACGCTCCTGAAGCTGGCGCAGTGCGTTCAGACGCGCTTCCAGCTGATGGTTGGCAGCAGTCTCGGATTGAACGGCGGCTTGCGCTGCCTGGCGTTCTTCCTCAAGGCGTGGCTGCTGCTCGTTCGCTTCTTCGAGAATGAAATTCTGCTCTTCCAGCGCCTGCTGCTTCTCTTCCAGCTGCATCTTGAGGTTATCGAGATGCGTGGAATCGGGCATGGACAAGCCATTCTTCTCCTGCTGTAAACGCTCCTTGCGCGTCGCCAGGCCGGACAGAATATTGGAGGCATTGCGCTGGTGCGCAGATTCCAGTTCCAGCTGCTGCTGCGCCTGCATGATGCGGGCGCGCGATTCGGTGGACTTGCTCTGCGCCTCGCGCCATTCGCCTTCCAGCACGGGCAGCAATTCAGCCTTCTGCTCCGCCACCATCTTGGCCTCTTCGACCTTGGCGGACAGTTCTTCGACGTTGATCTCGGCCTCTTCGACCTGCGAAGAATATTCCTCGGCCTGTTGCTGCCACTGGTCGCGCTGGGCGGCAAGGGTGACCAGCTGGTTCTGCAAGCGGGTGCGCGACTCGATCACAAACTTGATCTGCGCTTCCAGGCTGCCGATCTCGGAGTTGGTCTGGTACAGGTGGCCCTGCGCCTGGTGCAGGCGGTCGCCGACGGCGAAGTGCGCCTGGCGCATCTGCTCCAGCGACAGTTCGACATTGCGCAGCTTGGCGGTCTGCTCTTCCAGATCGTTCTGCGCCTGCTCCATCTCGCGGAAATACTTGGCCTGCTCGTTCTGGGCTTCCGTCTTGCGCAACAGCCAAAGCAGCTTTTGCTTCTCATCCTGATCGGACTGAAGCTGGTGGAACTTGTTGGCCACGACGGCCTGTGCTTCCAGCTTTTCCAGGTTGGTATTCAGCTCGCGCAGGATGTCTTCCACGCGCAGCAGGTTTTCGCGCGTATCGTGCAGACGATTTTCGGTTTCGCGGCGGCGTTCCTTGTACTTCGATACGCCTGCGGCTTCTTCCAGGAAGACACGCAGTTCTTCCGGACGCGACTCGATGATTCGGGCGATCATGCCCTGGCCGATAATCGCGTAGGCGCGCGGACCGAGGCCGGTGCCGAGGAAGATGTCCTGAATGTCGCGGCGGCGAACAGGCTGACTGTTGATGTAGTAGGTCGAGGTGCCATCCCGCGTCAGCGTGCGCTTGACGGCGATTTCGGCGTATTGGCCCCATTGGCCGGAAGCGCGGCCCTCATGGTTATCGAAAACCAGTTCCACGGACGCGCGGCCCGCTGGCTTGCGCAGCGTGGAGCCGTTGAAAATCACGTCCTGCATGGACTCGCCGCGCAGTTCGGAAGCCTTGGATTCGCCCAGAACCCAGCGCACGGCATCGATGATATTCGACTTGCCGCAGCCGTTTGGCCCTACCACGCCGACCAATTGGCCCGGCACCTGGAAATTGGTGGGATCGACGAACGACTTAAATCCCGACAATTTGATGGAAGATAGACGCACGTTGTATCAGTTCTTCGCCCGCACAGGCACTAGTTTTCAAAGTGGCCAATCATAACATTTTACCAGCGGCGTTCGAAGGGTTTTTCATGGCCGGAGAGGTAGAGCGCCAGAGCGGTCATCCAGCGCTCGGTCGGGAGCGGTTCGGCCTGGGGCGCGATCAGCAACAGGGGCAGCAGGACGCCCGCCAGCGTCCGCCCAAAGCGCATAGGGCGCTCGCTGTGCACAATGGGGATGAAAGCCGCTGCCACAGCGAAGCCGACGGCTGCGCCCAAAACCACTTCGGCCCAGGAATGGGCGTGCACCGGCACCCGCGATACGCTGATCAGCAGCGCCAGCACAACGCCGGCCACCGTCGCCAGGTGCCGGGAGCGGTCTTCGGAATGGTTAAAAGCGAGGTAAAAAGCGACCGGAAAGACGGCGCAGGCCCGCATGGCATGGCCGCTCAGGCCACCAAACTTCATTTCCGGCATGCCGACACCCCAGCCGATCCAGGCAACCTTGGTGGCGACGACCGCCAGCATGCCCAGCCCGAACAGCAGGCACCAGCTCAGACTCAGGCGCCAGGAACGCCCCGCCAGCAGCCAGGCGGCGATCGCGATGCCCAGCGGGCCTGTAATGGGCAGGCTGCCTAGCATGCTCAAGCCGTTCCACCAGCTCATCATCCGGGCGCGCTCCTGAAGTTGTAGATGTTATATTGAAACACAAACACCGTATTTCATCGAATCATATGCCGCAAAGTAAAACTTCTGTTTTGTTCGTCTGCATGGGCAATATCTGCCGTTCTCCTACCGCTGAAGGAGTTTTCCGGCACCGCGCCGAAGCTGCCGGTCTGGATCTGCACATCGATTCGGCAGGCACCCACGCCTACCACATTGGCGAGGCGCCGGATGCCCGCTCTTCACGCCACGCACTGCAACGTGGCTATGACCTGAGCGCCCAGCGGGCACGCAAGGTCACCGCTGCGGATTTCGAGCGCTTCGACCATGTGCTGGCCATGGATCATGAGAATCTGGAGATTTTGCAGCGGGCCTGTCCGCCGCAGTATCAGCATAAAGTGGGACTGTTCATGCGCTATGCCACGCGCTCCGAATCCGAAATCGTGCCGGACCCTTACTATGGCGGAGCCAAAGGCTTCGATCTGGTGCTGGATTATATTGAGGATGCGTCGGATGGCCTGATTTCCATCTTAAAACCCAAAGCGTGAACCTGGTGCCTGCCACGCCGTGGCAGGCACCTGTCGTCTGAGGTTTCAGGCTACGCCGTGGCAGGCACCTGCCGTTTGAGGTTTTAGGCTACGCCGTGGCAGGCGCCTGTCGTCTGAGGTTTTAGGCTACGCCGTGGCAGGCACCTGCCGTTTGAGGTTTCAGGCCACGCCGGCCTGGTCGTGCGTGTCGTCGTTGACCGCCATGGCGCCCATGGCTACGGTCAGCGCTTGCGCCACCACTCCTTCGGTGCGGATCAGGCGCACAGTACCATCGCGGAACTGCTGCGCCAGTGCGTCGCCGGAGATGGAGAACGCTTCCTGGCGTGAACTGGTGGAGAAGATGTAAAGCGTCTTCAGTGGGCTGATCCACGCCAGCTTGACTTTGCGCGTGCTGCCGTCGTCCTGCTCGAACTCCAGCCAATTGCCGCGCGCCAGCGAGTCCACTTCAATGGTGGCGTCGTCGTCTTGCGGCGGAGGCGTTTCGGATTCGATCTTGGCCTGCAATTCCAGACGGCGCTCGGCATCCTTCTGCGCCACTTCCATGGCTATTTCAACCTGGCGCTCCGGCGAGATTTCCAGCGGGGCACGCACGATCGATGCATGGCACTCGGCCAGTTCGGCAAAGAATTGCAGACGGTCGGAGTCCTGCCACTTGATCACATCCAGCCACTTGTTCAGCGTGGAAAGCAGGGTTGGCAGCTTAGCGATCAGCTTCTTGCGGTCGTCGGCCGTGATCTTCGGACGCACAGACCAGATGAGATCATCCATGGTGTCGGTCGCGTTCTTTACGGCGCCCGGCTTTTCGTCCTCGACGCTGTAGGCAATCTTCAGGACCGATACCCATTTGTTTTCCAGGAAGGCTTCAACCACGGCCACTACTTCGCCGGTGCCGATGCGCAGAGCCACGGCATCTTTGGCCGACTTGGCGGCGACCGCCATCTTTTCCTGCTTCAATGCGAGTTTGATCGGTTCGGCGATGGCCGCAGCGGCAGCGGTTTCTTCGGCATTCAGCGAAGCTTCGAGTTCGTTGACGGCCTCGGTGAAGACCGACAGCTCCTGCTCGTAGTCGCTGCCGACTTTTTCCACGCTCTTCTGCATGGCCTTGAACAGCGGATCGTCCGAACCCTTCTTCTGCTCCCAGCCCATGCGCGACATCAGGTCGATCATGCGGCGGGCCGGGTGCGCTTCCTGGAAGAAGAAGTCTTTGTCGACCAGCGCGGCCTTCAGCACCGGGATCTGCAGGAAGCGGATCAGGTTCTTGATTTCAGGGCTGATGCTCTCGTCGCGGAAGACGGTGTCGAACACCGCCGACAGCAAGTCGATGGTGCTTTCGTCGGCGCGCGTCAGACTGCCCTGTGGAGCGGTCTGCTTGATCTGCGGCAGAAAGAAGACATTGCCCGTTTGTGCGGGCTGGTCGGCGAATCCTCCGGCCATTGCGGCGCCCTCGCCGGCTTCGCCAGCCGGAATACCGACCATGCCGGCCGCGCCGGCCATCCCATTCAGGCCAGCCAGGCCAAACATGCCTGCATCGCCAGCGGCGATAGACATTCCTTCCGCGCCGACGGCCGCCGCGCCCGTCCTCACCGCGCCGCGCTGGAGTTGCGCGAGATAGTTCATCAGCGGCTCTTTGGCGCTGATCAGCGACAGCCGCTGTGCCACTTCGTTATTGGCGCCGCCGTGGAAGCCCTGCGCGGGACCCTGCACCCAGCCGGTTGCCGGCACTGCCACGCCGCCCGGCACGCCAGGCACGGCAACGCCGGCCATCATTTCTGTCGATGCGCCTGGCGCAGCGAATACCACGCCCGCAGGCGCAGCACCGCCAGCCACCGGCACGAACCCCGGTGCAGGCACTGCGCCCGGCGCAACCGCTCCGCCAGCTACAACGCCTGCCAGTGCGGCCGGTACGCCAGGTACCGCGCCAACGCCAGGGGCCATGCCCGCACCCGAGACGCCTGCGATGCCGGCGGACAACGCCGCCCCCGGGATGCCAGCAGCACCTGGGGCCATCGCCACACCCGGAACACCGGCAGCCATCGTCATACCCGGAATGCCAGCGGCGCCTGGGGCCATCGCCACGCCCGAAACACCGCCGGCGCCGGAGGCCATAGGCACGCCAGCGCCAGGAGTCGCCGCCACGCCGGGGGCCAGGACCATGGCAGGCTGCATTGCGGCACCCGCCATCGGTACCCCGGCAGCGACGCCCGCCGGAGCCGCACCGCCGTGTGCTGCCGCGCCAGTCGCCGCAGAAGCATGCTCTGGCTGAGTCTTGACGCCACCTTCCAGATGCCCTGGCGCGCCATACAAGCCGGGAGCCACCGCCAGGGTCGGCAAGCTCAGATCCAGATCGCCCAGCTGATCAAAACCAGTCGGCGTTTTGCTTGGCGTATCGGATGCGCCAGCGAAGAACTGGCGCAGTTGTTCAGCCAGTGCCGCTTGCTGATTCTTCTTGCGCGAAGGCGCCATCGAAGCATCGTGCGAATCCGCACGTCGCATCTTCTTTCCCTCACCTTTACGCTCCAGCCCCTGGTTGAGCGCTTCGTACATCGCGCTCAACTCGAAGAACGTGTCGGGCTTCAGATGCGGCATCAGGAATTCTTTGGCTTCCTCGTCGTTCACGAACTCCAGCCAGGCGGCATTGATCGCGTTGAGGAAGGCTTCGGGACGGAAGGGATTCTGATTGACGCGCAGGATATCGCGGTCCATAAGGAAGGCCAGCCGCACATTTAGCGTGGCCAGCGCATCGGAATATTGCACCTCAAAGGGCTTGGCGATGCTGCCCATGGTGACCTTGTTGTCCATCTCCTCGAACGGCACGAGGGACAGCGGACCATCCAGCGCCGGCGCCGCCTTTTTGCCGGGACGCAGATCGGCGAGGTCCCGGCGCACCGAGCGCTCCATCTCCTTGGACACCAGATTCATGAACGCGAAGTGATCGGTGCGCAGCAGATTACCGGCACGGATGCGTGCCTGCACCTCTTTCACATCACCGCTCATATTGTCGCCATCGACCAGTGCACCAGCCAGCGACAGCGCGAAATCGTGGAATTGCTCGCTCAGGTGCTTGACCGCCACGCTGATCAGATTTTCCAACAGCGCATGCCGCGGCGTGACCGCATTTTTGGGCAGCGAAGGCTTGGATTGATCTGGAAGCATGATGGCGCCTGACTTTGAGGGTTATGCCTATTGTGGCAGATTATTTCCACAAGGCAATAGGCAAAATGAAAGAATTCGTGAATTTGTTGGGAAATTGTGTGAGATTGTCGCGGCGCACCAAAATGGTGCGAGGCATAGTCCTACATGCCTCTACGGAAAATTCCGATACAAGATTAGTGCTCAAATACGCATCATGCCCCTACGGACGGCCTTTGGGGGCTATTCGGACATCTGATTCACAGGAAAGGAGTTCCAAATGAAGAGGAATGACAAAGGCCGCAGCAAGCAAAGCTCCTCCGCGGGCAGCAAGCAATCGGGGAGTCAGGGCTCGCAGCAGAGCGGCAGCCCAAGCATGCAAAACCAGCAGCTCGAAGCCAACCAGCAGCCGAGCCACAAGATCGACAGCAAGCGTGCACGCAAGCGCTCTTAGTAGCGCAGCAGCGGCCGGGCCGTAAGCGCTGTGCCGTACGACGAACAGAGCCCGGCCGCTTCGGCGCCCCGGCTCTTTCTGTTTATATATTGGTGACGCGCTTGCCCTTGGGCGGCGAGAAATCCTTGATGGCATTCACCAGCTGGACCTTTTCCGCGTCGCGTGCAGTCAGGTGCAGGTCGGACATGGAGTGCACCAGCCAATGGTCATCAGTCAGCTGCACGTTCTGGCGCAGGATCGATTCGGTGCGGGCGTCGTCGGCCTGCAAGCCTTCCACAATGATGCGCAGCGCATCCGGACGGGCGCCCGATGGCGCGCTGGCGTGCGACTTGTGGATCATGAAGCGCGCAGTCTCGCTGGCGTAACGCTCCTCGCCCGCCAGGAAAAGAATCACGGCGATCGAAGCCACCGCGCCGGCGTTATAAGTCACGACCTTGATCGGCAGATTGCGCAGGTAGTTATGCAGGCACAGACCGTCGCTCACATAACCGCCATTGGACTGAATCAGGATATGCGCAGTCTCCACGCCATCCTCGGTCATGTCCGCCACCGCATCGAACACACGGTGCACCATATCGCTATTGACGTCGCCCGACAGGGTGAACCAGGCTGCCCCATCAAGCTTTTGCTTATCGTTATCCATGGTTAGCGCTCGTAGAGTAGATAAAGTCATTCTAGCAAAGAGCGCACTCCCGGGACGCACACGCCGCGCGGCGCGCGTTTTAGCCGCTTTTTAAGCGTTAACGCAGGCTTTTCGATCAAATGCCACGATATTGCGGCCGCCGCCAGAGTTACGGCCGCGGATAGTAACAACACCTCGATCCAGCGTCCCTCCACCTGGGCGCAGAGTTGCTGAACCGGGAAAGCATAGATATAGATGCCATAGGAATAGTCGTAGCCGCGGACCAGTTGCAGCCAGCGCGGCGCCGCGAGTGCAAAGACCACCGCAGCGTAGGGCACCGCGATCCAGAGCATTCCGGTCAGCGCCAGTGGATTGTCCACGAAGGGCAGCACGCCCAGCCCGGTGGCCGCCACCGGCGCCGAGAACGGAACCCGGGATCGGAACCATTGCAGGCAGGTGCCGACACAGAAGAACACACCCAGCCATGCAAGCCAGTCCAGTACAACCTCCACGCCCAGACGCCAGAGTCCCGGCACAGGCAATGTGTCCAGGTCTGCCGCTCTGCGCCACAGCCAGAATATGGCGAGCAGGAGCGCCGAGCCGAAGCTCGCGGCGCCCAGCCACGCGTGAGGGAGCAAGGCTCCAGCCAGCGCCAGGCCGATGTACATGAGGACTTCGTATTCCAGGGTCCAGAGCGAACCATTCACGGCACCCGGGAAAGGATTGTCTGCAAACACCCCGGGCAACGATGTGCCGCCCAATCCCATGCCGGCTTCTCCGATATAACTCCAGGTGGCGGCAGCGGAAAAATACCGGCCAGTGGCAGAACGGTTACGGCAGGCCCCAATACGAGGGCGCTCAGTAACGCCAGCACCAGCAGCCCGGGGAAAATGCGCAAGGCACGCCGCGCCAGGAATCGTAAGCCGTGCGAATCGGATTCCCAGCTTTGCGCAACGAGAAATCCGCTGATGCCAAAAAACACCGCGACAGCCAATCGTCCCCAGGTCAGGCCGGGCAGCGGCTCCGGCTCCGGGAGCCCAAGCAACGGGAAACTATGGCTGTACAAAACGGCTGCCGCCGCCGTCATGCGCAGAACGTCGAACGCGTTGTCATGGGCTTTTTCGTTCATGGTCAGCACCGCGCGGCGATGTCAAATTTCCAATATAGTCAGCACGGGCTAACCCAGCAAGAACATCGTGTTCAGATTGACATAAACACCTCACTGACATATAGTCCCGAGTCTTGATCGGGAGAGCGCAGAACTGTCTGCCGCCGAAGGGGCACCACCCAAAAACTCTCAGGCAAAAGGACCTGTCAAGGGGCTGCAACGGCAGCTCAAACTCTGGAGAGCGGCTGCATAAGGCAGCCCACCGAAGGGGCGTGCGGGATTATCTTCCCGCTATCTCTCAGGTACCAAGGACAGAGGGGTAGGCGTATCTATGTTCAGTTAACCCTACTCTTTTCGGCACCGAGGTACCATGACGCTCAACGCAACCCCACTCAACAACGCTCACCGTGCCCTCGGCGCCCGTATGGTCGACTTCGGCGGCTGGGACATGCCTGTTAACTACGGCTCCCAGATCGAAGAACACCACGCAGTGCGCACCGACGTCGGCATGTTCGACGTGGCCCACATGTGCGTTGTGGACGTCAAAGGCGCGAATGTGCGCGGCTTCCTGCGCGGCCTGCTGGCCAACAACGTCGACAAGCTTCAGGTTTCCGGCAAGGCGCTCTATTCCTGCATGCTGACCCCGGAAGGCACCGTGATCGACGACCTGATCGTCTACTTCTTCACCGAAGACTGGTTCCGCATCGTCGTCAACGCCGGCACCGCCGAAAAAGACGTGGCCTGGATGCAGAAGCAGAACGAAGCCACCAAGGCCGGCCTGACCATCACCCAGCGCCGCGACGGCGCCAATGCAATGGCCCTGATCGCCGTGCAAGGCCCGAACGCCCGCGCCAAGGTGTGGGACGTGATCCCGCAATCGAAAGACGCCACCGCTGAAATGAAGCCATTCAATGTGGCCCTGGTACCTGGCACCGCCTTCGGCGAAGCCATGGTGGCGCGCACCGGCTACACCGGCGAAGACGGCTTCGAAATCGGCGTTCCTGCCGATCAGGCAGAAAAGCTATGGAATGCACTGGCCGCAGCTGGCGTGAAGCCGGCAGGCCTGGGCGCGCGCGACACGCTGCGCCTGGAAGCCGGCATGAATCTGTACGGCTCCGATATGGACGAAACCGTGAACCCGCTGGACGCTGGCCTGGCATGGACCATCGACCTGGTATCCGAGCGCGACTTCATCGGCAAAGCAGCCCTGCAAGCCAAAGGCCAGAACCAGCAGTTCCTGGGCCTGATCCTGCGCGAAAAAGGCGGCGTGCTGCGCTCGCACCAGAAAGTGATCGCCGCCAATGGCGATACCGGCGAAATCACCTCCGGCACCTTCTCCCCGACCATGCAGCAGACCATCGCGCTGGCGCGCCTGCCAATGAGCGTGCAAGTGGGCGATACCGTGCACGTCGAAATCCGCGACAAGAAGCTGGCCGCAAGCGTCGTCAAGCTGCCTTTCGTGCGCAACGGTAAAATCCTCGCTGCCTGACCCGAACAACAACCCAACTGGAGCCACAATATGAGCAACATTCCTGCAGACCTGAAGTACACCGAGTCCCACGAGTGGGTACGCGCTGAAGCTGACGGCACCGTCACCGTAGGCATCACCGAATACGCGCAGGAAGCGCTGGGCGACATCGTGTTCGTCGAACTGCCGAAAGTCGGCAACACCTACACCGCCGGCGACGACTGCGCCGTGGTGGAATCGGTGAAAGCCGCTTCCGACATCTACGCTCCGGTCTCGGGCGAAGTGGTGGCAGTGAACGACGCCGTGGTGGCCTCCCCTGAGTCCATCAACGCCGACGCTTACGCCAACTGGATGTTCAAGATCAAGCCGTCCGATGCCAACGCCATCAACGGCCTGCTGGACGCTGACGCCTACGGCAAGACCGCCGGCTAATCACCGCATCAACGGGCCAGCCTGCGCGCTGGCCCTTCTTATTTTCGGCCTAGAGATTTCTTCACCATGACCCGCACCAGCCTTTCCCAACTTGAAGCCCGCGATGCATTCATCGCCCGCCACATCGGCCCGGACGCTGCAGAACAGCAGCAGATGCTCGACGTACTCGGCTACGCCACCCGCGCTGCGCTGATCGACGCCATCGTCCCACCGGGCATCCGCAACAAGAGCGCCCTGCCCCTCGGCCAGTTCTTCGAGCCGATGCCGGAACAGGAAGCGCTGGCCAAGCTGAAAGGCATCGCCGGCAAGAACAAGGTGCTGAAATCCCTGATCGGCCAAGGCTATTACAACGCCCACACTCCGGGCGTTATCGTGCGTAACATCTTCGAGAACCCAGCCTGGTACACCGCTTACACGCCGTACCAGCCTGAGATTTCCCAGGGTCGCCTGGAAGCCATTCTGAACTTCCAGCAAACCCTGATCGACCTGACCGGCATGGCCATCGCCAACTCGTCCATGCTGGACGAAGGCACCGCCGCTGCCGAAGCGATGACGCTGATCCAGCGCGTGGGCAAGTCGAAGTCGAACACCTTCTACGTCGCCAACGACGTGCTGCCGCAAACCCTGGAAGTGGTGCAGACCCGCGCCGAGCCGCTGGGCATCACCGTCAAGACTTTCGACCCGGCCGAACTGGCTGGCGTGACCGATGCCTTCGGCGTACTGCTGCAGTACCCAGGCGTGAACGGCGTTGTGCGCGACTACCGCGCCGCCGTTGAAGCAGTCAAGGCCACCGGCGCACTGGTGGTGGTGGCCGCCGACCTGCTGGCACTGACCATGCTGACGCCTCCAGGCGAATGGGGCGCCGACGTCGTCGTCGGTAACTCGCAGCGCTTCGGCGTACCGCTGGGCTTTGGCGGCCCGCACGCCGGCTACATGGCGACCCGCGATGAATACAAACGCTCCATGCCGGGCCGCCTGGTTGGCGTGACCATCGACCAGAACGGCAACAAGGCTTACCGCCTGGCGCTGCAGACCCGCGAACAGCACATCCGCCGCGAAAAAGCGACCTCCAACATCTGTACCGCACAGGTGCTGCTGGCGGTGATGGCTTCCATGTACGCCGTCTACCATGGCCCGCAAGGCCTGCATAACATCGCCAAGCGCGTGCACCGCTACACCGGCGTGCTGGCCGCATGGCTGCGCGGCGCCGGCTACGGCATCAACGAAACCTTCTTCGACACCCTGACCGTCAAGACCGACAAGGCCGACGCGCTGCACGCAGCCGCTGTCGCCGCCGGCATCAACCTGCGCAAGATCGACGCCCGCCACGTCGGCGTATCGCTGGACGAAACCTGCGACCGCTCGACCCTGGCCGCACTGTGGACCGTGTTCGGCAACGGCGCTGCCCAGCCGGACTTCGACGCCACCGAAGCGGCCGTGGAACGCAACTTCCCTGAGCAACTGGGCCGCACCTCGGCTTACCTGACTCACCCGGTCTTCAACCGCTACCACAGCGAAACCGAAATGCTGCGCTACCTGCGCTCCCTGGCCGACAAGGACCTGGCGCTGGACCGCACCATGATCCCGCTGGGTTCCTGCACCATGAAGCTGAACGCCACCAGCGAAATGATTCCGGTGACCTGGCCTGAGTTTTCGACCATCCATCCTTTCGCGCCGAACGACCAGACCGTGGGCTACCGCGAAATGATCGATCAGCTGGAAGCCATGCTGTGCGCCGTGACCGGCTACGCAGCCGTATCGCTGCAGCCTAACGCCGGCTCGCAGGGTGAATACGCCGGCCTGCTGGTGATCAAGAAGTACCACGAGTCGCGTGGCGAAGGCCACCGCAACATCTGCCTGATTCCTTCGTCGGCACATGGCACCAACCCGGCTTCCGCCTCCATGGTGGGCATGCAGGTCGTGGTGACCGCCTGCGACGACAAGGGCAACGTGGACCTGGCCGACCTGAAGGCCAAGGCAGAACTGCACTCCAAGAACCTGTCCTGCGTGATGGTGACCTATCCGTCCACCCACGGCGTGTTCGAAGACGGCATCACCGAACTGTGCGACATCATCCACAAGCACGGCGGCCAGGTGTACGTTGACGGCGCCAATATGAACGCACTGGTTGGCGTGGCTGGCCCGGGCGCATTCGGCGGCGACGTGTCGCACCTGAACCTGCACAAGACCTTCTGCATTCCGCACGGCGGTGGCGGCCCGGGCGTTGGCCCGATCGGCGTCGGCGCGCACCTGGCGAAGTTCCTGCCGAACCAGCGCTCCAATGGTTATGTGCGCGGCGAAGACGGTATCGGTTCGATCTCGGCTGCGCCGTTCGGTTCCGCTTCGATCCTGCCGATCTCCTGGATGTACATCGCCATGATGGGCGGCGCCGGCCTGACCGCAGCGACCGAAACCGCGATCCTGAACGCGAACTACATCGCACGCCGCCTGGCGCCGCACTATCCTGTGCTGTACTCGGGCCACGACGGCCTGGTGGCACACGAGTGCATCCTGGACCTGCGTCCTCTGACCGATGCCACCGGCATCAGCAACGAAGACGTGGCCAAGCGCCTGATGGACTTCGGCTTCCACGCTCCGACCATGAGCTTCCCGGTGCCGGGCACGCTGATGATCGAGCCGACCGAATCCGAGTCGCTGGTGGAACTGGACCGCTTCATCGACGCCATGATCGCCATCCGCGAAGAAATCGCGAAAGTGGAATCGGGCGAATTCGACAAGGCCGACAATCCGCTGAAGTTCGCACCGCACACCGCTGAAGTGCTGGTCGCCGACAAGTGGGAACGCAAGTACAGCCGCGAAGTGGCGGCCTACCCTGTGGCGTCGCTGCGCAAGGCCAAATACTGGCCTCCGGTTGGCCGCGCCGACAACGTGTATGGCGACCGCAACCTTTTCTGCGCTTGCATCCCTGTTAGCGATTACGAGTAAGCTTGCAACGGCGGATCAATGATCCGCCCTACGCCGCGTCCCGTAGGGCGGGTCATTCGACCCGCCGCACAAGGAGATATCGCATGAAGCGTTCGGTAACCGCAGCACTGCTTTCCGGCCTGGTTCTGCCGGGTCTTGGCCAGATGATCGTCTTCAAGCGCTGGCTGCGCGGCCTGCTGTTCATGGTGCCGACCGGCATCGCGCTGGTGTGGCTGCTGAAGGCGACGGTGATCGGCGCGGTCGATCTGGTTGACCAGGCGGCTGCCGGACGTGGCCCCACCGATCCAGTGGCGATGGCCGAACAGATCTCCACCTCGGTCGGTTCCGGCGGCAGTTTCGCTTCGCTGGTATTGCTGGTGTGCTGGGTCGCCAGCATCGCCGACGCCCTGCTCACCAAAGAATGATCAAGCAGCGACCTGCGGCCGCGCCAGCACCATCAGGTCTTCCGCTTCTTCTTCCCACACAGCGGATTGCGTAATCTCTTCCGCTCCTACTTGCGCACCTTGCGCATTCAGGCGCAGCCAGGCCAGCGCGCCGCCCGGCGTAATGCCGATGGCGTGCACGCCGCCGTGATTTGCCGCCGCCAGCAACGCTGCCGTCACCAGCGTGCCAGCCACCGCCATGGGTCGCCCCCAGGCTTCGCCAGCCGCGCGCGTCACCAGCCAAAGCTCTCCACCCGCATCGTTGTAAGCCAGGTATTCAGCCGAAACGCCGGATTCGCACCACACCAGGCGCGCGCCACTGACGTTCACCACCGGCTGCGGCACCGATTGCCCGCCGCGGTACACGCTGATGCCCTCACCTGCCACAAACACATCCGGCACATTCGGCACGGCGCTCGCGGCGAGATAGACACTGTTGGCGCGGCGCGGTAGCCCGGTGTATTCGATGTCCGGCGCGTGCGCGGCTGGTGCGGGGAAAGCCTCGAAGCGCAGTGCGCGGCCTTGCGCACCGTCCTGCAGCATCCAGGCGCCGGGTACGCGATAGCTGCCGACTGCATAGCTGCATCCGGAGTCGAGCTGCAGCGGCGCCAGCGCGTCGTTAGCGGCGGCATTGAAATACCAGCAGCCCTCGCCGCTCACCAGCACCAGCGGCGCGGCGCCCGATTGCAGCAGGCCGAAAGAAATGCGCGACACGATGCGGCCCGCCGGGCCGGCGCCGCGTCCAGCCATGCTGCGAAACAGCTCCACCCAGCCCGCTTCATCCAGCGCATTCGAAATGCCGACTGCGACATGCAGCGAGGCCGCTTCATCGTCAGGGCGCGGCGCAACGGCCAGCGCAACGGCGATGCTGCCGTCGGGCGCCTGGCGCACATCGGCGCACTGCACTTTGCGGAAGCCCTTCAGCGGCAGCATCGCGCTCAGATCCGTCTGCGACCAGCGGCCGAACGGCGTGCGGCGATACAGATACAGGCGGCCGTTGGCAGCCAGCGAAAACACCAGCGGCAGGCCGGCAGCATCGCGCACGGCGAACAGGGGCCGGCGCGCGGCGGCAGGCGCGGCGCAGGCGGCAGCCCGATAGCCGGATTCGCATAGCGGCACCAACTGGCGGCGCACCAGCTTTTCGATCGATTCGCCAGCGGCCAGCTGACTGACCCAATAGGCCAGATCCGGCGGACGTGAAGCGTCGTAGCGGTCAAACACGGCGTTGTAGATGCGCGCCATACGTCCCGTGTTATCCAGTTCTTCAAGTTCAGTACGCGCCAGCAGGCACAGGGCCAGTTCGGCGCGGCCGCGCACCGGGTCCGGCTGGCAGCTATACAAAGTAGTCCACGACAGCGCCTCAGACGCCAGCGGTTCGCGCTGCAGCACGATGCGCGCGACACGCGCGGCTGCAAAACTGTGCGCCCCTGCGGCGCAGGCCATGCCCCACTGGCGCGGCTGCGCTTCGGGCACGGTAGTGATCAGGCCAGACATTGCTTACTCCCCCAACTCGATTTCGAAGTCGCCACGTTCGTTGATACGCAGGCCCCGGCAGTGACGATTGCCTTCGGGCGCCAGCGTGAGCGCAATCCGCTCAAAAACTTTGGTGGTGGCTACCGCTAGCGGCGCGGCCACGTCGTTGCGCACCACGCCCAGATTGGCGGGATGGTTGTCCCACCACTGGCAGATGCGATGCACATTCAAAAGGTGCGGCAAAGGATCGGACACCACATAAATGCCGGTGGTGCCCGCATCCGTGCGCGGCATGCCCTTGCGCGTCTGCCCCGACAGCACGACACTGCCGTCCGGCTTCACATGCCATTGCAGGCGAAGCGACCATTGCAGGCTGACGCGCGCCCAGGCCTTGCCCATATAAGTACGCTGCTTCGATCCCGGCAGCTCCTGCTTTACACTGTCCCATTCATAGCGCGTGAGCGTCGCAATTACATCCATCGTGGGATGGGGATTGCCGTCTTCACCTGGCTGAGTGGACAGGGCCAGCGTGCATTGCAGGTCCTGCTCGGATTCGCGGTCGTGCAGCGTGTGTCCGGCCTCCTGCCAGTGCAGCAGCACATGATCGCGGAAGTTCCAGCCGGCTTGCGTCGGCACGAATTCCGCACGGGCGCCGTTGTACAGGGTCGCCTCAGCGCCGGATTTTTCATTCAGGCTTTCGGCCGCATTCAGCTTGCCTGGCATACCATCGCGCGAGCGGACAAAGTCGTGCAATTCGTCGAGGCGGGCCTGTAGCGGCTCAAGCAGCATTGGACGCAGATATTGGCGCAGGAATTCTCCGCGCGGCACCACAGCCGTGCTCTCGCTGGTAAAAGCCAGCACCGCGTCGGCATGCGCACGCAGCCAGTCGCCCATCGCCGAGATGAAGAAACTCTTCAGCGCCATATTGTCACATGGCAAAGTTGCCTGATCAGTGTCGCACAGCGCCGAATGCAGCATCAGCCCGGCTTCGTCATTGATACCCGCCACGAATTCCAGCTTCCACCCAGCAATGCTTTGTCGCAGCTGCTGGTGCCCGGCGCCATAGCCGTTCAAGAAACGAAGATTTCCCGAAGACAGCTCGATAATGAGGCGGACGCTGCCTGGAGAAATTGCATCCTGCACAACCTTGATGGCATGCAGAACGGCCCGGTCCGGACCGTCGCCGCCCAGCGCAAACCCATCTTCCAGCAAATGATCGACATCCACGAAGCCGGGCAGCAACCCTTCTTCTTGCATTCGAGCAAGTTGACGACTGAGCCTGGAATCCGAAGTTTGCCAAGTGACAACCAAATCCGGCACTTGTACAAAAGTTGTAGCGGATACAAAAAAAGGAGCTTCGGAGGTGAGCATATTTGCTTAAGGGAATGTTAATATTTGCCAATCGGTACAGAAGGCACTTTAGTCAAGAGTGTCTTCCGATGCCTTCCGGAATTCTTCCGGCCCCGGAAGGTTTCTCTTCCGGCTCCGGAAGGTTTCGATAAGTAGCTGATTAATAAGAATAATGTGGTGAATGAGATGTCAAACACGGGTTTTCGCTTCGGCGATTGGGATGTGGATCTGGAAGGCAACGCTGTCAGCGACGGCAGCGTTCGTACGCAGCTGGAACCGCGTGTTATGCAGGTGCTGCGCTACCTATGCCGCCACCCCGGCGCCGTCATTCCGGCCGAAGAGTTGCTCCAGGCTTGCTGGGGAAGCAACGAACTGGGCGACAATCCTGTCCACAAAGCAATCACCCAATTGCGCCGTGCACTTGGCGATTCGACAACTGATCCGCGTTATATCGAGACCATCCGCAAGCGCGGCTACCGGGCGATCGCTACCGTGGTCGAAGCTGCGGAGGCGGCACCAGCCGGCTGGACCAGCGGCTCACCGTTCCGCGGTCTGGAGGCATTCCAGGAAAATCACGCTGCCATCTTCTTCGGCCGGGTAAGCGCCACCGCCCAGTTGCGCGCCATCGTCACCGCGCAGGCGGTCGAGGGCTGCGCCATGGCGCTCGTGCTTGGCCCGTCCGGGTCGGGCAAGACCTCGCTGGTGCGCGCGGGGCTGCTGCCACAATTAATGGCAGGTGCGGCTCGGCCCGACGAAGCCATCGTTCTGTCCAGCACCACTTATATGGATTGCGCCGACCTCGGCGGCGGCAATCTGTTCCAGGCCCTGGCCGCCGCCCTGCTCGACGCCGACCTCGATGACGCGCCGCTGTTTGACGGCGACAGCGCCGCCAGTCTTGGCCAGCGACTGGAAAAGGATGCGGCGGCGGTTGCCAGCTTTGTCGGGGAACGCACCGGCGGCAAACCGCGCATCGCCATTTTTGTCGACCGCCTGGAAGCCATTTTCCGCAGCAGTGCCGCCGACCGCACGGCGTTCATCGCCGTGCTGGAAACACTGGCGCGCGGCAAAGGGCTGCTGGTGGTCACGGCCTGCCGTAACGACTTCTACCCGGACATCGTCGCCCTGCCCGCGCTGATGGCCCTGAAAGCCCGCGGCGGCCACTACGATCTGACCGCACCGGATGGCGCCGACATCGCCCAGATCGTGCGCCAGCCCGCCCGCGCCGCCCAGCTCACCTTCGAGCAGGATGCGGCCAGCGGCGCCAGCCTGGACGACGTGCTGTGCGACGCCGCGCGCGGCAGTCCCGACACGCTGCCCCTGCTGCAGTATTGCTTGAATGAGCTATATCGCTTGCGCAGCGAAGACGGCCAATTGCGTTTCGAAGCCTTCCACCAGCTGGGCGGCATCGAAGGTGCAATTGGCGTCCGCGCCGAGCAAGTCGTGGACGGACTTAAGCCCGAACAGGTCGCCGCCCTGCCCCACGTGCTGTCGCTGCTGGTGAACATCGGCGACGAACAAGCCGCCGTGACTGCGCGCCGCAGTCCCTGGTCTCTGCTGCGCAGCGATGCCGAGAGAGAGCTGGTGCGCGCCATGGTCGAAGCCCGCCTGTTCGTCAGCGAACTGGCCGGCGACGTGCCCAGCTTCGGCGTCGCCCACGAAGCCCTGCTGCGCCGCTGGCCGCGCGTGGTCGAATGGATCGAGCGCTACCGCCACGCCCTCCAGCTACGTACCCGTCTCAGCGGACAAGCGGCGCGCTGGGCCGCATCCAGCCGTCCGCGCGATCTGCTGCTGCCCAGCGGCACCCAGGTGAGCCAGGCCGCCGAACTGCTCAGCCTCGAAAACTTTTCCCTCGCACCTCTGGAAGCCGAATACGTGCGCTCCTCCATCAGCCGTGCGCGCCTCGGCGAGCGAATTCGTAACGGCGTGGTCGCGCTGATCGCCGTGCTCGCGGTCCTCGCCACCGGCCTTGGTTTGATGGCACACAACGCCCAGCGCGAAGCAGAACGCAACCGCAGTGAAGCCGAAGGTTTGATGACCTATATGCTGGGCGACTTCAGTGAAAAGCTGAGGCCAATTGGCAAGCTCGATTTGCTGGACGATATCAGCAAGAAGGCCCTGGATTATCTGGGTAAAGTGCAGGAAAGCGATGGCAATGTGGCGACGCAAACTCAGCATGCCAAGGCATTGCGTATTATCGGCGAGGTAAAGCAATATCGCTCACGCGCGCCGGAAGCTGCCATGGCGTGGACGAAGGCCCTCAGCATTCTTCGCAAACTCCCGCCCAACCAGGACCGCACCGCTCTGCGCGAGCGAGGTATCGTCGCGTTTTTGCTAGGCCAGTATCATCTGGGACAAAACGAACTTGATGAAGCTGAGAAGTTTTTGCAGGAATATCGAGAATTCAGCGATCGCTTCGCCGCTGTCGACCCAACCGATCCTGACGGTTGGCTGGAACAATCCTACGCTCACAATAGCCTTGGCGTCATCGCGATGAAGCGAAATCGCTTTGATGAAGCGGCAAGGGAATTCGAACAGGCGCTGAAGGGCCGGTTGCAGGTGCAGCGCCAAAAACCGGAAAAACTGGCCTTGCAAGCAGATCTTGCGAACAGTTATTCGTGGCTGGCAGAAAGCAAACTCAAACAAGGACACTTGGACGAAACGATGCGGCTTTATGGCGAAGAGGAAGCCCTGCTGCGTCCGATCTTCACTGGAGACGCCAACTGGGCAAACCGCTTGTCGCTGTCGCTGATGCGTCAGGGATTGTTGCAAGCCGCCCTTGGCCATCGCGCGGAGGCGATGGCCAAACTGAAGGATGCTGAGGGCGTACTGCAACGGCTTGTCGACCTTGATCCAAGCAATCGCCAATGGCAAGCGCGCCTCTATGCTGCCAAGGGTCGCCAATTCGAATTGTTCGAACCGAATGGTGATCCCAAGAGCAGTCTTGACCGGCTACAGGTCATTTGCGAAAAGATGGAAGGCTTGAGTGCGCTCGACCCGAAGAACAGTACCCTTACCTTCCAGACCATCAAATTCAAGCAGGCCCGCACTCCTTTACTTCAGATGCTGGGACGTCATGCTGACGCATTGAAGAATCTGGACGATGCCGTTGCCGCGCTCGAAGCCCAATACCTCAAGTCCAAAACGGACAGCGCCGCCGTCAGCATTTATGCCGATGCCTTGCTCGCACGCGCCGACATAGCGCATCGTTCGGGTCTGGATGAGCGCATGATTGATTACTGCAAACAGGCGCGCGACGTGCTGTTGCCGCTCGCCTCCACCTCAACAGACTATGCCCTGCTTGCTCTACAAGTTCGGGCCAATATTTGTATTGGCGATAGTAATCTCGTTGCCAATCAAATGCGGCAGCTCGATACCATGGGCTACCGCGAAGCTCGTTATATGCGCTACATCTCCACCCAACCTTTTATGAAAGGTAATCAATGAGTGATAACAAAGCGCCGTTCAAACACTGCGACATCACAGTGGTCGAAACGGATACTGGCTACGAAGCGACTTACGACCCGCCAATCGTCGGCGTCGATGCACGTCACACCACCATCAGCTTCAAACTGAAATCAGCACCGCACGGTGTGATCATCGGCTCAGTCACGCCAGACCCTAACGATCAACTGAGCACACCGTCCATCAGCGCAGATGGCAAGCACGTGACTCTGAACGACATCAACTCCCAAAAGGTCAAGATCCACCTGGACTTTGGATTCATCAACAGCAAGGGCGAGAAAGTCATCGTTGCTGGCCCAAGCAATAAGGTGATGAGCGGCCTGTACCCAGACATCGATAACAACCCGCCCTGACCCATGAACGCCCTCAAATTACTTGCAACGGCAGTCGCCCTGGCAGTAATCGGCTTAGGAGCAGCCCAAGCCCAGGGCATCAAGCGCACTGTCGTTACGAAGGCCGACCTGTCCATCGAAGGCCGCGAGGCCGTGGTCGCAAAGGTGGAGCTGGAGCCGGGCGTTTTCGCCGGACGCCATACTCATCCGGGCGACGAAATCAGCTACGTGCTGGAAGGTGAAGGCGAGTTGCTGATTGAGGGCGAGGCACCGCGCAAGCTGAAGGCTGGCGACGCGGTCGTCATCCCGGCCGGTAAAGTGCATGATGCGAAGAACACGGGTTCCGGCACCATGCGCCTGATTGGCACCTATGTCGTCGAGAAGGGCAAGCCACTGGCCTCTCCGGCCAAGTGAACAAGGGCTGGCGCATGCCAGCCTTCTTTCTTTATGCGCCCAGACGCGCCAGCGCGAACAGGGACAGCGTGACCACGATCGCGCCGCCGATACGGGTCGCGATCTGCGCAAAGGGCATCATCTGCATACGGTTGGCGGCGGTCAGAATGGCCACGTCGCCGGTGCCGCCCTGGCCACTATGGCAGGCGTTGATGATGGCCGTTTCGATTGGATACATGCCAAGGCGGCGGCCCACGACAAAGCCGGTCGCCATCAGCGTTGCCACCGTGGCCACGATGGTAATCAGATTGGCCAAGGTAAAAGCAGCGATCAGTTTTTCCCACGGGGTCATCGCGGCGCCAATCGCAAACAGCAACGGATAGGTTACTGCGGTCGAGAAGAATTTGTACACCACGTGCGAGCCCTGTTGCAGCTGCGGCGACACCACACGCAGCAGCTTGAGCACAACGGCGACAAACAGCATCGCCACCGGTGCCGGGAAATCGAACAGGCGGAAGCACATCAGGCCAACCATATACAGCGCGATGGCAGTAAGGCCAGCACCCGCGACGTTAGTAATATCAGCAGGACCCGCCGGCAGTTCGGAAACACGCAGGTCGTCCGCGACGCCGGGCTGCAAACGGCCTTCGCCGGTCAGATGCGGATAGCGCTTGCCGACGAAGTTCAGGCAACCGGACAGCAGGATCGCACTCAGGCTGCCCAGCATCACAGGCGGCAGTACCTGGGCAAACATATCGCCTTGCGCCAGGCCCAGAATCGCCGCGTAGCCAATCGACAGCGGAATGGCGCCCTCGCCTACGCCGCCCGCCATGATCGGCACTACGATGAAGAACAGCGTGTGCTTCCAGCCCAGGCCGAGCGCCATGCCGACCGCCGTACCGACCAGCGCGGCGATCACGGTGCCAGCCGCCAGCGGCGCGAAAATTTTCAGGAAGCCTTTCACCAGCACGTTGCGGTCCATGCTGAAAATACTGCCGACGATGATCGAGGCGATGAAGAGATAAAGGAAGTTGGTGACCTTGGTGAACTCCACCACGTTCTTCAGCAGCACCGGTGGAATCGCGTGCAGGTAGACCAGGAAGGAAGGCACAAAGGTTGCGCACACCGCAGCGGCGCCGATATGGCGCAGCAGCGGCAGGCGTTTGCCGAATTCGGCGCAGGTAAAGCCGCCAATGGCCAGAATCGCAATTGACACCGACATATCAGTCGGCACCTTGCCCAGTTTGCAAAAGCCCGCGATCAGGGCGGCCAGCAGCAGGTAGACCGGCAGCGGCACCACGCCGACACGGCTATCCATCGCGCGCCAGGCGTGCTGGTACCAGGCCGCACCGGCTTGCGGCTCGGCGGAACCGTCCAGTGCAACCACGTTGTTATCTTCGCTCGACCGGCGTTGGGTAGCAGCGTTCATGATGTCTCCTCTTGCTATGTTGATCTGCTGTTGGAGCACACGATACGTGATCGAACCTTTCAATTAGCTTTACGTGCGCCTGTTGCGGAAAAGCCCCGCTTGTGCAACGGGAACTGTACATTCCCGGACGGCAATGCCAACATTTGGGATGAATTGATACAAGTTGTTGCAGTATGAGACATATTAAAAAATGTCAGGACACCGCATCCTGACTGGCGCGCTTGCGTCCTTGCTGCTTGGCGGACAAGCGGCGGCCGCGCAGACCGACCTGACTACCCTGCCCCTCGAAGACCTCATGTCGCTTGAGGTGGTGAGTGCTTCCCGCTTTACGCAGAAGGCCAGCGAGGCTCCTTCCTCGGTCACCGTGATTACCGCGGAAGACATCCGTGCCTACGGCTGGCGTACGCTGGCTGAAGCGCTGCGCAGCATTCGCGGGCTTTACTCCAGCAACGATCGCAGCTACAGCTATGTGGGCGCACGGGGCTTTCTAAGGGCCGGCGACTACAACTCGCGCTTTCTGCTGCAGATCGACGGTACACGCATTAACGACGCGGTGTTCGATCAGGCCTTGCTGGGACAGGAATTCCCGCTGGACCTGGAACTGGTGGACCGCATCGAGTTTGTGCCCGGTCCGGGTTCCTCGATTTATGGCGCGAATGCCTTCTTCGGCGTCATCAACGTCATCACCAAGCGCGCCCGCGATCTGGAGGGCGTACGCGCCACAATCGAAGGCGGCCAATCCGGTGCGCGGCGTGGCGCTGCCAGCTACGCCTGGCGCGATGGCGCAAGCGAAATGCTGTTCTCCGCCAGCCGCTATGCCAGCGATGGGCGGGATCTCTACGTCCCGGAATACAAGGCCACGGCGCACGGACTCGATTGGGAAAGCGGTGAGCGCTTTTACGCGCGCGGCCAGCATGGCCCATTCACCCTGACCCTGCTGGGCGGCGAGCGGCGCAAAGGCACGCCCACCGCGACCTACGGCCAGCCCTTCGACGTGCCGGGCGGCAGCCTGACCGACCGTTTCAATCTGGCCGAACTGGCCTATCGCAGCAACGTCGCGGAGCAAGGCGAACTAACCGTGCGCGTGTATCGCGGCGACTATGATTATCTCGGCAACTACGTCAACGATGATGCGATCTACAGTCTCAATCGCGATGAAACGCGCAGCCGCTGGTGGGGCGCGGACACCAGCATCTATCTGCCTTTGTCGGCATCGCACAAACTGGTGACGGGCGCCGAATACCAGTACAACTATCAGCTGGTCCAGCTCAACTACGACACCGATCCTTACGCGCTGCTGCTGGACGATCAGCACCGTTACCGGCGCTACGGGCTGTACGCGCAAGACGAAATCACACTGGCGCCTGGCCTGCTGCTCAATGCCGGCGCGCGTTTTGACCGCGACAGCCGCAGCGGCGGCGCCTTCAGTCCGCGCCTGGCGCTGATTGCCGATATCGCACGCGCCACCACACTGAAAGCCATGTATGGCACCGCCTTCCGCTCGCCCAATAGCTACGAGCTGTATTACACGGTGGGCGGCGACGGCGGCCAGTTGGGCAATCCGGGACTGAACCGGGAACGCATCCGCACTACCGAAGTCGTGCTGGTGCGCGAGCTGGCAGGCAATGCGCGGCTGACAGTCACCGCCTTCCGCAATCAGTTGAGCGACCTGATTGGGCAACAGGAAGATCCGGTCAGCGGCCTGCCGCAATTCCAGAACGCGAACCACTTCCGTGCGCAGGGCATCGAGGCCGAGTATGAACGCAATTACGCCCGCGGCACCCGTCTGCGCACCAGCGTCGCTTATCAGAATGTGCGCCAGGACGAAGCAAACTCCCCGTCGGTGCTGGCGAAGCTGAATGTGGCAAAGCCGTTGCACTACCACTGGCATGCGGGCTTTGAAGCGCAGTACACCAGCCGGCGCGATTTGATGGGCGGCGGCCATGCAGGGGCATTTTTGCTGGCCAATCTGAATCTCTTCACTATCGGATTGACGCGGCATATCGACACCAGCATCACACTCAGCAATCTGTTCGACCGCCGTTACGCCGATCCCGCATCCAGCGCCACACTGCAGCGCGCCATCGCGCAGGATGGTCGGCGCGTGCTGGTCCGCTTGAGGTTGAGCTACTGATGAACGGACTGCGCCACCTCATCGCTTATGCCGCGGCCATGCTGCTGGCGGGGGCGGCGCATGCCCAGCTGCCGCAAGGCGCATCCGAACCGGCATTGAAGGCAGCCATGCTATTCAACTTCGCTATCTTCACCGAGTGGCCGCAGGACACGCTGGCGCCATCCATGCCCCTGCGCGTGTGTACATTCCAGGGTAACGGGCTGCAGGCAGCACTGACTGATATGCAGGACAAAGTCATCAATGGCCACCGCATGTCGCTGCGCGTTCTCTCAACGGGAACGCCTGCATCGCAACTGGCCGGATGCCATGTACTGGCACTGGATGGCCGCGACCGCGATCGCTGGACTTCGCTGCGCGACGAGCTCACCGGCACCAGCGTCCTGACGATTGCGGACGACCGCGTGATCGGCGCGGAAGGCGCCATGATTTCGCTGAATATCGACAATCACCGCATCGGTTTTGACGTCGATCTTGGCTCCGTGCGCCGGGCACGGCTTGCGCTCAGTTCCAAACTGCTGCGCCTCGCAAGGAGCGTGCAATGACACATCTGCTCCAAATCGGCAGCCGCATGGTGCGCGGCACCATGCTGTCCGCAGGCGCCGCACTGGGCCTGGTCACCGTGCTGGTGGTGCTGATCCAGTTCAGCGTGACACGGACTTCCATGTTGCGCGACTTGCAAGTGCAGGCGCGCATTGTCGGCAATAACAGCAGCGCCGCCATGCTGTTTCGCGATCCACGCGCCGGGGAAGAAATCCTGGGCGGACTGGAAGCCTCGCCGGCCGTACAAAGCGCCACCATTGCGGTCGGCGACATGCCGCTCGCGCAATTCCGCCGCCCCAATGCGCCGGTGCCTGAGCTGCTCAACGGCGAAGTGGCGCGGCACGAATACAGCGTCGACTATCTTGATGTGCTGGAACCGGTGCATGCCAACGGCAAGGTTGTCGGGACCGTCGCGATTCGCGCCTCCCTCATGCCCTTGTATCGCCGCTCGGCGGCATTTGCGGCCTTTACGGGCATTGTCGCCCTGGGCTCTTTTGCGCTGGCCTGGCTGATGGTGCGCCGCATGCGGCACGCGGTGGCGCTGGCGGAACAGAATCTGCATCAGCTGGCGCATATCGATTCCGTCACAGGGCTGCCGAACCGGCACGCGTTCAACGACCGCCTGCCATTCGCATTGCGCCGTGCAGACAAGCAGGAAACAGCCGTCAGCCTGCTGCTGCTCGATCTCGACAACTTCAAGGTGGTGAACGATACGCTGGGCCACGACACCGGCGACACCCTGCTGCGCCAGGTCGCGCAGCGTCTGACTGACGCCCTGCGCAGCACGGACATCATCTGCCGCATCGGCGGCGACGAGTTTGTCGTCATCGTCGAACCGGAGCGCGACGAGATATCTCCGGATCGCGTGGCACGCAAGATCCTGCATGCACTGGCAGCGCCGTTCCAGCTGGATCGTCATCAGCTGTTCGTCACGGCCAGCGTCGGCGTCAGCGCGTACCCGCGCGACGCCCTGAACGCGGCTTCCCTGATGCGTTGCGCCGACATCGCGATGTATCACGCCAAGAACAAGGGCAAGAACGCTTACGAGATTTTCCATCCCGAGATGGCGCAGAAAGCCAGCAAGCGCCTGGCGCTGGAAGCCAACCTGCGCCGCGCGCTGGACAATGGCGAGCTGTCGCTGCACTATCAGCCGCAGATCGATGTCCGTACGGGACGCACACGCGGACTGGAAGTGCTGACCCGCTGGACTTGTCCGGAGCTCGGCGTGGTCAGCCCTGCCGAATTCATTCCGGTCGCGGAAGAAAGCGGCGTGATCGTGCCGCTTGGGCGCTGGGTGCTGCAAACCGCCGTACGCCAGGCCGCCGCGTGGCGCGATGCGGGGCTGTTCGAAGGCATCGAACACGTGGCCGTCAATCTGTCCGCCGCGCAGACCAAGGACATGGCGCTGATGACCGAGGTGCAGTCACTGCTGGACGAAACCGGCCTGCCTGCGCGCATCCTTGAGCTGGAGATCACCGAGGGCGTGCTGATGGAAAATGTGCACGCCAATATCGCGCTGCTGAACAAGATCCAGGCGGCAGGCATTCATTTGTCGATCGACGATTTCGGTACCGGCTACTCGTCCATGTCCTATCTGAAGCGCTTCCCCATCGACCAGCTGAAGATCGATCGCAGTTTCGTCAACGGTGTGCCGGGTGACGGCGAAGCGATCGCCACCGCCATCATCGCGATGGCGCACAGCCTGAATCTGAGCGTGGTGGCGGAAGGCGTGGAAACTGCGGAACAAGTCGCCTTCCTGCGCGGCGTGGGATGCGATGTCATGCAGGGCTACTACTTCGCGCGGCCTATGCCCGCGGCGCAGCTTGAGGCGCTGCTGCGCGAGGGCCGGCGCTGGGAAGCCATGGCCGACGTCGGCGCCTATATTTAACGCATATTGTCCAGCGCCCCTTTTGCCACGCGGCGCTTGACTGCGGCCTGCCCATCGCGCGCCATGCAGCGCCGCACGACATGCCAGTAGGACGGCGCCAGATTGGCAGCGCCTTCGTAAAACCCGCGCGCTACCAGCAGCTTGTGCATCGCCGGCAGACGGTAGCAAGGCACCGAGGCGGCTAGATGATGCTCCACATGGTAGTTGACGCGATTCGGCGCCACCAGTAGGCGCGCCAGCGGCCCCGCCAGCGTGGTGCCGGTATTTTCGCGCAGATCGGCGCCTTGCGCGTCAGGCAACCCTCCGTGCTCCGCCATCACGCGCAGCCGCAGAAGGAGCGGATAGACAAAGATCATCCCGATCCACCAGCAGGCGTACACCTGTGGTATACCGGCAGCCCACAGCGCGCCAAACAAAAGTGCGTGCGCCAGCAGGAACGGTCGCAGAGCCGTGGATTCATTGCTGCGCATCTGATAGGCCACATTCTTGACGCCGTTGATGCCGGAGACGTCGCGCAGCAGCTTACGCAACAAGCTGGCGCGCGTGGCGGGATAGCCGTCGACAAACGCGAGATCCGGATCTTGCCCGGTGCCGAGCGCGCGGTGATGCTGTAGATGGCCGCGGCGGTAGCCGTGGTATGGCACGTTGGGCAGCGCGCCGAACAGCCAGATCCCCGCCCACTCATTGAGCTTGCGCGAGCGGAAGAAGGTCAGGTGCGCGGCTTCGTGCGTCAGGATGCCCAGCCCAAGCGCCCGGCCAGCCAGCACAACGGACGCCAGCACCCAGGCCGCCGGATTGTGCCAAAGCGCGGGCAACGCGAAGGCCGCGGCAATCAGGCCGGCATTGCAGGCGACGACCCAGACGGCTTGTCGATTGCTGGGCGTGGTCAGGGAGCGCAGCTCGTGGCGCTCAATGTAGCTCAGGATATTCATGCAAATATGCTAAGCGCGGCGTGCAGCGAATGGCGTACAATTTCAGCCATTTAACGGACTGTTTTCGCCATGATCCCCGTCAGCATTTACGTCGACAAAAATTGCTGGGCAGGTTCTGTCTACCTGATCAGGGAGCTGCTTGCCGTCGCCGGACCGCTGATCAAGAACAATGCTGATCTGCGCCAGGCGGCGCTGTTCGACATCACCCTGGTGGGGCCGACCATGCAACCGCTGCCCTCCTTCACCGGACCGGTAATTACACCCGAGCGCAGCCTGCGCACGGCGCGGCCGGCGCAAGTGATTGTGCTGCCAGCCTTCTTCCTGCCGCCAACCGCGCATCCGCCGCTGAGCACTGCCCTGCGGCGCTGGCTGGAGCGCGCCCGCGACAACGGCGCCTGCATTCTGGCCATCGCCAGCGGCGTGCGGCTGCTGGCGGAGGCAGGCATGCTGAATGGACGGGATGCCACAGGCAATATGTCCGATCGCCGCGCATTTGCGGTGCACTATCCTGAAGTGCGTTTCGATCCGGACACGCCGCTGGTGGTGGACGGCCAGCTGATTACGGCCGCCAGCATTGCGCCGGCGATTGAAGCTTGCGCGCATCTGATCAGCCGCTTCCACGGCGAGAAGGCGGCCAGCAAATTTGCACGCTTTACGAATTCGGCGCGCCAGCTAAGCTACGACCAGGGCACGCTGAATCTGCGCAGCTTGCAACAGCACGGCGATGAACGCGTGCTGAAGCGCAGCGCTATCTGGAACAACACTGCACGCACGCTATATCGCCGGACGATGCGGCGCGCCATGCGGCACTCAGCCCGCGCACGCTGACGCGGCGCTTCCAATCCGCCCTGGGCATGACGCCGGTACGATTTCTGATGCGCTGCCGCGTGGAGCATGCCAGGCGCCTGCTGGCGCATCGTGGCGCCAGTATTCAGCGGGTGGCGATTGAGGTGGGATTCAACGATGAAGCGGTATTCCGCCGGGCGTTCCGCCTGTGTACAGGCATGACGCCGAGCGAATACCGCACGCAAGCGGCGGGTCAATGACCCGCGCTACGTCGGCCGCGTCGACGACCGGCCCTGCGTAGGGCGGATCATCGATCCGCCGCAGCTCAGTCGAGCTTCGTGGCGTGCTCGCGGGTAGCGTGGAAAGTCAGCTTCGGCCAGCGCTCCTGCGTCAGGCGCAGATTGACGCCCGAGGTGGCCAGATAAGCCAGATTGCCCGCGGCGTCGTAAGCGACGTTGTGGCCCAGGGCTGCTTCGAAGTCGGACAGCGCCTTCTTGTCGTCGCTGGACACCCAGCGCGCAGTGCTGATGCTGGTGCCTTCAAACACAGCGTCGACGCCGTATTCGTTCATCAGGCGGCTCGCCACCACTTCAAACTGCAGCACGCCAACCGCGCCCAGCACTACATCGCCGCCCGTCACCGGCTTGAAGACCTGCACGGCGCCCTCTTCGCCCAGCTGCTGCAAGCCTTTCTGCAGCTGCTTCAGCTTCAGCGGATTACGGATGCGCACTGAGCGGAAGAAGTCCGGGGCAAAGTAAGGAATGCCGGTGAACTGCAGCATTTCGCCTTCCGAGAAGGAATCTCCGATCTGCATATTGCCGTGGTTCGGCAGGCCGATGATGTCGCCTGCGTAAGCCTCTTCCACCTGTTCGCGCGACGATGCCATAAAGGTCACCACCGACGACACCTTCACCTCGCGGTTCAGGCGCAGATGCTTGATCTTCATGCCGCGCTCGAAACGGCCGGAGCACACGCGCAGGAAGGCGATGCGGTCGCGGTGGGCCGGGTCCATATTGGCCTGGATCTTGAACACGAAGCCGGAGAACGGCTGTTCGGTCGGCGCCACGGTACGGATGGTGGCGTCGCGGCTGCCCGGTGCGGGCGCCCAATCCACCAGCGCGGACAGGATTTCGCGCACGCCGAAGTTGTTGATCGCGGAACCGAAGAACACCGGCGTCTGTACGCCTGCCAGGAAATCTTCCAGCTTGAACGGATGCGAAGCGCCATGCACGAGTTCCACTTCCATGCGCAGCTGGTCCATCTCCTGCGGGAACATCTCCTGCAGCTTCGGATTGTCGATGCCCTTGACGACTTCGAACGTCTGGCTTGCGCTTTCCTCGCCGGCACGGAACAGCAGCACTTCGTCGCGCAGCAGGTGGTACACGCCGCGGAAGTTCTTGCCCATGCCGATCGGCCAGGTCACCGGCGCGCACTGGATCTTCAGCACGGACTCGACTTCGTCCAGCAGCTCCAGCGGATCGCGGCACTCGCGGTCCAGCTTATTCATGAAGGTGACGATGGGCGTATTGCGCATGCGGCAGACGTCCAGCAGCTTGATGGTCTGCGCTTCCACGCCTTTTGCCGCGTCGATCACCATCAGGCCGGAGTCGACGGCGGTCAGCACGCGATAGGTATCTTCCGAGAAGTCCTGGTGGCCCGGAGTGTCCAGCAGGTTGATGATGTGGTCGCGGAAATCGAACTGCATCACCGACGAAGCCACGGAAATGCCGCGCTGCTTCTCGATCTCCATCCAGTCGGAGGTGGCGTGGCGCGCGCTCTTACGCGCCTTCACGGTACCGGCCATCTGGATCGCGCCCGAGAACAGCAGCAGCTTTTCAGTCAGCGTGGTTTTACCCGCGTCAGGGTGGGAGATGATGCCGAAGGTGCGGCGACGCTGCACCTCTTTGGCGATCAGAGCGGGAGTCTTGCCGCTGCCCGAGGCAGCGGCTTCATTCAGCAATTCGTCAGACATGATTTGGGGGTGAGGCAAAGCGGGGAAACCCGCTATTTTACCTCAATCCCCCTTCACGCGGCGCCATCCGACCGGGTGGGCGCCTTCGGAATCAAGTTCACTGATTGGATTGGTCAACGTTTCGCCTTTTGCGGTAGTGGTAATCATCTTCAGTTCACCCTTCGGCAGTCGGATGATGATGAAGCCTACAGCCGCCGAGGTATTGGACAGCGTGCCACCCACCACATTGCTGTTCACGCCAGTACCGTTGCAGACGTCCACGGCATATACATTACTGGTGCCGCCTACCGAGCAGTCCGAAGAAGAGCTCGGGATATTGGTCACCACGCTGGCCACGCCGCTGACAATTTGCGGGTCAAGGTTCATACGTTCACCGGCGTTCAGCTTCCAGTCAAAGTACCAGCCATTCTGGGTACGCAGATCCACCGGATTGCTGGTGATGGTGAAAGTCTGGGTGTTGGTGCCGCCACCCGACAGCACCTGCTGCACCATGGTCGAGCCACGGACATCAATCGTCGAGCCGGAGTCCTTCAGCAGATAGAGGCTTTGCACATCGACGTTGGAGGTATCCGGCACATCCAGCAGGCGGCCCGAGCCAAACAGCACCACGCGCTGGGCGAGCTGGGAACCGTTCGGCTGCTGTACCGCGCACAGCGTCACGTCCGGACGGGTGGTGATCGGCTGCTTCACGCCCGCATCGCCCATTTTGACGACTGCCACCGCACCGTTTTTATCGGTCAGATCGAAGCGCCACATCTGGCCCTGATTGTCGCCGCCATAGATGTAGGTGACGTCCGGAATCGTGTTCGGATCGTCGGTAATGGCAGTAATTTTCGCCAGGCCGGAAGGCGTAGTCGAGTCGCCGGAGCCGGTACCGACTTTCTTCAGGATATTGCCCGTCTTGATGTCGACAATGTACAGATAACCCTGGCCATTGCCCGTGCTGACACCGTCAGTGCCCGGAATATTGTTATAGCCGGAAGTCAGGAACACCACCCATTGGCCATTCCAGCGCCCGAACTGCGGGTTACCAAAAGTCAGACCGAGATCCGGATCGTTATTGCTGCAGACGGAAGAATCTGCGCACAGTTCCCACAGGATCTTCGGCGTGTCGTTCGGGCCAGTCACCGCCGTCACATCCAGCGCATAGTAGCCGCGGCCACCGCCATTCAGGCCAGCCACCATGACGGTCTTCCAGACATTGTCGATCTGGACGTCCGCCACTTCCGGCGAACCATCGGTCGTGAAGATGTGGTTGGTGCCATAGGTCGTGCTGGAGAGCTGCCACAGCTTTTTCATCGTGATGCGCGGCACGTAGGCAAACAGCTCTTCGCCGGTCGCGGCATCGAACGAATGCAGCATGCCATCATTGGCCGCTGTGTACACCACAGGCTGGCGGCCTGCATTATCACTCTTAAAGGCCTGATAGCCGGCATCGGTATAGCCCTTGCGCGGATCGCGCACATAGGCCGGCTTGGACGATGCGATATCGCCCAGCACGATCGGCACCGGGCCGCTGGCGCCGCTCGGCGTGTTGGTGGTCTTGGTGTAGGAGCGGAAGCGCTTGTCATCCGCATACTGCTGCTGGCCGCGCAGCCAGTTCACCAGATTGGCGCCGCTGTTGACAATGGCGCGGTCGGTAGTCGACAGCATGCTGCACTGAGCAAGCAGCAGGCACTTATTGTCGAACCAGCCCTGCATGGTCGGCGAAAGCTGGCTGTAATCGAATTCCTTCACCGCACCGGATTCGGTCATGGTCCAGATGTTGCGGCTGTCGGTGCTGGCAGCGACTTTGCGGCCAACGGTATCGGAGCTGATCCAGGTGATGGCATTGCCCACAATACCCGTGGTCGGGTCGATCTTCTTGTCGGCCAATTCGCCATACCACTTCACGGTGGTGAAAGTGTCGGAGAAGATGTCGTTGTCCTGCTGCGAAATATTAGGCGTCGAGGTTGCAGCCGCCGCAGCAGCACCAACACTCACCTGGATGTTGGACAGTGCTTCGTTCAGGCCAGACACCACGTCCTGTGGATCTTTGGCGCTGAAATATTTGCCGTGACCGTTGATGGCCGCGTGCCACAGATCGTCCACACGCTCCTGAACGGTGCTGTTGTTGCTCGCCGTTTGCGGGTCCGGCCACACATAGTTCTTGCCGCCATTCCATGGGCATCCAGTGGCATTGGTAATCAGCTTGTAGAAATCGCCGCCAACCGTGGGTGCCGTATTGTAGTTAGGATCGTAAACCATGATACCGTCGATACCCAGACCCAGGGTATAGGTGTTCATATGCAGATGCGAGTTCTCGCCCGCTGCTGCCGGCACCTGACCGACCTTGCTCATGTCGTCGATGGCTGGGTTCAACGATGTTGTACCAGTGTTCGATCCACCGTTATACCAATACAGAGCGACGTCAGCGAGCGATTGCGGGTTCTGTGCCCGTGCATCGACGCAGCCCCTGGCCGCGGTGCAGAAGCGGCTCGCCTTCTCGACGTTGTCGTTATTGGTCACGGTCGCGGCAGCGCCGCCATTCCAGTAACCGTCAGTGGTAACAAAGGTGAAGTTCAGCTGGCATGGGAAGGACACCACACCGTTGGTAGTATCGGCGTACATCTTGCCAACGTTGTGCAAAGCCGGGCGCATTGGCGTGCTGCCAGTAGTCGACATGCCATACAGCGTACCGTACCAGTTGCTCCTTGCAGTACCGGTGAAGTCTTGCGGCAGCTGCTCAAAGGTGCCGCCGGCAGCCGCCTGCGACAGCGAGACGAAGCCGACGCGGAAATTGCCGGTCAGGGGATTGAACGCGCGGCCCAGGGAGCTCTTCATCATCTGGTTACGCGTCTTGTAGTACGCGTACCAGTTGGCAAAGTTGGTCATCTCTTCGTCGTAGGTGCAAATACCCGAGGTCGTGACGCAGTCGCTGCGGTTGGTGTCCTTCGGATAGCTGACACGGCTCGGAATAATGTCGGTACGCGTAAAGACCGCAGCACCAGCGCCAATTGGCGTGGTGGTGATTGGAACCGGGCTGTCAGCGGTGTTGGCAGACGCCGTGGTGGTGAACACCACCGAACCCTGCACAGGGGTACCGCCGGCGCCGGTGTTGTTGCTCAACGAAGCCATGGTGACGGCCTGACCGGTGGTGCCAGTCGCATCAACCAGGCAGACATTAGTGTTGTTCTTGGCCGCGCAGGCACTGGTGATCGAACTCCCGCCAACATACGCCTTGATTGTGCCAGTCGTGCCGATCTTGGTGACGATGGCGGCCGCGATCTGTGTAGGGGTCTGCGACGTTCCGAAGGTAAGCGAAGTCGACATCAGAACCGTCGAGCCCAGCTTCGTCCCCGATGCCAGTACCGGTGCATTTTTGCTGCTGGTCGAACCGGTGACGTTGATGAAGGCAGTCGACGCGGCACTGACCGGCACTGTCACGCCCCAGCCGGTGCGGCTGTCATCCGGAACGATATTACAGTTGGCCAGGGTTTTGCTCGTACCGCTGGCGCAATCAATCGGAATCAGGGCGATCACATTATTTGCGCTGGGAACCGTGATGCCCCACGTCGAGCAGGCGGGCACCACACTGCCGGCCGGTTTGTATACGCAAGCCGTGTACTGATTCGTCAGGCCGGTCTTGTTCACGATCGCGGTGGCAAGCGCCTCGGCCACGCTGGCTTGCAGAGTTGTGGTCTGGGTACCGGTCGGCACGGCAACGGGGCCAGTCGAGATGACGACCGAGCCGCCCGCTTCCGCCACCGAAACGTTGCCAATGTTCGAGGCCACGCCATTAGGGCTGCTACCGATCGTGATGGTCGCGTAAGCACCGGCGGACAATGCCGTCGGGCTGGAATAGCGCGGATAGGTGTAGGTGGTGGTGCCACTGCCAATGTATTTGGCCTGGCAAGTGGTCAAGCTAGTGTCAGTACACCAGCGAACTTTGGCCGGGACCGGATAGCCGGCCGGTGCCGCCGCGCCCACCGTCACCGTTTTACAGTTGGTCAGCGAAGCGTCCGTGCAAAATTCCGCTACGTTGATGGTGTAGTAGTAAGGGTTGGTATTGTAGGACTTCGCAGTCTTATAGGTGTTGTCCGGGTAGTTGTAGGTGGCCGTATTGAAAGCGCAAGTGCCGCCGCTGTTACACCACTTCAGATCCGGGAAGCCATTGGTCAGGTTGATGGTGCCCGCCGACGAGCCGTTCATGCCGAAGTTGGCCACGCCAAAACCATCGCCGGTGACGCTGGCCCAACCGCCGGTGTTGGCCGAGGTCATGGACGGATACGAGGTGCCGTCCGCATTCAGCGGCGGCAGATAGGTGATCTTCGGATTGTAGTAGACGCGGTTGAAGTCCGAGCTCATATACGGCGGATCACCCGGCGCGCAGGAACGCTGTCCCGACGCCAGCGTGGCGCCGGAGCGGCACAGATTGTCAACCACGTAGTCCGGCAGATAGGACCAGCCCATGGAACCCGAATTGTCGTACAGGACCATCAGGTTGGGCTTCACGGTGCCGGTGCCGTTGATGTTCAACAGTGGCACCTGGGCGATATTGGTGGGTGCGGCAAAGGCGGCCGCAGGCAGGACGGCCAGTGCCAGCGCAGCGACGCGCGCCGCAAGCTTGCTCATATTCTTGGTCATGGTGGTTCCCATTTCTATCACGGCGCCTTACGGCCCCATCATTACTACTGCCTGATTCATCACATTGCCGCGCGCGCCAGCGATGCGCGAGGTAATAACGTAGTGCAGCTGCGGCTTGCCCTGGTACACCTGGGAACTGGTGGACAAGGAAGTGCCGATTGGTACGGTCGATTGCACCTGGCTCTTCGCCGACATGGTGGTGCAATTGTTGGGTGCGCTGAACGGGCCCGGCAGCATACACAGGCGATGAATCACATATTCGACCTGGTTGCCGACGCCATCGTTGATCTTGACCGAGCCGTTCCAGAACGCAGGGTTATCGACACCCTGGTCGGCGCCGGCGGCAAGCGTCGCCACATAGCCATTGGCAACGTCATCGTTCCACAGCACGTTGCGATTGGGGAGTGTGCGCAGCCACTGGAAGCCGGTGTGAATGCCGAGGTCGGCTGCCTTGCTCAGCGACGACTCGTACGCCAGCGTCGACGTGGCCAGCGTGACCGAGTTGCTGGACCGCAGAAGATAGATACTGCTGACTAGCATAACTGCCAGCATGATGAGCATCACCGGCAAGGCGATACCGGCCTGGAAGCGGGAACGGTACATCATGGTCTCCAGCCCGAATTGCGGATCGGGACGATGGTTTCAAAAGCGCGATAGCGATAGCAGGTCCAGTCGATCGGGTCGCCCGCCACATCAAGCTTCACCGACACCTTGGATGCCGCAATACCATTTGGCACACTGGTGGTAAACACGTCGAGCGGCGCCGTGGTAGCCGTGCACTTGCCCGTGGTGGCATCGGGTTTCTCCGGGATTGAGCTGCGGGCAATCACAGCCAGGCGTATGGCTGCTACGCGCTGATAATCGCCGGCGCCGCCAGTATCGCCATCACCGTCGGCATCGATCATGGTCGGACTCCACTGCATGACCGCCATGCTGTTGGCGCTGTTGAACTGGGCTGCAGCACGCAAATCAAAGCCATATTCAGCCTTGATGGCGATGACATTGTTGACCACCGACTGGGGATTCTGTGCAGTGCCCGCCAGGTCGGTGGCGCTCAGCATCAGTACGCCGTTGCTTACCGACCAGGTGTGGAAGGCCAGTTTGGCGGCAGGTCCCAGGTTATAGATGCGGGCCTGGCCTTGCTGGTAGTTACCACCCATCAGGAAACCCTTGTTGAAGCGGAAGGACCCCGAGGCCGCGATACTCAGCACATTGGTGGTCGGCGTCGCAGCCAGCTGCGCCATGCTGCAATCGCCGCCGGCAGGTTCCGGCGCGACCACCAGCACGTCGCCTTGCAGGAAGTTAAACGGCGTCGTCGTGTTGGACGTGATGGCGGCTTCGCCGGTATAGTTCGAGCCGACGCCCACATTGCCGACACCGCTGGCGGAACTGCCCGCGTACAGGCTGAGCGTGTCGGAGCGGTCAGCGTTATAGCCGATCACCACCGGCGCCAGCGGCGTGGAGTCCGCACCGTTGTGCTGGACTTTCGTGAGCTGGAAACCCTGCACATCTGACATCTGCGTATTGCAGCCGGAAACCAGACTGTCGTTGATGCCCCAGCCTGCCTGTGCGGCATCGGTATTTATCTGCATCATAGCTAGCATGCCGTTCTGCATCGTATCCGAACCACCCAGCGCGGCCGACTTCTGCGATTCGGAAGTCACCAGCAAGCGGGTCGCAAACATGACCGCCAGCATACCGACGACCACAGCGACCATCAGTTCGACCAGGGAGAAGCCGCGTACGCGGCGGAATGTATAAGGCTTTAACATGGCGGCTACATGATGTAGGAAGTGACCTGATGCTGGTTCTGCGCATCACCTTTGCGGCGGGTCCATTTGAGCGTGATGTTGACCTGGGTCCGCACAAGGCCTGGGGCAATCACCACCGGCGCGATCACGATGCTGTACTTGACCCCCGGGATGCGCTTATCCGTCTCCTTGGCCCAGGTATCCAGCACCATCGGGGCGGCGGCGCCTTCGGCTACCACATAAGCGGGGAGATTGAGCTGGTCATTGTTCATGATACCCAGCAGCTCCTCGGCCGCGAGCGTCGCTTCGGCGCGCAGGCCGGCATCGGAAATCGCCGCATATGAGCGTGCCTGCAGACCAACTGTGCCCAGCAGACCGATCGCCAGGATGACCGCGGCAATCAGCGACTCCAGCAAGGCAATACCTTCCTGCCGGCGCGTAGTTCGGAAATGGCGTTTGTTCATGGTGGGCATGCTCTCGAGTCGGTACCGTTCTTGGTGGGGTCGCATTTGGATGCCAGTCCGGCCAGCGTGATCACAAGCGCTACCGCCGGGACCTCGCCCTTGTATTTCGCCGCCGGGTCGAACTGGAGGCGGGTCAGGCGCGGATTGCTGTTGGTATCCACCCAGCCCACTTCTGTGAAATAGACCGCAGTGGCATCCGATGGTTGCACCGAGGGCGCCATGATATTGCTCTGCACGAGGCGGTCGGCCGAACGGAATACAGACTTGAAGCCGGCTGCCCCAAGCGGATCGCCTGGCGCAGCAGTCGCCGTGGTAGACCAGACTCCACTGTTGCTATTGCACGGTGTGGTCGCGGTGGGGAAGCAGATATCGATCTGCCAATCCATCTGGCCATTGGTGGCATTGTTCGACACCGTAAAGCGGGTGCGCGCATTGTGTACCACCGCCTGCCGCCGTGCCGTGCTCAGGCCATCGGCATAGAACTCGGACGTCAGCCTGGCCTTGTTGGTCACCATCCATTGCGTCATGGCCGGAATGCCAAGGAACATCAGGGCTGACAGAATGCTCACGCCAACCATCAGTTCGACCAGCGTGAAGCCGCGCTGTGATCTTAGTTGGAGCATTGGCCACCCTTTTTGTCTACCCAGCATCCGGCGTTGGTGCCCCATCCCGTCGGGCTGCCGGTGGTCGCGCGATTGCCGCTCTGGTCGATGGTGTACACGAAACCGTTCATCTTGCCCTTGCCGGTCGCCGTCACCGTATAGCTGGAGGCGGTGGCATTGCTGAGCGCGTAACTGAAATTGGCGCTGGCGCCAGGGAAGCTCTGGGCGGTGTCGAAGCCCACGTAAGTGCGGTTATTGGCCCAGAACTGTTCAGCGGAAGACTGGGCGCCGCCCAAGCCCGTGAACGCTTCAGTCAGGCGGCCGCGCGTCACGTAGTCGGTGTACGCCGGAATGGCGACCGCCGACAGGATGGACACAATTGCCACCACGATCATGACTTCCACCAGCGTGAACCCTTGTTGTGCGCGTTTCATCTTTTTAGCTCCAGCTTAGACTTTGATAAGCCTAGTCTAGCCACCGAAGCTTGCATTTCCCTGAGGAAATCCTGACAAAACCCTGACAAGGACAGTTTTTTTGCGGTTCAGACCGGGAAACGGACCGTAAATACGGCGCCCTGCCCGCCTGCCGGTGTGTCGATGCTGACATTTCCCCCGTGGGCGGATGCGATATCGCGCACGATGGCGAGGCCCAATCCGCTGCCGGTGGTCTTCTCGTCCAGGCGTACGAAGCGGCTGAAGACGGCTTCGCGCTTGGCCGGGGGAATGCCGGGGCCGGAGTCTTCCACCGTCAGCAAACCGCCGCCCTTGTGCGGGAAGCAGGAGACGGTGACCGTGCCTTGCGGCGGGGTATAGCGCAGCGCGTTGTCGACCAGGTTGTCGATCAGGTCGCGCAGCAGGAAGCGGTCGCCGCGCACGGTGGTCGGCTGCAGCTCGAAGCCCAGATCGATCTGCTTGCGGCTGGCCTGTTCGACGAAGTGCTGAATCGACTCTTCCACCAGCTGGTCCAGCGACAGCGGTTCCAGCCGCTCTTTTTCGAAATGGGCAGGTTCGGCGCGCGCCAGCGCCAGCAGCTGATTGACCTGGCGGATCATGCGCTCGGTCGATGACAGCATCAGGTCCAGCGAATGCGCGGAAGCGGGCGAGCTGTGATGCTGCTCCATCCATTCGAGCTGGGTGCGCAGGCCCGCCAGCGGCGTGCGCAGCTGATGCGCCACATTCGCCAGGAAGTCCTGCTGTGCCTGGGCGCCGTCGCGCACGCGGTCCAGCAAGCCATTGAACGCCGTCACGACGGGCGCCAATTCCTGCGGCACTTCGGCCGGCGGTATCGGCGACACATCGTCGGACGGGCGCGCCTTGATGTCGGAGCGCAGGCGCTGCAGCGGCTGCAAGCCGCGCGTGACGGAGAACCACACCAGGCCGGCGGACGCAATTGTCAGCAGGGCCGCCAGCGGCAGCATGGCGCGCACGATGGCGGCACGCGTCTGCGCGCGCTTGCGCTGGGTCTTGGCGACGATGATGGTGGCCCGCTGGTCACCGGCTTTGCCACGCACTGACACCATACGTACCGGCTCGCCATGCAGTTCGCCGTCAAAGGCTTGTGATGTGGCACGCGATGCGAGCACTGGCAGCACGGCATCGCCTGCCGCCAGGCGTCCGCTCGCATCGCGTACGGAAAAATAGACGGCATCGGTATCGTCATTGCGCAGCACCTGTTCGGCCTGACGCGGCAGGTCGACCACCAGCTGATCGCCGTGCAGTTGCAGGCGCGCGCCGAGGGCGCTGGCGGCGTCCGTCAAGCTTTGATCGAAGGCTACTTGCGCCGGCAGCCAGGCCAGCGCGTAAATCAGCGCCCCGCCGGCGAGGTTGAGCAGCAGGATAGGCCCGATCAGCCAGCGCAGCAGCCGCAGGCGGATGCTAGACATTGGCGGTGGGCTCCAACATATAGCCGAAACCGCGAATGGTCTTGATGGTGATGCCCGCATCGGCGGTCTTCTGGCGCACGCGCGAGATGTAGACTTCCACCGCATTCGGCGTCACGTCTTCGCCCCAGGGCAGGATGGCGTCGATGATCTGCTGCTTGCTCACCACACGCGAGCCATGCTGCAGCAGGTATTCCAGCACAGCCCATTCACGTACCGAGAGGTCGATGACTTTGTCGCGCACGCGGGCACGTTTCGCGCCCGTGTCCAGAACAAGATCGCCCATCGACAGCACCGTAGGATTCGGCGCATTACGGCGTGCCAGCGCGCGCACGCGCGCCACCAGTTCCGGCGTGGCGAAAGGCTTGACCAGATAATCGTCGGCGCCTGTTTCGAGGCCGCGCACGCGGTCTTCCACCGCATCGCGCGCCGTCAGCAACAGCACCGGCAGCTGGCTGCCGCGTGCACGCAGACGGCGTACCACTTCGAAGCCATCGATGCCCGGCAGGCCGATATCGAGAACGGCCACATCGGCTGCCTGCGGACGCTGCAAGGCCACGTCGGCATCACTGCCATTGCGCAGGACATCGACCGCCATGCCATGACCTGTCAGCACCCGCGCCAGACCATCGGCCAGTACGGCATCGTCTTCCACCAGTAGTACGTGCATGTAAAGCCTTATGTTTGAAGTGAGCGCATTATCCCTTCAGGATGAGTTGGTTTCAACGGTGCGCCACCAAAAATCGCTTTGGAGTATTGCAAATGTAGGACTAGCCTGACAAAACCTTATGTTACCAGCCTACATTTGGGCGGTAACCCGTCTTATGTTCGTAACCTACATAGGAAATTAAAGTAATACCAACGCGATCGGCAATGTGCGGGAACGAAATCCCGGCCCGCAAAGTCCAAAACCGGGCGCCGAAGCAATCGAATTACTTTAAGCACTGTGAGGATAATATGAACAACGTCCAACTTGACGCTTCCGTTAAGAGCTCGCTCTCCCGCGCGATGCCTGTAGGTTCCCAGGAATTCAAAATGGCGTCCCGTCCGGTTGTCAGCTATAGCGGCACCCAGCAGAATGAGTTGCTGGCGGCCCTGCCTCGCGATGTCCTGGAGTCTCTGTTTGAACACCTGGAACTGGTCCAGCTGCCGTTCGGCAAGGAGCTGTTCGAATTCGGCAGCAAGCTTGAATACGTGTATTTCCCGACCACGGCGATTGTCTCCCTGCTGTACGTGATGGAGGACGGCGCCACCACCGAAATTGCGGTGGTCGGCCACGAAGGCGTGGTCGGCGTGTCGATGTTCGCCGGCGAACGTGCGATGAGCACCGGTGTCGTGCAGAGCGCAGGCTACGGCTATCGCCTGAAAGCGCAAGCACTGCGCGATGCTTTCAACCAGGGCGGCGCCCTGCCCCAGCTGCTGATGCGCTACAACACCGCGCTGTTCGCCCAGATGGCACAGAATGCTGTCGGCGGCCGCCACAGCTCGATCGAGCAAAAGCTGTGCCGCTGGCTGCTGGACCGCCTTGACCGCTCGCCATCGAACGAACTGAAGGTGACTCAGGAAATGATTTCGATCATGCTGGGTGTGCGCCGCGAATCGATTACGGCCGCCGCCGGCAAGCTGCAGGAAGACGGCATGATCACCTACCGCCGCGGCAATATCACCGTGCTTGATCGTGAAGGTCTGGAACGCTACGCGGGTGAGTGCTATAAGGTGGCGAAAACGGAGTACGATCGCCTGCTCGCTGATGTAGCATGCTGCTAGGCTTCTCCCCGACCGGGGTGCTCTTCAGAGGAATGAACACCTCGATGCATGTGCCCTGGTCACCTCGTCCGCGGCGGATATTCAAGGTTCCGCCCAACAGCAAGGCCCTCTCCCGCATCCCCAGCAAACCATGAGACATCGGCTTGGCCAGCGTATTGGCCGCGATGCCGATGCCGTCGTCGATAATGCGCAGCACCAGCTGTTCGTTATTCCGGCGCAGCGACACGGAGACACGCGTGGCACGCGCGTACTTGCGGATATTGGTCAGCGATTCCTGCACGATGCGGAACAGCGCGATAGACAGCGTCGCTTCGCCGGCCTTGGAAATGGCATCGACCTCCGGACCGATTTCGGTTTCGACCGGCATATTCGACAGGCGGGCGAACTCTTCGCAATAGCTGTCGATCGCCGCGCACAGGCCGAGATTGTCCAGCAAGCTCGGGCGCAGATTTTCAATGATGCGGCGCTTCAGCTCCACCGTGTCGACCAGGGTGCTGCGCGCGCGGCGCAACTGGTCGGCCAGTTCGGGATGCGTTTGCTGCAGCTGGCGCGAGACGTTGGCGATGTCCATGCCGATCGAGGTCAGGTTGGCGCCCATCTCATCATGCAACTCACGCGACAGGCGCTTCTTCTCCTCTTCGCTGATCGAGATCAGGTGGCGCGACAGGATCGATAGCTGCTCGGTACGTTTGGCCACCATCGATTCCAGGCTTTCGTTCGACAGCTGCAATTGGCGCTCCACGGCCGCACGGTGCACGAAGCTGCGCCGCACCAGCTGGTAGAACATGATCAGCACGACAATGGCGACGGCATTGATGCCCGCGCCCATGATGACGGCCTTCTGGTATTCCTGATAAAAATTGGTGCTGCGCTCGGCCATGGTCTCGCCCTGCTCGCGCGTCATGATGACGATCTGCAGACGGATCTCGTCCATGATGCTGCGTTCGTCGCTGACGCGAGCGATGCTGACAATATCGTCCAGCCCGGCGTGGCGGTAGACATCGACCGCTTCATTGATGCGCGACAGGCGGCGGCGCACCAGCGCCTGCAAGTGCGCGAGGTTCTTCAGCTGGGGCGCGTTATCGGCCAGCAGCTTATCGAGTTCACGGAATTCGTTTTCAGTTTCGGTAACCGCCGTGCGCGTAGGGCCAAGATAGACCTCGTTCCCGGACAGGAAATAGCCGCGCGCGCTGCTGTCGGCGTCGAGCACCAGCACGTTCAGGTATTGCAGCCGCTCCGCGACGCGGGAGCTGACTGCAAGCTGCTCGTTGGCACCCTTCAGCGACTGCAGATTCTTGAACAGACTGAAACCATTCACAATCAGTATCAGTGCGCAGGTCACGCACAGAAGCGTCTTGTAAATCGGAAGCCTGTCTTGGGCTGGTTCAACAGTGAAGTACATCCTGCCCATTATAGACCCGTGGCAATGTACTGCTGCTGGGTAATTCTGCGGTGCAGCAACAGAAAGATGTAACGAGACGTTTCAGTCCAGCAGGTGGTTCTTCATCGCGTAATACGTGAGGTCACTGTTCGACTGCAAGCCCATCTTTTCCATGATGCGCGTGCGGTAGGTGCTCACGGTTTTGATACTGAGCGAAAGCGCCTGGCCGATGTCCGACACGGTCGCGCCGCGCGCCAGGCGCAGAAAGACCTGGAACTCGCGGTCCGACAATTCGGTGTGCAAGGCGGTGTTGGGGTCGCGGTCGAAGCTTTGCGCCAGCAGCTCGCCCACCTGGGAGCTGACATAGCGGCGGCCCTGGTGCACGGTACGGACGGCGGTGATCAGCTCGTCCGCATCGCATTCCTTGTTCAGATAGCCGTTGGCGCCCATCTTGAACAGATTGAGTGCGTACTGCTGGGCAGGATAGCCCGACAGGATCAGCACCGGCAGGTCCGGCTGGCCCTGGCGGATGGTGCGCAAGGTGTCGATCCCGCTCTGGTCGGGCATCGCGATATCGAGCAACAATACGTCGCAAATTTCTTTGCGTGCGATGTCCAGCGCTTCGCGACCGGTACTACCCTCGGCGACCACGCTGAACTCGTCCGAAGACGAAAAGATTTGCTTGAAACCCGCTCTAACGATCTGGTGGTCATCACAGATGGCTATGCGTATCATTATTTTCCCTCGTGAAATCCTAGTTTGGGAACGAAGCCAGCGTCTGCATTCGCACTAGCAAAAACCTTAACATTAATATTGTAGCACCAAACTTTTAACATTTTAGACGAAAAAAAAGGCGCAGCAACCGCGCCTTACATCCGCTTACTTTAGCAGCTCAAGAATGGCTTGCAGTTCGTTGCGGATCATTTCGCGGTCCAGCGGTGGCGCTGTGTGTCCCGGCCCCGCACCATTGAGCCCGTGATCTTCATCATACTCGCCCTGCGCAGAATCGGCAGCGCGGCTATCGAGCTTATTGCGGGCGCCGCTGATGGTGAAGCCCTGCTCGTACAGCAGCTCACGGATGCGGCGGATCAGCAGCACTTCGTGGTGCTGATAATAGCGGCGGTTGCCGCGGCGCTTGACCGGCTTGAGTTGGGTAAATTCCTGCTCCCAATAGCGCAGCACGTGCGGCTTTACACCACACAGCTCGCTTACCTCGCCAATGGTGAAATAGCGCTTGGCCGGAATCGGCGGCAGCACTACCAGTTCAGCCTTGCCAGCGCGGTCGTTCATTCAGCGCACCTTATGGAATCAGGCTGCGCGCGGCAGGCCGCTGCTGTCTTCGACCATGCCTTTCAGCTTTTGGCTGGCATGGAAAGTCACCACACGGCGGGCCGTGATCGGGATTTCTTCGCCAGTCTTCGGGTTGCGGCCCGGGCGCTGCGGCTTGTCGCGCAGCTGGAAGTTGCCGAAACCGGACAGCTTCACCGCCTCGCCTCGTTCGAGCGCGTTGCGGATCTCATCAAAGAAGGTTTCGACCATGTCCTTGGCCTCGCGCTTGTTCAGGCCGACCTGTTCGAACAGCAGTTCGGCCAGCTCCGCCTTGGTCAGCGTAGGCAAATCTTTTTCAGCTTCCTGGCGTACTTTGGCGCTCGTAATTGCGCTGTGCAGTTCGGCATCCAATGCGGAATCGAGTACGGCGGAATCGATGTCGTTGTTGTTAATTTTGCTGCCCTGCCTTCTAAAGTACATGAGTCCGGCAGTGCCGGACTCGCTAAGGTGTATCCAAATGTTAAATATTCGCGGTCAGGCTCGAACGCGTGCCCCGCATTTTTCGGTCGCCGCAGCCGTCACAGCTGCGATCAAAGCGTCGACCACGTCGTCCTGCAGGGTGTTTTGAGTATCTTGCAAGCTAAAGCGGAAAGCAAGCGATTTTTCGTCGTTTTCCAAACCTTTGCCGCGATATTCATCAAACAAAACAATGGCTTGCACGATGCGGCCGGACGCATGTGCTGCCACGGCGCCCTTGAAAGCGTCGAGCAGGCACTGCGCAGCTACCTCTGCCTTGACCACCATGGCCAGGTCGCGCGTTGCACCAGGGAATTTTGAAATTTCTTCATATTTTGGTACAGCGCGTTGCTGTAACGCAACAGCATCCACTTCGAACAGGACTGGCGCCTTCGGCAGATCGTATTTCTGCAGCCAGCGCGGGTGCAGTTCGCCGATGAAACCGATGACCTTGCCATCCAGCTCAACCGATGCCGAGCGGCCCGGATGCAGGGCTGGGTGGTTCAGCTTGGCAAAGCGCAGCTGGGCCGGCGCGAACAGCGCTTCCAGATCGGCCTTCATGTCGAAGAAGTCGACGTCGCGGGTATCCATGCCCCACTGCTCATCGGCCACCGGGCCGTAAGCCATGGCGGCCACGCGCTGCGGCTGGTCGTAGCCGGCCACGGTCAGCGGGCCGTCGGCAATCGCGTTGTCGCGCTGGTAGATCGCACCAACTTCGAATACGCGCACGCGCGGCTGTTTGCGGTTGACGTTGTAGCGCACATTGGCGACCAGGCTGCCGATCAGCGAAGAACGCATCACGGACAACTGGCTGGCGATCGGATTCTGCAGCTTGATCGGGCTGTCGTTGCCGTTGAAGTCCAGTTCCCACTGGGCTTCCACAAAGCTCATGTTCACGACTTCCTGGAAGCCCAGGTCGGCCAGCTGGTGGCGCACGGCGAAGATGGAACGGGTGTCTTCATCAGCGATACGCATCTCGTTGGCAGCCACCGGCGGGCGCGTCGGGATGTTCTCGAAACCGTACACGCGGGCCACTTCTTCGATCAGGTCTTCTTCGATTTCGATGTCGAAGCGGTAGGATGGCGCGGTCACGCTGAACACGCCGTTTTCAAGCGTGAACGGCAGCGCCAGGCGCTTGAAGATATCGGCCACGACTTCATCGGTCAGCGCAACGCCGATCACCTTGGCGGCGCGGGCGGTACGCATGGTCACCGGGGCGCGCTGCGGCAGATTGACGATCTGGTCGTCGATCGGGCCGACCTTGGTGCCTGCCGTGCCGCAAATTTCGATCAGCAGCGAGGTAATACGCTCCAGGTGTTCAAGAATGGTCGCGTAGTCCACGCCGCGCTCGAAGCGGTGTGCCGCATCGGTCGAGAAGTTGTACTTGCGCGCACGGCCCTGGATGGCGTTCGGCCACCAGAATGCGGCTTCCAGATAGATGTTGGTGGTGTCGTCCGACACGGCAGTCGCATCGCCGCCCATGATGCCGGCGAGCGATTCCAGTTCCTTGTCGTCGGCGATCACGCCAACCCAGTCATCCACTTCGATGGTGTTGCCGTTCAGGAGCTTGAGCTGTTCGCCTTTGCGGCCCCAGCGCACATCCAGGCCACCGTGGATCTTGTCCAGATCGAAGACGTGGGATGGGCGGCCCAGTTCCAGCATGACGTAGTTGGAGATGTCCACCAGCGCCGACACAGGACGCTGGCCACTGCGCTCAAGGCGCTGCTTCATCCACTCCGGCGTTTCCGCTTTCGCGTTCAGGCCGCGGATCACACGGCCGGCAAAGCGGCCGCACAGGTCCGGTGCGCTGACTTTGGCGCGCAGTTTTTCGTCGGTGTTGACAGGCACTTCACGATACTGCGGCATGTTCAGCACGGAGCCGGTGAGCGCGGACACTTCGCGCGCCACGCCCAGCACGGACAGGCAGTCCGCCTTGTTCGGGGTCAGCTTGATGGTGAACTTCAGATCGTTCAGCGCCCAGTAGTCGCGGAAGTTCTTGCCGACCGGCGCGTCGTCCGGCAGCTCGATCAGGCCCGCGTGGTCTTCGGACAGGTGCAGCTCGCGCGCGGAGCACAGCATGCCCTGCGACTCGACACCGCGCAGCTGGCCGACCTGGATTTCAAACGGCTTGCCGTCGGTGCCAGGCGGCAGCACGGCGCCGGCCATCGCGCATACGACCTTCAGGCCGGGACGCACGTTCGGTGCGCCGCATACGATGTTCAGCAGCGTGCCGGTGCCCACGTCCACCTGGCAGACGTTCAGGCGGTCGGCGTTCGGGTGCTTGGCCATTTCGCGCACGTGGCCAACCACCACGTTATTGAAAGGCGGAGCGACAGGATCGACCTCTTCCACTTCGAGGCCGGACATGGTCAACAGGTGCGCCAGTTCGTCCGAAGTCATTTTCGGATCGACCATGGTGCGGAGCCAGTTTTCGGAGAATTGCATAGTCTTGGTTGCCTTCTTCGTTATCTTGTTTGAAACCCGAGGCGGAGACCTGGTGGCTGCCACGACGTGGCAGCCACCTGCTTCACGCCATTGGTTTAGTTGAACTGCTTCAGGAAGCGCAGATCGCCTTCGTAGAACAGGCGCAGGTCGTTGACGCCGTAGCGCAGCATTGTCAGGCGCTCCAGGCCGGAGCCGAACGCGAAGCCGATGTACTTCTCGGGGTCGAGACCGAAATTGCGCACCACGTTCGGGTGTACCTGGCCGGAGCCGGACACTTCCAGCCAGCGGCCTTTCAGCGGGCCGGAGCCGAAGGCGATGTCGATTTCCGCCGATGGTTCGGTAAATGGGAAATACGAAGGACGGAAGCGCACTTGCAGATCGTCCGTTTCGAAGAAAGCCTTCACGAAATTGAGGTACACGCCCTTCAGGTCGGCGAAGGAGATGTTCTCGGCAATCCACAGGCCTTCGACCTGGTGGAACATCGGCGAGTGCGTGGCATCGCTGTCGACGCGATAGGTACGGCCCGGCGCGATCACCTTGATCGGCGGAGTGTGGCTGCGCGCGTAACGCACCTGCATCGGCGAGGTGTGGGTACGCAGCAGCAGCGGCTTGCCTTCGCTGTCGTTGCCTTCAATGTAGAAGGTGTCCTGCATCGAACGGGCCGGATGGTTTTCCGGCGAATTCAGTGCAGTGAAATTGGTCCAGTCGTTCTCGATCTCGGGACCGCCGGCGACGTCGAAGCCGATGGAGCGGAAAATGGCTTCCACACGCTCCCAGGTGCGCATCACGGGATGGATGCCGCCCGGCGCGCGGCCACGGCCTGGCAGCGTCACGTCGATCGCTTCGGCGTTCAGGCGCTCTTGCAACTGGGCTTCGGCCAGGGCATCTCGGCGCGCGGTCAGCGCGTTCTCGATCTGCACTTTGGCAGCGTTGATCAGGGCGCCCTGGGTCTTCTTCTCTTCCGGGGTCAGCTTGCCCAGGCCCTTCATCATTTCGGTAATCTGGCCGGTCTTGCCAAGATACTTGGCTTTGGCGTTTTCGAGTGCGGCAGCGTCTGCGGCGGCGACAAAATCAGCCTGCGCGGAGACGACGAGTTGTTCGAGGGAGTTCATCCGACTGTTTTCCTGTTTTGGAAATTAAAAACGGGACCTGGTTCGCACCATGTCCCGCTTCTTATGAGCGCTGCCCGAAGGCAGCGCGCATCACTGGCAATTAAGCAGCGATCTTGGCTTTGACGACGTTGACAATCGCTGCAAATGCAGGCTTGTCCATCACAGCCATATCAGCCAGGACCTTACGGTCCAGTTCAATCGCGGCCTTCTTCAGACCATTCATGAACACGCTGTAGGTCAGACCGTGCTCGCGGGAAGCCGCGTTGATACGGGTGATCCACAGGGCGCGGAAGACGCGCTTCTTGTTACGACGGTCGCGGTATGCGTACTGACCAGCGCGCATCACTGCTTGCTTGGCAATACGGAATACTTTGCTGCGACGACCGCGGTAACCCTTGGCCAGGTTCAGTACTTTTTTATGACGGGCACGCGCGGTAACCCCACGTTTTACTCGAGGCATAGTAGCTCCTTAAATAATGTTGTGAGATTAAGCGGACGGCATCATGCGGTAGACGCTTTGAACGTCGGACGCATTGATGTTACGGGTGCCACGCAGTTGACGCTTGTTTTTGGTGGTCTTCTTGGTCAGGATGTGACGCTTGAACGCCATGCCCGACTTAACGGTGCCACCTGGGCGCACGCGAAAACGCTTCTTCGCGGAGCTCTTAGTTTTCATTTTTGGCATGTGAATGCTCCAAATATGACCGGATTGCAGGTGGCAGCCCTACGCTGCGCTTTCGGTGCCTGCTCTCACGGGAACCTCGGATTGTAGCACAGTTGTACGCAAAAGAAACTACTTCGCTGGCCTGGAACAGCATCCACCCTCGGGATTCTGCATCGGCGGGCAAACTACGGTGCCGTAGGAGCAGTACACGCAGCAATCGCCCGGCTTCGGCCGCAGCACGGCGTGGCAGCTTTCACATTCATAGTGCCATTGGCAGGCGTTGACAGGCATTACCTCCTGCTTCGCATGCCCGCATTCCGGACAGGTCAGCACGGAGTCGAGGATGACGTTATTCATGTTGGCGTTCGCTCCACGGCGGTTTTGATGTCTTGTAGATCTTGCAGGAGGGCTTTTCGGGCTACCCCCTTGAAAAGCAGCATCATTGGCGATGACAGCCTGGCCGCCAACGTCTGCGGCAGGGAATCGTGGGAAGTGGTCAGCGTGACGGAACCGTTGCCGTTTTCTGCGATGCTCGTGGTGGCCAGGAATAGATAGCCGTCGCTTTCGGCGCGGGTGGTGTAGAACTTGCCTTCGATTGCGTCAGTAATCCATTTCTCGACGGTTGCCGGTTTCCCGAACAGCATTCGCGTCTCGCGCCAACGCAAACCCACCAGCCCGGTTGATGGTTTTTCGATGATTTCTATTCCGAGAATGCCTTTGATAATATTCGTGGCGCCTTCGATATCAGTCATGGCATTCCATACTGCCGCCCCGCTTGCGATAATGGCGATCTGCGCGTCTACGATCATGCTCTTTGTCCTTCCCTCGAATCTCGCCGGGGACTCAGTGACTCAATGCTTCTAAATGCCAATGATATAGCAGAACCTGCAGAGCCAATAATCTGCGCAGAAGAATTATTGGCCAATTCGCCGCGCCGAGGATTTAATCCATCTCAAGCAGAAAATGCCACGGCTTAAGTGAGCAAATAGCACATCTCCTATGGCAGATACTGCTCAGGCAGTCCAGTTCATGCCAGCTTTCAGCGCGTTTTAACCAAGAGTTGGCGCGTGTGCACTGCGATGAATAGGCCTGCGACGATGTGGCGTGGTGAGGAGGCGTGTGATGGCGAGAGCGCTGATCTCAGCAGAATAAAGCATTTCTCGCGCCTGGCTGGGATGATGAATTGCCAGCACCAGCGCCTGGTCAATAAATCGCGACAAGGCACGATTCAGACGCGGCTGAGGAAATGCGTTGGCGCCACTCGGGGGAGAATATTTCTGGCTGTCCATACTTTGCTCCCATCTGGAAATGGCAAGACGCCGAGCGCAGTATGGCAGCAATACGATTTAAGTGACGCACTGCCGCGCAGTCAGCGGCGGCGAAATGGCTGAGCACCGCCGGTGCTGCGTTTTTCAATATGGCGGAATACGATGCGGCCCTTGCTCAGGTCGTAGGGCGACAATTCAAGCGTCACCTTATCGCCGGCCAGAATACGGATGAAATTCTTCTTCATTCGGCCCGCCGTGTAGGCGATTAATTTGTGGCCGTTATCCAGGTCGACGCGAAAGCGCTGGTCCGGCAGGATCTCCACGACCACGCCGTTCATTTCAATTAGTTCTTCTTTTGCCATGTGTTTTTTTAATGTGCGATTGCGAGGTGCGAAAAAAAAGCCCGCTTTGCTGCGGGCTTCGTTTCAATGTAATGCCAGTTTCAATCGCAGCTCCAGCCCGTGCTATCTGCGCGGTGCGGAGCAGTCGGCCAGTGCTATCTGCAAAGTGCCGGCGTGTGACCAATGTATGGTGCTACAAGGTGGAGCACTCGAGAACTCCACCGCAGAACGCAGTATAGCACAGTTTTTTGTGCGGCGCACAAATATTTCGCATTCCGAAAAGCGCATGCTGAGAAGCGCTCGTGCAGGCAGTGCCGTAAGAAACGACAATGGCCAGCCAGGTTGATGCGTGGTAGTGTAGGTGGCCTCCCCTGCGCCGGCAAAAATCTTCCGATGACGAACTGGAGCCGCAATGACACTGCTTGAGTGGCTACAACACGGCATGCTGGCCGTAAGCTGGTGGCAAATCGCGCTGCTTACCCTTGCGGCAACGCATATCACCATCGTCGCCGTCACGGTCTATCTGCACCGTTGCCAAACCCACGGCGCGCTGCGCCTGCATCCCCTGCCTGCCCATTTCTTTCGCTTCTGGCTTTGGCTCACCACGGGAATGGTGACGCGCGAGTGGGTCGCCGTGCATCGCTGCCATCACACCCACTGTGAAACCGGACGCGATCCACACAGCCCACAGGTCCTTGGCATTCATACTGTGCTGTGGCGCGGCGCCGAACTTTATCGCGATGCGATCGGACAGGCTGCCCTGCTTGAACGCTATGGCGCTGGCACACCAAACGACTGGATAGAACGCCGTGTGTATAGCCGCTATGTCTGGCAAGGCCCCGCCCTGCTGCTGCTCATCGATGTCGCACTGTTTGGCGTACTTGGCGTGACCATGTGGGCAGTCCAGATGATGTGGATACCATTTCTGGCGGCGGGCGTGATCAATGGCCTTGGCCACTATTTCGGCTACCGCAATTTCGACTGTAAGGAAGCTGCGACCAATATCCTGCCGCTTGGCTTGCTGATCGGCGGCGAGGAACTCCACAACAATCATCACACCTTCCCGACTTCGGCTAAATTGTCGGTCCGCTGGTTCGAGTTCGATATTGGATGGGGCTACATCCGCATCTTGCAATGGCTGCGCCTCGCCCGGGTGCGGCAGGCGGGAAATCCGCTGACCACCCAGGCCAATCAGGTGGCGCCCACCCTGGAATCCTTGAAACAAGTGCTGGCCAACCGCGCGCTGCTGGTGCGGCAGCTTACGCACAGCATGATGGAACTTTACCGGCTGGAGCGCGCGTCCTTGCTGCGACAGTTGCCGCGCGATGCGATGCGAAATATCGTGCGCCTGCTGCGGCGCGATCCACAGCGCCTGACGGCAGAAGAATTGAATCGCTTGACGCAATGGCTGGCGCATAGCGCGCCGCTAAGCCACATGCATCAGGCGCGCCTTCGCCTCAATCATCTCTGGGTCCCCTCCGGCGCCTCGGCCGAGCACCTGCTCGCCGAACTAAGGGCCTGGTGTGCAAGCGCCCAGCAGGAAGGCCCCGCACCATTGCGCCGCTTTGCGCTCCAGCTGGCGCGTTACGGGTGATCTGTGCCTGAAAAATAAAAAAGGCCAGCACTGGGCTGGCCTTTTTTGAATGGCAAAGGAAGAATTACTTCTTCTTTTTCGGCGCCAGAACCATGATCATCTGGCGGCCTTCCATTTTCGGGAACTGCTCGACCTGGCCATGCGGCTCCAGGTCGGCTTTCAGACGCTCGAGCATGCGCATGCCGATGTCCTGGTGGGCCATTTCACGGCCGCGGAAGCGCAGAGTGATCTTGGTCTTATCACCGTCTTCCAGGAACTTGATCAGATTGCGCAGCTTGATGTTGTAGTCGCCATCATCGGTACCCGGACGGAATTTGACTTCCTTCACGGAGATTACCTTCTGCTTCAACTTGGCTTCGTGCGCCTTCTTCTGTTCCGAATACTTGAACTTGCCGTAGTCCATGAGGCGGCAAACCGGTGGAGTCGCATTCGGCGCGATTTCCACCAGGTCGACGTTCGCCTCTTCCGCGAGACGGAAAGCTTCGGCCAGGCTTACGATGCCCAGCGGTTCATTGTCCACGCCCGACAGACGCATTTCGGGATGGGTGATCTCGCCATTGATGCGATGTGACTTGTCAGTAGCTATTGCAGTTTCCTTTAATGTTTGTTTGCTGGCCGGTTGCGGAGAAGTCCCGCATCAGGCTTTGGTAGCGACGTCTTGCTGGAGTCGCTCCACCAGGGCATCGATGGACATGACGCCCAGATCGACATTGCCCCGGGCACGCACGGCCACGGTGTTGGCATCCCGCTCTTTATCGCCGACAACCAGAATGTACGGCAGTTTTTGGACGGAATGTTCGCGTATTTTATACGTGATCTTCTCGTTGCGCAAATCAGCCTCCACGCGGAATCCCAGCTTTTTCAGCTTGGCAGCAAGGTCTTTGCAGTATTCCGCCTGCGCGTCGCTGATGTTGAGAATCGATACTTGCACAGGCGCAAGCCACATCGGCATCGCGCCGGCATGGTTCTCGATCAGGATGCCAATGAAGCGCTCCAGGGAACCAACAATCGCACGGTGCAGCATGACCGGGGTCTTGCGGGTGTTGTCAACATCGACATATTCCGCGCCCAGACGGCCCGGCATGGAGAAGTCCACCTGCATGGTGCCAACCTGCCACGGACGGCCCAGCGAATCCTTCAGGTGGTACTCGATCTTCGGACCGTAGAAAGCACCCTCGCCCGGCAGCTCAGTCCAGGTCACGCCGCAAGCGCGCAGCGCGGAACGCAGCGCTTCTTCGGCTTCATCCCATACTTCGTCTGAACCGATACGGCTGTCCGGACGCAGCGCCAGCTTCACGTCGATGCTGTCGAACTTGAAATCTTTATAGACTTCCATCGCCTGCGAGTGGAAGGCCGTCACTTCGGATTCGATCTGCTCTTCGGTACAGAAGATGTGGCCGTCGTCCTGGGTAAAGCCGCGCACGCGCATCACGCCGTGCAGCGCGCCCGAGGATTCGTTGCGGTGGCACTGGCCGAACTCGCCGTAGCGCAGCGGCAGGTCGCGATAGGAATGCAGGCCGGAGTTATAGATCTGCACGTGGCCCGGGCAGTTCATCGGCTTCAGCGCGTAGGAACGGTTCTCGGACTCGGTGGTGAACATGTTTTCGCGATAGTTCTCCCAGTGGCCGGTCTTTTCCCACAGGGTGCGGTCCAGGATCTGCGGCGCCTTCACTTCGTCGTAGCCGTTTTCCTGGTACTTGCGGCGCATGTACTGCTCCACCTGCTGCCAGATGGTCCAGCCTTTCGGATGCCAGAAGATCAGGCCAGGCGCTTCGTCCTGGAAGTGGAACAGGTCCAGCTGTTTGCCCAGCTTGCGGTGATCGCGCTTCTCGGCTTCTTCCAGCATGTGCAGGTACTGCTCCTGGTCTTCCTTCTTGGCCCAGGCGGTGCCATACACACGCTGCAGCATTTCGTTCTTGCTGTCGCCGCGCCAGTAAGCGCCGGCCAGCTTCATCAGCTTGAACACTTTCAGCTTGCCGGTGGACGGCACGTGCGGGCCGCGGCACAGGTCGGTGAACGCGCCTTCGCTGTACAGGGACACGTCTTCATTGGCCGGAATCGAGGCGATGATTTCGGCCTTGTAGTGTTCATTGATGGACTTGAAGTAAGCCACGGCTTCGTCGCGCGGCAGTACCTTGCGGGTCACCTGCTCGTCCTTCTTCGCCAGTTCGGCCATCTTCTTCTCGATCGCCACCAGGTCTTCCGGCGTGAATGGACGCTTGTAGCTGAAGTCGTAGTAGAAGCCGTTGTCGATCACCGGGCCGATGGTCACTTGCGCATCAGGGAACAGTTCCTTGACGGCGTAGGCCAGCAAGTGCGCGGTGGAGTGGCGAATGACATCCAGGCCTTCCGGATCGCGGTCGGTCACGATGGCGACGTCGGAGTCTTTGTCGATCAGGAAGGAAGTATCGACAACCTTGCCATCGACCTTGCCGGCCAGCGCGGCTTTACCCAGGCTGGTGCTGATGTTGGACGCCACTTGTGCGACGGTGACGGGCGCTTCGAATTGACGGATGGAGCCGTCGGGCAGTCGGACTGAAACCATCATGATCTCCAGAAGAAGGAACTACAAAGGATATAGGGAAAATACGGACGAAAAAAAACGCGGGCTAGCCGCGTTTTTCTTCAATTGAACAAGCAAAAGAAAGCCGATCGACTAGCGTCACTCACCAACTGTCATGGTAGTTCGCGGTGTCATAACCGGTGTGCCTTTCTCGCTCTTACAAAGTGTCTGGTGGGCGGTGCAGAATTCGAATCTGCGACCCCTTGGATGTCGACCAAGTATTCTAACCAGCTGAACTAACCGCCCGTTGTCTTTTGCAATCTTACTACAGTGTTCTGGTGGGCGGTGCAGAATTCGAATCTGCGACCCCCTGGATGTCGACCAGGTATTCTAACCAGCTGAACTAACCGCCCGGAGACCAGCATTATAGAGATGCGCTTCCGGGATGACAAGTATTTTCCCAAGAAAACATTGCTATGTCGCCTATGCTATATTCCAAGGCCTATGCAAACCAAGATTCCCTCCTCCTCCGCCCATTTGCACGCCCACCTCGACGGCGATGCCAAACATGCCCACTTTGCCGAACAGCGCAGCCAGACAGCGCTGGCCTTCGCGCTTGCATTGACGCTGAGCTTTGCGGTGGTGGAAGTGGTGGCTGGCTTCATGTCCAATTCGCTCGCGCTGATTTCGGATGCGGGCCATATGGTGACTGATGCGGCCTCGCTCGGCCTGGCCCTGCTGGCGCAACTGATCGCCAAACGTCCGCCATCGGCACGCTATTCTTTTGGCTATGGCCGCGCAGAAGCGCTGGCTGCTTTCGTCAACGGCCTCGCCATGCTGGCGGTCGTGGGCTGGATTTTCGTGGAGGCGATTCACCGCTTCTCCGATCCCGCGCCGGTGCAGGGCGGCACCGTGCTGATCGTCGCCGCGCTGGGCCTGGCGATTAATGTGCTGGTGGCGTGGACGCTGTCGCGCGACCAGGGCAGCATGAACACCCGCGCCGCGCTGGTGCACGTGATGGGCGACCTGCTTGGCTCCGTGGCTGCGCTGATCGCCGGCGCCGTCATCCTGTGGACGGGCTGGATGCAGATCGACCCGCTGCTGTCCGTGCTCGTCTCGCTGCTGATCCTGAAATCCACCGTGACGATCCTGCGCGAGTCCTACCACCATCTGATGGAAGGCGTGCCGGAAGGCGCGAACTATCTGCAAATCGGCGCCGACCTGGCAGCCATCGACGGCGTCGTGTCCGTGCACGACCTGCACGTGTGGGACATGTCGCCCGGCCACCCGGCCCTCATCGGCCACCTCGAAATCAGCGACCTGCAGGAATGGCCGCGCGTGCTGCGCGATGTGAAGGCCATGCTGCTGTCGCGCCACGGCATCGACCACATCACGCTGCAGGCCGAGCCCGAACACTAAGCAAAATTCACTGGCACTATCGCTGCGCGACGCGGCGCCAGACGGAGATCGGTACGTCGCCATCCGGCCGCGGCGGCACGCGCCATTCCAGCACATCGCCCGTCAGCTTGTAGGGCCGCTTCTGCACGGCGCCATCCAGTTGCGGATTCGACGCGGCAGTGATCCTGAACGTCATGGTGTCCGCGTCAACGCTGTACTGGCCGTAATGCGTACTCATGGTGAGCACCAGGCGCTTGTACTCAGGCGCCGGTCCATTGCGGTAGTCACCCTCGAACGGCGGACGCTCCGCGTGATAGATCTGCAGCGCGTAACTGCCATCCTTCGACATGGTCAGCGTGCCGCGCGGCTTGCTGCCGTAATCGTCGCTGCGCGTACCGTCGCGGTGCTCGCGGTAAGCGCCAATCATCTCCCAATTGCCGGACAGGTCGGCGGCCTGCGCCACCCCGGCCAGGCTGAGTAGTACCAATATCAGTGTCTTCATTGCGGAACTCCATTCGTTGAACGTGGCGCCAACGATAAATGCATGGCGCGCGCCGCGAAATGGCAAAAACTTCGCCTTCCCCGTGCATAATTGCACCTATGGATAATCCCGACTGGAATGACCTGCGCTATTTCCTCGCCGTGATCGAGGCCGGCTCGCTGTCCGGCGCCGCACGCGCGCTGGGCGTCGAGCACACCACCGTCGCACGGCGCATCGAGGCGCTGGAGCAGGTACTCGGCCTGCGCCTGTTCGACCGCTTCGCACGCGGCTGGTCGCTGACCGAGGCCGGACAATCTCTGCTGCCGCAAGCGCGCCGCATCGGCGACGACGTGCTTGGTCTGCTGCGCCAGGCGGCCGGGGCGTCGAGCGCCCAGGGCACCGTGCGCATTTCAGCGCCACCGGCCATTGCCGCGCACTGGATCGCACCGCGTTTGGCCGCACTGCGTCCGCATCTGGATGCAATTGATATCGAATTGGCGGCCGAAGCGGGCCATGCCGACCTGTCGCGCCGCGATGCCGACATCGCCCTGCGCTACCAGCGCCCAGCCGCGCCGGACATGGCCGTGCGCGCGGTCGCGCAAGTGCAGTACCGCGTGTGCGCGACGGCCGCCTACGTGGCGGACCACGCAGCGGAAGATTGGGAATTCATCGGCTACGACGACAGCCTGTCCGAAGCCCCGCAGCAGCAATGGCTGGAAGAATTCGCCAACGGCCGCCGCTTCACTTTCCGCTCCAACGACCTCGCCACAATCCACACCGCAGCGCTCACCGGCGCCGGCGTGGCCGTGCTGCCCGACTACCTGGATGGACCGCCGGCGCTGCCCGGCATCGACTGCCCGATCCAGCGCCAGCTATGGATGGTGATTCACGATGACGTGCGCAAATCCGCCCGCGTGCGCAAAGTGGCAGACTTGCTGGCGGATCTATTAGGCGCGTCGTCCATCACCAGTACGCCGCCGCGGAAGGACCGTGATTTTTGAGGGAGGCACCGGCACTTCGGGCCACACTTTGCTCAACTCCACCCAGTCCATCTGCGACAGACTGGATTTGAATACCGCGTCTGTCAATTCCTTGCCCAGCCGGCGATAGCTTTCGAACTGGTCTTCCGCGTAGAACTGGTCGCCGGTCGATTCATGCGGGAAGGTCGGATGCGTGGCGTGGTACTGCTGCACAGAAGAATCCTCGGTCTTGCCGTTCATGGACGCCTTCAGGTAGATCAGCAGACCGGTTGTCCCGTCGGGATACAAAATGGCGCCAACTGCGAAACGCGAACGGCTATATCCGTTGTGCAGGCGAATGTCGCGCACATTGATCACGATTTCCGTGTCAAAGTCGACCTTGCACATGCGGATCAGCGTGCCCAGTCCTTCAAAGTTCATTTCGGGATCGCACTCCGCATCGCTGGCAACAATCAGCTTGCAGCGGCGGCGCACCAGTTCGTACATCGCCAGGTTTTCAAAATGGCCGCCATCCGACACCATCACATACTTCGCACCGGCATCGGCAAGACCGAACAGTTCAAGCAGCAAATAGCGCATGCTGAGCAGCGGCGACGCATGCTTTGGCTTACGCGCCGGATTGGCAAACCACCAGCCCAGGCGCACATTGAACATCGTCAGCAGGATCGCCACCGCCGGCGAAGTATGGTAGCCCTGGTTGGGACTGGCCGCGGCGCCCGAAACTGCCACGGCCTGCCCTAACGTTACAGGCCGCCGGAAATCACTGTGCGGCTGGTAGCCAGGTTTGCCGTCCAATGCCTTCAAGTAGCTGCTGCCCATCACATACGGCGTGATCGCGAAATTTGCACTATGCCGTGTGTGCAGCGACAGATCGCTCGATCCTCCCAGATTCAACGCGCAATTGACAATATGCAGCGGACCTGCCGCGACCGGATTTGCCGCGGTGCCGCCTTGCAGTTCACTCATGGGGAGGTCGTCCGCATCGTCAAAGCCTGTGAAGTGCTGGGGCTTGCGCGCCTGCACGCGGGTGGCGCCCAAATAGCAGCGCACCAGGCGATTGCGATAGAAAGCGTTCAGACTGAACTCATTGATATCCACCCGCCACATAAAAATGCCCAAAGCGATCGCGCAGCCGAGAATGATCCAGCTCAAGTGCTCGTTGCCGGTCTTCAGGTACGGCCAATGATTCGCGTAGAACAGATTGAGCTGCACCCAGGTGCCATCCGCCCGCTCGCTATTCCATAACACGACATGAATGGCACTCGACACCACGAGCAGCAGGCCGGCAATGAAGACGTACGGAGCGACCAGCGCAATGGCGTTGATTACCTTACTGCCACTAGAAGCGGGCTCGCTACGAATCTTGTCATCGCCGGCAGCCTTGTTCGAATTCCCCGCCAACAAGCCGCCCGCCGTCGAAGCAATCCAGGCGACAACAGCAGAAATGCCCGGCCAATGTTCGCCATCGACCAGCCACGCAGTCAACAGCGGGCCATAAAGCGCCGACACCATCGCCAGCCAGACACCGAACGCGTAGATGCACACCCAGGCGGCAAGGCGGCTCCACCATTCACGCATGCCCTCGAGCGACGAGCGGCCAAGCAGGCCAATTTGCAACGTCACCGCCAGCGAAAACGCAATCAGCAGCAAGGGCGGTCCCCATACCAGGGCGTGCCAGACGCCTGATTCGCCCTTTTCGTAGAACAGCTGCATCAACACCAAAATGCCGCAAAACATGGCATGCAGGGCGGCGGCGCTCAGTGCAGAAACACCAATCGCCAGGCCGGCATAGGCAAAGGGACGCCAACCTGCATCCCGCAACACATCCCTTCGTAGCGAGCAGCAAGACAGGATCAGCATCGAAGCAAACGAGATCGCGATCGGGAAAGGCCAGTGCCGCCACGCCTTCAGGACCAGCTCTCCATAATGCTTCATGCCAGTGATCTCATTGCCGGGTACCGTGCCGCGCACCAGCCCCCACATCACCGCGGCCAGCAGGAATGCCGTGAAGATCATCGGCAGCACGACCATGGTCTGCACCTGGCTCTGGTCATAGATCACCTCATCGCAACCAGGCTTTGCTTTAGGCAGGAGACAGCGTAACTTCAGCACGGGCGGCACCAGGGCTATCGCGCACAGCGACAAGCACAAGGCCATCGGCAACGCATATTCATTGGCCGGGCCGTCTATGAAGGGATTAAATCCCGTGACTACCTTGATCGTAACCGCGCCAGCCAAGGCGCCCAACGCCACAGCGCCCCAGGCACGCCAGCCGCAGGCATCGTAGCTGAATTGCCCTTTGTGCTCGTGGCTGGCGGCCGGCCGCTGCAGCTGCATCAGATTGGCGCCAATCCCCGTCACTGCCAGCAGGAATAACGCAACCGTCAGCCAGCGCGCGCCTTGCTGAGGTGGCCATTGCTGGAACGGCACATCCAGGCTGCGCGCCAGCAGCATCACCAGTACCAGGCTCAACACCACGGTCAACTGCACCAGGATCGTATTGCGGATCCAGATCGTCAGCATGGACCAGGTGTCCGCACTGAAGAAACCAAGTTGCGGCGACAGATAGTTTGAATATTTGCGCAGGTGGGCGATGGACTCGCGCCAGTCCGCACCTTTCGCGAGCCAGTTCGGCTTGCGCAGGCAGTTGGCGCTCAGCCAGCTGGAGATATAGCCGCCGCCGGAGACTGACGACAGATAGTCGAATTTTTCAAGCAGGCCCAGTTCCTTGAGGCTTTCCAGCACACCCAAGCCGAAGGTCGCGCTACGGATGCCTCCGCCAGAAAATGCCAGGCCGGACAGGCCCGTATCATCCTGTCCTCGCACGGCGTCGCGGCGAGCCTTGATGAAATCACGTTCGTTGATCACCACCGGCTCGGCTGCCGGATCCCCTTTGAATTCAGTCGACCCCTGTCGGTCCAGGCTCGCGATCTCCATTTGTCGCCTCCCTTGTAAGAGTATTCTTACAGGATAACCGGCAAGACAACGTTGGATTATCTCCAATTGTCACATGCGAGCCGGCGCAGCCGGCCTCAATGCATCAGGCGCGGCGGGCTTCGATCACCCCGGTGACTTCGCAGATCGCGGCCAGCGCCTTTTGCAGCTGGGCGGTGGCGCCCACTTCGGCGGTGAAGGTCATGCGCGCCTGGCCTTTGGCGGACTGGGTGTTCACGCCGATCACATTGATCTTCTCGCGCGAAAAGATTTCCGAGATGTCGCGCAGCAGGCCCTGGCGGTCGCCGGCCAGCACGAACAGGTCGACCGGATACACGGTATCGGACCGTGCGCTGCCCCATTCGGTGACGATCACGCGTTCAGGCGCCTTGGCACGCATCTCGGCGAAGTTCTTGCACGAGGCGCGGTGGATCGACACGCCCTTGCCGCGCGTGACAAAGCCCACGATCGGATCAGGCGGCGCCGGCTTGCAGCATTTGGCCAGCATGGTCATCAGGCCATCGGTGCCAACCACCAGCACGCCCGATTTGGCGCCCTGCTCCACGCTGGAGGCGCGGCTCTTGTTGACGGCCACCTGGTCCGCCGGCTCTTCCGATTCGGCCGGTTCGTGCAGCGCCTGCTCCACATGGCGCAGGCTGAATTCATCTTTGCCGACCGACAGGAACAGATCGTCCACCTTGTTGAAGCCCAGCTTCTGCGCCAGCGCTTCCAGGTTGACGGCGGTCTTGCCCTCGCGCTGCAGCGATTTTTCCACCAGCGAGCGGCCGCTCGCCAGCGTTTCCTGGATGTCGATGGCGTGGAACCAGGCGCGCACCTTGGAGCGGGTGCGGCTGCTGACCGTGTATTCGGGGCTCAGCCAGTCGCGCGACGGTCCCGCGGTGCCGGGCGCGCCCTTGGCAGTAATGATCTCGCAGGACTGGCCGCTCTTGAGCGCCGTATTCAGCGGCACCATCACGCCATCCACCTTGGCGCCGCGGCAGCGGTGGCCGACGTCGCTGTGCAGATGGTAAGCGAAGTCGATCGGCGTCGCGCCCACCGGCAGCTCAATCACACGCGCCTGCGGCGTCAGCACGAAGATGCGGTCGTCCAGGGAGGTGGCCTTCAGCTTCTCGACCCACTCGCGCTGCTGCTCTTCGTCGCCCACCATGGCGTCCGCCACTTCGGACTTCCACGCCAGCAGCTGGCGCAGCCAGGCGATCTTCTCGTCGTACTGCTGGCCCTTGAAATTGGAGCCGCCCTCCTCCTTGTAGCGCCAGTGCGCCGCCACGCCGTATTCGGCGAAGCTGTGCATCTCCTGGGTGCGGATCTGCACTTCGAGGGGACGGCCATCGTCCGCCGTCACCACCGTGTGCAGCGACTGGTAGCCGTTCGGCTTGGGACGGGAAATGTAATCGTCGAATTCTTTCGGAATCGGCGTCCAGATATTGTGGACCACGCCGAGCACCGTGTAGCAGGTCTTCACGTCATCGACGATCACGCGGAAGGCGCGCACATCGTACAGTTCCGAGAAGTCCAGCTCCTTGCCCTTCATCTTGCTCCAGATGGAGTAGATGTGCTTGGGGCGGCCGAACACTTCGGCCTTGATGCCTGCCGCGTCCAGCTCGGACTGCAGGCGCGTGATCGAGGAAGACACGAAGCTCTCGCGCGCCATGCGCTTCTCTTCCAGCATCTTCGCGATACGTTTATACGTTTCCGGCTCGATGAAGCGGAACGACAGGTCTTCCAACTCCCACTTGATCTGCCAGATGCCGAGGCGGTTGGCCAGCGGCGCGTACAGGTCCAGCGTTTCGCGGCCATAGGCGCGCGTCATCTCGTTGAACAGTTTGGCATCGGCAAAGTAGCGCAAGGTGGTGCAGCAGGAAGCCAGCCGCACCAGCACCACGCGCATATCGGTCGCCATCGCGAGCAGCATCTTGCGCAGGGATTCAACCTGCGCCACGGCCTGCTGGGCCGCGCTCTTGCTGCGGGTGGAGCCGCCCGGCGCTGTCTGGGTAAGTTCGCGCAGGCGGATCAGTTGGCGCACGCCTGTCACCAGCTCGCCGACTTCAGTGCCGAAGCGGGGCTCGATGCCAGGGGCGGTATCGGCGTCGAGCAGGGTAAGCTCGAACACCAGGCCGGCAATACGGGTTTCGACATCGCTGCGCAGGAAGGCCAGCGTGCTGGCAACGCCCACGGAAAATTCGAACGCATCTTGTCCGTAGCTTGTCTTCCTGCCCGCATAGGCCTCGCTGGCGTAATCCAGCGCGGCAAGCATGCGGGCTCCATCATCGGCGGACAGGCCTTGCACCAGCTGGTCCGACGTTGCGCTATTGAGAGCCGCGATTGAAACCATGATAAAACCTTGTTTGTTACGGGGAGTTGCTTACTTCTGTGCTGCCACGATGACGATTTCAACGAGGCAGGCCGGATTGGCCAGATTGGCTTCCACGGTCGCGCGCGGCGGCGTGGCGCCCTGCACCACCCAGGCTTCCCACACTTCGTTCATGCCGGGGAAGTTGGCCATATCGGTGATGTAGATCTGGGTCGACAGGATGCGCGACTTGTCGCTGCCCGCTTCTTCCAGCAGACGGTCGATGTGGGCCAGCACTTCAGCCGTTTGCTCCTTGATGCCGACGTCCGTTTTTTCAGCGATCTGGCCAGCCAGATACACGGTGCCGTTGTGGACGGCGATTTCGGACAGGCGTTTACCTACGTGAAAGCGTTTGATTTCCATGGTTCTCTTCAGTGGTTCAACAAAAAATCCTTGGCGATGGCGATCTGGTCGTCATGCAGGAACGTCGGCGCGTGGCCGACACCGGGAATTTCAATCAGCTTGGCCTTGGGGCCGCGCTGGGTCATGCTCAGTGCTGTCTCGCGCGACAGCAGGTCGGAATTGGCGCCGCGCACCAGCAGTGTCGGGCACTTGATGGCATCGTAGGCGGCCCACAGCATGGCTTCGTCGGACTTGGCCGATTCCGGCGTCACCGACTGGAACGGCAGGGCCAGGCCCATATCGTAGTGGCGCACCCAGTAGCCTTCCTTTTCCTGGCGTAGCACGTCGGCGGCCAGTTTATGCCATTCGGCGTCGGTATGTTCGCCGAAGGTGGTCGAGACGTCGCGCACGAACTTGGCGCCGATCTCGAAAGTCGGGAAGCGTACTTCCTGGCCGATGTAGTCGCCGATGCGCTGCACAGCCACGGCGTCCAAAGTGGGGCCGATGTCATTCAACACAAGCTTTGCGACCGGGCTATCCGGCAATGAGGCCAGGCCCATGCCGATCAGGCCGCCCATCGAGGTGCCGAACCAGTCGACGGTCTGGCGCTCGCCATTGGCCAGCACGCGCGCCAGCAGGGTCACCATATCGCTCACGTATTGCGGAATGCGGTACAACTGCGGGTTGCGCAGCTTGCCGGAACGGCCGCGGCCCACCACATCCGGGCAGATCACGCGGTAATCCTTGCACAGGGCACGCGCCAGGTTATCGAAGTCGTCCGACACGCGCGTTACGCCATGCACACACACCAGCACATTGGGATTATCCGCCTCGCCCCATTCCTTGTAAGCCATCTGGTGCAGGCCCGATAGGGAGAAACACTGAACAGACTTTATTTTTGCTTCAATCATTCTTCAATCCCTCGCACGGTGTTACTTTTTGGGCTACATTCTACCTTGGCTTACGCTTAAAATCTTGTGAAGTGTAACCCACCAGACAACTTTGATTGCAGAGGACACGCTATGACTAGTTCCACCCTGAGTGGCAAGACCGCCCTGGTAACCGGCTCCACCTCCGGCATCGGCCTGGGCATCGCCCGCTCGCTGGCGGCCGAAGGCGCCAACATCGTATTCAACGGCTTCGGCGACGCGGCCGAAATCGAGAAACTGCAGGCCGACGTGGCCAAGGAATTCAACGTGCAATGCGCCTATCATGGCGCCGACATGAGCAAGCCGGAACAGATCGAAGACATGTTCGCTTACGCCACCGCGCGCTTTGGCGGCGTCGATGTGCTGGTCAATAACGCGGGCATCCAGCACGTGGCCAACGTCGAAGATTTCCCGCCTGAGAAATGGGATGCGATCATCGCCATCAATCTGACCTCGGCCTTCCACACATCGCGCCACGCCATTCATCACATGAAGAAGCAGAAGTGGGGCCGCATCATCAACCTCGCTTCCACGCATGGACTGGTGGCATCGGCCGGCAAGTCGGCCTACGTCGCCGCCAAACACGGCCTGGTCGGTCTGACCAAGTCCACCGCGCTGGAACTGGCGCAGACCGGCGTCACCTGCAACGCCATCTGCCCTGGATGGGTCCTGACGCCGCTGGTGCAGAAACAGATCGACGCCCGCGCCGCCAAAGATGGCTTGAGCAACGACGAAGCCAAACGCGCCCTGCTGGCCGACAAGCAGCCCTCCGGTGAATTCGTCACACCGGAAGAATTGGGCGCCCTTGCCGTCTTCCTATGCAGCGACGCCGCCAAGCAAGTGCGCGGCGTGGCATGGAACATGGACGGCGGCTGGGTCGCTCAATAATTTCAAAGGGCGCTCATTGCGCGTAACCGCGGCACTGCTTTGCGCCTGCAAGCCAACCTACTTACCGAGATGCGATGAGCAAGCAAATCAAAGTTCTGCTGCAAACGACCATTGAGTCCGCGCCCAACGACTGGCATATCGGGCGGTTCTCGATGCTGCGCACTTATCTGGCCGGCCTTGAAGGCCCTGATGGTGCTCCCCTGTTCACCATAACGGCACGCGATCGCGGTCCGGTTGGCGAGCCGGACCCGGTGCTGTCAACACTGGCTTCTTCGGACTTCGATGAAGTCCGGCTGTTTGCGGTTGATGTCGGCAATGGCTTGCACGCCGACGATTGCGCAGGCCTGTCGGCCTTTCACCGTAAAGGCGGCGGTCTGATGGTCACGCGCGACCATATGGACCTTGGCTGTTCGATCTGTTCAATCGCCACCGTCGGCGCCCTGCACCAATTCCACACCCGCGACGGCGTGGCCGAGGACCCGCGTTGCGCGCCGGACGATCGCGGCACGCCGCAGATCCTCTGGCCCAACTACCATTCCGGCGCCAATGGCGACGCTCAGCAAATCTCGGTCGCCAGCCCGGCGCATCCGGTGCTGCGCGATCCCGATTCGGCAGATGGCGTGATCCACTACCTGCCTGCCCACCCGCATGAAGGTGCCGTCGGCGCCCCACCCGACAATCCGCGGGCCCGCGTGATCGCAACTGGCGTGAGCAAAGCCACCGGCAATCGCTTCAACCTCGCGGTTGCCGTCGAACCCGCAGAAGGCCGCGGTCCCGTGATCGCGCAATCGACCTTCCACCACTTTGCCGACTATAACTGGGACCCCGCCATGGGCTGCCCCGACTTCGTCAGCGAAGCCCCCGGTAGCAGTCTCGCCACTACGCCCGGCGCAATGAACTCCGTTCACCACTACGTCCGCAATGTAGCCCTGTGGCTGGCCGGCCGGCTCTAGTCTTCCAGCCATTCACTCTCCAGCTGGTCGTCGCGCCTGCGGTGCTTAGCCACCCGGCGCTCGACCTGCCGCTCAGCCTGCCGCCGGCTCTGATCGACCAGCAGCAGCGCCGTCTGCAGCGCTTCGCTCATGCTCCGCGCCGCGAGTTGAATTGCTTCGGCTGGCGACGGCTGAGCCGCCTTCGAATCCGCGCTCAAGGCGCGCCGTAGCTTATCCGCCTGCGTCCAGTCGCAATCCTGTGGGCGGCGAACCCACAAATCGCGCCAGGCATTGCGCGCCTCACCAGCAGCCGCAGTCACCATTTGCCGCGGCGAGACGGCTCGCCCACGGAAAACGAGCTCGTCTCCAATCACCTCGCCATACGACACCTGCCCCATGCAGTGCACGCGCAATCGCGTGCCGCTCGGCAGAAACAGGCACTTCCACTGATAGCCAGTGACCGGCGCAACCACTCGCTGCCGCGAGTTGATCCAAAGTTGCACTGCGCGCGTGACCGCTTCCGAAGCGCACAGCGGGCTGTCGGACGCGTGCAAGAATTTCAACAGCCGCGAATACGTTGCGTACGGCACCAGATCCCGATTCGGCTTATCCATGATCATGCCCTCCTCGACCATTAGAGCACCAGGTGAGCGATTGGTTCCCAAGTCTCTCGCCCGTTTTGTCTCTTTCACCCGTTTTATTGTGTCTCTTCTTGTCTCTTTCTGTCTCTTTTTAGGGCGCCGAAAAAAGAGACAGAAAGAGACAAGAAGAGACAGAACGCACACCCCAAAAGAGACAAAACGGGCGAGAGACTTGCGGCGAGGGTCGTCACCCCGAATTTGTAAATGCAGGTATTTTCTAATTTGGCAACATGGTATGCTCCGCTCAGCGGGCGCGAGCCTGCATATGGGTGAATAAAATAATTGCGAAAGAGTCCAAAATGAATAACGTGAAGAAATGGTCGGCGGAGTTTCTCGGTACTTTTTGGCTGACGCTGGGCGGCTGTGGCAGCGCTGTGCTGGCGGCGGCGTTTCCGCAAGTGGGCATTGGCCTGCTGGGTGTCTCACTGGCGTTCGGATTGACGGTCGTGACGGGCGCCTACGCGCTGGGCCCCATTTCAGGCGGACACTTTAACCCTGCCGTTTCCGTGGGCCTCGTGGTCGGCAAGCGCTTCTCGGCCGCCGAGCTGCCCGGCTATATTATTTCGCAAGTGCTGGGCGCAATTGCGGCCGCGGCGATTCTGTATCTGATCGTCTCCGGCAAAGCGGACTTTGCCGGCACGGCGGGATTTGCCTCGAACGGCTACGGCACCAGCTCGCCCGGCGGCTTCAGCATGATGTCGGTACTGGTGTGCGAAGTGGTGATGACGGCCATCTTCCTGATCGTCATTCTCGGCGCGACAGCCAAGCGCGCAGCAGGCGGGTTCGGTGGGCTGGCCATCGGCCTGTGCCTGACGCTGATTCACCTGGTCTCGATCCCCGTCTCGAACACCTCGGTGAATCCGGCCCGCAGCACCGGCCCTGCCCTGTTTGCGCAGACAGACGCGCTGAGCCAGCTGTGGCTGTTCTGGGTCGCCCCCATTGTCGGTGCAGTCATCGGCGCGCTGATTTACAACGCGCTGCTATCCGACGAATAAGGCCTACTTCTCCGCATTGCTGACCGAGTAACCCGATACGCGCCAAACGCCATCCTTCTCGTGGGTGGAAGTCACGACTTCCTTTACCTGAGGGCTTTTCTCGTATCGGGACTCATATTCAAAGGAAATCGCTTCAGTATCCGCCTTGGTCTTTTTCACGGCGGACGACTTCAGCTTGCGCGATTTGAATTCGCCCAGCGGCGCATGGGTGGCCGTGGCGAGCATCGTCCATGCCATCTTCGACATATCCTTCACCCCGGACGAGCTGCTGTTATACGCTGCCGAATACTCCTCCGAATCCATCAGCTTCAGCCAGCGTTCAGCAGCCACGCGGGCGTCAGACACCTCTTTGGCATCCTGAGCGAATGCCGCAGAGCTAGTCAAAAGCAAGGCAGCCAAAATGACCGACGACAGTTTTTTCACATTCCCTCCGAAAGTAAAGATTCGGCCAAACGATAAAGCGGGGATGCCGCCGCCGTCCAACGCTCTGCGATGAACGGCGGACTTCGGGCGCTGAATTGCAGTTTTAAGACGGCGAATTACTTCTGATAATTATTCTTCACGCGAACGTAGTGTTCCGCAGAATACTTGAGATAGGCAATCTCCTCCGGCGTGAGTTCGCGGATGCGCATGGCCGGGCGGCCGACGTAGAGGCCACCGCTTTTCAGCACCTTGCCCGGCGACACCAGGCTGCCGGCGCCGACCATCACGTGCTTTTCGATCACCACATCGTCCATGATGATGGAACCCATGCCGATCAGGCACTCGTCGCCGATGGTGCAGCCATGCAGCAGCACCGAATGGCCGATGGTCACGTAATTCCCAATCCTTAAAGGCGAGCCCTCCGGCTTGGCCGGCGTCTTGTGCGACACATGGCACATGGCGAAGTCCTGCACGTTGGAGCACTCGCCGACCGTGATTGAGTTCACGTCGCCGCGCAGCACGGTATTACACCAAATGGAGGAATTGCGGCCAACCTTTACGTCGCCGATAATTTGAGCAGAGTCGTGGGCGAACACGCCGTCGGCAAGTTCGGGGGTGGTATCGAGATAGGCTTGTATTGGCATAGTTAAATTATATTGTGGTTTTCCACAATGCGGATAATCACAATGGTTATAACCCAGATCGTTTGCGATGATGAGACTATCGGAGACGAAAAGAGGTCCATCATGAAAAAGCCGTTTTACAAAATCCTGTACGTGCAGGTGCTCTTCGCGATTGCGATGGGCGTCCTGCTCGGCATCTATCTGCCTGACGACGCAGTGGCCATGAAGCCGCTGGGTGAGGGCTTCATTAAACTGATCAAGATGATCATCGCGCCGGTGATCTTTTGTACCGTGGTATCCGGCATCGGCAATATGCACGATGTGAAGAAGATCGGCCGCGTTGGCGGCAAAGCCCTGCTCTACTTCGAGGTCGTGTCGACTTTCGCCTTGATTATTGGCCTGTTCGTGGCCAACACCCTGCAGCCTGGCCACGGTTTCAACGCCGATCCGGCTACCCTGGACGTGAAATCCATCGCCAAGTACACGGAACAGGCCAAGCACCAGTCCACCGTGGACTTCCTGATGAACGTGATCCCGAACACCGTGGCGGACGCCTTCACCAAGGGCGATATCCTACAAGTGCTGCTGGTGTCGATCCTGTTCGGCTTCTCGCTGTCCCTGCTGGGCGAGCGTGGCCGTCCGGTGACCAAGCTGGTGGATGAGGTGTCGCACGCCTTCTTCGGCATGGTCAACATCATCATGAAGGTCGCGCCAATCGGTGCCTTCGGCGCCATGGCCTTCACCATCGGCAAATACGGCATCGATTCCTTGCTGCCGCTGGCCAAGCTGATGGGTTCCTTCTACCTGACCTGCTTCCTGTTCGTGTTCATCGTGCTGGGCTCGATCGCCAAGTTCACCGGTTTCTCGATTGGCCGCTTCATCCTGTACATCAAGGAAGAACTTCTGATCGTGCTGGGCACCTCGTCGTCCGAATCCGCCCTGCCTTCGCTGATGCGCAAGCTGGAAAAGCTGGGTGCTTCCAAGTCCGTGGTCGGTCTGGTGGTCCCTACCGGCTACTCCTTCAATCTGGACGGCACCAATATCTACATGACCATGGCGGCCCTGTTCGTTGCTCAGGCCACCAACACTGACCTGACGCTGACCCAGCAGCTGACCATCCTCGGCGTGGCAATGCTGACGTCCAAGGGCGCATCCGGTATCACCGGCGCTGGCTTCATCACCCTGGCGGCGACCCTGGCCGTGGTGCCGACGATCCCGGTAGCCGGCATGGCGCTGATCCTGGGTATCGACCGCTTCATGTCCGAATGCCGCGCCCTGACCAACTTCGTCGGCAACGGCGTGGCCGCAATCGTGGTCTCCAACTGGGAGCATGAGCTGGATCACGACACCCTGCGCAAAGAACTGGCCAACCCGACCCCGCTGGCCGATCTGGACGCTCCAATCGACGCACCGGTCGCCGTCGCCAAGTAATCACACGTAGCCCCTCAAGCCCCGCGCAGCAATGCCCGGGGCTTTTTTTACACCCGCAGAAAAGCAAGTGGCAGGCACATCGTGCCTGCCACTAGGGTTACGCCGTGGGTTTTATACGCGAGCGCAGATTACAGCGCGGAGAAGTCCAGTTCAACGCCCGATGCGGCGGCGATCTGTTCGCGCGATACGCCCGGCGCCAGTTCGATTACCTTGATGCCCTTGTCGCCAATCTCCATCACGCCGAGGTCGGTGATCACCATATCGACCACGCCCACGCCGGTCAGCGGCAGGTCGCAGTTCTTCAGCAGCTTGTGCGAAGTCGAGCCATCCTTGGCGGTGGCCACGTGCTCCATCAGCACCACGACCTTCTTCACGCCGGCCACCAGATCCATGGCGCCGCCCATGCCCTTCACCATTTTCCCGGGGATCATCCAGTTCGCCAGGTCGCCCTTTTCGGACACCTGCATCGCGCCCAGGATCGCCAGGTTGATTTTGCCGCCGCGGATCATGCCGAAGGAATCGGCCGATGCGAAGTAAGCGGAACCCGGCAGCGCCGTCACGGTCTGCTTGCCGGCGTTGATCAGGTCAGCGTCCACTTCATCGTCGGTCGGGAATGGGCCGATGCCCAGCAAGCCGTTTTCGGATTGCAGGAACACTTCGATATGGTCCGGCACATAGTTCGCCACCAGGGTCGGCAGGCCGATGCCCAGGTTCACATAGAAGCCGTCTTGCAGCTCTTTTGCCGCGCGCGCGGCCATTTCATCACGAGTCCAAGCCATGTTCTGTCTCCTTAGCCGGCACGCACGGTGCGCTGTTCGATGCGTTTTTCCGGGGTCGCGTTCAGCACCAGGCGGTGCACGAAGATGCCCGGCAGATGCACGGCATCCGGATCGATCTCGCCCAGTTCCACGATCTCTTCCACTTCCACCACGCAGATCTTGCCGGCGGTCGCCACGTTCGGGTTGAAGTTGCGGGCAGTCTTGCGGAACACCAGGTTGCCCGACTTGTCGCCCTTCCAGGCTTTGACCAGGGATACGTCCGCCACCAGCGAGCGCTCCATTACATATTTTTCGCCATCGAACTCGCGGATTTCCTTACCTTCGGCGACGATGGTGCCCACGCCGGTCTTAGTGAAGAAGGCCGGAATGCCTGCACCGCCAGCGCGCAGCTTCTCGGCCAGCGTGCCTTGCGGCGTGAATTCCAGTTCCAGTTCGCCGGCCAGGTACTGGCGCGCGAATTCCTTGTTCTCGCCCACATAGGACGAAATCATCTTCCTGATCTGGCGCGTCTCCAGCAGCTGGCCGAGGCCGAAGCCGTCCACGCCGGCATTATTGGAAATCGCGGTCAGGCCCTTGACGCCCGAATCGCGCAGCGCCGCAATCAACGCTTCCGGAATACCGCACAGGCCGAAGCCGCCGACGGCAATGGTCTGGCCGTCGGCTACGATGCCGGCCAGAGCGGCCTTGGCATCTGGGTAAATTTTATTCATGGTGCTCCTCTATTGGTGAGTGTTCCGAGCATAAAATACGGTCTGTCAAAGTACAATACCGTAGAAATACCGCCAACATTGAAGATGAACGCATCATACGCCATTAATTACGAGACAATCTTCAAGTTCGCCCCCGTCGGCATGTGCATTTCGGTGAACCGCGTGATCCAGTCCTGCAACGACGCCCTGAGCTCGATGTTCGGCTACGAGCACGGCGCGCTCGATGGCCAGTCCTTCCAGATCCTCTACCCGACGCAGGATGAATTCCTGCGCACGGGCGACCGCATCATCCCCATCATGAACACCAAGGGGCGCTACTCGGACGAGCGCATCATGCGCCGCGCGAACGGCGAGCTGTTCTGGTGCCACGTGTCGGGCCGCGCGCTGAATCCGCAGGAGCCGCTAGGCGCGGGCGTGTGGACCTTTGAAGACGTATCGGAAAAGCGGCCGGTGTCAGCCGAGCTGACGCCGCGCGAACGCGAGATTGCCGCCTTCCTGGTCGAGGGCAAGACCAGCAAGGCGATCGCGCGCGAAACGGACCTGTCGCCGCGCACGGTGGAAATGCACCGCGCCAAACTGATGCGCAAATTCAGCGCATCGACATCCTCGGAACTGGTGCACAAGCTGATGGGCGTGCATAAAATGGGAACATAAAGTAGGGACGCAGCACATTTCGCGCGCGGACATGTGTTACGTCCCCATTTTCGCGCGCCATGCAACGTAGGGCGGATCATCGATCCGCCGTTACTGAGCGAGCATGCCGTCGTCGGCGGAGATGATGGCGCCGTTGATGAAATGCGATTCCTCGCCCGCCAGCAGGAGCAGCAGGCCATCCAGGTCTTCCGGCTTGCCGGGACGCTTGCGCGGCAAGAGGTCGATCAGGCGCTTGCCCTGCTCGCTGGCGAAGTAGTCTTCATTGATCTCGGTTTCGATATAGCCGGGGCAGATGGCATTGGTGTTGATATTGTATTTGCCCCACTCCACCGCCATGGCCTTGGTCATGTGCACCACGCCCGCCTTGCTCATGCAGTAGACGCCGATCTGCGGCAGCACGCGCAAGCCCGCCACCGAGGCGATATTGATGATGCGATGCTGCTTGCGCGGATCGCCCTTGGTGCGCGCGATCATGCGCTTGGCCGTTTCCTGCGCCACGAAGAAGGCGCCGCGCAGATTGGTGTCCATCACGAAGTTGTAATCCTCGGGCGACACATCGACCAGCCGCTGCGTGGTCGACACGCCGGAGTTGTTCACCAGGATATCGATCGGCCCCGCTTCCGTTTCGGCGTGGGCGATGGCGGATTTGATGCTGGCGTAGTCGGTGACGTCCAGCGCCACCACATGGGCCGCGCCGCCGTCGGCCTCGATTTCCGCGCGCAGCTCTTTCAGGCGCTCGATGCGGCGCGAGGCCAGCACCACCTGGCAGCCGGCACGCGCCAGCACCTTGGCGAACCGCGCGCCCAAACCGCTGGATGCGCCGGTGATCAGGGCGATCTTGCCCTCAAAATTGACTTCGATGCCCACAGAACTGCTCCTTCACATGCTGAAGCATAATGATTACACAAAAAACCACGCATTAGATTGCCAGCACTAATAATTGACCTCACAATGCTGCCACCTTGCATTACCATACAAAAAAGAGCACACTCGTACTAATTTTTTCGCTTATTCAATTCTTATAACAAATCATGACCAACCTTGTTGAACAGTACGGCCCACGCGAGGCGATGGAGTACGACGTTGTTATCGTAGGCGGCGGCCCAGCCGGCCTGTCGGCAGCCATCCGCCTGAAGCAGGTCAACCCGGAGATTTCCGTTGTCGTCCTCGAAAAAGGCGGCGAACTGGGCGCCCATATCCTGTCCGGCGCCGTGATGGACCCGCGCGCGATCAGCGAGCTGATCCCCGACTGGAAGGAAAAAGGCGCCCCGCTGAACACCGAGGTCACCGAAGACCGCATGCTGTTCCTGACCGAGTCCAAGGCTTACAAGACCCCGAACTTCATGCTGCCGGCCTGCTTCCAGAACCACGGCAACTACGTGATCTCGCTGGGTAACGTGACCCGCTGGCTGGGCCAGCAGGCCGAGGCGCTGGGCGTGGAAATCTTCCCCGGCTTCGCGGCGGCGGAAGTGCTGTACAACGACGACGGTTCCGTCAAAGGCGTGGCCACCGGCAATATGGGCGTCAAGCGCGATGGCGAACCCGGCCCAGAATTCCAGCTGGGCATGGAGCTGCACGGCAAATACACCCTGTTCGCCGAAGGCGCGCGCGGCCACCTCGGCAAGCAGCTGATGGCCAAGTTCGACCTGAACAAGGGCAAAGATCCCCAGTCCTACGGCATCGGCATCAAGGAACTGTGGGAAATCGATCCTGCCAAGCACAAGCCCGGTCTGGTCATCCACACCACGGGCTGGCCGCTGGACACCAAAACCTATGGCGGTTCTTTCCTCTACCACCTGGAAAACAACCAGGTCATGGTCGGCTACGTGGTGGGTCTCGACTATGAGAATCCTTACCTGTCGCCCTACGAGGAATTCCAGCGCTACAAGACGCACCCGGCCATCCGCACCTTCTTCGAAGGCGGCAAGCGCATTTCCTACGGTGCCCGCGCGATTACCGCCGGCGGCCTGCAGTCCCTGCCGAAGCTGGTCTTCCCGGGCGGCGCGCTGATCGGCTGCGACGCCGGCTTCCTGAATATGAGCCGCATCAAGGGTTCCCATGCGGCGATCAAGTCCGGCATGATGGCCGCCGACGCCGTGGCGGAAGCGCTGGGCGCGGGCCGCACCGGCGACGAACTGGCCGCCTACCCGGCCGCTTTCGAGCAGTCCTGGCTGAAGGAAGAGCTGCACGTGGCGCGTAATGTGAAGCCATGGCTTAAGAAAGGCCTGTACCTGGGCTCCCTGATGACGGGCATCGACCAGATCGTGTTCCGCGGCAAAGCGCCATGGACCCTGCGCCACTCCACCCCGGATCACGCCTGCCTGCGCCCGGCCTCCGATTTCACGCCTATTACTTATCCGAAACCGGATGGCAAGCTGACGTTCGACCGCCTGTCCTCGGTGTTCATCTCGAATACCAACCATGCGGAAGACCAGCCGATCCACCTGACCCTGAAGGACAATTCGGTGCCGGTGCAGATCAACCTGTCCAAGTACGCCGGACCGGAATCGCGCTACTGCCCGGCGGGCGTGTATGAATTCGTCAAGACCGACGAGGGCCAGGACCGCCTGCAGATCAACGCCCAGAATTGCGTCCATTGCAAGACTTGCGATATCAAGGACCCGACCCAGAATATCGTCTGGGTTACGCCGGAAGGTGGCGGCGGGCCGAACTATCCGAACATGTAAATGTCATAACAGGGGCGCTGCGGCGCCCTTTTTTACATCCACGGCAAAAGGCAGGTGGCAGCCACGATGTGGCTGCCACCAGGGTTACGCCTCGGGTTTTCCGCATTGCACAATCGAAAAAACAAAAAAAACAAAAAAATTTCTGTGTGGCATTTAATGCCCTCAGGTAAACGGTCGTCTTGTACTCTTGAGAGCGCAGAACTGTACCGCTGCTCGATTTGAACCTACCAACAGGAGTTTTAAAATGCTGAGCCTTCACACCAACGCCGCGGCGCTGTCCGCTCAAAACTCGATCAGCCGCACGCAGAATCAGCTGTCGACCTCCATGACCCGTCTGAGCACCGGCTTCCGCATCAATTCCGCGATGGATGATGCTGCTGGCCTGCAGATCGCAACCCGCCTGAAGACCCAAACCTCGGGCATGGGCGTTGCAATGCGTAACACCCAGAACTCCATCTCCCTGATGCAAACCGCTGAAGGCGCCCTGGACGAGACCACCAACATCCTGAACCGCATGAAAGACCTGGCAACCCAGGCCGCTGACGGTTCCTCGACCTCGAACGACCAGACTGCAATGCAGAAGGAATTCGACTCCCTGACCGACGAACTGTCGAACATCTTCGGCAACACCAAGTTCGGCGGCACCGCACTGTTCAACTCCGGCGGCGGTAAGCTGACCTCCGCAATCACCTTCCAGATCGGTGCTGACTCGACCGAAACCCTGGCAGCTGACTTCTCCACCGAACTGAGCACCGCTTTCGGCTCGATCTCCACCGCTACCGGCGCAAACCAGACCGGTACCGGCGGTGCAGCTGGCGCCCAGCTGACCGGCGCGGCTAACGCCACCATCAACCAACTGGCAACCGCGATCGACGACGTCGGCGCACTGCGTTCCAAGCTGGGTGCTATCTCGAACCGTCTGGACCACGTCTACAACAACTTGTCCAACATCTCGACCAACACCAAGAACGCAACCGGCCGTATCATGGACGTGGACTTCGCCGCTGAATCCGCAACCATGACCTCGAACCAGATGCTGCTGCAAGCTGGTACCGCAATGCTGAAGCAGACCAACAGCCAGTCTTCCCTGGTTCTGTCCCTGCTGCAGTAATCGCCGCAGACACTGCCTGGCCCGTAAGCGGCCGGGCAGGCTAAGAGCCAACCGCACACACGGTTGGCTTTTTTATTACCGCCGTATTACCATTGGCTTTCATGGCGATAGATCGAGTCACGCCGTCCAATCCGGCGCTAAGCATCCACGACCGGCTAGTGCGCGAGGCCCCCGGCCAGGCGCAAGCACAGCCGATCCCGCCGGTGGCCCAGCCACCAGGCGATGTGCCCGACTTCGCCCTGCAACCTGGCTTGCCGGCTTCCGTCGGCGCCCTGCTCGATGCCGCCGAAGGCCTGACGCAAAACGCCGCCAATACCCAGGCCGCCGCCCTCATCGGCGCTGGCGCCCGCGCTCTGGCCGATGCCGAGCTGGCCGGCGCCATGCAGCCCAACCAGATTTTCATGTCGCGCCAGCTGGTGTGGCATACCCCCGATACTTCCACCATGGCCTCTTCCTGGCAGATCATGGTGCGCACCTACAGCGAACAGCGCCGCGCCTTGCAGGACCAGGCCGAAGGCAAACATTTGCCGGCCTCCCTATTCATGGCTGACTCCTCGCCCGGCGAAGGACGGCTCTACGCCGGCCGCCCCAATCCGAACCTGGTGTCCGAGCTGGATGCCTGGCGCTTTGCCGTCTACGCCTGGGGCGCCGAGAAACTGACCCTGCGCGTCGTTGCGCGCGACCCCGGCCAGCCTGGCCCCGACCAGCGCCGCCGCCGTCCCCGCATCGCGGTGCGGCTGGAAATGCACGTGCCGGACATCGGCAAAGTCTGCGTGCAGCTGGAGCCGGCCGAGGGTGGTGTGGTGCTGGAAATCGGCGCCATGCAGAATAGCGCCATGCAGTTCATGCGCGATATGCTGCCGCAGATCGCCAACGTGGTCGGCCGCTGCGGCCTGCAGATCGTGCGCGCACGCCTGATGCGCGAGCTGTCGCCCGTCAGCGCGGCGGACAACAACCCGACCCGATTGCAGATCGCCATGCTGACGCAATCCATCTTCAAAGCGCTGGCCGAGGTGGCCGTGCTGCTGTCGCAGCCACGGATCGAAGATGCTAGCTCCGGTTCCGCGTCCAGTATCCCGGCTGCGCATACACTGCCTTCAGCTCATCGATAAAGAAGCGGATCTTGGCCGGCAAATGCCTTTGCTGCAGATAGACCGCCATGATGTCGTAATCCGGTAGCGCGAAGTCATCCAGCACCGTAATCAGGCTGCCCTCCGCCAACTGCGCCTGGATTTCCCAGGTCGAGCGCCACGCCAGCCCTAGCCCCTCGCACGCCCAGCGATGCAGCAGTTCGCCATCGTTGCAATCGAGGTTGCCCTCCACTTTCACCGTCACCGGCTTGCCGCCCTGCTGGAAGTACCAGCCACGCTGCTGCCCGCCCTGCAGATTGAAGGCCAGGCAGTTGTGGTTCGCCAGATCGTCCAGCGTGCGCGGAATGCCGTGGCGGTCGAAGTAATCAGGCGTGCCGCACACCACGCGCCGGTTCTTCGCCAGCCGCACCGCCACGAAACTCGGATCGATCACGCCGCCGATGCGAATGCCCAGGTCATAACCCTCCCGCACCAGGTCGATCACCTGGTCCGTCAGGTTGAAGGAAATCTGCACATCGGGATTCGCCGCGAGGAAGGCCGGCGCATGGGGCGCCACGTGCTGGCGGCCGAATGACGCCGGCGCCGACACGATCAAATGGCCCGTAGCCTTATGGCGCCCTTCCGAAATATTGCGCTCGGCGATGTCCATATCCGACAACAGCTTGCGGCAGTCTTCCAGATATACATTGCCCTGCTCCGTCAGCGTCAGATGGCGCGTCGTACGGTGCATCAGCTTCACACCCAGACGCTTTTCCAGCGCATCGATACGCCGCCCCAGCATCACCGGCGTGATGTTCTGTACCAGCGCCGCGCGCGCCAGGCTGCCCTTCTCCACCACGGCCACGAAGGCCTCGATTTGCTTGAGTTTGTCCATGTTTTGATTATTCCATACTCAGAGTATCGAATAAACCGATTTTTTGTTGTCTTATCAAGGTGAAGGAAGGTCTATAGCATACAAATCATCAATAACACGCAGTACTCACAGAGACGAGGAGATAACCATGGCAAAGATGACAGCAGCTGAAGCAGCTGTTCACGTTCTGCAGAAGGAAGGCATTTCCGTTGCCTTCGGCGTGCCCGGCGCTGCCATCAATCCGCTGTACGCGGCACTGAAGAAGGTCGGCAAGATCAAGCACATCCTGGGCCGGCACGTTGAGGGCGCATCCCACATGGCGGAGGGCTACACCCGCGCCGCGCCCGGCAATATCGGCGTGTGCATCGGCACCTCCGGTCCGGCCGGCACCGACATGATCACCGGCCTCTACTCCGCACAAGCCGATTCGATTCCGATCCTGTGCATCACCGGCCAGGCGCCGCGTGCCCGTCTGCACAAGGAAGACTTCCAGGCCGTGGACATCGCCGCCATCGCCAAGACCGTCACCAAGATGGCCACCACCGTGCTGGAACCGGCCCAGGTGCCGCGCGTATTCCAGCAAGCCTTCCATTTGATGCGCTCCGGCCGTCCGGGTCCGGTGCTGATCGACCTGCCCTTCGACGTGATGATGGCGCAGATCGAATTCGATCCTGAGACTTACACACCGCTGGACGCGTTCAAGCCGCGCGCCTCGCGCGCCCAGGTCGAGAAGGCGCTGGAAATGATGAACGATTCCGAGCATCCGCTGATCACCGCGGGCGGCGGCATCATCAACGCCAACGCTTCGGCCCTGCTGCAGGAGTTCGCCGAGATCGTCAACGTGCCAGTGATCCCGACTCTGATGGGCTGGGGCACCATTCCCGATGACCACGAACTGATGGCGGGTATGGCGGGATTGCAGACCAGCCACCGCTACGGCAACGCCACCGTGCTGGCGTCGGACTTCATCATCGGCATCGGTAACCGCTGGGCCAACCGCCACACCGGCTCCGTCGATGTGTTCACCGAAGGCCGCACCTTTGTTCACGTGGATATCGAACCAACCCAGATCGGCCGCGTGTTCGGCCCGGACCTGGGCATCGTGTCCGACGCCGGCTATGCGCTGGAGCTGTTCGTCGAAGTCGCCAAGGAATGGAAAGCCGCCGGCAAGCTGCGCGACCGCAGCGGCTGGGTGGCGCAGTGCCAGCACCGCAAGCGCACCATGCTGCGCAAGACCGGCTATGACAATGTCCCGGTCAAGCCGCTGCGCGTGTACGAAGAGATGAACAAATATTTCGGCCGCAATACGCGCTACGTGTCCGCCATCGGCCTGTCGCAGATCGCCGCCGCGCAGTTCCTGCACGTCTATCAGCCGCGCAACTGGATCAACTGCGGCCAGGCCGGTCCGCTGGGCTGGACCATTCCCGCTGCGCTGGGCGTGCGTGCTTCCGACCCGACCACCGACATCGTGGCGATTTCGGGCGACTACGATTTCCAGTTCCTGATCGAAGAACTGGCTGTGGGCGCGCAATTCAAGCTGCCTTACATCCACGTGCTGGTGAATAACTCCTATCTGGGCCTGATCCGCCAGTCGCAGCGCGGCTTCGATATGGACTTCTGCGTGCAGCTGTCCTTCGAAAACGTGAACGCGCCGGAACTGAATGGCTACGGCGTGGACCACGTGGCCGTGGTGGAAGGCCTGGGCTGCAAGGCGATCCGCGTGCACAAACCGGACGACATCATCCCCGCTTTCGAAAAAGCGCGCGAATTGATGGCTCAGTTCAGCGTTCCCGTTGTAGTGGAAGTGATCCTGGAGCGCGTGACCAATATCGCCATGGGCACTGAAATCAACGCCATCAATGAATTCAACGACGTCATCGACGCAGCATAAAGGAGACTGCAAATGCCTAAATACGCCGCCAACCTGACCATGCTGTACAACGATGTGCCCTTCCTGGACCGCTTCGCTGCAGCCGCCGATAACGGATTCAAAGGTGTCGAGTTCCTCTTCCCCTACGTCTTCGAACCGGAACAGATCCAGGAAAAACTGCAGCAGTACAAACTGGAGATGGTGCTGCACAACCTGCCGGCCGGCCGCTGGGAAGCCGGCGAACGCGGTATCGCCTGCCATCCCGACCGCGTCGAAGAATTCGAAGAAGGCGTGGCTTCGGCTGTGCGCTATGCCAAGGTGCTGGGCACGCAGCGCATCAACTGCCTGGTCGGCATCCAGCCGCAAAAAGTGGAGCGCAGCGCAGCCCAGGAAACGCTGGTGCGCAATCTTAAGTTTGCCGCTGACGCGCTGAAGAAAGCCGGCGTACCGCTGCTGATTGAACCGATCAACACCTACGACATCCCGGGCTTCTTCCTGTCCGGCACCCGCCAGGGCCTGGAGCTGATCGAGCAAGTGGGCTCGGACAACCTGTTCCTGCAGTACGACATCTATCACATGCAGCGCATGGAAGGTGAACTGGCCAACACGATCAAGAACCACAAATCCGTCATCAAGCATATCCAGCTGGCCGACAATCCGGGCCGCTTTGAGCCGGGCACGGGTGAGATCAACTACCGCTACCTGCTGAACTTCCTCGACGAAATCGGCTACGACGGCTGGGTGGGCTGCGAATACAAGCCCAAGGCCACCACGGCGGAAGGCCTGGGCTGGCGCGAAGCACTGGCAGCATAAAACACCAACACGATAAGGAGACCAATCATGCAAAAACTCGGATTCATCGGCCTTGGCATCATGGGCGGCCCAATGGCAGGACACCTGCAAGCTGCCGGCCACAAACTGTATCTGCACGACGTAAAGAACCCGCCAGCCAACCTGGTGGAAAGCGGTGCTACCGTCTGCACCTCCGCCATGGAAGTGGCCAAGCGCGCCGACATCATCTTCCTGATGGTGCCGGACACCCCGCAGGTGGAAGAAGTGCTGTTCTCGGAAGACGGCATCGCGGCCGGCCTCACCGCCGGCAAGATCGTGGTGGACATGAGCTCCATCTCGCCGATCGCCACCAAGGAATTCGCCAAGAAGATCAACAAGAAAAGCTGCGCCTACCTGGACGCTCCGGTGTCCGGCGGCGAAGTGGGCGCCAAGGCGGCCTCGCTGACCATCATGGTCGGCGGTCCGCAGGAAGCCTTCGACACCGTCAAGCCGCTGTTTGACCTGATGGGCAAGAACATCACCCTGGTGGGCGGCAATGGCGATGGCCAGACCACCAAGGTCGCCAACCAGATCATCGTGGCGCTGAACATCCAGGCTGTAGCCGAAGCCCTGCTGTTCGCATCCAAGGCGGGAGCCGATCCTGCCAAGGTGCGTGAAGCGCTGATGGGCGGCTTTGCTTCCTCGCGCATTCTGGAAGTGCATGGCGAGCGCATGGTGAAGCGCACCTTCAACCCTGGCTTCCGCATCGCCCTGCATCAGAAGGACCTGAACCTGGCCCTTCAAGGCGCCAAGGCCCTGGGCGTGTCGTTGCCGAACACCTCGGCCACGCAGGAACTGATGAACGCCTGCGCGGCCAACGGACTATCCGGCCTCGATCACTCGGCGCTGTGCCAGGCGGTCGAGCTGATGTCCAACCACAAAATCGCACAAGGCTGAACACCATGACCGCGCCACAACCTCGCCAGCTCCTGCTGGACCTTTACGACGCAGCAATTGGCGCGGTTCATCCGCGCAACCTGGTGCAGGATTTCCTGCCAACGCCGCCTGCGAACGGCAAGACTCTCGTGATCGGCGCAGGCAAAGGTGCGGCCGCGATGGCGCAGGCGGTGGAGCGCAGCTGGCAAGGCCCCTTGTCCGGCCTGGTGGTAACTCGTTATGGCCATGGCGCCGACACCCGGCATATCGAAGTGGTGGAAGCCTCCCACCCGGTGCCGGACGACGCCGGCCAGAAGGCTGCCGCGCGCATGCTGGAAATGGTGCAGGACCTGACCGAGAACGACCTGGTGCTGTGCCTGATCTCCGGTGGCGGCTCCGCCCTTCTGGCGTTGCCGGCCGAAGGCATCACCCTGGCGACCAAGCAGGCCATGAATAAGGCCCTGCTGAAAAGCGGCGCCACCATCGGCGAAATGAATTGCGTACGCAAGCACCTGTCCGCAATCAAGGGCGGCCGTCTGGCGCTCGCTTGCGGCAAGGCGCGCGTGGTCACGCTGTTGATTTCCGACGTGCCGGGCGATGACCCGCGCGTGATCGCCAGCGGCCCTACCCTGCCCGATGCCACCACGAGTGCCGAAGCGCTGGCCATCCTGCGCAAGTACAACATCGGCATTCCGCAAAGCGTGCAGGAACATCTGGAATCGCCCGCCAGCGAAACACCAAAGCCGGGCGATCCACGCTTTGCAGGCCATACACATCACGTGATCGCTACCGCGCAGTATGCACTGGAGGCCGCCGCCGCCAAGGCGCGCAGCGCAGGCATCACACCCTACATCCTGTCAGACGGCATTGAAGGCGAAGCGCGCGACATCGGCTTGATGCACGCCGCCATGGCCCGCCAGGTTGTCGCCCACGGCCAGCCCTTCCAGCGTCCATGCGTCATCCTGTCCGGCGGCGAAACCACTGTCACCGTGCGCGGCGAAGGACGCGGCGGCCGTAACGTGGAATTCCTGCTCAGCTTTGCTCTGGCCATGGAAGGCGCAAACAATGTGCACGCCATTGCCTGCGACACCGACGGCATCGACGGCTCGGAAGACAACGCGGGCGCTGTGTATGCACCGGACTCGCTGGCGCGCGCCGCAGCGAAAGGCGTGAACGGCAAGCACCTGCTGGCCGACAACGATGCCTACAGCTTCTTCAGCGCGCTGGATGACCTCGTGGTCAGCGGCCCGACCCGCACCAATGTGAATGATTTCCGCGCCATCCTGATCCTGTAAAAGAAAGACCGCAAAACATGCGCAGAGAACGCAAAGCCAAAATCGTTGCAACCCTCGGCCCGGCCAGCAATGACCGCGCCACCATCAAGGCGCTGTTCGAAGCGGGCGCCGACGTGTTCCGCTTCAACTTCAGCCATGGCAGCCATGCCGACCACCACGCGCGCTACCTCGTCGTGCGCGCCATCGAAAAGGAATTGGGCCGCCCCATCGCCATCCTGGCCGACCTGCAAGGTCCCAAGCTGCGCATCGGCCAGTTCGGCGGCGGCAAGGTGACGCTGCAAGCCGGCGCAGAGTTCCGCCTGGACCAGGACCCGGCACCGGGAAGTGTGAATCGCGTCTGCCTGCCGCATCCCGAGCTGTTCGCGGTGGTCAGTGCAGGCCAGTCATTGCTGCTGGACGATGGCCGTATCCGCCTCGAAGTGGTCGGCAGTGAGCCGGACGCCATCTACACCCGTGTGGTGACGGGCGGCGTGCTGTCGGATCGCAAAGGCGTGAACGTGCCTGATGCCGTGTTGCCCATCCCCGCGCTCACCGCCAAGGACAAGGCCGACCTCGAATTCGCGCTGGATCTCGGCGTGGACTGGATCGCCCTCTCCTTCGTGCAGCTGCCCGAAGACGTGGCGCAGGCCAAGGCACTGGTGAATGGCCGCGCCGGAGTGCTGTCCAAGCTGGAAAAGCCGGCAGCGCTGGAGCGACTGGAAGAAATCGTCAGCGTGTCCGACGCGATCATGGTGGCGCGCGGTGACCTTGGCGTCGAACTGCCACCCGAGCGCGTGCCCGGCGTCCAGAAGCGCATCGTGCGCCTGTGCCGCAAGCATGGCAAGCCGGTCGTAGTGGCCACGCAGATGCTGGAATCCATGGTCAACGCACCGGTGCCGACGCGTGCCGAAGCCTCGGACGTCGCGAACGCCGTGTATGAAGGCGCGGATGCTGTAATGCTGTCGGCCGAATCGGCCAGCGGCGCGTATCCGGTCCAAGCGGTATCGATCATGAACCGCATCATCTGTGAAGTGGAGCGTGATCCGCTGTATCCCGCCATGATCGAAGCCCAGCACCAGGCTCCGCTGCCCAACAAGGGCGACGCCATCAGCGCCGCCATGCGCGACGCGGCGCGCATCATGGGCGCCAAAGCCATGGTGGCTTATACGAATTCAGGCCATAGCAGCCTGCGCACGGCACGCGAGCGGCCGATGGCGCCGATCGTCAGCATCACCCCCAAACCGGAAACGGCGCGCCGTCTGGCGCTGGCCTGGGGCGTGCACAGCACCGTGAGCCAGGATGTCAGCAATGTGGATGAAATGGTGGCCGCGGCTTGCCGTACGGCGCTGCGCGAGGGGTTCGTGAAGCCGGGCGATCAGATTGCCATTGCAGCGGGCACGCCGTTCGGCCAGCCTGGCAGCACTAACCTGCTGCGCCTGGCGGAAATCTGGCCGCAGTAGATCCTCTAGTACCGTCTTTCTCTTTTGCGCCGGCTGAATGCCGGCGTTTTTTTTAACCCACGGCAAAAAACAGGTGGCAGCCACGATGTGGCTGCCACCAGGGTTACGCCTTAGGTTTTTATTCGCCGCGCTGGTGGACTTGCCTGCCCGCCGCATAAGTAGCAGCAATAGCGCGATCGTCACCCAGCAGGGCCAGCGCAAACAGCAGTTCCTCCAGGCTGTTGGTGCGCGTGGTGCGGCGCTCCAGCAGCGGCGTGGCTTTCGGGTCCATCACGATGAAGTCCGCCTCGGCGCCCGGCACGAAATTGCCGACGATACCTTCCAGCTGCATGCTGCGCGCACCGCCCAGCGTCGCCAGGTAGAACATGCGCATCGCCGGCAGATACGTTCCGCCCATGCGCGCAACCTTGTAAGTCTCATTCATCACCTGCAGCATCGAGAACGACGTGCCGCCACCGACATCCGTCGCCAGCGACAGCGCAACGTGCTGGCGATCAGCCGCAGCGAAATCGAACAAGCCACTGCCAAGGAACAGATTGGACGTCGCGCACATCGACACAGCAGCGCCGGTGGCCGCCATGCGTGCGCGGTCCTCGTTGTCCAGCCAGATGCAGTGGGCGTACATGGAACGTGGGCGCAGCAGGCCGTATTTATCGTACACGTCCAGGTAGCTGCGCGCGTCCGGGAACAGCGACTTCACCCACGCCACTTCATCGGTATTTTCCGCCACATGCGTCTGCACATAGGTGGTCGGGAAGGCCCGCGCCAGCTCGCCGCACAGCTGCAGCTGCGCGTCGGTGGATGTGGGCGCGAAACGCGGCGTAAGCGCATACATATTGCGGCCCTTGTTGTGCCAGCGCCGGATCAACTCTTCGCTTTCACATGCGCTGCTTTCCGCCGTGTCCTGCAGGAAGTCCGGGCAATTCCGGTCCATCATCACCTTGCCCGCCGCCATACGCAGGTTATGCGCTTCGGCCGCGCCGAAGAAAGCGTCCACCGACTGAGGATGCACGGTGCAGTACACCATGGCTGTGGTGGTGCCGCAACGGAGCAGTTCCTTGACGAAGAAATCCGCCACGCCGCGCGCGTGCTCCGGATTCCTGAACTGGCGCTCGGTCGGGAATGTGTAGGTATCGAGCCACGGCAACAGACCGGGCGCCGGCGATGCAATCATATCCGTTTGTGGATAATGAATGTGGGTGTCGATAAAGCCCGGCATGATGATCTTGCCGCGGTAGTCGCGTACCTGCGTGCCGGGCGGTAGCGTGTCCTTCAGCAGCGCGTAATCGCCTGCCGCCACCACACGGCCGGCATTCAGCACCAGCAGCCCGTCTTCGTGCCAGGAGTGCGCTTTGTCGCTGATCGCCGGATCGTCCGTGAAGTGCAGCAGACTGGCGCGGAAAACTTTGATTGAATTGCACATGACATCGTCCTAGCTGCCGCGGTAAGTGGAATAAGCCCATGGCGACACAACGATCGGCACGTGGTAGTTCGCATCGGTGTCCGCAATGCCGAAGGCAATGATCACTTCGTCGACGAAGCGTGGCTCCGGCAGCTTGACGCCTTGCGCCGCAAAGTAATCGCCGGCGCCAAACACCAGCTCATACTTGCCCGCAATGACTTCGCCGCCCGCCAGCAAAGGCTGTTCGCAGCGCCCGTCCTGGTTGGTAACGGCGGTCTTCAACAGCACCTTGGTATTGCCGTCCACGCGGAACAGTTTGACCTGAACGCCCGCACCAGGTTTGCCCTGCGTGATATCCAGGACGTGTGTACTCAGTTTGCCCATAAGGTCTCCTTTATAAGTGAGATCGATCTTATACGGCTGGCCATTGCGAAATATTCACCACGGCGAATATCAATCATGAGCTGCGTCGACATAATCAAGACTCCATATAAATAAAGAGGAGACACACGATGTACAAGCAATTAGCTGTTCTGGCCCTCGCGGCCCTGGGCACGCAGCAAGCCAGCGCTGCGGATTGGAGCGATACGTCGATCGGTTACCGCTATGGCACGAAATTCGCCGAGCCGTATAACCCGAACGACATCAAGAAGCACATCGTGAGCTGGACCTATGCCGACGGCTACAAGTACGGCGGCAATTACATGAACGTCGATTTCCTGACCTCGGACGGCACCGACAACAACGCGCATGAAGCCTATGTGTTGTATCGCCACACACTGGACATCGGCAAGATCACCAGGAAGGAATTGAAGTTCGGCCCCGTGCGCGGCGTCGGCATCACCGCGGGCTTCGACTGGAACGCCAAGAACGACGACACCTACAACTCGCGCAAGCGCATGGTGGTGCTGGGCCCGACCCTGATGATGGACGTGCCGGGCTTCTTGAACGTGAGCCTGTATGCGGTTTGGGAAAGCAACCAGCCGCTGGGCGTGGCCAAGCGCTATTCCTACGATACGCGTCCGATGCTGAGCACTGCCTGGGGCATCCCGCTCGGCCACGGCTTCAGCTTCGAAGGCTACGGCAACTGGATTGGCCGCAAAGGCATCGATGAATTCGGCGGCACCACTTCGCCCGAAGTGAATATCGACGCGCAAATCATGTACGACGTAAGCCCGCACCTCGGCGCCAAGCCTAACACCTTCAAGGTCGGCTTCGAGTACCAATACTGGCGCAACAAGTTCAGCACCCCGCACAACATCCCAGGCAGCACGGCAAGGACGCCGATGATACGCGCGGAATACCACTTCTAAGAAAAACGGCCCTCGCGGGCCGTTTGCTTTTATACGAACTCGCCTACTTTTGCTGTCACTGCCTCCCGCACCGAACCGCTGGTGACGAAGCTGTGCGCCACCTGGATGTCGTTGTGGAACCAGCGGTCGCCGTCCATGCAGGCCGGGATCTGCTTGCGGATCTCGTCATAAGCCGCTTGCGTACCTTCGCCCAGCTTGAAGCCCGGCAGCAGGCCTTCGGTCATGGTCAGCGCCTGCGCTGCCAGCAGCATCTCCACACCCACGATGTACTGCGTGTTCTGCACTACGGTGTGGGCCTTGCGCGCGCACCAGGTCGAGTTGGAGATATGGTCTTCGCTATTGGCCTTGGACGGAATGGAGTCCACACTGCCCGGCATGGACAGGGTGCGGTTCTCCATCACCAGGGAACTCAGCGAACATTGCACCACCGGATACCCGGTATTCACCCCACGCAGGCCGGACATCAGATTGCGCGGCAAGCCCCATGACAGTGTCGGATCGATCAGGCGTGCAACGCGGCGCTCGCAGATGCTGCCCAGGTCCGTAATCGCCATTGCCAGCAAATCCATCGCCTGCGCCAGATACTGGCCGTGGAAGTTACCGCCCGAGATGATCTCGAACCCGCCGCCGTCCTTGCCGAAGATCAGCGGGTTGTCGGTGGCCGAATTGATCTCGTTCTTCACGATGGTGTCGATGTAGTCCAGCGCATCGAACACCGGGCCGTAGACTTGCGGCGTGCAGCGCAGCGAATACACATCCTGGATGCGCGGCGTGTAGGGAATATCAGTGCGGCGCAATTCGTCAGGGAACTGCACGGCGCGAGCTTCATGTGTGGTGCGGGTGGAGCCCTTCAGCAGCTTGCGCACCACGGCTGCAGTCTTGATCTGGCCTGGGTGCGGACGCGCCTGCTGGATACGTGGATCGAAGGCCGACATCTCGGCGCGCATCGCCTCCAGCGTCAGCCCCAGCGACAGGCAGGCATCCGTCAGCAGGTCGCGCGCGTCCTTTGCCGCCAGTACCGCCACTGCCAGCGAAGCGGTGCAGCCATTGATCAGGGCCGATGCATCCTTGGCCTTGAGATCGAATTTGACGGGACCGACTTCAGCGCGGGTAATCGCCTCTGCGGCCGGCATGCGGGCACCTTTGTACATCACTTCCGCTTCATCGAAACCGGCGATGGCGGCCGCCAGATAGGCCAGCGGCGCCAGGTCGCCCGATGCGCCAACCGAGCCTTTTTGCGGCATGATCGGATGGATGCCGGCGTTGATGAAGGCCAGCAGGCGGTCCACCACTTCCACGCGCGGCGCCGAGAAATTGCTGGCGAAGGCATTGGCGCGCAACAGCATGGTGGCGCGGCTCACCTCTTCCGAAAACGGTTCGCCGATGCCGCCGCTGTGGGCCTTGATCAGCTGCGTCTGGAACAGTTCAATATGCTCCACCTTGATGCGGGTGTCCTTCAGCAGGCCGACGCCGGTGTTAAAGCTGTACATCATCGGCGCTTCATCGTGCATCCAGGTCGATTCGATGTAGTCGCGGCTTTCCTTTAATGCAGCGCGTGAGGTGGCGGACAGTTCCACTTTTGCGCCGCTGCGCGCGACCGCCAGCACCTGTTCGGCGGTGAGATTGAATCCATCGATAGTGACATTGCTCATTTCAATTCCTCTCAGTTCGCGCTGGATTCGTACCATGCGCCGATCAGCTGACGCTCGGCGTCAGTCATATGCGTCATGTTCGCCAGCGGCATATCCTTGTTCTGCACGGCGCGCTGGTAGATCTTGGCGGCGTGCTGCTTGATCTGGTCTTCGTTATCGAGCATCACACCGCCCGGCGCGGAGGCAAATCCCGCCTGGGTCGGCGTCGCCGAGTGACAGGCCACGCAACGTTCGGACACCACGTGATGCACGGTCGCCAGACTGGCCTCGCCAGCCGGGGCGGCAGCGGAAGCAGCAGCAGCAGGCGCGGCGCCATCTGCCGCATCAGCGCTAACCGCAGCGGCAGCAACGGCGGGCGCTGCTACCGCCTTGCGAGGCGCCGGTGCAATCGCCACCGCCACGCCAATCAGCAGGGCAACTCCAGCGATCGGATAAGCCGGCGATACCTTGCCCGCATGACGCAGATTGAAGAAGTGGCGGATCAGCACACCGGCAGCCATGATGGCGGCCAGCACCAGCCAGCTGTATGCATGGCTGTAGGTCATCGCGTAGTGGTTGCTGATCATGATCAGCAGCACAGGCAAGGTGAAGTAATTGTTGTGGACCGAGCGCACCTTGGCGCGCTTGCCATAGATCGGATCAGGCGACTGGCCCTTTTCCATCGCATCCACCAGCTTGCGCTGGCCAGGAATGATCACGAACAGCACGTTACCGACCATCATGGTGCCCATCATGGCGCCGACGTGAATGTAGGCAGCCCGGCCGCTCAAGGTGTGGGTCAGCACATAAGCCGCGGCCACGATCAGCAGGAACAGCACCGAACCGAGTACCGCGGGTTTTTCCGCCAGCGGTGTTTTGCACAAGGTGTCGTACACCAGCCAGCCGCCAAGCAGCGTGCCAATGCCCACGCCCACTGCTTGCAGGGAGCTCAGGTCGGCCACATTCTTATCGATCATCATCGCCGACGCATTGAAGTAGTAGACGATGAATAGCATGGCAAAGCCGCTCAGCCAGGTGGCATAGGCCTCCCATTTGAACCAGTGCAGGTCTTCCGGCAGTTCGTCCGGCGCGACCAGGTATTTTTGCGGATTGTAGAAGCCGCCGCCGTGCACCGCCCACAGTTCGCCCATCACGCCTTTCTTGGCCAGCGGACTGCCAGGCTTGGGCGGCCGGATCGAATTGTCCAGCCAGACGAAATAAAACGATGCGCCGATCCACGCAATACCCGTGATCAGGTGCAGCCAGCGAACCAGCAGGTTCAGCCACTCCACCCCGTAGGAACCGAATAATGTCTCCATGATTTTTCCAATTAGTCTGTTCATCTGCCTCTGGCGGGCACTTCAGATGATCGAGGAGTTTCACCTCAGAAACGGTCGTTGTACTGCCGCCGCTACGACCGCGACGGCAAAGGAACGCTCCCGCCGTCAACTTGGTGAAACGATATCGGCTATGAGCGCCCCTATCTTTTCGTTGCACATATAACTCGCATAGCCGAAAACATATATACCGGGGCCTCGGTTAATGCGACCCTGTCATCTATAAAGGTAAATAACTAATATCGGGAGACCATGATGTCCAGATTGCCGGACCACTTAGATATCCACCTCATTCGCATCTTGTACTTGCTGCTGTGCGAAAAGAGCGTGTCGCGCGTGGCGCTGAAGCTGAATCAGCCGCAGCCCTCCATTTCCGGCTCCCTGCGCAAGCTGCGCGAGCTGACCGGCGATCCGCTGCTGGTACGGGGCGGACGGGGCATGGTACCCACCCAGCACGGCGAGAGTCTGATGAAGACCGCCAAGCGCGTGCTGGACGAAGCCGAAAGCCTGTTCACGCCCAAGACCGCTTTTGTGCCCCTGGAACAGGCGCGCACCTTCCACATCGCCGCGCCGGACTATATGAATACCCAGTTCTTCACCGAGGTGATCGCGCGCCTGCGCCGCGAATCGCCCAAGAGCCGGCTGGTGATTCACTCCCTGGTGCCGGACGTCGATTATGTGCGCCTGCTGTCCGATGGCGAACTGGATCTGGTGGTCGGCAACTGGGATGAGCCGCCGCAGCACCTGCACCTCTCCAAGCTGTTCGACGATCCCATCGTCTGCCTGATGCGCGCCAATTGCGCCTACGCGCGCCGCACCGCGCGCGATGGCATGACCACCGACGATTTCCTCACCCTGCCGCAAGTAGCACCGGCCCAGATCCTGCCCGGTTACCACGGCAGTATCGACTCCTTCCTGGAGGGACAGAATCTTCAGCGCAATATCGTGGTGGAATCGGCACACTTCCGCATGCTGCCCTACGTCGTAGCGCAAACGGACCTGGTGCTGACGGCAGGCCAGCAGTTCGCCAGTTTTTACGAAAATTTGCTGGGGCTGAAATCCTACAAGGTGCCGGTGGACTTTCCGCCGCTGCGCTTCTACCAGCTGTGGCACGAGCGCTCCCAGCACGGGACGGAACACAAATGGCTGCGCGCCCAGGTCAGCGCCGCCGCGCGCCTGCTGGCCAAGTAGATATCGGCCTGGCCATTAGCCGGTATCGGCGCAGCGCTATATCTCCGGCCTGCTGCGCCCCTATTATCAAATTGCCATAACACCAGATCAACCTTTTTGGAGCGGGCCGCCCGGCGGTGGCCCGATTGCACGATGACGAGCCTGAAGCAACTGAACACCTGCGACGCTGGCGCATTTGCCGATATCCTGCATGGCCTGTATGAACACTCCCCGTGGATCCCCAAGCGCGCTGCCGCGCTGCGCCCCTTCCGCAGCGTCGATGCGTTGAAACTCGGCCTGCAGCAAGTGGTAACGGAGGCTGCGCACGAAGAACAACTGGGCCTGATCCGCGCTCACCCGGAATTGGCAGGCAAGGCCGCCGTAGCGGGCGAACTGACGCCCGAATCCACCGGCGAACAAGCCAGCGCCGGCCTGAATCACTGCAGCCCCGAAGAATTCGCGGCCATCCAGGAACTGAACGCCGCCTACAACAGCAAATTCGGCTTCCCCTTCATCGTTGCGGTGAAGGGCGCCGACGGCAAAGGCCTCACCCGCCAGGCCATCATCGCCACCGTGCGCCGCCGCCTGCGCAACCAGCTGGAGGACGAACACCGCGAAGCGCTGCGCCAGATTCACCGCATCGCCGAAATGCGCCTGAACGCCCTGCTGCAGCACACGCCCGCCATGGGGCAGGCCATCATGCAGTGGGCCGAACAGATCGGCGCCCTGAGCGAAGACGAGCAAGGCCTGACCTGCACTTATATGACCCCCACCCATCGCGCCACCGCCAATCAGCTGGCGCAGTGGATGAGCGAAGCGGGCATGCATGTCCACATCGACGCGGTCGGGAATGTCGTGGGCCGCTACCTGTCGACCGATCCGCAGGCGCGCACCCTGCTCACCGGCTCGCATTACGACACGGTGCGCAATGGCGGCAAATACGACGGCCGCCAGGGCATCCTCACCGCCATCGCCGTCGTCAAACAGCTGCACCAGTACGGCGAAACGCTGCCCTTCCACTTCGAGGTGATCGCCTTCTCCGAAGAGGAAGGCGTGCGCTTCAAGAGCACCTTCCTCGGCAGCAGCGCCGTCATCGGCCAGTTCGATCCGCGCCTGCTGGAGTTGAAGGACCGCGATGGCGTCGCGCTGCGCGAAGTGATGGCCGCTGCGGGCCAGGACCCCAACAGCATCGCCGCCATCGCACGCGATTCGGCTGATCTGCTGGGCTATGTGGAACTGCATATCGAACAAGGCCCGGTATTGCTTGAGCGCGGCCTGCCGGTTGGTGTGGTGACCTCCATTGCGGGCAGCAAACGCTATCTGGTGGAGCTCAAAGGCGTCGCCAGCCACGCCGGCACCACGCCGATGGCCATGCGCAAGGACGCCGCTGTCGCTGCCGCAGAGATCACCCTCTATGTGGAACAGCGCTGCGCCCAGGACCAGGATTCCGCCCTGGTCGGCACCGTCGGCCAGCTGCAAGTGCCGAACGGCTCCACCAATGTGATCCCCGGCGCCTGCACGCTATCGCTGGATATCCGCGCCGCCAATGACGCCGCGCGTGACGCCGCGGTGGCCGATATCCTGGCCCAGATCGAGAAAGTGTGTCAATCACGCCACATCAGCGTCACGGTCGAGCAAACCGTTTCGGCCAATTGCGCACCTTGCGCACCGTGGCTGATGCAGCAGCTGGCTGCCGCCACCGAACGTGCGGGCGTACCGGTCTTCCAACTCGCCTCCGGCGCCGGGCACGACGCCATGCTGATGTCGCGCGTGACCGACGTCGCCATGCTGTTCTCGCGCTGCGGCAACGGCGGCATCAGCCACAACCCGCTGGAGATCATGACGGACGACGACGCCGACGTGGCGGCGCGCATCCTGCTCGATTTCCTGCGCCACTTCAAGCCGGGTCCCCGGCGTGCACGCGGGGACTATACGGAAAAGCCGATAAACGATATGTCCCAGCAAGCAAGCTGAGAGGGAGGCCATCGACGATATTGATAACAAGGTATCAGCAGCGCGCCATATTTGTCTGCCCAAAGAGGCGGAATTTCGGGCGATAAAAACTAAACGGAGACAACCTAAATGAACTTCCTGGAACAATACTTCAAGCTCGGCGCGCACGGGACAAACGTGCGTACCGAGGTGCTGGCCGGCATTACCACCTTCCTGACGATGGCCTACATCATCTTCGTCAACCCCTCCATCCTCGGTGATGCCGGCATGCCCAAAGACGCCGTCTTTGTGGCGACCTGCGTGGCAGCCGCCGTTGGCACCCTCATCATGGGCTTGTACGCCAATTATCCGATTGGTCTGGCGCCCGGCATGGGCTTGAACGCATACTTCGCTTACGGCGTGGTGCACGGCATGGGCTATCCATGGGAAGCGGCACTGGGCGCCGTGTTCATTTCCGGTTGCTGCTTCATGATCGTCAGCCTGCTGCGCATCCGCGAAAAAATCATGAATGCGATCCCGCCATCGCTGCGCATCGCCATCCCGGCAGGCGTGGGCTTGTTCCTGGCGCTGATCTCGCTGAAGAATGCGGGCATTGTGGTGTCCAGCCCGGCCACCTTCGTCACCATGGGCGATCTGCATAAACCAGCCCCGGTGCTGGCGATCATCGGCTTCCTCATCATCGTGGCCCTGGACCGCCTGCGCGTCACCGGCGCCCTGCTGATCGGCATCATGGCCGTGACGGTGCTGAGCTTCTTCTTTGGCGGTAACCAGTTCCACGGCATTGTTTCGCCGCCACCTTCCATTGAAGCGACCGCGCTGAAACTGGACATCGTCGGCGCCGCCGCCCACGGCCTGTTCAACGTGGTGATGGTGTTCTTCCTGGTCGAACTGTTTGACGCCACCGGCACCCTGATGGGCGTCGCCCAGCGCGCCGGCCTGATGAAAGACGGCAAAGTGCCTCCTTCGATGAACAAAGCCCTGCTGGCCGATTCCGGCGCCATCATGGCCGGCGCCGTGATGGGTACCTCCAGCACCACCGCCTACATCGAAAGCGCCGCCGGCGTGCAGGCAGGCGGCCGTACCGGCCTGACCGCCGTCACCGTGGCCGCCATGTTCCTGCTGGCCCTGTTCTTCGCGCCGCTGGCCGGCGTGGTGCCGAGCTACGCCACCGCTCCCGCCCTGTTCTTCGTGGCCTGCCTGATGCTGCGCGAACTGGCTGAAGTCAACTGGTCCGAAACCACCGAAAGCATTCCCGCCGTGGTAACTGCGCTGGTCATGCCCTTCACCTACTCCATCGCCAATGGTCTGGCGCTGGGCTTCATCAGCTATGCCGGCCTGAAACTCCTGACCGGCAAATACCGCGAAGTCAGCGTCACCCTGTGGGGCGTCGCCGGCATATTCCTGTTCAAAACCATCTACATCGCAGGCTGACCAAATCTCACGGAGGCAGCATGAACAATCTGCTTTACCAGGTGGAGGACCGTCCACCGCTGATCACCAGCGGCATCCTCGCCTTGCAGCATCTGTTGGCAGCTTTGGGAGGCATCATTGCGGTGCCCCTCGTGATCGGCGCAGTATTGAAACTGCCGGCGGACCAGATGGTCGCGCTGGTGAACGCGGCGCTGCTGGGTTCCGGCATCGTCACCATCATCCAGTGCAAAGGCATCGGCCCGATCGGCATCCGCCTGCCCTGCGTAATGGGCACCAGCTTCGCCTTCGTGGGCGCGGCCATCAGCGTGGGACTGGAACACGGCGTCCCCGGCATCATGGGCTCCGCGCTGGCAGGTTCGGCCGTGATGATCGTCGGCAGCTGCTTCATGCCGCAAATCCGCAAGCTGTTCCCGGAAGCGGTGACGGCGGTGGTGGTGACCATGATCGGCCTGACGCTGGTGCCGGTTGCCATCGACTGGGCAGCAGGTGGCCGTAATGCGGGTCCGCTGTACGGCGATCCGACCAGCCTGGGCATTGCCTTGTTCGTGCTGGTGGGCGTGATCCTGCTGGTCCAATTCGGCAAAGGCATGATTTCCGCCGCTGCCATCGTGATCAGCATGTTCGTCGGCTATCTGGTTTGCATCGGTCTGGGCCTGGTGGACTTTACGCCGGTGACCAGGGCGGAGGTGTTCGCCCTGCCCCAGCCACTGCACTTCGGCATGACCTTCCCCGCGTCCGGCATCGTCGCCATGGCGCTGGCGTTTGTCGTGACCATGGTTGAGACGACAGGCACCTTCATGGCGCTCGGGAATGCCACGCAGACCAAGATTCGTGGCAAGACCCTGTGCCGCGGCATGCTGTGCGATGGCGTGGGTTCGGCGTTTGCGGCCCTGCTGTCCAGCCCTCCGGTATCGACCTTCGCCCAGAACGTCGGCGTAATCACGCTGACCGGCGTAGCGAGCCGTCACGTGGTGGCCTTCACCGGCGTGCTGCTGGCCCTGGCCGGACTGGTGCCGGTACTCGGCGCGCTGGTGGTGACGATTCCGCAGCCGGTGCTGGGCGGTGCTGGCCTGATGATGTTCGCCATGATCATCGCCGCGGGCGTGCAGATGCTGGCCAAGGTGGAACACGACAAGCGCACCAGCCTGATCGTCGCCGTTTCCATTGGCTGCGGTCTGGCCGTGACGGTGCGTCCGGAACTGCTGTCCAAACTGCCCGCCTTCGTGCATGAAGTCTTTGGCTCCGGCATCAGCACCAGCGCCATCGTGGCCGTACTCCTCAACCTCGTGCTGCCGGACCGTCCGCAGGTTGAGATCGACGAAGTAGAAGAAGAATTGCTGCAACCAATGCTTGTCAGGGACTAGTAATGACTAAAACGCTTTTGATCAGGAACGCACGCGTGCTGGTAACGATGGATGACCAGCGCCGCGAGATCGTCGATGGCGCGGTTTTCGTGCGTGGCAATGTGATCGAACAGGTCGGGCCGACGTCCGATCTGCCGCGCGAAGCCGATGAGGTGATCGACGCATCCGGCCAGGTGGTGCTGCCTGGCCTGGTGAACACCCATCACCACATGTATCAAAGCCTGACGCGCGTGATTCCCGCCGCGCAGGACGGTGAGCTGTTCAACTGGCTCACCAATCTGTATCCGCTCTGGGCCAACCTCACCAGCGAGATGGTGCACGTGTCCACGCTGACGGCGATGGCGGAGCTGATCCTGTCCGGCTGTACCACCAGCAGCGATCACCTGTACATCTATCCCAACGATTGCCGCCTGGACGACAGCATCGAGGCGGCCCAGCAGATCGGCATGCGCTTCCACGCGGCGCGCGGCGCGATGAGCGTGGGCCAGTCCAAGGGCGGCCTGCCGCCGGACAGCGTGGTGGAAGAGGAAGCGGACATCCTGAAAGATACCCAGCGCCTGATCGAGACTTACCACGACGACCAGCGCCATTCCATGTTGCGCATGGTAGTGGCGCCCTGCTCGCCCTTCTCCGTGTCGCGTCAGCTGATGAAGGAATCCGCGAACATGGCGCGCAGCTATGGCGTTTCGCTGCACACCCATCTGGCTGAAAACGTGAACGACATCGCCTACAGCCGCGAAAAATTCAATATGACGCCCGCCCAGTACGCTGAAGACTGCGGCTGGGTAGGCCACGATGTATGGCACGCCCACTGCGTGCAGCTGGACGACGCCGGCATCAATATGTTTGCCCGCACCGGCACCGGCGTCGCGCACTGCCCTTGCTCGAATATGCGACTGGCTTCCGGCATCGCTCCGATCCGCAAGATGGTTGACGCGGGCGTCCCCGTCGGCCTGGGCGTGGATGGCAGCGCCTCCAACGACGGTGCGCACATGCTGGGCGAAGCGCGCCAGGCCATGCTGCTGCAGCGCGTCGGCTTCGGCCCGGATGCCATGACCGCGCGCCAGGCGCTGGAACTGGCCACCCTGGGCGGCGCCAAAGTGCTCAACCGCGACGACATCGGCGCACTGAAGCCGGGCATGTCGGCCGACATCATCAGCTTCAAACTGGATCAAATCGGATTGGCGGGCGCACTGCACGACCCGGTCGCCGCGCTGGTGTTCTGCACGCCGTCCAATGTATCGAACAGCATTATCAATGGCAAAGTCGTCGTCCGCGACGGCTTGCTGCAAACGGTGGACCTGCCGCTGGTGATCGAACATCACAACGCGCTGGCCCACGAACTGGCATTAGCAAGGAACTGATGAAATGAGCACCAATAAAATACGATTCTTCTACCAGGGCCGCGTGCGTGAAGTCGATTCCGCGTCCCCCACCCGCACCGTGCTGCAGCATCTGCGTGAAGACCTGCACTGCACGGGCACCAAGGAAGGCTGCGCCGAAGGTGACTGCGGCGCCTGCACCGTGGTGATTGCCTCGCTGGTGGACGGCGAACTGGAAATGCGCAATGTGAATTCCTGCATCCAGTTCCTGCCCACGCTGGACGGCAAGGCCGTATTCTCGGTGGAAGATCTGAAACAGCCGGATGGCGGCCTGCATCCCGTGCAGGAAGCACTGGTGGAGTGCCATGGTTCCCAATGCGGTTTCTGTACACCGGGCTTCGCGATGTCGCTGTGGAGCTTATACCTGAAGCAGGAAGGCCAAACCCAGCCGCCCTGCCGCAAGACGATTGACGAGACGCTGTCCGGAAACCTGTGCCGCTGCACCGGCTACCGTCCGATTATCGATGCCGCCGTCCGCATGGGCGAGCTGCCCGCCGTCAGCTTCGACCGCGCCACCCTGAAGGCCACCCTGCAAGGCCTGCAACGAGACATCATGTTCAGCTACACGCACGACGGCCAGACTTTCCACGCGCCGCGCACACTCGAAGAAATGGCCGCCCTGCGCGCCGCCAAACCCACCGCCACCATCCTGGCCGGCTCCACCGACGTTGGCCTGTGGGTGACCAAGCAGATGCGCAATCTGGGCGACGTGATCTACACGCGCCAGGTGAAGGAACTGCACCGCATCACGACCGTCGACGGCAAGCTGGAAATCGGCGCCGCCGTCTCGCTGGACGACGCCTACCGCGCCGTCAATGAACTGTACGACAACGACTCGCTGCACGAATTGTGGCAGCGCTTTGCCTCCCAGCCGATCCGCAGCACCGGCACCCTGGGCGGCAGTGTGGCCAACGGCTCGCCGATCGGCGACTCGGCGCCGTGGATGATCGTGCTCGGCGCAGAAATCGTGCTGCGCTCGGATAAGGGGCAGCGCGTCCTGCTGCTGCAGGACTTCTATCTCGACTACATGAAGAAGGACTGGTTGCCGGGCGAATTCGTGGAAGCAGTGCGCATCCCGCTGCCGAAAGCAGGCCAGCAGTTTCGCACCTACAAACTCGCCAAGCGCTACGATCAGGACATCTCCGCCGTCTGCGCCGCCTTTGCCATCGATCTCGATAACGGCATCGTGCGCAACGCACATATCGCTTATGGAGGCATGGCCGCTACCTCTCGCCGCGCACCGCTGGCGGAAGCTGCTCTCAACGGCCAGCCATGGAATGAGACCACGCTGCGGGCCGGCATGGAAGCGCTGGCGAAAGACTACACGCCACTGAGCGATATGCGCGCTTCAGCCAATTACCGCATGCGCACCGCGCAGAACCTGCTGCGCCGCTTCTGGATGGAGTCCCGTCCTGAAGACGCGGTATCGAGCAACTACGTCAACGCTTACGCATACAAGGAAGGAGCCGCTGCATGAACAGCAAGTCCGAACAGTTCATGACCGTCGGCGCCGCCAAAGGCTGGGCCGAGGTTGGGCAAAGCCACCCGCACGAATCGGCCATCCTGCATGTGCTGGGCGAAGCGGTCTACACCGACGACATCCCGGAAGCGCAAGGCACGCTGCACGCCGCGCTGGGCCTGTCGCCGAAAGCGCACGCGCGCATCCTGTCCATCAACCTCGATCCGGTGAAAGCCATGCCAGGCGTGGTGGCGGTGTACACCTACAAAGACATCCCCGGTACCAACGACTGCGGCCCGATCATCCACGACGACCCTATCCTCGCAGAGGAAAAAGTGGAATACGTCGGCCAGCCAATCTTCGTTGTGGTGGCCGACACCCACGACCACGCGCGCCACGCGGCACGCAAGGCCGACATCCAGTACGAAGACCTGCCTGCCATCCTCACGCCGCAGGCAGCGCGCGATGCCGAATCCTTCGTCGTTCCACCGATGCGCCTGACGCGCGGCGATGCGCAAGCGGCTTTCGAACGTTCGCCCAATATCCTGAAGGGCACGCTGAACGTGGGCGGCCAGGAACAGTTCTACCTGGAAGGCCAGATTTCGTACGCCGTGCCGAAGGAAGGCAACGGCATGCACGTCTACTGTTCCACCCAGCATCCGACCGAAATGCAGCACGTGGTGTCGCACGCCCTGCACTACCCGTCGCACGCAGTGATGGTGGAATGCCGCCGCATGGGCGGTGGTTTCGGCGGCAAGGAATCGCAATCGGCACTGTGGGCGGCCTGCGCCGCGGTTAGCGCCGCGCACCTGAAGCGCCCCGTCAAACTGCGCGCCGACCGCGACGACGACATGATGGTGACCGGCAAGCGCCACTGCTTCTTTTACGAATATGAGATCGGCTACGACGATGAAGGCCTGATCACTGCCGCCAAGGTACAGATGGTGAGCCGTGCCGGCTTCTCCGCCGACCTGTCCGCGCCGGTCGCGACGCGCGCCATCTGCCACTTCGACAACACCTACTACCTGAGCGACTGCGACATCCGCGCCATGGCGGGCAAGACCAACACCCAGTCGAATACGGCCTTCCGTGGCTTTGGCGGCCCGCAAGGCGCCATCGCGATCGAATACATCGTTGACGAAATCGCGCGCAATCTGGGCAAGGACGCGCTGGATGTTCGCAAGAAGAACTTCTATGGCCGCAACGATGAGGAAGGTCGCAACGTCACGCAATATGGCCAGAAAGTGGTCGACAATGTCATCCACGATCTGGTGGGCCAACTGGAAAGCGAATCGGCCTACCGCGCTCGCCGCGAAGCCATCCGCGCCTTCAACGCCACCAGTCCTGTTCTGAAGAAAGGCATGGCGCTGACGCCAGTGAAGTTCGGCATCGCCTTCAACGTGACCCACTTCAACCAGGCCGGCGCGCTGGTCCACATCTACACCGACGGCTCCGTGCTGGTGAACCATGGCGGCACCGAAATGGGCCAGGGCATCAACACCAAGGTGTGCCAGGTTGTGGCGCATGAACTGGGTATTCCGCTGTCGCGCGTCCGCGCCAGCGCCACCGACACCAGCAAGGTCGCCAATACTTCGGCAACCGCCGCATCGACCGGCGCAGACTTGAACGGCAAGGCCGCCCAGGATGCCGCCGGTACGCTGCGCAAGCGCCTGGTGGAGTTCACCGCAAAAACCTACCACTGCGCGCCGGAAGACGTAGTGCTGGCGGACGGCACCGTGTTCGCGGGCGAACTGGCCATCCCCTTCGCGGATCTGGTGCAAAAGGCCTATCTGGCGCGCGTCCAGCTGTGGTCCGACGGCTTCTACGCCACGCCGGGCCTGAGCTGGGACCGGGAAACCATGAGCGGCAACCCTTTCGGCTATTTCGCTTACGGCGCCGCGGTGGCGGAAGTGATTATCGATACGCTGACTGGCGAATGGAAGCTGCTGAAAGCGGATGCCCTGTACGATGCAGGCAATTCGCTGAACCCGGCCATCGACGTCGGCCAGGTGGAAGGCGCCTTCATTCAAGGCATGGGCTGGCTCACAACGGAAGAACTGTGGTGGAACCCGAACGGCAAGCTGATGACGCATGCGCCGTCGACGTACAAGATTCCCGGCGTGTCCGACTGTCCGGACAACTTCAACGTGCGCCTGTTCAAGAACCGCAATGCCTTCGACAGCATCCACCGCTCCAAAGCGGTGGGCGAACCGCCGCTGCTGCTGCCGTTCTCGGTATTCCTGGCGATTCGCGATGCGATTGCATCGGTCGGCGACTACCGCTTCAACCCGCCGTTGCGGGCGCCGGCCACCGGCGAGGCCATCCTCGATGCAGTGGACGCGGTCCGCGCCATGGCATGACGCTGTCGCGGCATCTCGCCGCCGAGGCATTGGGCACGGCGCTGCTGCTGGCCATGGTGGTGGGTTCCGCCATCATGGGCCAGCGGCTGGCAGGCGGCAATGCGGCCCTCGCGCTGCTGGCCAACGCGCTTGCCAGCAGCACTGGTTTGCTGGCCCTGCTCCTTGCGTTTGGCGCGGCGCACCTCAACCCCGCTCTCTCTGTGTCGGAGGCCTGGCGCGGCCACATGGCGTGGCGCGAGGCGCTGGCCCGTATCGTTGCGCAGGCCGGCGGCGCATTCGCCGGCGTGGCCGCGGCACATCTCATGTTCGGCGAACCGGTGCTGGCAGCAGCGACCGTCGCCCGGACTGGCGCAGCGCTATGGTGGAGTGAATTCGTGGCCACGTTCGGTCTGATCGGCGTGGTCATCGGCTGCGCGCGCAACCGCCCTGCCCTGACGCCGTTTGCGGTCGCTGCCTACATTGCGTCCGCCTACTGGTTCACCGCTTCCTCGTCATTTGCCAATCCGGCGCTGACGCTGGCGCGCGCAGCAACGGATACGGTCGCGGGCATCCGTCTGGAAGATGTTTTCGGTTACATCGCGGCCCAGCTGTTTGGCGCCATCGCCGCGACGGTGGTTTTCGGCTGGCTGGTTCAGCCGACCGTGCCGATGATCGAAACTTCGCGGTTTTCCGGCACTTCGTTATACGACAGCACGTGCAAGCCAGGTGCAAAGAGGCGTGCGTAGCGCGCCAGCAGCGGCCGGATCTGTGGCAGGACCAGCAACAGCGGCGGCGTCGCCTGCTGCTTCATCTGCTCGCGCGCGACCGGCATATTGACCTGCAGCTGCGCCAGCAGGTGCGGATCGATCGGATAATTATCCAGCACCACCTTGCCCGACTGGCGCGCCTGATTCAGTGAGCCGAGCAGCATGTTTTCCAGTTCGCCGCCCAGGTTGAAGGCCAGCAGTTCGGTCTTCTGCCCGAACAGGCCGGACACAATCTGGCGCCGCAGCGCGCAGCGCACCTCGGCCGCCAGCAGGATCGGGTCCTTGGTCGTCTCGGACGAATCCAGCAACGTAGTGGCGATTGGCACGATGTCCTTCAGCGACACATTCTCTGCCAGCAGCACGCGGAACACGCGCAACAGCTGGGTATGCGTCATCGCCTTGCCCAGCGAATCCGCCAGCTTGGGCGCCATCGCGCCCAGGCGCTCCAGGATGGCCGGCACGTCTTCGTGGCGGAACAGCTCCGGCAGATATTCACGCACCAGCTTGGACACGTGGGTCGCAATCGCACTCGGCGGCTCGATGACCTGGTAGCCCATGCCCAGCGCGTGCGCCTTGTCCTTCGGCTCGATCCAGGTCACCGGCATGCCATAGGCCGGCTCCACGCCCGGAATACCATCGATATCGCCATACACATTCGGCGACGGAATCGCCATCAGGCGCTCGGCAAACACTTCGGCCTGCGCCACCACCGAGCCGCTCAGCACCACGGAATACTGCGACGGCTTCAGGCCCAGATCATCGCGCACATAAATATTCGGCACCAGCATGCCCATGCCTTCCGACAGGCTTTGGCGTACGCCGCGCAAGCGCTTGGTCAGCACTTCGCCATGTGCCTTGTCGATCATGCCCACCAGCTTGTAGCCCAGCAGGACTTGCAGCGGCTGTACGGCTGGCAGGCTATGCCATTCCAGCTCTGGGGCTTTCTCTTCGCGCAGGGCCGCTTCGATGGCGGCGATATTGTCCGGGGGCGCTGCCACGGCCCGTTGATTGAGCTGATAGGCCACATAAGCCAGCACGCCGGCAAAGGTCAGGAACATCAGCCATGGCATGCCTGGCACCAGGCCAAGGATCACCATCACGGCCGATGCGCTGAACAGCACATTCGGATTGGCCAGCAGCTGGCCGCCCACCTGCTTCTCGAAGTCGCCCGAGTCGGATACGCGGGTGACGATGATCGCCGCGGCAGCCGACAGCAGCAGCGCCGGGATCTGGGCCACCAGGCCGTCACCGATGGTCAGCAGCGCGTACTGGCGGAAGGCGTCGCCAAAGCTCATGTCCTGCATCAGCGAGCCGATGGCCACACCGCCGACGATATTGATGATCAGGATCAGGATGGACGCAATCGCGTCGCCGCGCACGAACTTGGCGGCACCGTCCATGGCGCCGTAGAAGTCCGCTTCCGTCGCCACTTCCTTGCGGCGCAGCTGGGCCTTTTCCTGGTTGATCAGACCCGCATTCAGATCGGCGTCGATCGCCATCTGCTTGCCGGGCAAGGCGTCCAGGGTGAAGCGCGCGGACACTTCCGAAATACGTTCGGCACCCTTGGTCACCACGGCGAAGTTAATGATCATCAGGATCACGAACACCACCAGGCCGACCACATAGTTACCGCCGATGACCACCTGGCCGAAAGCTTCGATCACGCGGCCCGCGGCAGCCGTGCCTTCATGCCCGTGCAGCAGCACCACGCGGGTCGACGCCACGTTCAGCGTCAGGCGCATCATCGTGGTCGCCAGGATCACCGTCGGGAACACCGAGAAGTCCAGCGGCCGCTTGGTATTCACGCTGACCAGGATGATGATCAGGGCCAGGACGATATTGAAGGTGAACAGAACGTCCAGCAGGATCGGCGGCAATGGCAGGATGATCATCGCCAGGATCGTCAGCAGGAATGCCGGCGTGGCGAATTTGTGTCGACGCATTTCAGCGATCAACCTGGTCAAAAAATTCATGGCGTTGTAGCCTCACTCATACTGGTTGGAACTGGAACCTGGTCCGGGAACGCGGGCTCGCCATTGCGGCGGCCTGCGCGGAATGCTTTCAATTGCAGCACGTAGTTCAGGACCATGGAGACGGCCTGATACAGCTGCACGGGAATCTGCTGGTTGACCTGGCTGGTATTGTAAATCGCGCGCGCCAGCGGCGGTAAAGTCATCACTTCGACCTTGGATTCGGCCGCAATCTGGCGAATGTACAGGGCCATTTCATCGACGCCCTTGGCTATCACGAAAGGTGCTTCGGCGCGCGACTCGTCGTATTTCAGGGCCACGGCATAGTGCTCCGGGTTGACGATCACCACGTCCGCGGTCGGCACCGATTTGCGCGCGCTGCGCTGGGCCAGGGCACGCTGCAACTGGCGGATGCGCTGGCGCACTTCCGGCCGGCCTTCATTGCTCTTGTGTTCTTCCTTCAGCTCCTGCTTGCTCATGCGCTGCTGCTTGGCAAAGAAGAAGGCCTGGGCCGGGACGTCGATGATGGCGAAGATGACGAACACCGCCACCATCGCCATCAGGCCGTCCATCATCTGATTGGCGCCCAGCGAAATCGCCTCGCCCAGTGGCATGCCTTGCAGGCGCGTGTACTGTTCGACCGAGCTGCGGCCGACATGCACCAGCACCCAGGCCAGCACCGCAGCCTTGCCGACCGAGATCGCCAGTTCGAAGCCATGCTTGCCGCTGAACAGGCGGCCGATGTTGCTCATCGGGTTGAGACGGTCGAATTTCGGCTCCAGGTTCTTGGCGCTGGCCACCCAGCCGCCCGGCACCATCGCGCCCAGCACGATGAACAGCGGCACGGTGAACAGAGGCACCACCATTTTCAGCAGCAGCATGGCCGCGCTCAGGAAGACGGTGGACACCACATTCTCCAGCGCGCCCTCGCTCTCCAGCGGCGCAAAGCTCTGGTGGAAGATTTCGCGGAACTCCATCAGGTAAGTGGGCAGCAGCCAGGCGAACAGCTTCAGGCTGACCAGGACGCCGATCGCCGTCGCCAGGTCGCGCGAACGCACCACCTGGCCTTCCTGGCGGGACTTCTTCAGCTTCTGTTGTGAAGCCTTTTCTGACTTATCGCCGCCGGTATCGTCAGCCATGGCCTGTCGCCCGCATCTGTTGCTGGATCATGTCGAGCACCATGTTCGACATGCGGATGTAATGGCCGGGAATGAAGCGCACCACCTGGCCCAGCATCAGCAGGCCGAAGATGGTGATCATGGAAAAACCCAGCGAGAAAAGGTTCAGCGTAGGCGCCACGCGGTTCAGGAAGCCAAAGCCCAGCTGCACCACCATGGTCGAAAACACGATGGGAATCGCCAGCAGCATGGCCGCCGAGAAGATCCACGCCACGTTCCAGGCCACGGTTTGCAGCAGCAGCGCGTTGTAGCCACCGCCCAGCGGCCAGGCCTTGAAGCTGGCGCCCAGCACGCCCGTGATGACCAGATGGCCATCGATGCCGAAGAAGATGATGATGGCCAGCATGGTCAGCATGGCCGACACCACGTCGGACGAAGTGCCGTTCAGCGGGTCGTTCATTACCGCCAGCGAGAAGCCCATCTGGCTCGACACCACATAACCCAGCACGCCAATCACCGCCATCGCAAAGTGAAAGGCCAGTCCCAGCACACCGCCGATCACGGCCTGCTCGATGGTGACTGCCACGCCATTCATGGAAATGGGATCGATGCCCGCATTCTGCGCGCCCACCACCGGCGCCATCATGACCGCCAGCACCAGCGACACCAGCACGCGCACCGTCACCGGCACCATCGCTTCGCCCAGCACCGGCGCGGCCGACAGCAGCGCCATGGCGCGCACGAAGGGCCACCACAAGGCGCTCAGGAGGGGGACGAAATTGGCCAGAACCTGTTCCATGGCGGGAAGCGGAGTTTATCCGACCAGCGTTGCAGCGCGGTGGAAGATGGACACGCAATAGTCCATGAGATAGCCGGTCATCCAGCGCCCGGTCAGCACGATGGCCAGCAGCGTGATGAGAAGACGTGGCAGGAAGCTCAGGGTCTGCTCATTGATCTGGGTGGCGGCCTGGATGAAAGCCACCACCAGGCCCGCGACCAGGCCTGGCACCACCAGCACCATCACGAGAATCATCACGATGTGCAGGGCTTCGATTACCAGATCGACAGCCACGTCAGGGGTCAGCATATCTAATACGCCTGTATGCTCGTCACGAGCGTGTTCACGGTCAGCGTCCAGCCGTCCACCAGCACAAACAGCAGCAGCTTGAACGGCAGCGAAATCACCAGCGGCGACAGCATCATCATACCCATTGCCATCAGCACCGACGACACCACCAGGTCGATGATCAGGAAGGGAATGAACAGCAGGCAGCCGATCTGGAAGGCTGTCTTCAGTTCCGACAGCGTGAAGGCCGCCAGCTTGACGGTAAAGGCATGGTCGGCCGGATTCGCCACATTATCCTCGCCCGCCAGATGGGCAATCTGCTTCAGGGCGGCCTTGCTGGTCTGGGCCAGCATGAATTTCGAAACAGGCCGTTCTGCAATCTTCAGCGCTTCCTGCAAGCCGATCTTGTCCTGGTCGTAGGGCAGGAAGGCATCCTTCCACACTTGGTCGCCGATCGGCTTCATCACCAGCAGGGTCAGGATCAGGGCCACGCCGGTAATGACGCGGTTGGGCAGGCCCTGCTGCAGACCCAGAGCTTGGCGCAGCAGCGACAGCACGATGACGAAACGGGTAAAGCTCGTCATCATCATGACCATGATGGGCAGCAGGCCCAGCAAAGTCATGATGATGAGAATCTGCATCTTCACCGAGAGCTCGGTCTTGGCGCCGGGGACGACCCCGGCCAGCAGATCCTGCGCTTGCACGGCGGTGCAGGCGCACAACAGCAATGCACCGGCCAGCAGGCCGGGCATCAGGCGGCGCACGGTCATGGCGCCATCATGTCCAGGTTCAAACCGTCCAGATCGATGACCTTGAGGCCGTAATTTTCGCCGGCCACCACCACTTCGGCGCGGCCGATAGCGGTACCGTTGACCTTGATGACCAGTGGCTCGCCGGCCAGCACGTCCAGCTCGACCACGCTGTCCGGACCGATCTGCATCAGCTCTTCCAGCGACAGGCGGGCCGAACCCACTTCCAGCGTCAGCTGGACCGGAATCTTGCGCATCATGGCCGGCAAATCGCGGCGCGGGGCGCGCGCGGCGGGCATGTCGGGCAACTCATTGTTCACCTGATTATCGATGATCAATTCTTCCGCCATGTCCTCCATCAGCCCGTCATTGGTGCCGTTGGGATTCACATTCATCATATTCATTCGATATCTTCAAAAGAGGTTAAGCAGAGTTTGCCCTTGTGCTCGGTAACCGCAGCTGTAAACAGGCGGGAATCTTCGAGCAATACGTCTGCTCTGTGCAAGCTGATCGGAATGACATCGCCGACCCGCAGGTCGAACAGCATGCCCAAGGTCACTTCCTTGCTGACCAGCCGGCCATTCAGGCCGACCTGGAGCCGCGCCGCCAGCGGACCCAGGTTTTTCGTACTCTTCCGGCCCGTGTCGCGCTCGGGCAGCAGGCCGCGCAGCACGTCCGACATCAGATTCTTATCGAGGGCAAACCAGCACTTGCCCTGCATTTCACCATCGCCCAGTGTCACAGTGATGACCCAGGTGCCTCTCGGCGGATGGCTGCCGGCTGCAGGCTTGATGTCATTCTCATCATCGCGCGTGCCGGCGGCCGGCAGGTTGCTTTCAATCCGGGCAGCCAGCGTGCTGGCCAGCTGTTGCCCGAGCGCCACAGCAAGACGTTCTTCTGTTGCTGTAACGCGTGTGTTTTCGTCGACAACAGCGACGGCATTGTCGGCCGTTTTGGCACTGCGGCCATAGCGGAAGTTCAACACGCGCAGCAATACCTTGCGTTCCAACGAGAAGGCAATGGTGCCTGCCGGCGCAGCAAAATTCAGCCAGCGCGTACGTGGTTCAGTGCCATCCAGGCGGCTGAAACCCACTTCTTCCACCTGAAAACTGCCCCAATAGCGGCGATTGACGTTCAGGCGCATGGCCTGGGTCAAATCTTCCCGCAGTTGCGCTGCAAAAACAGGCAAACGGTGCACCGGGCGGCCCAGCAAGGATGGGTCAAGAACTTCGTGTCGCACTGTGGTCTTGGTGATCGTCATTTGGATGGTTATCCTTCTGCACTACATCGTATCGCAATCTCTCGCCATGCAGGAGGATCTTGGAGTCGTAGGATAACCGAATTTCTTTCATATTGCCACGGATCAATACAACGTCTTCGCAAAAAGCCTTTACAGGAAAGTTGCTAGCGGGTAAGCTAATTCGGATTTCGCGAGTGCAGCATATTTCATGATAAAAGCGCTTACTACATGATTTATAAGCACTTTTTACTTTACTGCCAATGAATTTCCTCGCAATAACATTGTGAAATTATCAATTAGCATAGTAACCGGAAGTTTGCTGTGAATTTAACACTTCACCCGCCCCGGGCCCGCTGCAATGCAGGCAACAAACTTGAAGTCATGATATTGACGTGCATCACGAAATTGGAGCTAACAGATGGCAACTGAATTCACCGGTCTGATCAAAGCGGACCTCGCCTCTCTGACCAATGCCGCTTCCGACCTGGCACAACAGGCCGGCGCAATTGCCCCTGCTGCGAACTTTGGCAACGCTAACGCAGCGCAGCAATTTTCCTTCGCCCAATCCATGAAAGACGCCGTTGACGGCGTCAATGCAGCCGACGTGGCTGCCGGCCAGAAGATGGCTGACGTGGATGCCGGCCGCAGCGACGACCTGGTAGGCGCCATGCTGGCCAGCCAGGAATCCAGCCTCTCCTTCTCGATGCTGATGCAGGTTCGTAACAAAGTGATGGGCGCGGTCGACGAGCTCATCAAGCTCCCGCTCTAAGCCAGCTGAACGAAAGTCTCTGACGTGATCAACACCCTCAAGTCCGCCTTCGGGCGCTGGCGTTCCGGCGCCACCGCGGTCCCGGCCGTGTCGCCGGCCGTGATGAAGAATCTGTATCCCATCGTGCTGCTGGCCATCGGCCTGACGGCACTGACCCTGATGTTCCTGTGGAAGGACCAGAGCAACTACAAGCCCGTGTTCGGCGCCCGCGAAAAAGTGGCCGTGACCGACATGATGACCGTGCTCGACGGCGAACACATTTCCTACCGCCTGCATCCGGAGACCGGCCAGGTGCTGGTGCCTTCGTCCCAGCTGGGCAAGGTGCGCATGCTGCTGGCCGCCAAAGGCGTGACCGCGCAGCTGCCGGCCGGCCTGGAGCTGATGGACAAGAATGACCCGCTGGGCGTGTCGCAATTCGTGCAGGACGTGCGTTTCCGCCGCGGCCTGGAAGGCGAACTGGCGCAGTCCATCATGACCCTGGACTCGATCGCGCATGCCCGCGTGCATCTATCGATCGCCAAGTCCACTTCCTTCGTATCGTCTGATGGCGAAAAGTCTTCCGCTTCCGTAGTTATCGCTACCAAGCCTGGCCACACGCTGGCGCCTGAGCACATTGCCGCCATCGTCAACATGGTGGCAGGCAGCGTCGCCTCGCTAAGCCCGGCGCGCGTGAGCCTGGTCGACCAGGCCGGCAATCTGCTGTCCTCGCACGTGGACCTGGCCGATGGCTTTGATGCCAACGCCACCACCAACGAGAACGCCAAGCGCTACCAGGACGAGATCCGCACCAACATCAAGGGCCTGCTGGGTCCGATCGTTGGCGAAGACAATTTCAAGATCAGCGTGACCGCTGCTGTCGACAACGACAAGGTCGAAGAAACCGTTGAGAAATATGGCGCCGATCCGAAAGTGACCAGCGAAGCGATGCGCGAAGAACAGGACCGTAACCGCATCGCCATGGGCGTGCCGGGCACGCTGTCCAACCGCCCTCCTCCAGCCAACGCCAACACCAATGCCGGCGCAACCGGCGCCGATGCTAACGCCAATGCCCCGGAAGGCACCGCGCGCAAGAACGCCACCACCCGCCAGTACGCGTATGACCGCAGCATCACCCAGACCAAGCGCGCCCGCGGCCGCCTGGAGCGCCAGAGCGTGGCCGTGGTGCTGGCGCAGGCCGCCGCCTTCAATCCGAAGCTCGGCTGGCAAGCTGCCGAACTGGCCAATGTCGACAAGGTACTGCGCAATGGCCTGGGCATCAATGCCGAGCGCGGCGACACCCTGGTCGTGAGCGCCATGAATTTCCCGGCCAAACAGGCTGAACTGCCATGGTGGCAGGAACGCGACAACGTCGTCGATTTTTCGAGCTGGCTTAGCTACGCTGTAGCGGCGATCCTCGGCTATCTGCTGCTTCTGCGTCCGCTGATGCGTCTGCTGACTGCCCGCTTCGCGCCGCCGGCGCCACGCAACACAGCCCGTATCGAATCGGCCCTGACGCCGGCAGGCGCCGCAGCCGGCCAGCCAGCGCTGCCAGGCGCCGCGGCTCTGCAGGGCACGCCAGGCGCGGCCGCGGCATTGGCAGCACCGGAAGGCACGGAAGAAGCTGCGCCAGGCGAAACCATGCATGCCGGCGCCAGCCCGGTGGTGCCGCTGCTGGAAAACTACGACCTGCCACCGGCAGGCTCGGCAGTCGATGTGATGGTCGACCACCTGAAGGTACTGGCCGAGAAAGAACCGGAACGCGTGGCCGAAGTCGTCAAACAATGGATGCAGAAAAATGGCAGATCTCAACAATAACCTCGAGAACCTGGACGTCGATCACAGCCTGAGCCCGGTCGAACAGGCCGCGATCGTGCTGCTGTCGATTGGTGAAGAAGGCGCCGCCGCCGTGCTGCGCTGCCTGTCGCGTGAAGAGCTGCTGGAAGTGACCCAGGTCATGTCGCGCATGAGCGGCATCAAGGTCGAGCAGGTCAAGCACGCCATGCAGACCTTCTTCGACGATTACCGCCAGCAGTCCGGCGTGCACGGCGCATCGCGCTCCTACCTGAAGCGCTCGCTGGATCTGGCGCTGGGCGGCGATATCGCGAACAGCGTGCTGAACAACATTTACGGCGACGAGCTGCGTCCGAAAATGGCGCGCCTGCAGTGGGCCTCCGCCAAGTGGCTGGCCGACTACATCGCCAACGAACACGTGCAGATGCAGGCGGTGTTCCTGGCCTTCCTGCCGCCGACCCTGGCCGGCCAGATCATCGACGCGCTGCCGCTCGATGGCCGCGACCTGATCCTGCTGAACATGGCGCGTCTGGATGAAATCGACCGCGACCTGCTGATCGAACTGGATGAGCTGGTCAACCGCTGCCTGTCCTCCTTCGACTCGCAGAGCACCAGCGTGGAAGGTGTGCGCCAGGTGGCCGAGATTCTGAACCGTCTGCCGGGCAACCGCGCCCAGATCGTCGAGCTGCTGCGCGCCCACGATCCGGAAGTGGTGGCACAGATCGAACTGTCGATGTACGACTTCCTCATCCTGTCGACCCAGACCGAAGTCACCCTCACCCGCATCATCGAGGAAGTGCCGCTGGAGCAGTGGGCGATTGCACTGAAAGGCGCCGAGCCTTCGATCCGCGATGCCGTGCTGAAGACCATGCCGAAGCGCCAGGCACAGGCATTCGAAGACATGATGCGCCGCGCCGGCCCTGTGCCGATGTCGCGCATCGAATCGACCCGTCAGGAAATCATGGCCACCGTCAAGGCGCTGGCCGATGCCGGCGAAGTCGAAGTGCAGCTGTTCGCTGAAACGGTGGTCGAATAATGAAGCAGTTCCGTCCCTATCGCTTCCCGCCGCTGTCGCAGTATGCGCTGCCGGCCGGCCGCAACGGCGCGGGCAATGCCATGGCCGATGCGGCGCAATGGCAGGCGTCTGTGTCCGAGGGCTTCGAACAGGGCCAGCGTGACGGCTACGAAATCGGCCTGCAGCGCGGCCAGGAAGACGGCTTTGAAGCGGGCCGCCAGCAAGGCTTCGAACAGGGCCGCGAAGAAGGCCGCCAGGAGACGCTGGTGGGCTTCGATCAGCTGGCACGCCCAGTCGACGCCATGCTGAAAGGCTTGAAGAAAGTACGCTCCGATTACCGTGCGGCGCAGCGCAAGGAAGTGGTCGATCTGGTGGCGAAAGTCGCGCGCCAGGTCATCCGCGCCGAGCTCGCTTTGCAGCCGGTGCAGATCATGGCCCTGGTCGATGAGACGCTTGCATCGATGCCGCCAACGCGCGAAGAGATCGACGTCTATCTCAACCCGGAAGAAGTCAAGCGCATTACCGATCTTGATCCCAAGCGCGCCAAGCGCTGGAACCTGATCGCCGATGCAAGCATGGATGTGGGCGAGTGCCGCATCCGGGCTGGCGATAATGAAGTTGATGCCGGCTGTCACCAGCGTCTTGCTGCTGTCATGGAACAGGTCGATAATCAGCTTCAGATTGCCGATGGCGGTGATGACGAGGACATGGGCGAAGAATGATTGCCGACGCACTGCGCAAGCTGGAGCTTGATGAAGTTCCGCTGGCCACGCCGACCGGACGGCTGGTGGGCGCATCCGGCTTGCTGCTTGAAGCAGCGGGTTGCAAGCTGCACACCGGGCAGCGTTGCCAGATCGAGACAGTGTCGGGCGAATGGCTCGACGCGCAAGTCGTTGGCTTCCGCGACAAGCTTTCCTTCCTGATGCCGTTCAAGAAGGCCGTGGGCCTGACCACTGGCGCGCGCGTACTGCCTTCTCCGGAAAAAGTCAGCATGCAGATTGGCCAGTCATGGCTGGGCCGCATGGTGAACGGCCTCGGCGAACCGATCGATGGATTGGGCAAGCTGGGCGGCGAATTTCCGCTGGACTCGCAACCGCCGCGCATCAATCCCCTGAAGAAAAAACCCGTCACCGAACCGCTGGATGTGGGCGTCCGTGCGATCAATTCGATGCTGACGCTCGGCCAGGGCCAGCGTGTGGGTCTGATGGCCGGCTCCGGCGTCGGCAAGTCCGTGCTGCTGGGCCTGATCACGCGACAGACCGTCGCCGATGTGGTGGTGGTCGGCCTGATCGGCGAGCGTTCGCGCGAGGTGCGCGAGTTCGTTGAAATGTCGCTCGGCCCTGAAGGTTTGAAAAAAGCCGTGCTGGTGATTGCCCCGGCCGATGAATCGCCGCTGATGCGCATCATGGCGACCGAACTGTGCCACTCGATCGCGGCGCATTACCGCGACCAGGGCAAGAACGTATTGCTGCTGGTGGACTCGTTGACCCGCTATGCGATGGCACTGCGCGAAGTCGCACTGGCGCTGGGCGAACCGCCCGCCACCAAAGGCTATCCGCCCTCCGTGTTCTCCAACCTGCCGCAGCTGGTCGAATCGGCCGGCAATGGCGAGAACCAGGCCGGCAGCATGAGTGCGATCTACACCGTGCTGGCCGAAGGCGATGACCAGCAAGACCCGGTAGTCGATACCGCGCGCGCCATTCTCGATGGCCATATCGTGCTAACGCGCGAGCTGGCCGAGCGCGGCCACTACCCCGCCATCAATATCGCTGCCTCCATCAGCCGCTGCATGAACCACGTGATCTCGAAAGAGCACATGCTGGCCGCGCGCGCATTGAAGTCATCGATGGCGCGCCACGAGCGGGTGCGCGACCTGATTCCTCTCGGCGCCTACGTGCCCGGCGCCGATCCCGTGACGGACAAGGCAGTGAACCTGCATCCGCACGTCGAGGAGTTCCTCTGCCAGGGCACCAAGGAAGCGGCTCCCTTTGGGCCGTGCGTGGAACAACTTGAAAGGCTGATGGCATGAAGAACGAGCACACCATCCGCAATCTATCCACCCTGGTGACCTTGCGCGACAACGAGGTCGAAAAACTGCAATCGGAACTGGCCGCCAAAGAGAACCTGCGCGACCGCTATCAGAAGACGCTGGACAAGCTCACCCAGCTGTACGAGAGCTCCGGTCCGACCGGCAAGCTGCCGATGGCGCTGGCCATCAATTGCGGCGATTACAAGCAGAACGTGATGGCCATGGCCGACAGCCACCGCCTCGACCTGTCCATGCATGAGGCGGACATGGCGGTATCCCAGCGTGCCCTGAATGCCGCTTACGTCAAGCGCGAGGTGCTGGGTCAGGTCTTGCACAAGGAACAGCAGGCGCTCAGCAATGCCAAGCAGGCAAAAGAACGCAAAGTGCATGATGAATTGGCAACCCAGCTGTGGTTCCGCAGTCAAAAATGAGGTCTCAAGGAAAATAATTTCATGAAGTCCCTCGTAAGGTCGCCCCTTACCTTGGTACACTTCATTTAATTTCCTCGGAGCATGAAAAATGGCATCGATTACCGCCCCAACCTACGACCCCAAGACCACTGCCACCCAGATGGCCACGCAGTTCATGCAAGGTCTGGACGACATGTGGAACGACCAGAACACGGCCGCTACCAACACGGCGTCGGGGTTGACCACGCTGGGTAGCTCCCTGTCGAGCTTCCAGAGCGTGCTCAGCTCGATGGGTACCAAGAAATCGGTACTGGCCAATTCGGCAACCTTCAGCTCCAATGTGGGTACTGCCACCGCCAGCGCCTCGGCTACCTCGGGCAATTACCAGTTCTACGTCGAGCAGATCGGCACCGCCGGCCAGGTTTCCTACAGTGGCGTGCAGGACAACACCGTCGCCGCCAGCGCCGGCAATCTGGCGGTCACCCTGGCAGACGGCACCAGCTTCACGGTCAACCTGGCCAACGCGGACAAGAACCTGGATGGCACCCTGACCACCAAAGAAATCGCGGCGGCCATCAACGTCGACGCCAACAACAATTCCCGTGTGACCGCCTCGACCATGACGATCAATGGCGCGTCCACCCTGGTGCTGACCTCGAACCTGACCGGCGCGAATAACGACGTGTCGCTGGATGTCAGCGGCGTCACCGATGCCGGTCTGGCAGCCCAGCTCGGCGCAGGCAACCAGAAGCGCCTGGTGACCGCCCAAGACGCCATCATCTGGGTTGGCGCCCAAGGCAGCGGCACCAAGGTGCAGCAGGCGTCGAATACCTTTACCGTGGTCGATGGCGTGTCGATGACATTCACCCAGGCTCAGGCAGCGGGCGCCAATCCGGTGACCCTGACCGTGGCCAACGATGCATCTGGCACCGCAACCAATATCCAGGCCTTTGTCGACGGCTGGAACAAGATGCTCGCCACGCTCAAGACCCTGACGGACCACGGCGATGCCGCGTCCAATAAGGCCCCGGCAATCTTCGCCAGCGATACCGGCCTGACCGCGCTGCAAACCAATATGATCTCGCTGCTGCGCACTTCGTCCGGCGGCATGAGCCTGGCCAACTACGGCATCACTTTGCAGCGCGACGGCACGCTGTCGCTGGATTCGAGCCGCCTGACCAAAGCCCTGGCCACCAATCCGAGTGGGCTGGACAGCATCTTCGGCAGCACCACCATCGGCAATGAAACCGGCGTGCTCGGTGGCATGGACAAGCTGATGGACTTCTGGACCAACAGCGCGACCGGCCAGATCGCTACCCGCAAGGACAGCAACTCTAAGCTGCAGACCCAGCTGACCGCACGCAAGGCGCTGCTGGATACGCAATACGACAACGCCTACAACCGTTACCTCGCCCAATTCACGCAGTTGCAGACCCTGCAATCGCAGATGAACACTACCGGTGGCATCTTCGACGCAATGTTCGGCAACAAGAGCGATTCATAAAGAGATTTAAACGATGGACCACGACGCCTACGCCAGCTATCACGCAACCAACCTGGACGCGCAGACCGCACGCGCCTCGCCGGTTGAGCTGGTGCTTGTTCTTACCGATGGCCTGCTCGAAGAGCTGGCGCGGGCACGCGGTCACATCGCCGGCAAACGCTACGAATTGAAGGCGGCCAGCCTGGATAAATGCACCCAGATTATCAATGGCCTGTCCAGCTCGCTCGACTTCGACACCGGCGGTGAAGTGGTGGCCAATCTAGGCCGCCTGTATGACTACTGCGCAGGCCGCCTGTACCGCGCCGGCGTGGACATGGACCCGGCTATCATCGACGAAGTGGTGGGTCTGCTGACCACCATCCGCGCCGGCTGGCAAGGCGTGCAGGACAAGAATGGATAGGCAAGCGACGCTGCTTCAGCTGGCACAAAAGCTGAGCGCCGCCACCGCTTCCTCCGACTGGAAAGCGCTGGCGGCGATTGACACTCTGCTTGGCAGTGCACTGCCCAAGATGGCGGCACAGGGCAAATGGACGCCAGCCGAGCGCGCCGCACTGGATGCGCTGCGCGCGCTGCACAAGACGGCACTGGCGCGCGTCAATGACGCCACCGCCGAGCTGGACAAGCATTTGTACGACCTGAAGAACAACCGTGAGGGCTGGATGGCATACGCCCTCGACAACGAAGTAAGCGGAACACACGCATGAGCCTGACCATGAGCACAAACAACGCGGCGTCGGCCGCCTCCAAGGCTTTCGCGGCCGTTCCGGCCACGCCGGCGCCAGCCGCCAATCCTGCGTCGTCCGCCGCCAGGGCCAGCACCGCAGTGCCAGGCACCGCGCACTCCGACAAACCGAAGGCCAGCGACAATAAACCCGCATCCGGCGCGGGCAAGGCCGCGCGCCCTGCCACGGCGCAGAGCGCCGCCAAGCCGGCCGCGCCCCAGGCTTCCGCCAAGCGGGCCGCTGCGCCAGCCAACTCCGCGGCAAGCAATGCTGCGCCAGCCGACGCGCGCGATGTGCAAGCCGGCGAGCGCGCAAGCGACGTCCCGGCCAGCCTGCCCGCCTTCGCTCAACTGCTCGATCTGGCCGCCGCACCAGTTGAAGAGAAGCCTGCCGATCCAGCCAGCGACAAAGATGCGCAAGCCACCACGGCTGGCACCGACGCACCAGACAACCTGGCTGCCATGCTGCCAAACTTTGCGGTGTTGCCACTGCCGACCGGCGCTGGTGCCCAGCAGCAGCAAGGTGACGGCACCAACCCCGCTGGCACCGCCGGCGATGAGGCTGTCGCGTCTGTCGCTGCCCAACAGAACAGCCCTTTGAACAGCGCGATCTTCGCCCTGTCCGGCGGCGCATCCAACGCCGCAGCGCTGCTGGCTGCACAAGCTTCCGCGACTGCAAATGGCGCAGCCAAACCAGCCGACGCCGCACGCCAGGCGGCCGCCAATGCCATTACCGCCGGCAACGGTAACAGCGCTGCCGACGATCTGGCTGCCGCGCAAGCCGCGCCTGTGCCAGTCGCTCCTGCATCACCGGAGCGCGCAGCTGCCCCGGCCACCTCAACGGCGGGCGACCTCGCCAGTGCGCTGAGCGCAGCGTCCACTAAAGCCGACACCAGCGCCGCGAAAGCCGATACCACGTCCGTCGGCGGCGACGCCACCGCATTCCGCAACGTGATGGCTGCCACTACCAGCACGACCACGCAAGGCAGCGACACTGTCAAGCTGAGCGGCGCACCGGAACAATGGCAGCAACCGCTGCGCGCCGCGCTGGGCGATCGCCTGCAGCTGCAACTGCAGCGCGGCAGCGAGAACGCCACCATCCGCCTGGAACCACCGAATATGGGCAGCATCGAGATTTCGATCCGCCACAGCGCCGGCGCGCTGCAGGTGAACCTGTCGGCCAGCCACAGCGAAGTGCTGCGCCAGCTGAACAACATCGGCGACACCATGCGCCAGGACCTGTCGCAGCGCCAGTTCACCGAAGTGGCCGTGACCGTCAGCGCAAGTGCTGGCCGCAGCCTGGCAGATAACGCCGGCGGCAATGCGCGCCAAGGCCGCGAACAACAAGAGAACGGCCCCGGCCGTGCACTCAACGAGGGCGACGACTCGCCCACCACCTTTGCCATGATGTCTGAGCGGGAGTAATCGATAGATGAACAAGAAACTGGTAATCGTCCTGGCAGCAGTGGGCCTAATCGCAGCGGGAGCTGCGGGCGGCGCCGTGTGGCTGCTGAAGTCCGACGGCAAGAGCGCTTCGGGCGACTCGCGCAAGGCCGAAGTGGCTGAGAAAAAGGACAACAAGCCAGTCAAGTATCTGACGGTGGAAAAAGTCATCGTCATGCTGCGCCGTAATCCAGGCGATACCGTGACCCATTACATGTCGGCCGACCTGGTGGTGTCCACCAGCGCGGACCAGGAAAAAGAAGCGAAGGAAAACCTGCCGCTGCTGCGCAGCGTCGCCGTGCGTGCCCTGTCGGCCCTGCCGATGGAAAAGGCATCCACCATGACGATCGACCAGTTTGCGGAAGAACTGAACAAGGCGTTCGATGAAGTCTATGCCAAAGAGCAGCGCGAACGTCCCTTCAAGGAAGTCATGATCGGCAAGCTGATCCTGGAGTAATCCATGGCTTATGTAGAAGAGGTGGCCTACACGGAAGGCTACGGCGAAGCAGCCGCGGCCGCCGTGCTCAGCCCCGCCGAGGAACAGAAGCACCTGCTGGCGTATGCGCCGCTGGTCAAGCGCATCGTGCGCCAGCTGAATTCCCAGGTGGCGGGCGCCATCGACCGTGACGATATGGAGCAGATCGGCTTGATGGGTCTGCTCGAAGCGCTGCGCCGTTATGGCGAGCCGGACCAGGCTTTCGGCAGCTATGCCAGCCTGCGCGTGCGCGGCGCGATTCTGGACGAGCTGCGCCGCCAGGACTGGCGCCCGCGCGCCGTGCGCCAGCAAAGCCACAAGCTGCGCGACGCGGTGCGCGAACTGACGCGCAAGCTGGGCCGCGAGCCGAGCGAGAAGGAAGCGATTGCCGGCCTGGGCATCTCGGCCGACGAATACATGACCTATCAGCTGGACGAGAACGCCGAGCTGATCGCCAGCTTCGACGAGGTACTGCAGGACACCCTGGCCGACAGCAATTCGGTGTCCGGCCCGGAAGAGCAGCTGATGCTGCGCCGCAGCCTGGAACAGGCCCTGAACGGCCTGGACGAGCGCGAACAGCGCGTGGTGCAGATGTATTACGAATTCGAGCTGAGCTACAAGGAAATCGCGGCCGTGCTGGATCTGACCGACGCCCGCGTCTGCCAGCTGAACAAGGCGGCGCTGAACAAGATGAAGGCGGTGCTGCAGGCCTGAGAGCCGAGCCCCACAGGACAATAATCTAAAAGGTAGAGAATCATGCAGCAACTATTCGGTATCCTGGTCGTCTTCGGCAGTATCTTTGGCGGCTACGCCATGATGGGTGGCGCCTTCCACGCGATCTGGCAGCCTTACGAGCTGTTCGTGATTGCGGGCGCCGGCATGGGCGCCTTCGTGCTCGGCAATCCGATGCACGTGTTGAAGGAAGCCGGTTCCCAGCTCAAGCACATCATCTCGCGCAAGAAGTACGACTCTGAATTCCAGCGTCAGTTGCTGCTGCTGATGTATGAACTGCTGCAGCTCGCCGCCGGCGGCCTGAAGGCACTCGATGCTCACGTGGAAGCGCCGAAGGAAAGCCCGCTGTTCCAGCGTTATCCGCTGGTGCTGGAAGAGCCGAAACTGCTGGCCTTCATCGTCGACAATTTCCGCCTGATGGCGATGGGTAAGATCAACGCCCACGAACTGGAAGGCGTGCTGGAGCAGGAACTGGAAGCCATCCACGAAGAACTGACCCAGCCGGCCAAATCCATCAACAAGATCGGCGAAGCGATGCCGGGCTTCGGTATTCTGGCTGCGGTGCTGGGCATCGTGATCACCATGGGCGGCGTGGGCGAAGGCGCCACCTCGGCCGAGATCGCCGAGCACGTGGGCGGCGCGATGGTCGGTACCTTCATTGGTATCTTCTTCTGCTACGGCCTGCTGGACCCGATTTCGAACATGCTGAAACAGCTGGTGAATCAGGAAGCCTCCACCATGGAATGCGTGAAAGTGGTGCTGGTAACCCACGTCGCCGGCAAGCCACCGCTGCTGGCCATCGACGCCGGCCGCCGCCTGGTGCAGCTCAACATCAAGCCGAGCTTCGCCCAGCTTGAAGGCTGGATCAATGCACTGGAAGGCCGCGACGCCGAGCCGGATTCCTCGCGCCGTGGAGGTGGACGTGCTAAAGCCGCATGATAAGCACCACGAGCAAACCATCGTCAAGCGTGGCGGTGGCAAGCATGCTCACGATGAACACGGCGGCGCCTGGAAGGTAGCGTTCGCCGACTTCTGTCTGGCACTGATGTGCCTGTTCCTCGTGCTGTGGCTGATGGCGTCGCGTAATACCGAAAGCCTGGAACAGATCCTGACCGAAGCCGACGGCAACAAGACCGACCAGGGCAAGGGCGTGATGCCGCAGCAGATCGGCGGCCCGCGCGGTTCGCTGATCGAGCGTTTCCCTATGCCACGCACCGGCAATACTGACGTCGACGGCACTGCTACCTCGGGCTTCAACAAAGTGCCGCAGCAAACAGCCGAGCAGCGCGTGTACTACGAAACGCCGCAGGACCTTACGCTGCTGGCGAAAACCCTGACCAAGATGGGCGAGGAACAGGGCCTGGAGAAAAATGTGCAGTACGTGATCACGCCTTATGGCCTGCGCGTCATGCTGCACGACACCGACAACCAGGGCATGTTCGTGCGCGGCAGCGCCGTGCCGACGGGGAAATTCGCCAAGCTGCTCAACCAGATGGGGCCGCTGTTCGCGAAGATGGAAAACCAGATGCTGATCGTGGGCCACACGGATTCGTTACAATATGCGGATACCAGCCATTCCGCGTTCTCGAACTGGAACCTGTCGTCCAACCGGGCGATGGCGGCGCGATCCCAGCTGCTGGCCGGGAATATGCCGAAAGACAGCGTGCTGCAGGTGGTAGGCATGGCCGATCGCGCGCCGCTTGATCCCAAGCGCGCCGACGCCGGTGTCAACCGCCGTATCGAGCTGCTGATCCTGACCAAGGGCCAGGCCGAAGCAGTTGCCTCGATGTTCGGCATGCCGGGTTCCAAATCGCAGTTGCAGCAGGATCTCGACGAGGCCCTGCCGGACCGCAACGTTTTACAGCAGCTGCGTGACAAGCTGTTGGAAGGCAAGGGCAAGCGCAATGGCAATTGAGAAGACGAGAGGCAACCGTATGAGAATTTCCAGCTCCACGCCCGGCGGCGTAGCCGTGCAGACCGTCACCGATACGGCGCCGGCGGAGGCCGCACGCGCGCCCGCACCGTCCGCTGAAAAGGCTGAGCTGCAGTCGGCTGTGCTGCAACCTGCCCTGCAAGCCATGAAAGACATGCCGGACATCGACCACGAACGTGTGGCTCAGCTGCGTGACGCCCTGGCCAAGGGCGAACTGCCATTTGATGCCGGCAAACTGGCTGGCCTGATCCAGCGTTTCCACCGGGGCGAAAAGTGAATCAGATGTCGCGCCAGGAGGCAATGAAGCTCCTGCTGGACGGTATTGCCGCCGACATGGCGGACTACCAGTCGATGCTGGACCTGATCGAACAGCAGTTCGATGCCGCCATTCGCCATCAGAGTGTGCGCCTGGGCGAGATCGCCGAGGCGATCGGCACCCTTGCCGCCATGATGGACGATCGCCGCAAGCAGCGTTTCGATCTCGCTGTCCGTCTCACCGGCCCGCAGCCAAGCATGCTGCAGGTGTTCGCCCTGCTCAAGCCTGAGCCGCGCGCACGCCTGGAATCCGATTGGAAGGCCCTGGAAGCGATGGTGCTGAAAGCGAAAGAACTGGGCAAGCGCAATGCCGAGCTGCTTGCCGAACAATTTACGATCATGCAGCGCGTGCTGCATGGCGACGACCAGACTTATGAGCCGGCCTGATTTCACCGCTTTCATGGCGCCGACCCGCGCCACGGCGGCCACCGCCGCAACGCAGTCGAACATGACTGCTGCGCGCCCCGCCCTGCCCGCAGCCTTCAGCAGCAGCAGCGGCCAGAGCGCAGCTTTCTCGACCACCTTCCGCGCGGTTCAGGCGGATGTCAACGCCTACCTGGCCAACGGCAGCAGCACGGGCTCAGTAGGCGGCTCGGCCAGCCAGCTGAACGTGGACGGCGCTGCCTTGCGCGCCAAATTGAACGCGGCACGCGCCATTGGCGGCACCACCGAAGGCATCGACAGCACCGCGCAGGAACAGTTTTTGGAATCGATCCGCCCTTATGCGGAAGAAACGGGCCAGCGTCTCGGTGTCTCGCCCGATATCGTCGCGGCCCATGCGGCGCTGGAATCCGGCTGGGGCCAGCGTCCGCTGCGCGCCACCGATGGCAGCGATAGCAACAACTTGTTCGGCATCAAGGCCAATGCGCAATGGCAGGGTGATGTGGCGGCCAGCATGACCACCGAATACGAATACGGCGCGGCTGTAAAGCGCGTCGAGAAGTTCCGCAGCTATCCGGACCAGGCCGCTGCCTTCCGCGATTATGGCGATATGCTGAGCGATAATCCGCGCTACCAGCACGCGCTCAATACGGGCACCGACGCACGCGCCTTCGCGCGCGGGCTGGCGCAAGGTGGTTACGCCACCGATCCTTCCTACGCCGAGAAATTGGCGGGCTTAGCGGCCCGCATTGCACGCCGCGGCAACTGAGCCGTGGCGGGTCAATGACCCGCCCTACGCCAGACTCGGCGCTCCCGTAGGGCGGATCATTGATCCGCCGTATGCTTGCATCACTGCGGCGGCAAGTCTGCCGGCTCCACCGTGCCCTGGTCGGTGACGCGGGCGCGGATCGTGGTGCCGCTGCTGTTACGCACACGAATGGTCGCACCGCGCGCGCCGGTATCGAGCGCTTCGCCCGCCATGCTGACCTCAATCTGATCACGTTTTGCCACAATGCGCACCTGCTCGCCACGTTTGACCAGAGGTGGCGCCACCAGCATGTTCTGGCGCAAAACATCACCGCTATGAATGGTGCGACGGGCAGACATTCCCTCTACCGTAGTCAGGTCAGAAAAGCTATCCAGCATGCCGGTGATGTCGTGGCGCTCCAGCAACACATCAGAAGGCGACAAAATCTTCCCAGCTATTAAATCCGTTGCCGCAATTGCTACCTTTGCTGACACTTTTGCACGAACGACAAACTCGTATTTCCACCCCTGCTCACCTTGGCAAACAGCTACCAGGCGCATGCGGTTCATGCTGCGTGAATCCAGCGTTTCCACAGTGACGGAGGTCGGACAACTGGGCAACGGACGGGTGGTTTTGACCACCTCGATGTCGAATTTCGGTTCGATCAGACCCGCCGATTCTGCCTGATTTTTCAACACCGCATGCGCAGTCTCTTGCAGTTTCGCTAAGGTTTGCTCAGGGAAAATCGCAGAAAAAGCTGTAGATTGAAAGATGCCAGTGAGCAACAAGGTAAAAAAACCGGGTACAATAAGTTTGTTGGGCATAGGCAATACCTTTACTTGGATCTTTCTGCAGAAACGCACGGTCGCATTCTACCCGCAGCGAATCACAGAGGAGCAAAAATGAGCATCAATTTCAAAGACGCAGTCGGCCTTCACGGCGACGCACTCCATCTGCGGGCCGAACGGACCCGCATCCTGGCATCCAATATTGCCAACGAAAACACTCCCGGCTTCCAGGCTCAGGATATCGACTTTTCTGCTTCTCTTGCCCAAGTGCAAGCACAAGCGAACGGCGAACTGGCCCTGGACGGCGACAGCGATCCGCTGTACCGCGTGCCCTACCACCCGACCGGCGATGGCAACACCGTCGAGATCGGCGTCGAGCAGGCGGCCTTCTCGCAGAATGCCACCGATTTCCAGACCAGCCTGACCTTCATCAATATGCAGCTGAAGGGCATCGCCAAGGCGATCAACGGACAATAAGGCCACTCATGAGCTTCAAGGACATCTCCCAGATTGCAGGCTCGGCCATGGCGGCCCAGACCGTGCGCCTGAATACTGTCGCCTCCAACCTCGCCAACGCCGATTCGGTCGCTGGCAGCGAAAACGAAACCTACCGCGCGCGCAAGCCGGTGTTTGCGGCAGTCATGAACGAAGGTCCGAACGCTGAAAACGGCGGCCGCGTGCAGGTGCTGGACGTGGTCGAAAGCGCGGAACCGCTGCGCAAGGTGTACGACCCAGGCAATCCGCTGGCCAATGCGGAAGGCATGGTGTTCTACCCGAACGTCAACCAGGTGGCCGAGATGACCGACATGATGTCGGCCTCGCGCGCCTTTGAAACCAATGTAGAAGTGCTCGGCCGCATCCGCACGATGCAGCAATCCCTCCTGAAACTCGGCGAAGGCTAATCGATGGAAACCAGTCTGTTCACCAACGCTGCCGCACAGGCAGCTAACGCTACCAGTACCAGCAGCGCCGTCACCGGCAGCGCCGACAAGGATATGTTCACCAAGCTGCTGGTGGCTCAGATCAAGAACCAGGACCCGCTGTCGCCGCAGGACCCATCCCAGTTCGTGCAGCAGCTGACCCAGCTGTCCCAGACCGAAGCCCTGCAGAACCTGGCCAACCTGACCAGCTCCAACGCCTCGGTGCTGCAATCGATGCAGGTACTGGCGCTGGGCGCCCAAGTCGGCTCCGACGTAATGACAACCACCGATACGGTGCAGGTCGGCAGCAGCAAGATCAACGGCGAATTCACCCTGGACGCCTCCAGCGCCAAGACTTCCGTGGTCCTGACCGGCAGCAACGGCGTCGAGACCTCAATCCCTATGGGCACCCTGGCCGCCGGCACCGTGCCGTTTGCGATCGATCCGCAAGCGCTGGGCCTGCCTGAGGGCAGCTACAACATCAAGGTTGTCACCAGCACCGGCACCGGCACCGTGGATGTCGCCGGCCGCCTGAACAGCGTACGGCTCGGTACCGCCGGCAGCGTCGTACTGAACGTTGCCAACGTGGGCGAAGTCTCGCCGAACGCCATTACCGCATTTAACGGCAAGTCCTCGACTGCCACCAATTCCGTTCTCTAAGAAAGGTTCCGTCATGAGCTTCGATATCGCGCTGTCTGGCATTCAGGCCATCAATCAGCAGCTGGACTCCATCAGTAACAATATCGCGAATGCCGGTACCTATGGCTTCAAATCGAGCCGCGCCAACTTCGCCTCGATGTACGCCGGTTCGCAGCCAAGCGGCACCCAGATCGGTTCGGTCACCCAGAACATCGGCCTGAACGGCGGTGTGCTGAACACAGGCCGCGGCATGGACGCAGCCATCAATGGCCGCGGCTTCTTCATCACCAAGGACAGCAGCGGCCTGCAGAGCTATACCCGCGTCGGCGTGTTCAACAAGGATGCCACCGACTATATCGTCGATTCTTCCGGCCGCCGTGTGCAGGGCTATTCCCTGACCCCGCCGTCGACTACGCCAGGTCCGATGGGCGATATCAAAGTGCCGACCGGCATGCTTGCCGCCCAGCCGACTACCGCTGTGCAATTCGTGGCCAACATGTCGCCAGACTGGACTGCTCCGAGCTCGCCTTGGGTCGCTCCAAACCCTGGCGCCGCTACACCAGTCGCCGTTGATCCGAACAGCTACAACTGGTCGAAAACCTCGCAGGCCTACGACTCGCTGGGCCGCAGCCACACCGTTACCCAATATTTCAGCCTGGACCCGTCCCCAGCCTCTCCTGCTACGAACGGTGTGATCGTGCACGCGGTCGTAGACGGTTATGACAGCTCGCTGGTTGGTACTGGCAGCTCGTTTGGCGGCGCTGGCAACAGCAGCGTGGCGCTCGGCTTTGACAATGCTGGCCAGCTGGTAACGGTTGGCGGCACGCCAGTGGCCACCACGACCAAAGCCACCCTGACCTTCCCGAACACCGGAGCCAACGCTTCAACGATTGCCATCGACTATCTCGGTACCACCCTGCAAAAGGGCGAAGTGACCACCTCCACCAACCACAACGACGGCTACGCCTCCGGCAGCTTCGTGGGCGTGGAACTGGGCACTGACGGCTCCGTGATTGCCAAGTACTCGAACAATGAAAAGCAAGCCATCGGCATTCTGGCGCTGGCCACTTTCCCCAACGAAGAAGGCCTGACCCCGGTCGATAACACCAGCTGGACTGCGAACAACGAGTCGGGCACTCCGAATACTTCGGTGCCGGGCGCCGGCGTGGCGGGCACTCTGTCGACCAGCACGCTGGAAGGCTCGAACGTGGACATCACTTCCGAGCTGGTGGGCCTGATGACTTCGCAGCGTAACTACCAGGCGAACTCGAAAGTCATCACCACCGAGAATCAGATGATGCAGTCGCTGATGCAAGCGCTGTAAGAGGCTCTGAATGGATGCGCTGATCTACACAGCAATGAGCGGGGCCGAGCGGGCCCTGCGCGGCCAGCAGGTGCACGCCAACAACCTGGCGAATATGGACACGCCCGGCTTCCGCGCCAACCTGGAGCTGGCCACTGCCACCAAGTTGCCGGGCTATGGCTACGACGACCGTCATATGACGCAGTTGCAGGCCAATGCCGTCACCACCCGCCAGGGTACGCTGAAGGCTACCGGCCGCGAGCTGGATGTCTCGATTTCAGGCAATGGTTTCTTTGCCGTGCAAGGGCCAACCGGCGAGGCTTACACCCGCGCCGGCGCCATCACCCTGGACGCCGACGGCACCATGACCGTGAACGGCATGCCGATCCTGGGCGAAGGCGGCAATCCGATCACCCTGCCGCCTTACCGCAAGATCGACATCGGCCAGGACGGCACGATTTCCATCCTCGGCCAGGGTACGACTGCCGAGATGCAGATCATCGACAAGCTGAAGCTGGTGAAAGCCGAAGCATCCGAACTGACCAAGAATGAATCCGGCCTGCTGGTCGCACGCGACGGCCAGCCGCTGCAGGTGGACAACACGGTGCAGGTGCGCGCCGGCCATCTGGAAGGTTCCAACGTGTCCGCTATCGAAGAGATGGTGGCCACCATGAGCCTGAACCGCACCTTCGAAATCCAGATGAAATTGTTCAAAGCCAGCGATGACATGACCACCGCCGGCAACCGCCTCGTCAGCGCCTGATAGGCCCATAGGAGAAATACAATGAATCCAGCAATGTGGATCAGCAAGACCGGTGTGCAGGCGCAGGACGCCAAACTGCAGGCCATCGCCAACAACCTGGCCAACGCCAACACCGTCGGCTTCAAAAAAGACCGCGTGGTCTTCGAAGATCTGTTCTATTCCGTCGAGCAGCAGCCAGGCACCCAGCGCGCCGACAACAACACCCTGACCCCGACCGGCGTTCAGCTGGGTAACGGTACGCAGCTGGTGGGCACCCAGAAAGTCTTCACCGACGGCACCACCCAGATCACCGGCAACAAGTACGACGTGGCCGTGATCGGCAATGGTTTCCTGCAGGTGCGCCGTCCGAATGGCGAGCCGGGCTTCACCCGTGCCGGCCAGCTCGGCGTGGACCAGAACGGCGTGCTGGTGAATGCGCAAGGCCTGCCACTGGTGCCGCAGATCACCATCCCGACCAATGCCACCAACATCACCATCGCTGAAAACGGCGTGGTGTCGGTGAATGTGCCGGGCAATGTGGCGCCAACCCAGGTTGGCCAGCTGACCCTGACCTCGTTCATCAATCCGACCGGCCTGCTGGCTCTGGGCGACAACCTGTTCCAGGAAACCCAGTCCTCCGGCGCACCGACCGAAGGCAATCCGGGCGACGCCCAGTTCGGCAAGCTGAAGCAAGGCGCCCTGGAAGGCTCCAACGTGCAGGTGGTCGAAGAAATGGTGGACATGATCGCTGCCCAGCGCACCTATGAAATGAACACCAAGGTGCTGACCGCTGCCGACAATATGCTGCAATACCTGTCGCAGGCGGCACGCTGATGAAACTGCAAGCGCAACTGAGCGCAATGGCCGCGATGCTGCTGGCCGGTTGCGCAGTCATCAAGCCGGCGCCCGTCAGCCCCGGCCCCATGGACGAACCACCCGCGGTGGCCCGCAGCAGCATGCCGCGCGGCACTTCCGGCGGCGTGTTCAGCGGCGACACTACCCTGTCGCTGACCTCGGACAGCCGCGCTTTCCGCGTCGGCGACGTGGTTACCGTGCTTCTGCAAGAAACGACGCAAGCCTCGAAGAGCGCCGGCACCACCATCGGCAAAGACTCGTCCAACAGCGTGGCGCCGCCAGGCCTGCTGGGCAAGACCTTCCCGAAAGCCGGCATCGACCTGTCAACCACCAATGCCTTCAAGGGTGACGCCAACGCCACCCAGCAGAACGCCCTGTCCGGTGCCATCACGGTGATCGTGCAGGAAGTGCTGCCCAACGGCCTGCTGCGCATCGCCGGCGAGAAGACCCTGACCCTGAACCAGGGCGAGGAATTCGTGCGCCTGAAAGGCTTCCTGCGTCCGGCCGATATCGATGCCAACAACCAGGTGTCGTCGCAGCGCATTGCCAATGCCCGCATCGCGTATTCGGGCCAGGGCACGCTGGCCGATTCCAACCAGCCGGGCTGGCTGAGCCGCTTCTTCCTCGGCCCCCTGATGCCTTTCTGAGGTGATTGAATGAAACGCTGGATGCTTCCCGTCCTCGCCTCCGCCGCCCTGATGGCGACTGCCCTGCCCGCTTCTGCAGCACAGGCGCTGCGCAATCTAGTGGCGATTGAAGGCGTGCGCGACAACCCGCTGGTGGGCTACGGCCTGGTGGTCGGTCTGAACGGTTCCGGCGACTCGACCCAGGTCAAGTTCGCCAGCCAGTCCGTGGTCAATATGCTCAAGCAGTTCGGCGTGAAGATGCCGGACGGCCAGGACGCCAAATCCAAGAACGTGGCGGCCGTGATGGTGTCGGCGGTGTTCCCGCCGGGCTACCGCCGCGGCCAGCCGATCGATGTCACCGTGTCTTCGCTGGGCGATGCGAAAAGCCTGCGCGGCGGCTCGCTGCTGCTGACGCCGCTGCGCGCGGCCGACAATGAAACCTATGCGCTGGCCCAGGGTAATGTGGTGGTGGGCGGTTTGAGCGCAGCGGGCAAAAGCGGCTCCTCGGTGACCGTGAACACCCCGACCGCAGGCCGCATTCCGAACGGCGCCGTGATCGAGCGCGAAATACCGACCGACTTCGCCAGCAAACCTTCGGTGCACCTGTCGCTGAAGACGCCGAATTTCGAAACCGCCACCAATATCGTGGAGTCGATCAACCGCCGCTTCGGCAACGTCGCCACCACGGCTGACGGCACCGGCATCGACGTTATCGCACCGGACAATCCAACCCAACGCGTCGCCTTCATGGCCAAGCTGGAATCGCTGCCCGTTGAAGTGGGCGCCGAAACGCCGAAAGTGGTGTTCAACTCGCGTACCGGCACGGTGGTGATTGCCGATGGTCTGCGCGTGAAAGCAGCCGCCGTTACCCACGGTTCGCTGAAAGTGGTGATTTCCGAAAGCTCCAAGGTCAGCCAGCCTGCTCCGTTCAGCCAGGGTCAGACCACGGTCACCCCGCAGTCCAATGTCAGCGTCGACCAGGGCACGCCGCAGATGTTCAAATGGCCGGCCGGCGCCAAGCTGCAGGCCATTATCGATGTGGTCAACAGCCTGGGCGCGACGCCGGATGACATCATGGCCATCCTGCAGGCGCTGGACCAGGCCGGCGCCATCGAAGGCGAGCTGGTGGTGATCTGATGGATAGCAGCCGCATCAATCCTCTAGCCCAGAGCCTCGGCACCGAGTCCGAGTTGCCGAACCTGCAGGCGCCCGTCGCCCAGCCGGACGAGGCTTACCGCGCCAAGGCCACCGAGGCAGCGGTCAAATTCGAAAGCTTCTTCATCGGCCAGATGCTGCACAAGATGCGTGCTTCCGCGCGCGCCGTGGGAGATCACGACCAGCAATCCGAATCCGTCAACAGCGATATGCTGGATCTGGCGGATAACCTGGTGGCCGACCAGCTGTCCCACCGCCGCGCTTTCGGCGTCGCCGATGCCATTCTGCGCCAGTTGCTGCCCGCCCAGCCCGCCTCCGCGCCACCGGCAGTCAATTCCATTGCGGAAAAAACAGTTTTTTCTGGGAAAAAGACGCCTCCGGCTTAATGCCAAGCAATACCCGGTCGCCTTTTACCGTTAACGGACCAGGAATGCCTCAGAGCAAAGGTCCTCCGGCCCTTACAGGAATAGATCGCCCATGTCCATCATTAACAATGCACTGACCGGTTCTCTCGCTGCCCAGGCGGCCCTGAACACGACCAGCCAGAACATTGCAAACCTGCAAACCAAAGGCTACACCCGCCAGGGCGTACTGCTGACCGCTGTTGGTCCAAGTGTCGGTACCAAACTGGCCGGCAATGGCGTGGAAGTGACGTCCCTGCTGCGCTTCTCAGACAGCTACAAGTCCCAGCAGCTGTGGCGTGCGAACTCGGACCAGGGCCAGTACACCCAGATCCAGCCGTATATGACCCAGCTGGAACGCGTGATGGGCGACGACCAGACCAGCCTCTCCACGGCAGTCGACAAATTCTTCCAATCCCTGAATGCAGCCGGTAACGATCCGACTTCCACCCCGTTGCGCCAGGCCGTGGTTACAGCAGGCGACGCGTTATCGCAAAGCTTCAACAGTATCTACGCGGTGACCCGCAATCAGGAAACCTCGGTAATCCAGCAGCGCGAATCGATCGTGCCGCAGTTCAATACCCTGGTCACCAATATCGCCGCGCTGAACGGCCGTATCCAGAATGCCGCATCCGTCGGCACCAATGTCTCGGCCTTGATCGATGAGCGTGATCAGCAGATCGACCAGCTGGCTCAGCTGGCAGGCATCGAAGTGCTGGCGCAGCCGGACGGCACCAGCACGGTATCGCTCAAAGGCGGCGCTCCGCTGGTCATGGGCAAGAATGCGGGCAGCCTGATGATTGACAACACCAGCGGCAGCCCGGTGCTGACCGTGGACTTTTCTGGCACTAAGTTCCCGTTGGACGATACCAAGCTGGGCGGCCAGTTGGGCGGCCTCGGCGACTACGAAAAAAACAAACTGTTGCCGCTGCAGCAGTCGATCTTCGACATGGCCCAGCAGCTGTCGGCCGGCGTCAACAATGTGCTGGCGGCCGGTTCGGATGGCGTCAACCCAGTAGGCTCCGGCGCACCGCTGTTCAGCTTTAACTCGACCGGCCTGGGTGGCTTGATGAGCGTATCGGCGGGCTTTAAGGCTTCCGATCTCGCCTTCTCGTCGGATGGCACGCCTGGCGACAGCGGCAACCTGCAGGCCCTGATCGACATCAAGAACCAGCCAATCACGCTGACCTCGATCGGCAACGTGCTGGTAGGCGACGCCGACACGCAGCTGGTCGGCAAGCTGGGCATTGACAGCTCCCAGAATCAGGCATTGCTGAAAACCTCGACCACCATCCGCCAGCAGGCCGAGGACGACTGGGCTTCCACCAGCTCGGTCAACAAGGACGAGGAAGCGATGAACCTGGTCGAGTTCCAGAATATGTATCAGGCGAACATGAAGGTCATCGCAGTGGCGAACCAGTTGTTCGACGCCACCATGTCCATGTTCGGTTAAGGAGAACCCCATGCGTATCGCATCAATGCAATTCCAGGCGACCATGGATCGCTCCCTGAACATCAACCAGGGCGCGCTGGCGATACTGACCGAGAAAATGGCAACTGGCAATAAGCTGCTGGTGCCTTCGGATGATCCGATCACCAATGTGCGCATCTCGCGCCTGACGCGCGAACAGGCCACGCTCGACCAGTACGTCGACAATATTGCAGCGGTAAAGATCCGCCTGAGCAAAAACGAAACCTACCTGGACGGCATGGTGGGCGACATGAATTCCGCGCGCGACTTGCTGGTCTGGGCTTCCGACGGTGCCAACACCCCGGCCGACCTGAACTCCATGGTCAACAGCCTGACCGCGCTGCGCGATTCGGTGTACTTCAACGCCAACACCAAGGACCAGGAAGGCCGCTACATCTTCTCCGGCACCTTGACCAGTACGCCGGCTATTTCTTACAACGCAGGCAACGCACCGGGCAGCCGTTATGCCTATATTGGCAATAACGGCCAGCAGCAAGTGGTGGTCGGCAACGGCATCACCCAGGTCGCCAATGTCGATGCGCTGGGCGTGGAGGACTGGCTGAACAAGATCGACGCCGCCATTGATGCGCTGGGCCAGCCGGGCGCGGACCCAAACAATGCAGGCACCCGCGGCACCCTGACCGCAGCGCTGGACGGCACCGACACCGCCCTGTCCCTGGTATCGGGCAAGATCGCAACCTTCGGTGGCGCACAGAACGTGCTGGAAACGCTTTCCAGCAATCACAGCAACGTGGCGCTCTCGAACAAGATGGCCATGACGGAAATGGGCCAGCTGGATTACGGTCTGGCCGCGACCCAGCTGAATGGCTACAATACTGCACTGCAGGCGACCTACCAGGCTTATTCCAAGATCGCCAACCTGTCCCTCTTCAACGCACTGTAAGCAAGTCCAGACATCATGGAAATCGTCCAACGTTCAGCTAACACCGGGTACGCTACCGGCCCGTCCGGTCCGGCGGCCAATGCGAAAACGGTCGACGCCGCGCTGGCCGATGCAGGCGGCGGCCTCGACGCGCAGAACGCAGCTGCGGCAGCCGACAATAAATCTGCCCCACTGCGTACTGGCATCACGAATTGGGACGCGCCGCTGCAGAGCGATATCTCCGGCGCCCAGCAGGCGATTGACTTCCTGGAACAAAGCGCGGCCCAGCTGCGCTCTCTGAAGACCGATCTGTCCGCCAAGCTGGCTTCGCGCACCATGCGCGATGGCCAGGTAGAACAGCGCGTGCGCCAGTTCGCCGACACGTGGAAGAATCGCAGCCAGGCTTCCGGCGGCACCCTGGATTCCCAGCTGGGCTACTCCACCGATCCGTCCACGCAGAGCTTCACCGTGCGCGGCATGACGCTGGCCAATCTGCGCAACGGCGCCCGCGAAACCCTCGCAATTTCGGTTGGCGGCGGCACCTCCGGCCTGCGCTCCATACACTTGGGGCCAGGCCTGAGCGATGGCGAAATCGTCAACCGCTTCGACCAGGCGCTGGCACCGGCGGGTGTGCGCGTCACCGTCAACAAGGACGGTGAGCTGGTGTTCTCGACTGCCGAGGCGAACTGGCCCGGCGTGCGTGACTCGCTGGCCGTCCAGGGCGGTGGCATCCGCTTCGCGGCGGGCCAGCTGAACCGCATGCGCGCCGACGCCCAGCAGCCCATCATCACGCCGGAAAACTGGGGCACTTCGGATATCGAGTCGATGCGCGCCACCCTGCAGCAAGTCACGCAGGCGCTGTCGCATGTGGAAGCAGCACTGGCCAAGGTACGCCAGGAACTGGCTACCGCTACCCAGCGCGCCGACCAGAACCTGCCGCCCATGGAATTGGTGGGCATGGGGCAGATGGCCGAAGTGTTTGCCAATCTGTCCAAGGACCCGGGCTATCAGCAGCTGGTGTCGCTGAATTCCGCCCTGGTCGGCATCAACCGCGACCGCGTGATTTCCCTGTTAAGCCTGACCTAAGGCCATCTTCCCCAGCTCCGCTGCCGGCAGCGGCGGAGCGTAGACGAATCCCTGCGCGTAATCGCAGCCTGCGGCTTTCAGCAGACTGAGCTGCATTTCCGTTTCCACGCCTTCCGCCACGACCTTCAGGCCCAGCTTGTGCGCCATCACGATGATGCCTTCGCACAGCGCCAGGTCGCCGGAATCGCCCGCCAGATCCTTGACGAAGCTGCGGTCGATCTTCAGGTAGTCGATCTCGAATTTTTTCAGATGGGCCAGCACCGAATGGCCGGTGCCGAAGTCATCCAGCGCCACCTGCAAGCCCATGGCGTGGTACTGGCGCAGGCGTTCGACCACGGGACTGTCCGGGTCAGTCAGCAGGCTCTCGGTGATCTCCACCACGATGCTGCGCGGCGCCAGCTTCAGGCTGTCCACATAGGCCAGCCATTCTTCCAGCGGCACCGAATTGGTACGGAACTGCACCGGCGACTGGTTCACGCTGATCTGGAATGGCAGTCCCAGCTCATCCTGCCAGCGCTTGGCCTGGTCCGCGGCCGTGCGGAACACCCAGTCGCCGATATCGAGAATGGTGCCATTCGCTTCCGCGCTGCCGATGAACTCCGCGGGATTCAGCAAACCGCGCTCCGGATGGCGCCAGCGCAGCAGGGCTTCCGCGCGCTCGATGCGTCCGCTGATCAGGTTGACGATGGGCTGGTAGTACAGTTCGAACTGGCAATTGGTCACCGCCATCTTCAGGTCGCTCGCCAGGCGCATGCGCAGCTGCGCGGCAGCCTGCATATCGGAGGTGAAATAGCTGTAGCGGTTGCGCCCGCCATTCTTGGCCGCGTACATGGCCTGGTCCGCATGCCGTAGCAGCTGCTCCGGATCGTCGGCATCCGAGGGATAGAGCGCGATGCCGATGCTGGCCGAAACGGACCCCGTGGCCGGTCCCAGCTGGAAAGGCTTGTTCAGCGACGCCACGATCTGCTGCGCCACCCGCTCCACGCTGGTGACCTGATCCAGCCCCGGCAGGATCACCACAAACTCATCACCGCCGAGGCGCGCCAGCGTGTCGGACGCGCGCATGCAGGCCGCAATACGCGAAGCCGCTTCCACCAGCAGCTTGTCGCCCATCTCGTGGCCGAGGCTGTCGTTGATTTCCTTGAACTGATCGAGGTCAATGAAGAGCAAGGCCAGGAACAGCCCGTCGCGCTTGGCTTTCTTCATTTCCTGCGCCAGCCGGTCATGGAACATGTTCCGGTTTGGCAGCGTAGTCAGCGCATCGTAATTGGCCTGATGCCAGATCAGCTCGGCGGACAGCTTGCGCTCCGTGATATCGCTGACCAGCGCCAGCGCGCCCATATAGCTGCCGTCCGGATCGAAGATGGGATTGGTGGCCAGCGTCGCCCACATTTCCACACCGTCCTTGCGGATGAACTTGAATTCGTGACGCTCGGCCACACCCTGCTGGCGGCGCGCGATATTTCGCTCGAGGATGGAGCGGCCTTCGTCGTCCATGAAGCGCACCAGCGGTTGGTCCAGCATCTCTTCGATGGTGTAGCCCAGCATGGCCGCCATCTTCGGATTCACAAAGCTGGTCGTTGCAGCGGCATCGATTTCCCAGATGCCTTCTTCCGCCGAGTGCACGATGCGGCGGAAGCGCTCTTCGCTTTTCTCCAGTGCGGCCAGCTTGCCTTCAGCCAGCTCCAGCACGACGCGGAAGCTCTCGGCGCCCGGCGCGCCACTGCCCAGCAAGGTGACAGGGAAGCCCCGATCGCCCCGTCCACGGGTCATTTGCAGCGAACAGCGTTGCGGCTCGCCGCTGTGCTGGCTGTCGCGCACAAAGCTGTCGAAGTCCGCCATGAAACGCGCGGCGATAAAACTACGGAAGGGAATGCGGTCGGGATTGTTGCGCGGCAGGCCAAGCAGGTCGGCGCCCACCAGATTCATCTGCAGGACGGTGGTGTCCGGCGCCAGCACGAAGTAGCCGACCGGCGCCAGCAGGTAGAGGTCGTTGAAGTAGTCCTGCTCGCGCTCGAATTGAAGGCGGGTATCGCTGCCCTCATGCAGCGCGGGCGGCGTGCCGCCCATTGCGGCCAGCAAAGCCTCATGCGGCATCAGGCCAGGCAAACCTTCCCCTGCCGCTAACGGGCCCGCCATGGTCTTGGCGGACGGTGCACGCTGGTCTTTTTCCATATCGCCCCGCTTCTTTTTTGTCCAAGCCTATCATGCACTTATGACAATGTCGAGAATTGTGGCGGGCGTTGTATCAGGCCTGACGATGTGAGCGGTTAAGGCGCGCCTCGGCATGGCGCTGCACCTGCTCGAACAGCAGGCTCAATATCCAATAGATGCCCGCCGCTGCAAGGTAAAGCGGCAGAGGACGGAACGTGGCCGCAATAACTTCTTTTGTCGACAGCATCAGCTCGGTCATCGTGATCACGGACACCAGCGAGGTATCCTTGATCAGCGAAATCAGGGTGTTGCTCATGGATGGCACGGCAATGCGCAGCGCTTGCGGCATGATCACGTAGCGCAGCGTCTGGCCGTAGCCCATGCCCAGACTGTAGCTGGCCGACCACTGTCCCTTGACGATGCTGAGCATCGCGCCGCGCAGGCTTTCGGACAGATAGGCGCCGGCGTTCAGGCTCAGCGCCAGAATGCCCGCCGTGACGGGCGTAAACTCGATCCCGACGCTCGGCAGGCCGTAATAGATCACGAACATCTGCACCAGCAGCGGCGTGCCACGCATCAGGCTGACGTACACGGTGGCTGGCCAGCGCACCAGCTTCCACGGCAGAATGCGCATCACGGCCGTCGGGAAGCCCAGTACCAGCCCGCCCAGCATGGAGGCGACGGCAAAGATCAGCGTATAGCCGGCGCCCTTCAGCATGACGGGCGCTGCTTCCTGCAGCAGCTCAAGCCAATCCATCGCTTACGGCGCCTTGCTGACGTCGGTGCCGAACCATTTCATGGAAATGGCCCTCAGGCTGCCATCGGCGGCGGCATCGTTCAAGGCTTTCTCGATCGCGGCCTTGAACTGCGGATTACCCTTCTGGAACGGGATGCCCATGCGCTCGACTGCCCCCACCCGCGCGCCAGCCTTGATCGGCAGCCTGGTGGTTTTCAGCAGCCAGGTGGCCATCAGGCTGTCGTTCAGTGCCGCGTCGATACGGCCGGACGCCAGGTCGGACAGGTTCTCCGGTGCAGCCGGATAGCTCCGCACCTCGATGCCCGGCACGGCCTTGGCCTGCGCCTCGTACACGCTGCCCTGGCCGGCGCCAACGCGCTTGCCTTTCAGCTGTTCCAGCGAGGTCCAGTTATTCTTTTCATCTTTGCGCACGATCAGCATCGGCGAGGAGTAGATGTAAGGCTGGGAGAAATCGAATACCTGCTCGCGCTTCGGATTGATGCCGACCTGGGAAATGATCACATCGTATTTACCGCTCGCCAGCCCCGCCAGGATGGAAGCCCATTCGGTGGTCACGAATTCCGGTTTGACCCCCAGTTTGCTTGCCACCAGCTTGGCGACATCCACATCGTAGCCCACAAGTTCCCCGGTCTTCTGGTCGCGATAATTGAACGGGGCATACACGCCTTCCATCGCCACCTTCAGCGTGCCGCGCGCCTTCACCGTTTGCAGCAGATCGGCAGCGGATGCATGCAGGGCAGCGCCAGCCAGCAGGGCCGCCGCGAACAGGGACATCAATGGTTTGCGCATCAGTGGTTTCCTTCAGAAATGGCGACGGCGGCCGAAGTTGTGGCCGACCACGAGAATGGACGATTCGATCAGAGTGGACAGGCCGATGATCAGTTGCACCAGCTTGTCATCCGGCAGCACCCACAGCGAGCCCTTGGGCGATTCAGCCTGCGCCACCGCTTCGATAAGAGGCGCCACCCAGTCCGCTTCAGGCGTAACATCGAGGATGACAGCGCCATCGGCGGTCTGCATATAAATCTCACCGCCGGCGGCCAGGTTGAAGCACACGCCGTAGCCGGTTTCCTGCTTGCCGACATGCTCTTTCAGCGCCAGATCGTGTTCCGCGATCCACAGCTCGGCGTCGGCGGGCGTTTCGATACCGCTCCACGGCACAGGGCGAAAGCGCGGCTTGTCCTCGTTATCCTGCATTGTCATCTATTTGAAATGTTGCACGGCCGCCAGTGTAACCGAACAGGAGGAAATCACAATGAAAGTAAAGGAATATGTTTCTGAGTTCGAGCAATTCTTCGGCCATTTGCTGGACGAACATCCCGAATATGTGGAAGACCAGCGCCATGGCTGGGATATCTGGTGGGACCACAAGGTGAACCTGGAAGATGAACGCCTGGCCCGCACGGATACCGTGCCGACGCCGCCTTATTACTACCATTAGATGCTTGGCAGGCGGATCGATGATCCGCCCTACGCTGTGGCTACCGCACGCTTGGTGGGCAGCTCGATGCCGTGCTTGGACATGAGCCGGTACAGCGTCATGCGCGACACACCCAGCTCGCGCGCCACCGAAGTCATGGACTTGCCTGCTTCCAGGCGGGTTTCAATGGCCTGGCGCTCGGCGCGGGTGCGGGCGCCGTCGAGACATTCGTTATTGGCCTTCAGCAGCTTGCCGTCCAGCCCCAGGTCGTGGGCGCGGATCAGCCGCCCCTCGGCCATCACGGAAGCGCGCCGTACGCGGTTGACCAGCTCGCGCACATTGCCGGGCCAGGCGTAATCGTGAATCGCCCGCAGTGCATCGCGGCCAAAGCCTTTCACACTGGCCGCCCGCTCGGCGGCAAATTCCTTGAAGAAGTGCTCGGCCAGCGGCAGGATGTCTTCGCGGCGCTGACGCAATGGCGGCGTTTCCAGCGTCAGCACGTTCAGGCGGTAGAACAGGTCTTCGCGGAAGCGCCCCGCCCGCACGGCGTCGATCAGGCGGATATGGCTGGCGGCAATCACGCGCGCATCGACCACCGTACCGCGTGTCGATCCCAGGCGGTGGATAGTGCGCTCCTGCAGAAAGCGCAGCAGGTTCGACTGCATATCGAGCGGCAGATCGGCGATTTCGTCGAAGAACACCGTGCCGCCGGCCGCCGTTTCGATCAGTCCGCACTTGTCGCGGCTGGCGCCGGTAAAGGCGCCGCGCTCATAGCCGAACAGTTCGGCCTGGATCAGGCTGGACGGAATCGCGCCGCAATTGACCGGCACGAAAGGCGCCGAGGCGCGCTGCGAATGGGTGTGCACGGCGCGCGCCACCAGCTCTTTGCCGGTGCCGCTCTCGCCCCAGATCAGAACGGGCGCGGGGACGCCGCTCACCTTGCGGATATTTTGCCGCAAGGCTGCCAGCGCCGGGCTCACGCCAACCAGCGACATAGCATCCGCCGAAGCAGGATCAGGTTTGCTCTGAAGGGAAGCAAGGCCGTGCACATGGCCCAGCGTGTGGCTGAGCCGAGTGAAATCGATGGGAGAAGTATGAAAGTCGAAACACTGCTCGACCATCAGTTGACGGAAAGCCGGTAAATTCAGGGCTGCCGATCGGAAGACCGACACCCACTTGACCTGCCAGTGCTCACGCAAGAAGCTGTCGAGCGCTTCAACACCCAGTCTCCGCACATCCACCAGCAGCAGGCCGACCAGAAACTCTTTGCTGCGCAGCAAAGACCGAGCCTCGACCAGGCTCGAAGCCTGGTAAATATCCCAGTCGTGGAGAAAGGCGCTCAACTCTTCTTGCGAGACCCATTCCAGGGCCACGCACAAGAGCTGTTTCTTTTTCATTATTCGCTTTCGTCGTTGGGCGCTGGCCCACGGAACCATCTTACGCCCAACTGTCCTGGACTACCAAGCCGAAAGCGGAGTGTGTTGCGTTCTGCTATTGATGAGTAAACTCAGCCCTTCCACGTGCGTTGCAAACCGGTATCGGCGTGAATCCAGCCGCCGCGTGGACCTTCGCGATAATAGAAGCCGACACCGCCCTGGCGGAAGCTCTTCACCAGGCCGCCCAGCACCTCGGCGTTCAGGTTGGTGATGCGAATGTCGGCTGCCTTGCCGTCCATATGCAGAGACTGGCGCGCCGCCGGAATACCCTGCTCGCGCAGACGCTGGTTGGACGCAGGAGTACGGTAGCCGGACAGGATCTCCACCGGGCTATTGATGCCGAAGCGCTCAACGAAAGCTTGCGTGCCCCACAGCGTTTCCAGCAGCTTGGGGTCGATCGGCACCGTCTCTTTCGCATTCACATCGCGCAGCAAATGGCACAGCTCCTGGTAGGCCGAGTCGATGATGTCGCCATCCCGCCAGTAGGTGACGCGGGCTTTTTCGCCGCTTTGCGGACGAGTAACACTGATGGTGCGTGGTTTGACCCAGAAATCGAGATCGAGCGCCTGGGTATCGAAAATATCGGGAGGAGGTTCCAGCTCTTGCTGGCGCGCCTGGCCGATCAGCGGGACGCCCAGCAGGGCGGCACCCGTCATGCCCAGGCTTCGGTGAAGGAAGTCGCGTCGAGATGCCATAGCAAACCTGTCAATTGCAATAGGGAATACTATAGCCCATAGCTGGGGGAGTTGAGAAACTCCTTTAAGAATTTAATGCAAATTTAAGTCGCGCCGCAGCCGCAGAAACGTTTGCGCTTTCCTTCCGGGACATCGCAGACGCTGCCGTCCAATTGCTTCCAGAAGAATACGGTTTCCACGCCGTATGGCGAGCGCACATTACCGGAGCGCAGATAACCCTGGCGCGCGAAGAATTCCTCGCCGGTGGCGGTGCTGTGCAGTTGCAAGGCCTTCACGCCCCAGGTGCAAGCCTGCTCCTCAACCCGGCCCAGCAAGGCCTTGCCGGCGCCCTTGCTGCGCGCTTCCGGCAGCAGATAGCACAGGGCCAGCTTGCCGGCGCCAGTCAGCAGGGCCACGCCAACGACAGTGCCCTCTTCCACGGCGACCACGGAGAAATTGGTGGGGGATGCGAACCAGCTGGCCACCGTTTCGGGCGTTTTGTTGCCGAGCCAGGACTCTAGGATGGCGGGGTCATTCTTGTGATCGAGTACACAGCATTCCGCGATCGAGCGGCGCAGCACATTGCATGCGGCGGAGGCGTCCGACGGAGTTGCCAGGCGAATTTCAAAACTCATGTATGCTCACAAAAATCCCAATCACAAAGCCGACTATACAACAATCGGCCATTCCCTGCGGGCAGCGGCCGTGCAGCGGCCCGTCTAAGCATATAACCAGAAAATAGTTTCCTTTCCTACTAAGTTTCCGGAGTATGCATATCTGTTTTCACTATAGAGGTCGCCATGACTAATAAGAATTTCGCATTAAGCCTCATTCTCGCAGCCGCTGCCTTCGCCACGGGTCCCGCCGCCTCCGCCGCGGAACTGTTGAACGTGTCCTACGACGTAGCGCGCGAATTGTACAAGGATATCAATCCGGCCTTCCAGGCAGCGTACAAAAAGAGCGCCGGCGAGGACGTGACCATCAAGATGTCCCATGGCGGCTCTTCCAAGCAGGCACGCGCCGTCGCCGACGGCCTGGAAGCTTCCGTCGTCACCATGAACCAGGCCAACGACATCGATATGCTGGCCGATCGCGGCGTGGTGGCCAAGGACTGGGCCAAGAAATTCCCCGACAATGCGGCGCCTTCCTACTCGACCATGGTCTACCTGGTCCGCAAGGGCAATCCGAAAGGCATCAAGGACTGGGCCGACCTCGCCAAGCCGGGCGTGGCCGTCGTGATCCCGAATCCGAAAACCGCCGGCAACGGCCGCTACACTTACCTGGCCGCCTGGGGTTCCGTCATCAAGAAAGGCGGCAACGAAGCCCAGGCGCGCGAGCTGGTGACCAGGATCTTCAAGAACGTGCCGATCCTGGACGCCGGCGGCCGCGCCGCCACCACCACTTTCACCCAGCGCCAGATCGGCGACGTGCTGGTGACCTTCGAAAACGAAGTGAACCTGGTGCGCGCGGAATTCGGCGACAACTTTGAAGTGGTCTACCCGTCGATCTCCATCGTGGCCGAGAACCCGGTTGCCGTGGTCGACAAGGTCGTGGACAAGCGCGGTATCCGCAAGCAGGCCACTGCCTACCTGAACTTCCTGTACTCGGATGCAGGCCAGGAAATCATCGCCAAGCACTACCTGCGTCCACGCTCGGAAGCCATCGCCAAGAAATACGCCGCCAACTTCAAGCCGATCAGCCTGTTCACCGTGGATGATGTCTTCGGCGGCTGGCGCGCGGCCCAGAAGCGCCACTTCGATGATGGTGGTGAATTCGACAAGATCTACGCAAGCAAATAAGACCCAAGGCAGAAGCTGGTGTCAGGCACATCGTGCCTGACACCTGTTTTCGCGGTGGGTTTACAACACAAAGGGGGCTGCGGCCTCCTTTTTTCGTGCTACTTAAGCTCTGGCAGCCTTAGCTGGACTAGAATTCACTTTAAGATTATCATCCAAGTCCGTTAAAAGTTTCCCAACGCCATGATCAAAAAATTAACCGCCATCTTGCTGATGTCGACCTCCGCAGCCGCATTTGCCGCGCCCTCCCTGGGCTCGCAATCCGTGCTCGTCGTTGAGGATGAGACCGGCAAGGTTCTGGTCGAAAAGAACGCCAACACCGTCGTTCCCATCGCCTCCCTGACCAAACTGATGACCGCCATGGTCGTGCTGGATTCCAAGCTCGACATGGACGAGGAAATCAGCATCGACAAGGAAGACGTCGACATGCTCAAGCACAGCATGTCCCGCGTTCCGGTCGGCGCCAAGCTGTCGCGCGGCGAAGTGCTGCAACTGGCCCTGATGTCTTCGGATAACCGCGCCGCCGCCTCGCTGGCCCGCACCTATCCGGGCGGCCCGACCGCCTTCACGGCCGCCGTGCACGCCAAGATCAAGGCGCTGGGCATGACCAGCACCACCATCGACGAGCCGACCGGCCTGTCGCCGCAGAACACGTCGACCGCCGCTGACCTGATCAAGATGGCGACCGCCGCCGGCAACTACCCTGAAATCCGCCGCATCACCACGGACAGCAAGGAAGTCATCAACGTCAAAGGCCGCAACGTCGAGTACCACAACACCAACCGCCTGGTTGGCGCCAAAGGCTGGGACATCGGCCTGTCGAAAACCGGCTACACCGAGGAAGCGGGCCGCTGCCTGATCATGCGCATCAAGACCGCCGGCCGCAACGCCACTCTGGTGCTGCTGAACGCGAAGGCCAATTCGGCGCGTCTGATGGATGCGCTGAATATCCGCCGCATGATCTCCGGCGACGACGAGCCGAAAGTCATGCGCGCGTCCAACAACGGCCGCAAGAAAGCGCCTGCCGGCAAGCCGCGCCACCGCCGCGCAGCCTGAACCACCCTATAGCAGCGTAGGGCGGATCATCGATCCGCCGATCAGCGCACGCAAACCGCTCGCGCGGTGCGTGCGCTGCCCGATCGCATCCGGCAGCACGCCGCCATTCGGCGTCACCAGCGTGAAGAACTCCCTGGCACGCGTGATCCCCGTATAAACCAGCTCACGCGCCAGCACGCTGCTCGCCTCGCGCGGCAGCACCAGCACGGTGTGTTTGAACTCGGAGCCCTGCGACTTGTGCACGGTCATGGCGAACGCCGTCTCCACATTGCGCAAGCGGGTCGCGAGCACACTGCGCACCTGCTCCCCGTCCGAGAACCAGACGCGTAGCGAACCGGCACGCTCAGGGTCGGGCAAGGTCAGGCCAATGTCACCGTTGTACACGCCGGTAGCGTAGTCATTCCGCGTGATCATCACGGGGCGGCCCACATACCACTCGCCGCGGCGGCGAATCAGCCGCGCCGACTCCAGCCTTTGCGCAATCGCCTCGTTAAGGCCGGACACGCCCCACTCGCCTTCGCGCACGGCACACAGCAGGCGGAAAGCTTCGAAGGCGCGCAGCACGTTCAGCACCCAGTCCTCATGCCTCTGCCCCGGCTGCGGACCGGCCTTCACCAGCTTCAGATAATCACGGTAGCCGTCGGCCGCCAGGCGCAGCACGTCTTCCTGCTGTGCACCGTCGGTCCAGGTCAGCTGGCCGCTGCCGTCGCTGCGCAGCACAGCGCGCGCGGCCTCGGTGTCGCCGTGGTTGACGGCCGTCGCCAATGCGCCAATCGGCCCGCTGAAACGGCGGCTCTGGCGCAGCATCACGGTTTGCTGGGCCAGCGCGCCGGCGTCGCCGTGGAAGGCTTCCGGAATGTGCTGGCCGGTTGCGGCTTCAAAGTAGGCCAGCGTGTTGGAGTTGTAGCCGCCGGACTGCGCGTCGTGACAGAGATCGCCCAGCACGGCGCCCGCCTCCACCGACGCCAGCTGGTCCTTGTCGCCCAGCAGGATCAGGCGCGCCTGCTTGGGCAGTGCATCCAGCAGGGCCGCCATCATCTCGAGGTGGACCATCGAGGCTTCATCGACAATCAGCACGTCGACGTCAAGCGGATTGCCGGCGTGGTGCTGGAAGCTGCGCGTGTCGGGTCGCGCGCCGAGCAGGCTATGCAAAGTGCGCGCGCCGCCCATCCGCGCGGCCAGCTCACGCAGCGGCAGCTGGCCGCCGACTTTGTCGGATAGCTGGTCCAGTGCGTGATCGATGGACTGCTTCAGCCGCGCGGCCGCCTTGCCGGTCGGCGCCGCCAGCGCCACGCGCAGACTGCCCGCCTTTTCGCCCGCCGTCGCAAACAGCAAGGCCAGCAGACGCGCTACGGTGTAGGTTTTGCCTGTGCCTGGGCCGCCTGTGATGACCGCCAGCTGGCCGCGCAGCGCAATGGCGCAAGCGATCTTCTGCCAATCCGCGCCCCCTTCGCGCGGCGCATGGTCGAACAGCACATCCAGCCAGGCGCGTACTTGGGCGGCATCCGGCGCCGCGTCCCCAGCCGCTCCGTGCGCATCGGACGGATTGGCGTCGCCCGGCCGCGCGGCGCCAGTATCGGCACTGGCGCGCGCCGCGCCGGGACGGATGACGTCCTGCGTCGGCGCACTTGCACCCGACAGGACGGGGGCGGTGCGTTCGCGGACGGCATTGGCGACGACGTTTTCGTCGCGCCAGTAGCGGCGCAGGTACAGGCGATTGGCGGCCAGCACCAATGGCTGGCCATCATCCGGCACGCCCGCGCCGCGCACCTGGCGGCATTGGTGCAGCACGCGGCTCCACACTGCGGGACTGTCCGGCAGCGGACCTGCCGCATCGCGCAGCGACGCCCACTCCTCCTCGCTCCAGCCCAGCATGGCCGACGGGTCGGCCAGATCCTCCAGCAGCAGACAGCTATGTCCCCTGCCCTCCAGTTCCGACAGCAGCAGACAAGCCAGCAGCAGCGGCGAAGAATTCGCAGCATCAAGCGACGCGATAAAGCGCGCAAACGCAGGCCCCAGCCGGCGCATCTTGCCCGCTTCGGTCAGCAGATCGGCCTGAGCCAGCAAAGGGTGGTCATTCATCATGTTCGAATTCCAGTGCACCGACCTCCTGCAGCAAGGCGTCCAGGCCATCCAGCAGTGCTGTATCGGGCGGCAGCAAATAACAGCCGCGCGTGGTCTGGTTGGCGACACCGCGCAGGAAGAAGAAAATCGCCCCGCCCAGCTGCCGCGCCGGATCGTAAGCCTCGCCCAGCCGCGCGCGCAGCAGACGATGCAGGGCCAGCATGTAAATCGCGCCCTGCACATCGTAGCGATGCTCCGCCATGCCATGCGCCAGCGCCGCCTTGTGGTAGGCCGCATCGCCGCCGCCCAGCGCATTCGATTTATAGTCCAGCACCCAGTAGCGGCCATCGTGCTCGAACACCAGGTCGCTGAATCCCTTCAGCATGCCGTGCAGCTGGCGTTCCGGCAGCGGCGGACGGGCGATGCCGTCCAGCAGATGCGCGCGGCACAGCCGATCCAGCGCCCCCGTCGCCAGGCGCTCGCTCGGGAACCAGAACTCCATCTCCGGCAGCACATGGCCGATGCCATCCAGCGCCGCACCCAGCGGCGGCAAGGTCGCGGTGGCGATGGCGCGAATCCAGGCAATCGCGTCTTCCTGGCGATTCGCCCAGCCCGCGTGCTCAATGCGGCGCGCGATGCGCTGACCGAACGATTCGGCGTGCACGCTATCGAAGCCTTCCTTGCCCAGCCACTCCAGCTGCTCGTGCAGGAAATTGCCGGGCATGGAGCCGCGTGGGAAGCGGTGCCATGGCGCATCCTCAATGCGGAACTGCGGCGTCGCCGCGTCATCACCTTCCAGCAGCTTCTCTTCGCTGGCGTCGCGCGGGACTGGCGGCAGTTCCGGCGCAGCGGCAGCAGGTCCGCTCGTGCGGCGCACCAGCGAGGTAAAGCTGCCCACCGCCCAGTCACGCTCAAATTCCGCGTCGAACATGCGCGGCGGCGGTAGCGGCGCCAGTTGCTCCACGCGGTTCAGATGGGTGACTTGTGTCGGCATCGCCAGCGTGCCAATGCCGATCGCGCTGCACTCGCCACGCAGCTCCTGCCAGCGCTCCAGCAGCAGTCCGCCCGGCATCGGCTCGCCGCCCGTCAGTAAATAACCCAGTGCCGAGTCGTGCAAGGTGTTCTCCCCGCCCTTGCGCGCCGGCAGCGCAGCCACGCCCAGCCACAGGAAATGGCGCGCGCGAGTCAGCGCCACATAAAGCAGGCGCAGGTCTTCCTCGATGCGGGCCGCGTCCGCGCGAGCCTGTGCCTCTTCGGACAAAGCCATGTCGATATGGCGCACACCGTGGCTGTCGGTGTATTCGAAGAACACGCGATTGCGCTTGTCGACCTTGCGTGCGGTGACGGCAAATGGCAGGTAGACCAGCGGGTATTCGAGACCTTTGGATTTGTGGACAGTGACCACTTTGACCAGTTCGGCGTCCGATTCCAGGCGCAGCACGCGCTCTTCGCCGCTCTCGGTTTCGTTCTCGATCTGTTCGGCCAGCCAGCGAATCAGCGCCTGCTCGCCATCCAGCTGGCGGCTCGCGGATTGCAGCAACTCCGCCAGGTGCAGCAGATTGGTCAGCCGGCGTTCACCGCCTGTCTCCGCCAGCAACGCGGCAGGCAAGCCCAGTTCGTGGATGAAGCGGCGCAGCATGGCCAGCACACCCTGGCGCTGCCAGACCACGTGCAGCGTCTTCAGCTGTTCGACGCGGCGCTCCCACGCCAGTTCATCCGACGAGAATTGCGCCAGTTCGGCCAGTGGCAGATTCGCCGTACGCGTCGCGAAAGCCGCCCGCGCCAGCGCGCCATCCAGCGGATTGGCGAGCGCCGACAGCCAGCGCAACACGTCCGCCGCTTCTTCGCTGGCCAGCACGGAGTCCTTGTCCGACAAATAAACGCTCGGCACACCGCGCCGCTGCAAGGCCTTGCGCACGGCCGCAGCTTCGCGGCGATCGCGCACGAGAATGGCAATGTCCGCAGGCTGCAGGCGTTTGAAACCTTCAGGACCGCGGAATCCAGCCTGCTCTTCATTGAGCAGACAAACGATATGCTCGGCGCAGTGCTGGGCGAAAAAATCGCGGTAGGCTTCGGCGCTCAGTTCTTCGGCTGTGCAAGACACGGTCAGCGCCTGCAACTCGCCGTCCACGCCTACCAGCACTTCGGCGCGCCCCTTCGCATCCACCGCGTCGAACGGCAGCGGGTTGCCTTCGCCATTGCGGAAGCGGAAGGCGCCGCGCGCAAAGCCCTGGCCGTCATTGGCGAGGCTTTCGGCGTGCAGGAAGACGCGATTTACCGCGTCCACCACCGCCGCTGTCGAGCGGAAGTTGGTGCCCAGCTGATAGTGGCGTCCCTCCGTTGCGCGGCGCGCGGACAGGTAGCTGTGAATGTCCGCGCCACGGAAACCGTAGATCGACTGCTTCGGGTCGCCAATCAGGAACAGGCCGAGCGTGCGGTCATTGTCGGCCACACGGTACAGCAGGTTGAAGATTTCGTACTGGCTCGGCGCCGTGTCCTGGAATTCGTCCACCAGCGCGACCGGATACTGCTCGGTGATGCGCTTGCGCAGTGCGGCGCCGTTCGCCCCCTGCAAGGCCAGGCGCAGGCGTTCCAGCATGTCAGCAAAGCCGAACTGGCGCTTCTGGCGCTTCAGTTCTTCCATGCGGCGATTGATGGTCGCGGCGGCGTGGCGGTACAGGGCGTGGCTCAGCGGCTGGATTTTGTTCAGCGCTTCGGCCAGCGGCGCGATGGCGTCAAAGTCGTCCGGAATCTCCGGCGCAAAGCCCTTGGCGCAGGCATCGGCGATGCCCTCGCGGGTCAGGCGGCGCCACGCCGTGTCGTTCAGGGCTGGCTGCACCTGCGCCGGATCGGCGGCCCAGTCGCGCAAGGCATTGAACCATTTAACAAGCGATTCCGGCTTCATCTTGGCGCCGTGGAAGCACTTGGGCTGGGAATCGCGATGGCCGGCAATCCAGCGTTCCATCCGGTCGGCGCGCTCGGTCCAGCCCTGTTTCAAGCTCGCCAGTGCTGCCTGCTGCTCGGCCTGGACGCGGCGCATCAGCTGCGCCAGCGGTTCCGGCGCGGCGCCTTGTACGGATTCGGGCCGGCGCGCGAGATCGCGCACGCTGCGTTCCAGCGCGTGCACGTCGGACCAGACGGTGAGCAGCGTGGAGAGCGGCTGTTCGGCCAGCGGATAGACTTGCTGGCGCCAGTAGTCGTGGGCCGCATCCTCGAACAGTGCGGCTTCGTCGCTGACCAGTTCTTCGTCAAACAGGCTGCCGCTGTCGAAGGCGTGCTCGCGCAGCATGCGCTGGCACCAGGCGTCGATGGTGAAGATCGCAGCTTCGTCCATCGTTTCGGCGGCCAGCTGCAGGCGATGCGCGGCTTGCTGGCGGGCGCTGTGGTCGGGATAGGATTCGAGCAGCGCGTCGAGGTAGCTGTCTTCCGTTTCGGACTGGCCGCGGAAATAAGCGGCGGCTTCGACCAGACGTTCGCGCACGCGATTGGACAGCTCGCGCGTGGCGGCGCGGGTGAAGGTCATCACCAGGATCTCGGACGGCAGCAGTGGGCGCAGGAAGCCTTCGTCGCCGCCATGTCCGAGCACCAGGCGAACGTACAGCGCGGCGATGGTCCAGGTCTTGCCGGTGCCGGCGCTGGCTTCGATGAGGCGCGAGCCATGCAGCGGGAAGGTCAAGGGCTTGAGTTGTTCGCTCATTGCTCGTCCTCGCCTTCGATTTTGGTGACCACGATGCCGGTTTCGAGCCAGTTGGCCAATGGTTCGTACAGCGCGCGGCTGACGTCTTCGAAATCCGGTTCCGCTTTCAACGCGGCGAATTCCGGCCACATACGGGCCAGGCAAAGATCCTGCACTTCGCCGGGCAGTTCGAAGCCACCGTCGTAGATTTGACGCGGGTCGCTGTCACCGATCATGGCCAGCGCGGTCTTGCAGGCAGTTGGCAGCGGGCGGTTCATGCCGTCGCGCCAGATGCGAACGATGTCGGAAAGGGTGTCCGCTGCCTGTTGCTGGTCGAGCGGCAGCATCGTCACGATGGCGTCACGCGCGACGAGGAAGCCGGTCACGGGCTGGCCTTGCGCGGCGGCGGCGAGCTGGCGCAGCCACATGGGGATGAGCTTTTCACCGTGGACGGCGCCGCCCTTATCCAGCACGCGGCTGGAGATTTGCATAAGCGATGCAATGCCCGCTGGGCCTTCACGCAGATGGTCGATCCAGTCTTCCAGCTGGAGGCCGGCCGGAGCCAGATCCAGAGCCAGCTTGGGCGCGGTCTTCGGATATTGTCCGTACAGCGAGAGCCAGGCGTAGCGCACAGGGACCAGGTCTTCCACCAGTTCATTACGCTTGCGCTCACCGATCAGACCAATCGGCAGCAGGCCTTCGCGCTGCAGCCGCTCGGCGCGCGCCGCGAGGCCGGATTTGACGTCCTCCAGCGCTTCCTCTTCACCCGCGGCGTCGAGCATGGCGTCTTCCAACTGGTAGCGTTCGAGTCCGGCCAGAGCGAATGGCTCTTCGTCCTCGCCGACCATCGCCGCGTCGCCGAAGATCACGCCAAGGCGCTGGCGGAAGAAGTATTTCACCGGCTGGCGCAGGAAGGCGGCCAGCATGTTCAGCTTCAGGCGGAAACCTTCTTCCAGCTCATATGGCGGCAGCTCGCCCGCGCTCGACCGATCCGCATGCCCGGTCTCGGCGCCGCCCGCGGGCACGGTGCCATGGCCCGACGCCGCACCGTCCAGCGGTGAGTGATCGTGCGACGCAGCGGCGGTCGGTGGTGCGGAGGCGCCGCTGGCCTGCGCGCCCAAGCCGACAGAGGCGGACGGCGCGGCGGGTCCGAGGGAGAGGGCAGCGGCAGACTGCGGCATGCTGATGGCGGTATGGGCGGCGCGCCATTCCGCGGCGTAGGTCAGCAGGCCATTCGATTCGAAGTAGCGGCGGCTGAAGGGCTGGAGCGCGTGCTCGGTGGTGCGCTCGGACAGGTCGAGCTGCCAGCCCGCGTGCAGGTAGTCGCACAGCTGCGAAACCAGCACCGACGGCGGCTGCTCGCTGTTGTCGCGGACGTTGCGTCCCACCCAGCTGATATACAGCTTGTCGCGCGCCGCCAGAACGGCTTCCAGCATGAGGTAGCGGTCGTCGTCGCGGCGCGAGCGGTCGCCGGGACGCGCCATGCCCGGCAGCGCGAGCAGATCGAAGTCCGCCCGCGAGGCACGGCGCGGGAAGTCGCCATCGTTCATGCCCAGCAGGCAGACCACGCGGAAAGGTACTGCGCGCATTGGCATCAGGGTACAGAACGTCACGCCGCCGGACACGAACTGATGCTCCAGCGACGGCTCGTCCAGCGTGCCAAGCCAGGCTTCGCGCAGCACGGCCAGCGGCACTTCTTCATCGAAACCCGCGCCCTCGCACGTCTCCAGCCATTTGTTCAGCGCATCACCCAGCTGCTTCAGGGTGAGCTTGTCGCCCTCCTCTTTCGCGTCGAAGAAGGAAGACAGCAGCAAGCGCGCCTGTTCCGCCCACTCAAACGGCGTGCGCGCCACGGCAAGCTGCGCGCGCCAGTACAGCAACGCCTCGATCAGCTGCGCCAGCGATCCCGCCAGCGCGGCATCCAGCCCGCCCACTTCGCCATACGGTTCGATGCCGTCAAAGCTCGCACCTTCGCCGCTGGCGTAGCCAAGCAGCATGCGGCGGATGCCGAAGATCCAGGCATTCTGTTCGCCCGCAGGCGCCAGGCCAAGTCCCGCGCGGTGCTCGCGATCCAGGCCCCAGCGCACGCCGGCGCCTTCGATCCACAGACCGAGCGTCGGCAAATCGTCGACGGTCAGGCCAAAGCGCGAGGCCAGCGCAGGCACGTCCAGCAGGTCGCGCACCTCGCTCTGGCGGCAGCGTTGCTGCGGCAGCCGCAGCAGCCACTCCAGCGCCACCAGCAGCGGATTTACGCTGCGGTCGTTCACATCGCCAATCTCAAACGGAATATGGCGCGGATCGTTGCGGCGGTGCTGGCCGAGCACCGCATGAATCGCGGCCGTGAAGACGTCAATATCCGGCACCATCACCACCACATCGCGCGGACGCAGCGACGGATCGGCCGCAAACATGGCCAGCAACTGGTCATGCAGCACTTCCACTTCGCGCTGCACGCTGTGCGCGATATGAAACTCGATGGAACGGTCGCTGGCGGCTGGCGGCGGCTCACCGCGCGCTGCCGGATGCTCATTCAGCGGCAGCAATTCACGCACGGCAGCCTGCAGCTGGCCGAGCAGCGATTCGCTGTCCTCGTCGCTGAACAGATCGACGCGCAGGTTGTCGCTGCGGCCCGAACTGGCAGCCGCCTCGTCGAATTCGTCCAGCATGCGGATGTAGTCGCGGCCCTGCCGTCCCCAGCCCGCCAGCAGCGGATGGCTGTGCGCGTGCAGCTCCTCCAGCGGAATCGCGCCAAGGTCGATGCCCTTGCGCTGCGGCTGGCGGCGATGCGCCGCGCGCAACAAGTCGCGGCCGTCGATGATGTCCCCCCAGTAGTATTTGCAGGGATTCGGCACCGCCAGCACCACCTGCGTAAAGCGCGCCAAGGTGGCCAGCGCCTGCAAGGTCTGATAGGGCAAGGCCGACACGCCGAACAGCACGATGCGGCGCGGCAGACGGCCCAGCGGCTGCGCTCCGCGTTCAACGGCGCGCACGAAAGTCTGGTGGACGCTGGCGCGGCCCAGTTCACGTTCATGCAGCGGCACGCTGTCGATCACCGCGCGCCACAAGGCCGCCTGCCAGCGCTGGTCTTCCGTCAACGGCTTCGTTTCGCCGCGCGCGGTGCGCAGCTGGTCGCGGCCGGCGGACCAGTCATCCAGCCAGTCCGCGCGATACACCTGATACTGGTCATACAGGTCGGCCAGACGCTCGGCGAGTTGCAGGCGGCGCTCCGGATCGCCGTCGCCCAGAAAATGGCGCAGCGGTGCAAAAGTATCGTCGCCCAGCAGGGACGGCAGAAGGCGCATCAGGCGCCAGGTCAGCGGCGATTTATCGAAGGCGGAAATGGGTGGGACCTGTTCGCGCCCCAGCATGCCACGGTAAGCGTCCCACAGGAAGCGCGCGGGCAAGGCCACGCGGGTGGCGGCGCAAATGCCGGTTTCCTCGGCCAGTGCAATCTTCAGCCATTCGGCTACACCGTTCGATTGCACCAGGATGATTTCCGGTTCCAGCGGGTCCAGCGGATGGCTGCGCAGCCATTCGAAGACGGCAGCGCGCAGCTGTTCGAGCTGGTTACCGTGCAGGATTAACAGGCCGGGGGTAATCGTCATCAGGTGCCGCAGTGGTTATCGAGCACACATTATATATGCCCGCTACCCCGGCACGTTGGCATTCAACTCCTGGCCGATATGCTCGCGCAGCTTTTCGAGCAGCGGCTGCATGCGGCCCACGATATCACGGGCTTTGGCGATATCGTCCTCCGGGTTCAGGTGCTCAAGTTGCAGGCACAAGTCGGCAAAACTCATCGCGCCAACCGCGCGGGCGGACGATTTGATGCGGTGGCCCAGTTCGGACAGACGCTTCTTGTCTTCCTGCTCCAGCGCGGCGCGCACTTCCACCAGGCCATCGCGCGCCGAGTCGAGGAACATATTGGCGTACTTGCGCATTTTCTCCGGCTTGTTACCAAAGGTCTGTGCCAGCATGCGCATATCGAGCAGTTCCTGCGAATTGTCGCGGTTTTCCACCGGTTCCGGCGACGCGAATTGCGCCGTCAGCGCCGCCTGATTCGGCGGCGGTGCGGCCTCCGCGGCGGGCGCAGTGGTGCTGCGCACCTGCGGCGTACGGCCTTCGGCGGCGCGCTGGCTCATCCACTTCGACAGCACGGAGAACAGCAGATTGGGTGCAATCGGCTTGGTAATGAATTCGTCCATACCCGCCGCCAGGCAGCGCGCCTGGTCCTCGCGGCCCGCATTGGCGGTCATCGCGATCACCAGCGTGCCGGACAGCTTGGGATGCGCGCGGATAATGCGCGTGGCTTCGTAGCCGTCCATCACCGGCATCTGCACGTCCATCAGCACGCAATCGAAGTGCTCCTTGAGCAGCAGGTCGATTGCTTCCTTGCCGTTGTTGGCGACGACCACGGTCGCGCCCGAATCCTCCAGCAGCTCCTGCCCCACCTGCTGGCTGAAGATATTGTCCTCCACCAGCAGAATCGACGCGCCGTGGATCGACGCCAGCACATCCGGCTGGATCGCGCTGGTATCGGTCGCTTGCAGCAGATGTGTACCTTTCTGCAGACGCGCGGTGAACCAGAAGGTTGAACCATGACCCGGTTCGCTTTCCACGCCGACCGTACCGCCCATCAATTCCGCCAGCTGCTTGCTGATGACCAGGCCAAGGCCTGTGCCTCCGTATTTGCGGGTGGTCGAGGTGTCGGCCTGGTGGAAAGACTGGAACAGCATCTGCACTTGCGCCGGCGTCATGCCGATGCCGTTATCCTGCACTTCGAAGCGCACCACCGTAGTGTTGTCGCGGTCTTCCACCGGACGGGCGCGGATATAAATGCGGCCATTTTCAGAGAACTTGATCGCATTGCTGACGAAGTTCAGCAGCACCTGTTCCAGGCGCAGCGGGTCGCCGCGCAACTGGTGCGACAGGCCCGGCCAGATTTCGAACACCAGCTCCAGATCTTTGCGCGAAGCCGATTCGCCCAGCTGGTTGGAGATATTGGTCAGCAGCGACTCCAGCGCGAAGTCCAGCACTTCCAGATCCAGCTTGCCTGCCTCGATTTTCGAGAAGTCCAGGATGTCGTTGATGATGCCCAGCAGATGCTGGCCGGAGTGATAGATCTTTTGCAGATAATCCTTCTGCTTCGGATTGGTGACCGACTTCAGCGCCAGGTGCGCCATGCCGATCACGGAATTCATCGGCGTGCGGATCTCGTGGCTCATATTGGACAGGAAATCGCTCTTCGCCTGATTCGCGGCCTGCGCCTGTTCCTTCAACTTATGCAGCTCGGTCACGTCGGTGGACAGCGCAATCACCACCGTGGTTTCCTGATCCAGGTGCACCGGCGCTTTCACCGTCCACAGATGATGAACCACGCCGTCGCGGTCCGTGTACTGGTCTTCGCCTGAGCGCTTCTGGCCATCCTGCAGCACGGTCCGGTCTTCGGCCCACGCCGCGTCAGCCAGGGACACCGGCATCACTTCGCGATCGTAGCGGCCAACGATTTCCTCCACCGGGTGGCCGATCACCTGCGCCATCTTGGCGTTGGCGTAGACGAAGCGGCGTTCCTGGTCCTTCATATAAACGTGGGCGTCGACGTTATCGAGCACACTGTCCAGCAGGCGGCGCTGTTCCTGCGCCTTGCGGCGCTGCGAGTAGAGGCTGAAGAAGTAACTGTAGATCAGCATCGTACCCACCGAGCCCGTGGTAAACGCCACCAGCGGCAACCAGCGATCGAAGCCGACCACCATATCGTCCTTGCGGGCGTAGAACTGGGCCTTCCACAGGCTGCCATTGAAATCGATCGGCAGCACGCTGACGAAGTAATCGCCCGGATCGCCCGGCAGCGCGGCCGGCTTGTCGATCGAGCCGTTGTCGTTGAACAGCAGGCGATCGTCCTTCTCGATTTGCAGGCGGCGCTTCTCGGGATCGGTGGACGCATCCGAATACAGGATCATGTGCACCTGGCGGTCGGCCATTTCGTCGATGGCGCCCTGCACCAGCTTCGACACGCCGAAGCCAATGCCCACCGAGCCCAGATATGCCGCGCGGCGGCTGGACACGTCATGCACCGGCATACCGCGCTTGTACACTGGCAGGCGCATGCCCAGGCCGATATGCGGGAGTGGCTGCTGCACCACCACTGGCTGGCCGGAGGCACTGACCTGGCCGGTGTCGCGCGACAGGTTCATGGCGCGGTCGATGGCCGGATTGGCAGTGATATCCACGCCGAATTTTTCCATCAGCATGCCCATCGGTTCCAGATAACTGAGCGGCGAATAATGCGCACGCTTGCCGCCCGGCTTGATGTCGAATTTGGGATAGCCGAGCGGGGTCAGACTTTTATCGGCGCGCACGGCGGCCACAAAAGCCACGCGGTCGGCATCTTCCACATTGGGCGCATAAGTGACCGCTTCGATTGCCGGGAAATGCTGCGGCATATCCAGGCTTTGCACGTATTGGCGGAATTGCAGGCGGCTCAGGTTATCCGTGGTCTGGAACAGCGCGACGAGGCCACGCACGACGTCCGAATACGACTTCACGCGCGCCGAGATGCTGTACTGCGTGGCGCGGGTCAGATTATCGAAACGCTGCTGCGCATCGTCTTCCACGCCTTTCGCGGCGGTGGCATAGAACGTCGCACCCATGATAAAAGCCAGCAGCAGGCCCAGCCCCCACAACAGGCTGCGTGTTGCCACCAAACCTTTACCCAGGTTCCCAAGTGTACGCATCAGGAATTGTTGAAGTGATCTTGCATTACAGCAGCATACTATTAAAGCGGCCGGGAGCGGAACCTCTTCCACCTATATTAGCCCATGTTATACTTTTACCCATGACCCGAAAGTTCCTCTTCTTCGTAATGGCCATTGTGGTACTCCAGTTCAGCTGGACCGCAATCAGCGCTTATTGCGAACATGAGACGGGCCGCGCCGCGCAGCATTTCGGCCACCATCAGCACACCGCGCATGCTGACGACGTGGCAGACAAGTCCTCGCCACTCGCCAAAAAGCTCGCACCGCACGCCGATTGCGCATCCTGTGCACATATGACGCTTGCATTTGCCAAGGTGGATGCCGTCGCACTGCATCCACTGGACGCCGAGGCCGACCCGCTTGTCGCCGAGGCGCCACTCTCCTCCGCGTATTTACCGCCACCAGAACGCCCCAAATGGACTGCTGCCGCCTAGTTCCGGCAGCGCCACAATTCATCATCCATTGAGCTGACCCGCTGCTGGATTTTCTTCGACTTTTAATTCGGAGCATCTCCATGCAATCCAAGAAACCCATCCTGGGCGTCATTTCGCTCGGCCTGCTGCTGGGCGCAGGCATTCTGTTCCAGGACACAAGCAAGCCTGCCAGCCCCGCAGTCAAGGCGGCAGAAGACTCCATTCCGATGTCGGACCAGCAGATCAAGCTGGCCGGCATCACGTTCGCGAACGCCGGCGCGGCCAGCATCGCTACCGTTGTCCGCCTGCCGGGCGAAGTCAAACTGAATGAAGACCGCACGGCGCACGTGGTCCCGCGCCTGCCCGGCGTAGCGGAATCGGTGTCGGCCGATCTGGGCCAGCGGGTTAAAAAAGGACAGGTACTTGCGGTCATCTCCAGTCCCGAACTGGCCGACCTGCGCAGCGCCCTGCTGGCGGCCGAGAAACGCCTGACACTCGCAAAAATCACGTTCGAACGCGAAGAGCTGCTTTGGCGGGAAAGAATTTCCGCCGAACGGGATTATCTGCAAGCCCGGCAAGCATTCAGCGAGGCCGAAATCCAGGCACAGAGCGCCAAGTCCAAACTGACCGCGCTTGGCGCCGACGTAAGCGAGGGGGCACTCAACCGCTACGTGCTGCGTGCGCCATTTGACAGCGTCGTAGTCGAAAAACATATCACCCAGGGCGAGGCGGTCAAGGAAGACGCCAACGTGTTCCTGCTGTCCGACCTTTCCAGTGTCTGGGTGGAAGTCGTGGTCGCGGCCAGGGACATCGAGGCAGTGCGCGTCGGCGCAGCGGTTGAAATCAGATCCGGCAGCACGGGATCTTCCGCCATCGGCAAGGTGAGTTACGTCGGCAATCTGCTCGGCGAGCAAACCCGCACCGCCAAGGCGCGCGTGGTCATCGACAATCCCGGCACGGCATGGCGCCCTGGCCTGTTCGTGGATGTCTCGCTGGCGCGCGGAAAAAAAGAGGTCGGCGTCGCGGTGCAAGCGGAGGCGATCCACACACTGGAAGGCAAGCCTGTCGTCTTCACGCAAGCGGCAAACGGCTTCAAGGCCAACGCAGTGCGCACCGGGATCAGCGATGGACGCCTGGTCGAAATCCTTGACGGCTTGCCACCCGGTGCTGCGTACGCCGCGGCCGGCAGCTTCGTGATCAAGGCACAGCAAGGCATCGCCAGTGCCGAGCATGGGCACTGAGAGGGAGCACCAGCATGTTTGAGAAAATCATTCGATTCGCCATCCAGCAGCGGTGGCTGGTGATGCTGGCGGTGCTTGGCATGGCCGCGGTTGGCGTCTACAACTACCAGCGCTTGCCGATTGATGCGGTGCCGGACATCACCAATGTCCAGGTGCAGATCAATACGTCCGCAGCGGGATATTCGCCGCTGGAGGTCGAGCAGCGCATTACCTACCCGCTCGAAACCGTCATGGCCGGGCTGCCGAATCTGGAGCAGACACGGTCGCTCTCGCGCTATGGCCTGTCGCAGCTGGCCGTGATCTTCAAGGATGGCACGGACATTTACTTCGCGCGCCAGCTGGTGAACCAGCGCATTCAGGAAGCGAAGGACAGCCTGCCGGACGGCGTGGTCCCGGCCATGGGGCCGATATCGACAGGGCTTGGCGAGATTTATCTCTGGACGCTTGAAAGCGAGCCGGAAAGCGCCTATACGCCAGCGGACCTGCGGGAGATGCAGGACTGGATCATCAAGCCGCAATTGCGCCAGGTATCCGGCGTGGCCGAAATCAATTCGATTGGCGGCTATACGAAGGAGTACCACATCACGCCTGATCCGGCCAAGCTCCGATCGTATGGATTGACGTTGAAGAACGTGTTGACTGCCGTAGACCGCAACAACGGCAATGTCGGCGCGGGCTATATCGAACGGCGCGGCGAGCAGTTGCTGGTGCGCGCGCCGGGCCAGGTCCGCTCGCTGGACGATATCCGCAATACGATTTTGCAAAACGTTCAGGGCGTGCCGATTCGCGTGCGCGACGTCGCCGATGTCGCGCTGGGCCGCGAGCTGCGCACGGGTGCAGCAACCGAGAACGGGCGCGAAGTCGTGCTGGGTACAGTGTTCATGCTGATCGGCGAAAACAGCCGCGCCGTGGCGCAAGCGGTGGCGAAGAAAATGGTGGAGGTCAACCGCTCCCTGCCCGCCGGCGTCAAGGCTGTTCCGGTGTATGACCGGACGGTGCTGGTCGATAAGGCCATCCATACCGTCAAGAAGAACCTGCTGGAAGGCGCTGTGCTGGTCATTGCCATCCTGTTTCTCTTCCTCGGGAATATCCGGGCTGCCGTGATTACGGCGATGGTGATTCCGCTTTCCATGCTGTTCACCTTTACCGGCATGGCCAGCTACAAAGTCAGCGCCAACCTGATGAGTCTTGGTGCGCTGGACTTCGGCATCATTATCGACGGAGCCGTGGTCATCGTGGAAAATTGCGTCCGCAGGCTCGCGCACGCGCAGGAGCAGCGCGGGCGCACGCTGACACTGGACGAGCGCATGCGCGAAGTCTTCGCTGCTGCACAGGAAGCGCGCCGTCCGCTTCTGTTCGGCCAGTTGATCATCATGGTGGTGTATTTGCCGATCTTCGCACTGTCCGGCGTGGAAGGCAAAATGTTCCACCCGATGGCCTTCGCCGTGGTCGCGGCGCTGGCCGGCGCGATGATGCTTTCGCTGACTTTCATTCCTGCTGCGGTGGCACTGTTCATCGGCGAGCGTGTTGCGGAAAAAGAGAATCGCCTGATGGCCATGGCGCGCCGGACATACCAGCCGATGCTTGCCAAGGTCCTCGCCAACGGCGCACTGGTGATCACCACGGCCGCCGTGCTGATCGCCTTGTCGGCCCTGCTGGCAAGCCGCATGGGCAGCGAGTTTGTGCCAAGCCTGAATGAAGGCGACCTCGCCTTGCAGGCATTGCGTATCCCCGGCACCAGCCTGACGCAATCGCTTGAAATGCAGAAGAAGCTGGAAGCCGGGCTGAAGGCGAAGTTCCCGGAAATCGAGCGCATCTTCGCCCGCACCGGCACAGCGGAAATCGCGTCCGACCCGATGCCGCCCAATATCTCGGACGGCTACATCATGCTCAGGCAAAACCGGCCGGACCTGCTCGAAACCATCCAGCAGGAAGCGGAAAAATATGCAGGCAATGCTTACGAGTTCTCGCAACCGATCCAGCTGCGCTTCAACGAGCTGATTTCCGGCGTTCGCAGCGACGTCGCAGTGAAAGTGTATGGCGACGATATGGACGTGCTGGCGCAGACCGGCCAGCAGATCGCCCGGACGTTGCAAAGCATTTCCGGCGCGGCCGAGGTCAAGGTGGAACAGACCGAGGGATTGCCTATGCTGACCGTGGACATCGATCGCGAAAAGACGGCGCGCTATGGTCTGAATATCGCCGATGTGCAGGAAACCGTCGCCATCGCGACCGGCGGCCGCACAGCGGGCGTCAAGTTTGAAGGCGACCGGCGCTTCGATATCGTCGTCCGCTTGCCGGAAGCATTACGCAGCGATGTGGAGGCGCTGAGCCGGCTGCCGATTGCCCTTCCCGGCGGGTCCTTCATCCCGCTGGCGGAAGTCGCCGCGCTGGAGTTTGCGCAGGGACCGAACCAGATTAGCCGCGAAAACGGCAAGCGGCGCATTGTGGTCAGCGTCAACGTCCGGGGCCGCGACGTTGGTGGCTTCGTCAAAGAAGCGGAAGCGGCCATCGCAGCAAACGTGAAGATCCCGGCGGGCTACTGGACCGGCTGGGGCGGCACTTTCGAGCAGCTGCAATCGGCCACGCAGCGCCTGCGGATTGTGGTACCGCTCGCGCTGTTCCTGGTGCTCACCCTGCTGTTCGTGATGTTCAGGGATGTCAGGGATGGACTGCTGGTATTCACCGGGATTCCCTTTGCCCTGACCGGCGGCATTGTTGCGCTTTGGCTGCGCGGCATTCCGCTCTCGATTTCGGCGGCCGTCGGCTTCATCGCGCTGTCCGGCGTAGCCGTGCTGAATGGCCTGGTCATGATCGCCAGTATCCGCAGCTTGCGCGAGGATGGCGCCACCATCGATGACGCTATCACCACCGGCGCGCTGACCAGGCTGCGGCCCGTGCTGATGACGGCGCTGGTCGCCTCGCTCGGCTTCGTGCCGATGGCGCTGGCAACGGGCACCGGTGCGGAAGTCCAGCGTCCGCTTGCCACCGTGGTGATCGGCGGCATCCTGTCATCCACGGCGCTGACACTGCTGGTGCTGCCTGTGCTTTATCGCCTGCTGCAATCCAACAGCGGCGCCGGTTTGTTGGGCGCGTTCCAACAATTCAGGGCGAAGCTATGGCGCCCTGCCCCGTGATCCCGTTGGCATGCTAGATGCATCGTTTGTAGTGAGCGTACAAAGCTGCGTTCACTACCGACTTTTTATCTTTATCTATTAGGAGAAGCATCATGAAAACGTTGATCATCAAAGACCTGAGCGTGAAGGCCATTACGGAAAAACATGAGCGCGAGTTTGCGCGTTCGCTTTCGCGTGAAGAAATGACACGCCTGCACGGCGGGCGCAGCGTGGTGGTCACCGTCGACGGCGGCCGCACACACGGCACCGTCGACGACTTCAGCCTGAATATGGAAATCTTCAAAGGCAATATCGGCGGGCCGATGATCAACTAAGCACCCGGCCGGTGCGTGCTGGATGGATTACTCCAGCCGCACCGCGCGGATCTGCCGTTCCAGCATCTGGCGCGCCAGTTGCGCATCCTTCAGTCCTTCGGTTCCGGGCGCCGCGCGGCGTTCGCATTCGGCCAGCAATTGCGCGGGCTTGGCCGGGTCCAGTTTGGCGCCTGCCGGCGACACGCTAAGCTGGGCATATTTGACGGCCACGCGGCACAGGCCGGGCACGTCCGGCGCCGAGATCAGATCGGCCGGCGACAAATGGGCTGCGTAGTCCATGTCCACCGGTTTGCACGAGCCGCCCAGCCGGAAGTAGGCCTCGTCCAGCGCGCTCACACTGGCCAGCAGCGCTTCCGCATCCTGCACGCTGTAAGCCTTACCCTCGCCGCACTCGGCAAAGATGCGCTGCACCGACGACGGTTCGCCGCGCTGCGCCGCCTTGCGTACCCATTGCTGGGCGGTGCCGCGGTCGCGCGGCTCAAAATACTGGATGAGTTTGAGCATGGCGATGGTGTCGCCTGCCGTCGCCTGCTGCTGGACAGCCGCCAGGCACTTCTGCGTGTAAGCCGCAGGCTGCTGTTGTGCACAGTCCAATTCAGGCACGCGCAGGAAATACACTGCCCCTGCGACTACGGCCCACAGCACTGCTGCCACGATGTACCACCGTCGTGCTTTCACACAACCTCCATTTCTGAGCAAAATGCAATTGTAAAGATTTCCAACAAATCAGGCGCCACACCAGGTCGCCATGTTATATAGTGAAAAACATGGATAACAAAGGAGCAGTACATGCGCTGGGAAGGTAACAGGGAAAGCGACAACGTCGAAGATATGCGCGGCGATGGCGGCGGCGGTGGCGGAGGTTTCGGCTTCGGCGGGCGCTCCATCGGCATCGGCACGATTCTGATCGCACTGGTGGGCTCCTACTTCCTTGGCGTGAGCCCGTCCACCATTCTGAGCCTGTTGAGCGGTGGCGGTCCGGTCGCCGTGCAGCAGCAACAGCCACGCTCGCACAGCACCGATCCAAACGACCGCCAGGCCAAGTTCGTGCGCGTGGTGCTGGCCGATACCGAAGACACCTGGGATGAGCTGTTCAAGCAGCAAGGCGCGCAATACGTGCGGCCCAAGCTCGACCTGTTCACGGGCCGCATTCCAACCGCATGCGGCCAGGGCCTGACCGCCACCGGTCCGTTCTACTGCCCCGGCGACCAGAAAGTCTATATCGACCTTAGTTTCTACAAGCTGATGGAGCAGCGCTTCGGCGTGTCCGGCGAATTCGCCAAGGCTTATGTGATCGCGCACGAGGTGGGCCATCATGTGCAGAACCTGATGGGCATTTCCGAGAAGGTCGACAATGCACGCCGCCGCGCTTCCGAAAAGCAGGCGAACGCGCTGTCGGTGCGCATGGAATTGCAGGCGGACTGCTTTGCCGGCGTGTGGGGCTACCACGCCAACCGCGCGCGCCAGATCCTGGAACAGGGCGATATCGAAACAGCGCTGGCCGCCGCGACCGCAATTGGCGACGATGCGCTGCAGCGACAGGCCACCGGTGAAGTGGTGCCGGATTCCTTCACCCACGGCACCTCCGAACAGCGCGTACGCTGGTTCACGCGCGGCATCAAATCGGGCGATATCGCCCAGTGCAATACCTTCGAGGCCAAGCAACTGTAAGTAGATCCTTCATTGGTGTAGAGTACGTATTCTGCAATCTTGAGGAGACAGAATGCGTTCGTACCGAAAACTGGCCAGCGGCATGGTGCTCGGCCTGGCAGCGCTGGGTCAAGGCCATGCCGAGACCCGGAAGCCCGATCCCTATCTGTGGCTGGAAGACGTAGGCGGCGACAAAGCGCTGGCCTGGGTCAAGGGGCAGAATGCGGTCGCGCTGAAGGAGCTGCAGGCCCGGCCCGAATACCCGGCCATTCACGAACGCCTGCGCACCATCCTCAATTCGAAGGAACGCATTCCCTTCGTCGTCAAGCACGGCGACTTCCTGTACAACTTCTGGCGCGATGCCCAGCACGTGCGCGGCATCTGGCGCCGTACGACCATGGAGCAGTACCAGAAGCCGGCGCCGGCCTGGGAAACCATTATCGATGTCGACCAACTGGCCGCCGATGAAAAGGAAAACTGGGTCTGGCATGGTGTGCACTGCCTGTATCCAAAGGGCGAGCGCTGCCTGGTGTCGCTATCGCGCGGCGGCGGCGATGCGCATGTGGTGCGCGAGTTCGACACCGCCTCGCGCGCTTTCGTGAAAGACGGCTTCACGCTGCCGGAAGCAAAGAGCGATATCGCCTGGATCGACCAGGACACCCTCTTCGTCTCCACCGATTTCGGCGAAGGCTCGATGACCACTTCCGGTTATCCGCGCATCGTGAAGGAATGGAAGCGCGGCACGCCGCTGACGGCCGCACGCACGCTGTACGAAGCGAAGACCGAAGACCTGGGCGTCGGCGCTTACAAGGACTTCACGCCCGATTACGATTTCCAGTTCGTCTCGCGCCAGATCGGCTTCTACAGCAGTGAGCTCTTCCTGCGCGAAGGCGACAAGCTGACCAGGATCGAAAAGCCGGAAGACGCCAATGCCTACACGGTGCGCGACCAGCTGATCATCGACCTGCGCTCCGATTGGGAAGTTGGCGGCCAGCGCTACCCGCAAGGCGCCCTGCTCGCCACCGATTTCCGCAAATTCATGGCCGGCGAGCGCAAGTTCGACGTACTGTTCACGCCAACCCCAACCAGTTCGCTGGACGGTGTCTCCGCCACCAGGAGCAAGCTGCTGCTGAATGTGCTCGACAACGTCAAGAACCGTCTGGTCGAGTACACGCACGTGGATGGCAAATGGCAGCAGCGCAAGGTCGATGCCCCTGCCTTCGGCACGCTGGAAGTCAGCGCCATCGATCCTATCGCCTCAGACGACTACTTCCTGACCGTCACCGACTTCCTGAACCCGACCACCATGTACCTGGCGCACAGCGGCGGCGACCAGCGCTCTTCGCTGAAGTCCCTGCCAGGCTTCTTCGACGCCAGGCCTTATGTGGTCAAGCAGTTTCAGGCCACGTCAAAAGACGGTACGAAGATTCCCTACTTCGTGGTGATGAACAAGCAGGCCAGGCTCGATGGCAAGAACCCCACGGTGCTGTATGGCTATGGCGGTTTTGAAGTATCGATGAAGCCTTTCTACAGCGGCACCACCGGCGAGGCATGGCTGAAGCATGGCGGTGTGTACGTGCTGGCGAATATCCGCGGCGGCGGCGAATTTGGTCCGCGCTGGCACCAGGCCGCACTGAAGGAAAACCGCCAGAAAGCGTTCGACGACTTCATCGCCGTGGCGCAGGATCTCATCAAGCATAAAGTCAGCAGCCCGCGCCACCTCGGCATCATGGGCGGCTCCAACGGCGGTCTGCTGGTCGGCGCCGTGCTGACCCAGCGTCCGGACCTGTTCAATGCTGTGGTGTGCCAGGTCCCGCTGCTGGACATGCAGCGCTACAGCAAGCTGCTGGCCGGCGCTTCCTGGATGGGCGAATACGGCGATCCGGACGATCCCAAGCAGTGGTCCTATATCAGCAAATACTCGCCCTATCAGAACGTATTCAAGGACAAGCACTATCCGCGCATACTGTTCACCACCTCGACCCGCGATGACCGTGTCCATCCCGGCCATGCGCGCAAGATGGTGGCCAAGATGGAGGAACAGGGCCACGATGTGCTGTACTGGGAAAACACGGAAGGCGGCCACGCCGGCGCGGCCAATAACGACCAACAGGCACAAATGTGGGCGCTGACCTATACCTTCCTGTTACAGCAACTGAAGTAAAAATGCAACACCTGCGCAATCGTGCGCAGGGTCCCTCTAAATTGTAATACGCTTGTTCGGCTAAACTACACAAAATTGCCATAATGCATTTTTGGCAAATCCGCCCGGAGGAATACGTGAACGATATGACCGAACTGCCGGAGGAATTGGATCTACGCCTGATCCTTTCCACCCTCATGGCACTCAAAAAAGGCGATTTCTCCGCGCGCATGCCCTCCGACTGGACGGGCGTCTCCGGCAAGATCGCCGACACCCTCAACGAAATTATCGAGAACAACGAACGCATCGTGAAAGCGGTGACGGACGTGAGCCGCGTGGTGGGCCGCGAAGGCCGTCTGACGCAGCGCGCGGCGGTGCCGAACGTGTCCGGTGGCTGGCAGACGATTATCAGCTCCGTCAACACCCTGATCGACGACCTGGTGCGCCCGACCACCGAGATGGCGCGCGTGATCGGCGCCGTGGCGAAGGGCGACTTGTCCCAGACCATGGCGCTGGAAGTGGACGGCCACCCGCTGAAGGGCCAGTACCTGCGCGCCGCAATGACGGCGAACACCATGGTGGAACAGCTGTCCTCCTTCTCCTCCGAGGTGACGCGTGTGGCGCGTGAAGTGGGTACGGAAGGTAAGCTGGGCGGCCAGGCGCAGGTGAAAGGCGTGGCGGGTACCTGGAAAGACTTGACCGACTCCGTGAACTCCATGGCAGGTAACCTGACGTCGCAGGTGCGTAACATCGCGGAGGTGACCACCGCCGTGGCAAACGGCGACTTGTCCAAGAAGATTACGGTGGACGTGCGCGGCGAAATCCTGCAGCTGAAAGACACCATCAACGTGATGGTGGACCAGCTGCGTTCCTTCGCATCGGAAGTGACCCGCGTGGCGCGCGAGGTGGGTACGGAGGGTAAGCTGGGCGGCCAGGCCTATGTGCCGGGCGTGGGCGGTACCTGGAAGGACTTGACCGATAACGTGAACTTCATGGCGTCCAACCTGACGGGCCAGGTGCGTAACATCGCGGCGGTGACGACCGCGGTGGCAAACGGCGACTTGTCCAAGAAGATTACCGTGGACGTGAAGGGCGAGATTCTGGAACTGAAGAACACCATCAACGTGATGGTGGACCAGCTGTCATCGTTCGCATCCGAAGTGACGCGCGTGGCGCGAGAGGTGGGTACGGAAGGTAAGCTGGGCGGCCAGGCGCAGGTGAAGGGCGTGGCCGGTACGTGGAAGGATTTGACCGACTCCGTGAACTCCATGGCAGGCAACCTGACCGGCCAGGTGCGTAATATCGCGGAGGTGACCACCGCCGTGGCAAACGGCGACTTGTCCAAGAAGATTACCGTGGACGTTAAGGGAGAGATTCTGGAACTGAAAAACACCATCAACGTGATGGTGGACCAGTTGAACTCCTTCGCATCGGAAGTGACCCGCGTGGCGCGAGAGGTGGGTACGGAAGGTAAGCTGGGCGGCCAGGCAAACGTGCCAGGCGTTGCGGGTACCTGGAAAGACTTGACCGACGGCGTGAACTCCATGGCGGGTAACCTGACGGGCCAGGTGCGTAATATCGCGGAGGTGACCACCGCCGTGGCAAACGGCGACCTGTCCAAGAAGATTACCGTGGACGTTAAAGGTGAGATTCTGGAACTGAAGAACACCATTAACGTCATGGTGGACCAGTTGTCCTCTTTCGCATCCGAAGTGACCCGCGTGGCACGTGAGGTGGGTACGGAAGGTAAGCTGGGCGGCCAGGCCTATGTGCCGGGCGTCGGCGGTACCTGGAAGGACTTGACCGACAACGTGAACTTCATGGCGTCCAACCTGACGGGCCAGGTGCGTAATATCGCGGCGGTGACCACCGCTGTGGCACGCGGCGACTTGTCCAAGAAGATTACCGTGGACGTGAAGGGCGAGATCCTGGAACTGAAAGACACCATCAACGTGATGGTGGACCAGTTGTCCTCCTTCGCATCGGAAGTGACCCGTGTGGCGCGCGAGGTGGGTACGGAAGGTAAGCTGGGCGGCCAGGCAAACGTGTCCGGTGTAGCGGGTACGTGGAAGGACTTGACCGAGAACGTGAACCAGCTGGCGGCAAACCTGACCAACCAGGTGCGCGCGATTGCCGAGGTGGCAACCGCCGTGACGCGCGGCGACTTGTCCCGTTCCATTCAGGTGGAAGCGCGCGGCGAGGTGTCCTACCTGAAGGACAACATCAATGAGATGATCCGCAACCTGAAGGAAACCACGCAGAAGAATGCACAGCAGGACTGGTTGAAAACCAACCTGGCGCGTTTCACCCGCCTGCTGCAAGGCCAGCGCGACCTGCAGGCCGTGACGAAACTGATTTTGTCCGAGCTGGCGCCGCTGGTGTCTGCGCACCACGGCGTGTTCTACATGATGGACTCGCAGACCGCCGACGCCCGCCTGCGCATGATCGCGAGCTACGGCTACCGTTCCTCCCGCAAGCTGCCGACCTCCTTCCTGCCGGGCGAAGGCCTGGTGGGCCAGTGCGCGCTGGAGAAAGTGCGTATCTGGCTGACCGACGTACCGCGCGATTACATCGTCGTTAGCTCCGGCCTGGGTGCGGCGCCGCCAACCAATATCGTGGTGCTGCCGATTCTGTTCGAACAGCAGGTGAAGGCGGTGATCGAGATTGCGTCGCTGGACCGCTTTACCGAAACCCACCTGTCCTTCCTCGACCAGCTGATGGAATCCATCGGCGTGGTGCTGAACACCATCGAGGCGAACAGCCGTACCGAATCGCTGCTGACCCAGTCCCAGTCGCTGGCGCAGGAACTGCAGCAGACCAACCAGGAGCTGGCGGAGAAAGCGCGTCTGCTGTCCGAGCAGAACATCGAGGTGGAACGTAAGAACCGCGAGGTGGAACAGGCGAAACTGGCGCTGGAAGAAAAGGCGACCCAGCTGGCCCTGTCCTCCAAGTACAAGTCCGAGTTCCTGGCGAATATGTCGCACGAACTGCGGACGCCACTGAACTCCCTGCTGATTCTGGCGCAGCAGCTGGGCGATAACCCGGAAGGCAACCTGTCCGGCAAGCAGGTGGAATTCGCGAAGACGATTCACGGCTCCGGTTCCGACCTGCTGACACTGATTAACGACATTCTGGACCTGTCGAAGATCGAATCCGGTACGGTGACGCTGGACGTGTCGGAATACCGCTTCGCCAACCTGCGCAGCTATGTAGACCGTACCTTCCGCCACATGGCCGAAGCCAAGCACCTCGGCTTCACGGTGGACCTGGGCGAGAACCTGCCGACTTCCCTGATGACCGACGTGACGCGTCTGCAGCAGGTGCTGAAAAACCTGCTGTCCAACGCGTTCAAATTCACCAACCACGGCCAGGTATCCCTGGTCATCGGCATGGTCACCAGCGGCTGGAGCAGCGACCACCCGAATCTGGCGCATGCCGATGCGGTGCTGTCCTTTGGCGTGAGCGACACCGGTGTGGGTATCGCGGCCGACAAGCTGCAGCTGATCTTCGAAGCGTTCCAGCAGGCTGACGGTTCCACCGCGCGCAAATACGGCGGTACGGGCCTGGGCCTGTCGATTTCGCGCGAACTGGCCCGCCTGCTGGGCGGCGAGATTCGCGTCGAATCGACGGTGGGCAGCGGCTCGACCTTTACCCTCTATCTGCCGTACAACCGTTCCGGCTTCGTCTACTACGAAACCAGCCGCCAGCAACCGCAGCGTCCCCCTGCCCTGCCGCAGCCGCCGAAAGTCATCTACACGCCGCCGCTCGACGCGTTGCCGGCGCCAGTGGTCGCTTATGCGGAAGCCGATACGGAAGGCTACGGCTCGACACTGGACGACCGCAACATCACCACGCCAGGCGAACCTTCGGTGCTCATCATCGAGGACGACGAGCGCTTCGCCAAGATCGTGCTCGACTTCGCCCGCGAGAAGAACTTCAAGGGCATCGTTACCCACCAGGGCGACTCGGCACTGAGCCTGGCGCGCGACTACCTGCCGTCCGCCATCCTGCTCGACCTGGACCTGCCGGACATCGATGGCTTCACGGTGCTGGACCGCCTGAAACGCGACCCGAGTACACGCCATATCCCGGTGCACGTGATGTCGGCCTCCCGCGAGCGGGAGCGCGCGCTGCGCTGCGGCGCCATCTCCTACCTGAACAAACCGATCAGCAAGGAAGCCCTGAACGAAGAGTTCACGCGCGTCCAGCGCTTCCTGATGGGCGGCAAACGCAGTCTGCTGGTGGTGGATGACGAAGAAAACCAGCGCGATTCCATCATCCGCCTGATCGGCGATTCGGACGTGGACATCACGGCAGTCGGCACCGGCGAAGAAGCTCTGGCCGCGCTGCGCAATGCCCGCTTCGACTGCGTGGTGCTGGACCTGACTCTGCCCGACATCAGCGGCTTCGACCTGCTGGACATGATCGGCAAGGACGCCAAGCTGCGCGATCTGCCGATCGTGATCAACACGGCGAAAGACCTGAACCGCAAGGAAGTGACAAAGCTGAAGCGCTACGCCAAGACCATCGTCATGAAGGATGCCCGCTCGCCGGAGCGCCTGCTGGACGAAACGGCGCTGTTCCTGCACCGCTCGCAGGCCAGCCTGCCGGAAGCCCAGCGCCGCATGCTGGAGGAAGTGCACGCGGCCGATTCCGGCCTGGCGGGACGCAAAGTGCTGATCGTCGACGATGACTTGCGCAACATCTTCGCCCTGTCCACCCTGCTGGAACGCCAGAAGATGCAGGTGTCCTTCGCAGAGAACGGCCGTGACGGCATCGAGGTGCTGGAGCGCGATCCGAGCATCGAGATCGTCCTGATGGACATCATGATGCCGGAGATGGACGGCTATGACACAATGCGGGCCATCCGCCGCATTCCGAAGTTCCGCTCCCTGCCGATCATTACCCTGACGGCAAAGGCGATGAAGGGCGACCGCGATAAGTGTATTGCGGCCGGCGCTTCGGACTACATCACCAAGCCGGTGGATGTGGCGCAACTGCTGTCCCTGATGCGGGTCTGGCTGCATTGATGGCGGGCGATATGGGCGCCATCGATCAGCTGCGCCGCAGCACAGCTCCGGAACTGGAAGAACTGGAACTGGAACTGCTGCTGGAAGGACTGGTGCGGCGTTATGGCCACGACTTCCGGCTGCACGAGCGCAGCCAGCTGAAACGCAAGCTTTATACAGTGATGCAGCAGCGCGGGCTGCAAACACTGTCGCAGTTGCTGGACCGCACATTGCACGATGCGGCAGTCTGCAGCGCCGTGCTGCGTGCGCTGTCGGTAGCGCCTGCGACGCTGTTCGAAGATCCGCAGGAAGCCATCCTGCTGCGCGAAGCGGCCCAGGCCAGCCTGAGCGGCAGCGCCCTGCCCCGCGTCTGGCTGGCCGATTGCGCGGGCGCCGGGCAGGCGTGGACCACCGCCATCATTCTGCACGAACTGGGCTTGCTGAACCGCGCCGAAATTCACGCCACGGTCTCCAGCGACGAACTGCTGGACGAGGCGGCCGACGCCTCGCTGCCCGTGGCTGCGGTGGCGGCGGGCCATCAGCATTATGTGCAGGCCGGCGGCAAGGGCAAGCTGGAAGAGTATTTCCAGATCCAGGATGGCCGCGCCGTACTGCTGCCCGCGCTGCGCTGCCGGATAAGCTGGGCGCAATATAACCTGGTCACCGACGCCTCCTTCAACGAATTCCAGATGATCGCCTGCCAGCGCGCCATGCCTGCCTTCGGACCGCTGCTGCGGGCGCGCGTGCTCAACTTGTTCCATGAGAGTCTGAGCCTGTTTGGCGCACTGGGTGTCGATCGTCCGTTGGATGAAGCAGACACACTGGCAGCCGACTACCAAGCCTTCGATCCGCCGCATCCCTGGTACAAGCGGGTGGCTTGATCCCCTTTGTGCAAATTTGCACAACGCCCGTGCATGCCTTGTCTTTTGCTCTTTTTGTAAAGCGTGCAAACTCGCTCGCAAAACAACCAGAGGAGACACAATGCAAACCAGGACTATCCGTCTGAAGCGAATCAGTGCGTCTGTCATCATGGCGCTGCCGGCTTTTGCAGCGGACGTCGCATACGCCCAGGCCACAAGCGGGGAAGCGGCGACCGGCGAAATGGACAAGGTGATCGTGACGGCGCGCCGCCGCGAGGAACTGATCCAGGATGTTCCTGGCTCAGTGACCGCGATCTCGGGCGCCCAGATGGAGAAGCTGAACCTGCCCGACATCACCGCGCTGACGGACATCATCCCCAACACCACGTTGAAGGCTTCGCGCGGCACCAACACCACGCTGACGGCCTTCATCCGCGGTATCGGCCAGCAGGACCCGGTGGCAGGCTATGAACAGGGCGTGGGCATTTATCTGGACGACGTCTACCTGGCCCGCCCGCAAGGCGCGCTGACCGATATCTACGACCTGGAACGCATCGAAGTGCTGCGCGGCCCGCAGGGCACGTTGTACGGTCGCAACACGATCGGCGGCGCGGTGAAGTACGTAACCCGCAAGCTGCCCAACAAGACCGTGTTCGACGCCAAGCTCACCTTCGGCGAGTACAACGAGCGCGACGCGGTGCTGAAGGTCAGCACGCCGATCACCGATACCTTCCGCATCGGCGCCACCCTCGCCTCCTTCAATCACGACGGCTATGGCAAGAATGTGCTGAACGGCCGCGAGAACTACAACAAGGACGTGAAAGCCGGGCGCGTCACCGCCGAATTCGCGCCGAACGCCGACCTGTTCATCCGGCTCTCGGCCGACAAGACCAATGACGACTCGCAGCCGAAACAGGGCTATCGCCTGACGCCGGGACCGGCGCCGCTCAATATCCAGCCGCTGGCGGGCGACTACGACACCCGCGCCAACCTGTACAAGGTGAACACCCAGGAACAGGAAGTGATCACCAAGGGCGCATCCCTGCTGGTGGATTACAACATCTCGCCGACGCTGGAGTTCAAGTCGATCACGGCCCACCGCTCCTCGCACTCCATCGCGCCGATCGACTTCGACTCGCTGGAAACGCCGCTGTTCGAAGCGCCCGCCATCTACACCGACAAGCAGGACAGCCAGGAATTCCAGCTGACCTACACCGGCGAGAAGCTGCAAGGCGTGGCCGGCGTGTTCTGGATGAAGACCAACGCCTTCAACGAATTCGACGTGCTGTACAACGCATCGGGCGGCCTGTCGCTGTACACCCTGGACGATATCGACTCCAAGAACTGGGCTGTGTTTGCGGATGCCAGCTACAACGTGACGCCGACCTTCAACGTCAACGTGGGCGGCCGCTATACCCAGGACGAACGCGAAGCACGTATCTTCAAGCGCACCTATCTCGGCCTGGCCGGTTCGCCGACTCTGGGCAACCCGGCCGCCATCGGCCTGGCGCCGAACACGGACCTGGGCAAGAACGACCTGCATCGCAAGGATTCCAAGTTCACGCCGAAACTGGGCTTCGGCTGGAAGTTCGCGCCTGAGCACAATCTGTACGGCACTTACTCGTCCGGCTTCAAGGGCGGCATGTACGACCCGCGTATGGACCTTGCCGCAACGGGCGGCCCGAACACGCCCGCCTCTCTGGCCAAGCGCGCCGGTGTCGATCCGGAAGAAGTGGATTCGGTCGAACTGGGTGTGAAGTCATCCATGAACGGCGGCCGTCTGCAAACCAATCTGGCCGTGTTCTACACCGACTACAAGAATGTGCAGATCCCGGGTTCGATCCCGACCTATGGCGCCAACGGCCAGGTGAACGGCTTCGCGGGCACCCTGACCAATGCGGGCAAGGCCAAGATCAAGGGCGTGGAGCTGGAAGCCATCGCCCGCGTGACGGATGCCTTCACCCTGAACGGCATGCTGAGCTACATCAATGCCGATTACAAGGAATGGATAGTGGCCAGCGGCGCGAACCTGATCAACGTCGCCAGCAGCGCCGAATTCCAGAACACGCCGAAGAAGTCCGGCAGCGTGACCGGCGCTTACGACTGGTCGGTCCCGGTCGCAGGCCGCAACGGCACACTGACCCTGGCGACCACGCTGTCCTACAAGAGCAAGGTGTACCAGGCCGAGATCGTGCGCCCAAGCGGCGTGGCGTCGCTGGATGCGCTGGTGCCGCAGAACCTGGCGCTGGCGCAGAGCGGCTTCTCGCTGTGGGACGCGGGACTTGTGTGGACCAGCAGCGACCGCAATATCCAGGTTGGCCTGCACGCCCGCAATATCGCCGACAAGCGCTACAAGGTGGCAGGTTATGCCTTCGGTGGCTTCTTCAACACCGTGACCACCTATTACGGCGACCCACGCACCATCAAGGGGACGCTCGCAGTGAAGTTCTAAGCAGCGCGGGATGGCGGATCGATGATCCGCCCTACGACGCCGCGTGGGACGGTGGATCGATGATCCGCCATGCAACGCCGCGTGGGGTGGCAACAATCTTCCGCCATGCAACGTTGCGTAGGGCGGGTCATTGACCCGCCGCACGTCGCGTCACGCGGCGCGGGCTGTGGCCTTCGGCTGCAGCCCAAACAAATCCGGATGCGTTTCGGCGTAATCGCGCAGCAGATTCCACACGGCGCGCACGCGCGGCAAGCGATACAGATCTACCGGCGCCACCAGCCAGTAGGCCCGCTCCGCAAATACCTCATCCTGCAGCACCGGCACCAGGCGACCATCATCCGGCACCGCATACGGAGGCGCCATGAACAGGCCCAGGCCCGCCGCGGCAGCTTCCGCCTGCCCCATCATGCCGGTGCAGCACAGGCGGCGGCGCGGCACCACGCCCAGTTCGTCAATGAAGTTCAGCTCATTGCTGGCCAGGCGGTCCTGCACATAATCGACGAAATCATGGCCCGCCAGATCGGCGCGCGAACGGATCGGGCCTCGCCGCGCCAGATAGGCTGGTGAGCCGTACAGATAGAGTTTGAAGGACGCCAGGCGCGTCATCATGTATCGCCCCGTGGATGGCGGGTCCAGCGTCACACCCAGATCGGCTTCCCGGTTGGCGAGATTGGCAAAGCGCGGCTGCACCAGCAAGTCCACCGAGAGATCCGGCTGCTCCTGAAGGAAGCGCGCCAGCAAAGGCGTAATCACGCGCACACCCAGCACCTCCGGCACACCGAGCCGCACTACACCGCGCACAGCGACTTCGGTATCGCTCAACTGATCCTGCGCCGCCAGCACTGCCGCTTCCATCGACTCGGCATGTGGCAGCACCGCGTGCCCCATTTCGGTCAGCTCATAACCCTCGCGCGAACGGTCGAACAGCGTCGCGCCCAGCTGCTGTTCCAGCCGGTCGATACGCCGCGCCACCGTTGTGTGTTCCACTTCCAGGCGCCGCGAAGCGCCGGACAGCGTGCCGGAGCGGGCCAGCTCCAGGAAGAAACGCAGATCGGTCCATTCAGGGAGGGATTTCATATCGCGCAATTGTGCATCAATGAACATGCCGATACAACATCTTTGAAACACATTGTGCAAAATTGCACACGCATTGGGCGCCATCGTCTCTTTCTTGAACAACGCAAATCACGCACACTGCGCCAACCACACTATGCGGAGGGCTTGCGCCACATGTATTCCGAGATCAGCTTCAAGAGCAGCGACGGTTTGCGCCTGTATGCGCGCGACTACGCCAGCAGCGGCGGCGCAGCGCGCCTGCCGGTGATCTGCATTCACGGACTGACCCGCAACTCGTCCGACTTCGAAGACGTGGCGCCATGGATGGCCGCGCAAGGCCGCCGCGTGCTGGCGGTCGATGTGCGCGGCCGAGGCTTTTCCGAATACGATCCCGATCCCAGCCACTATCACCCGATGGTCTACGCGAATGACGTGGCCAAACTGGCGCACGACCTGGGCATCGCCCGCGCCGTGTTCGTCGGCACGTCAATGGGCGGCATCATCACCATGACGCTGGCGCTGCGCCAATCCAGCCTGATCGCGGCCGCCGTCTTGAATGACGTGGGACCGTCGCTGTCCGCGCGCGGCCTGCAACGCATTGCGTCTTACGCGGGCCGCGGCGGCGAACTGACTACCTGGGATGAAGCGGCCGACTACATCGCCGGCATCAATACCACCGCCTTCCCCGACAACAGCGCCGAAGAATGGCAGCGCTGGGCGCGCCGCGCTTTCGCCGAGTCGGACAACGGCAAGCTGCGCATGCGCTACGACCCGAACATCGCCCTGCCCATCCGCGACCAGAAGATCAAGCCAGAATCGTTCGCCGCGCGCATGGCCTTCCGCCGCCTGGCGCGCAGGCGTCCGACGATGCTGATTCGCGGTGCGCTGTCGGATCTGGTCGAACCTGAACAGGCAGCAGCCATGCGCGCCACCGCACCGAACATGATCTACGCGGAAGTGCCCGGCGTCGGCCACGCGCCGATGCTGAGCGAACCCGCGGCGCAGGAAGCGCTGCGCGCCTTCCTCGCGAACGTGGATTGAACTATATTAGGTACAAAAATAATCAAGGAGACTGAATGAAAAAGCTTATCCCGCTCGCGCTTGCGCTGGCACCAATGCTCGGCGGCGCACAGGAACTGAAAGTCGCGCTCATCACCGGCAAGACCGGCATGCTGGAGCCTTACGCCAAAGAGACCGAGACCGGCTTCATGATGGGCCTCGAATATCTCACCGGCGGCAAGATGGAAATCAACGGCCGCAAGCTGAAGGTCATCGTGAAGGACGACCAGAGCAAGCCGGACCTGGGCCGCGCCATGCTGGCCGAGGCCTATGGCGACGATAAGGCCGACATCGCAGTCGGCACCTCGTCTTCCGGCTCCGCCATCGCCATGCTGCCGGTCGCCGCCGAATACAAGAAAGTGCTGATCGTGGAGCCAGCGGTGGCCGATGCCATCACAGGCGAAAAATGGAACCGCTACATCTTCCGCACCGCGCGCAGTTCGATGCAGGACGGCCTTGCCGCCGCCACCACCTTCAAGGTCGGCAGCGTGGGCTTCCTGGCGCAGGACTACGCTTTCGGCAAGGATGCGGTGAAAGCCGCGCGCGAAGCACTGACCGCCACCGGCAGCAAGGCGCAGATCGTGCACGAAGAATACGCGCCACAAAACGCCACCGACTTCACCGCGCCAGCCCAGCGCCTGTTCGACGCGCTGAAGGACAAGCCGCAGCCGCGCGTGCTGGCCATTGCCTGGGCCGGCCCTAACCCGCTGAACAAGATCGCCGACATGAAACCGGAGCGCTACGGCATTGCGCTCGCCCCCGGCGGCAATATCCTGCCGGTGCTGAAAACCTGGAAGGCCTACGCGGGGACGGAAGGCACCATCTATTACTACTACGGCTTCCCGAAAAACAAGATGAACGACTGGCTGGTGGCCGAACACATGAAGCGCTTCAAGGCACCGCCTGATATGTTCACCGCCGGCGGCTTCAGCGCAGCCAGCGCCGTCGTCACCGCTCTGCAAAAAGCAGGCGGAGGCAACACGGAAAAACTGATCGCAACCATGGAAGGCATGGACTTCGACACGCCGAAGGGCAAAATGACCTTCCGCAAAGAGGATCACCAGGCCTTGCAGCCGATGTACCACTTCCGCATCAAGAAGGACCAGAAGAACGAATGGGATCTGCTGGAACTGGTGCGCGAGATCCCGGCCTCCGAGCTGCCGCTGCCGATCAAGAACAAGCGCTGATCGATGGCAGTTCAGCATCCCCTGCTCGCCACGCGCGGGCTGACGATCCGTTTTGGCGGGCATGTGGCGGTGGATAACGTCACCGCTGAATTCCATGCCGGCCAGCTGACCGTGATCGTCGGCCCCAATGGCGCCGGCAAGACGACTTATTTCAATCTGATGTCCGGCCAGTTGCCTGCGACCAGCGGGCAGGTGCTGCTGCGCGGTGAAGACATCACGCGCCATGGACCCGCGCGCCGCACGGCGCTGGGCATTGGCCGCGGTTTTCAGCTGACGAATCTGTTCCCCCATCTGAGCGTGCACGAGAACGTGCGGCTCGCGGTGCAGGCGCACGCCAGGGCGGGCATGAAGCTGTGGTCAGTCTGGTCCGCGCACCGCGAACTGATCGAACGTGCCGACCATTATCTGGAACGGGTGAATATGGCGGCCCGGCGCGACACGGCCGTCGCCGCCCTGCCCCACGGCGACAAGCGCAAGCTGGAAGTGGCCATCATGCTGGCACTGGAACCGGATGTGATGATGTTCGATGAGCCTACGGCCGGCATGAGCGTGGACGAAGTGCCGGTGGTGCTGGACCTGATCCGCCAGGTGAAGGAAGCGCGCAACAAGGCCGTGCTGCTGGTGGAGCACAAGATGGACGTGGTGCGCTCGCTGGCCGACCGCATCATCGTGCTGCACAACGGCGCGCTGGTCGCGGACGGCGAACCTGCCGCCGTGATGTCGTCGTCCATCGTGCAGGAAGCTTATCTCGGAACTGCAATCCATGACTGACGCACTGCTCACGCTCTCCGGCGTGCATACCCATATCGGCGAATACCACATCCTGCAAGGCGTGGACCTGGCTGTGCCGCGCGGCGGGCTGACCGTTCTTCTGGGCCGCAACGGCGCAGGCAAGAGCACCACCTTGCGCACCATCATGGGCCTGTGGAAGCCCAGCGCCGGCAAGGTACAGTTCAAGGGCCTCGACATCGGCGGCCTGCCTACGCCGGGCATCGCGCAAAGCGGCATCGCCTACGTGCCCGAATCGATGGCAGTGTTTTCCGCGCTGACCGTTCGGGAAAACCTCTACCTCGCTGCGCGCAGCGGACCAATGGATACGGCGCGCCTGGAATGGATCTTCGGCTTCTTTCCCGCGCTGAAGAAGTTCTGGAACTACCCGGCCGGTAATCTCTCCGGAGGCCAGAAGCAGATGGTGGCCATCGCCCGCGCCATCATCGAACCGCGCGAACTGCTGCTGATTGACGAGCCGACCAAGGGATTGGCTCCCGCCATCATTCAGAGCCTGGCCGACGCTTTCCGCCAGCTCAAGGACAGCAACACTACGGTGCTGCTGGTCGAGCAGAACTTCAACTTCGTGCGCCGCCTGGGCGATAGCGTGGCCGTGATGGATGACGGCCGCATCGTCCACGCGGGGGCGATGGCCGAACTGGCCGAGGACCGCGCCATGCAGGAACGCCTGCTTGGCCTGGCGCTCGACGCACACCAATAAGGAGCCACTGTGAACGATACGAGTTTGCCTGCCGTTCCGCGCGATATTGCGCCGCTGTTGCTGGTCCCGGCCCTGATGCTGGCCACGCTCCCCTTCGTCGGCAGCCTGCCTACCTGGGCCACGCTGACGGTGGCGGGGCTGGCGATGGGCATGATGATCTTCATTATGTCCAGCGGCCTGACCCTGGTTTTCGGCTTGATGGACGTGCTGAATTTCGGACATGGCGCCTTCGTTTCCGTTGGCGCTTTCGCTGCCACACTGGTGCTCGTGCCGATGCGCGGCTGGCTGGAAGCGGATTCGCTGGCCATGAACCTCGGCGCGCTGGGCCTCGCCATTCTGCTGGCGATGCTCGTGACCGCCCTACTCGGCTGGCTGTTCGAGCGCGTGATCGTGATGCCAGTGTACGGGCAGCACCTGAAGCAAATCCTCGTCACGATGGGCGGCATGATCGTGGTCGAACAGCTGATTGGCGTGCTGTGGGGACCGGAACAGCAAGCCATGCCGCTGCCCGCCGCCCTGCGTGGCGCGGTGCTGATGGGTGATTTCGCGATCGAAAAATATCGGCTGCTGGCCGTTGTCGTGGGACTGGCCGTGTTCATCGCGCTGGTGCTTACGCTGAACCGCACCAAGCTCGGCCTGCTGATCCGCGCCGGCGTCGAGAACGGCGAAATGGTGGAAGCACTAGGCTACCGCATTCGCCGCCTGTTCGTCGCGGTGTTTGCGGCCGGTTCCGCGCTGGCCGGTCTGGGCGGCGTGATGTGGGGGCTGTACAAGGAAACCATTACCGCATCAATGGGAGCCGAAGTGATCGTGATGGTCTTCATCACCATCATCATCGGCGGCCTGGGTTCGGTCACGGGCTGCTTTATCGGCGCGCTGCTGATGGCGCTGGCCACCAATTACACGGGCTTCCTGGCGCCGAAACTGGCGCTGGTGTCCCATATCGTGCTGATGATCGCCGTCCTGCTATGGCGACCTGCTGGCCTGATGAGGAAATAAGATGCTGCATTCCATCCTGTCCGGCGACCTGCCGCGCAGCCGCGTGCTGGGCGCACTGCTGGTGCTGTCCGTGCTTGGCCTTGCGTTGGCGCCGTTCCTGACCAGCGGCGCGCGCCCGCTCAATACGGCGGCGACGATCTGCGTGTATATCGTGCTGGTCGCATCGTATGACCTGCTGCTTGGCTACACGGGCATCGTATCCTTCGCCCATACCATGTTCTTCGGTATCGGCGCCTACGGTGTGGGACTTGGGCTATCGGGTGAAAATGCAGGCTGGGGCAGCATGGCGCTTGGGCTGCTCATTGCGCTGGCGGTGGCGCTGGTGCTGGCTCTGCTCATCGGCCTGTTCGCCCTGCGCGTGCGCGCCATCTTCTACGCCATGATCACGCTGGCTGTGGCGTCGGCCTTTGCCGTGCTGGCTTCCCAACTGTCCGACTGGACCGGCGGCGAAGACGGCAAGACCTTCAGCGTGCCCGAACTGCTGTCGCCCGGTTTCCAGCTGGCGGATGGCGAATGGTTCGGCCGCTCCCTGGACGGCAAGCTGGTGACCTACTACATCGTCTTCTTTGGCTGCGTGCTGCTGTTCCTCGCACTGCTGCGCGTGGTGAATTCGCCGTTCGGCCGCGTGCTGCAAGCGATCCGCGAAAACGAATTCCGCGCCGAGGCGCTGGGCTACCGCACCGTCGTGTATCGCATTTGGGCCAATGTGATCGGCGCATTGGCCGCAGCGCTGGCGGGCGCGCTGATGGCGCTGTGGCTGCGCTATGTGGGACCGAAGACCATGCTGGGCTTCGAAGTCATGACTGATATCCTGCTGATCGTCGTCATCGGCGGCATGGGCACGATGTATGGCGCCGTGCTGGGCGCGGTGCTGTTCATTCTGGCGCAGAACTATCTCAAAGGCCTGATGGGGCAAGCATCCGAAGCGTTATCGGGCGTACCGCTGCTGCAAGCGGCCCTGCATCCGGACCGCTGGCTGCTGTGGCTGGGCATCCTGTTCGTGCTGGCGATTTACTTCTTCCCGACCGGGATTGTGGGCCGCCTGCGCAGCCGCGCCTAGAACTTAAGCGCCGCAAATGTGTTGCGTTCCCATTTAAGCGCCGGCCTTGGCGCTGGGGCGCTCAAGGATGCGGTCGCGCCAGGCCTGCAGATGCGGCATGCCTTCAGCACCGGCGCGAAACTTCATCAGGCCGCGCGCGAACTCGTGGGCGCAGAAGGCCGTGATATCGGCAATCGTGAAGCGCTGACCAGCGACGAATTCCTGCTTGGCCAATACGCCATCCAGCCAGCGCGCGGCGTCGCGGAATTTCTCGCCCTGCGACGCGCCGAAGTCAGGGAATTGCGGCTGCTCCAGCGGCGCAAGACCAGGATGCGAATGGCGGATGCTATTGCTCGCGATGAGGAACAGGTGCAGCTCGATGCGGCGGTCCGCCATCTCGATGAAAGCGCGCTCCTCGAAATCCTCGCCCATCAGGTTGGGCTCCGGCTGCAAGCCCTCGATATACGAGCAGATGGCGCGCGTTTCGCACAGGATGCGGCCGTCGTCCAGCTCCAGCGCGGGCACGCGGCCGAAGGGATTGCGGGCCAGGTACTCATCGCTGCGATGCTCGCCCTTGCCAAGATCGATCATGACTTGCTCGATCTGCATGCCCTTCTCGGCCAGGAACATGGCCACGCGGCGCGGATTGGGCGCACGCGGCGCCATGTACAGTTTCATGCAAACTCCTGATCAGCGGGACTGCCCGGTTTCCAGCATTTTGCGCGCTTCGGCTGCAAATTGCTCGGCTTTTTCGGCACTGTCTTCGCGCCCCAGGACATTCGACGGCGGCAGCTCGATGCCGCGCTGTACGGCGGGCCGTTCGCGGATCTGCCTGATCCAGCGCTGCAGATGCGGCAAGCCTTCCGTCTCCACGCCGGACCAGCGATGCGTGCGCACCCAGGCCCAGTTGGCGATGTCCGCGATCGAATACCCGCTGGCGAGATATTCGTTATCGGCCAGCCGATGATCGAGCACCCGGAACAGGCGGCGCGCTTCGCCCTGATAACGGTCAATGGCGGGCTGCAGCTTTTCGGGGAAGTAGCGGTAGAAGACGTTGGCCTGTCCCATCATCGGGCCGATACCGCCCATCTGGAACATCAGCCATTGCAGCACCAGCGAACGGCCCTTGGGATCGGCGGGCATCAGCCTGCCGGTTTTCTCGGCCAGATAGATCAGAATCGCGCCGGATTCGAATACGGCGAAGTCATCATTGGCGCGGTCCACAATGGCCGGGATGCGGCCGTTCGGATTAATGGCGGTGTACCAGCCCTGTTTCTGCTCATTGGCGCCAAGGTCCAGGACTTTCATGTTATACGGTAATTCCAGCTCCTCCAGAGCAATGGAAATCTTATGGCCATTCGGCGTGGCGGCGGTATAAAAATCGATCATGACAATCCTCTTGAAATGATCGAGGCATCATATCCTCATTCCCCGCGGGGATCAGATCTGACGCCGCAAAAAAAAACCGGCTTCGTCTGGAGGGAGCCGGTTAAAACGCTTTTTAGGGCGCGGGGATTGGAGGAAGAAAGAGGCATGCGGTACTAACCTCTCGCTCGGGTTAAACTTTGCCATCGATAACTTAGAGAAGCATTAAGCCAAGCTTAGAAATTCTTTAAGGGCAAAAAAAAGCCCGCGTTGGAACGCAGGCTTAAGGGATTCAAATCGGGAGAGATTTGAAAGTGCAAAGAGATCATGACTCATCAATGTGACGGGCCGATGACCGGGGAAAAACCATATCCTGACTTCAAGATAGTACAAGTCTGTTAACAAAAACTCACCAATAATCACAAATGACAAAAATAATTTACGGCGCAACACTTGCCCTGGCCGCCCTGCTGGCGGGCTGCAGTGCGCCCGTGGTGGTGCCGACGCCAGTCGTGGCCGCCGCGCCCGACGCGGCCTTCGCCGAATTCGAGCACGCCCGCGCGGCAGGCCAGGAGGTGCTGGCGATCCAGCCCGCGCAGTCGCTGGTCGCCGTCACCGTGCGGCGCGGCGGCTCGCTGGCGCGGCTGGGCCACGACCATGTGATTGCCTCACATACGCTGGAGGGCTACGCCGCACCGGGTCTGCACAAGACCGCGCTGCGCTTCAAGCTGGAGGATATGACCGTCGATGAGGCAGGACTGCGTACCGCGGCCGGCCTGCCGCCGCCACCGTCCGCCGACGCGATCGCGGGCACGCGCCGCAATATGCTGGAGAAGGTGCTGGATGCGGAACACTATCCCTGGCTGGTGCTGAAGGCCGAGCAGGCCGCAAACAACACCTTCAACGCCGATATCACGCTGCACGGCGCCACGCGCCGCTACAGCGTGCCGGTCACGATCGAGCGTAAGGATGGGATGCTGCACGCCACGGGCAGCTTTACTGTGAAGCAGAGCGATTTCGGCATCACTCCCTTCTCGGTGCTGGGTGGCGCGATGGTGGTGCAGGACCAGATGGAACTGCGTTTCGATATCAGCGCGCGATAATCAGCCGCAGGCCCAGGCCGACGAAAATCGCGCCGGCCACGCGGTCCAGCCACATGCCCGCACGCGGATTGCGGTTGATCCATTTGCCGACCGCGCCGGAGAAGTAACCCAGCAGGCCAAACAGAATGCAGGCCTGCAGCGTGAAGAGCAGGCCCAGTTGCGCGGTCTGCGCGCTCACGTCGCCGCGCGCGGCAACCACGAACTGCGGCAGGAAGGACAGGAAGAACAGCACCACCTTCGGATTGATGGCGTTGGCGAACATGCCCTTGCCGAACAGGCGCAGCAGCGATTCGTCCGGCAGCGCCGCGCCATCCACGCGCGCGCCGCCGCGGCTGCGCAAGGCGCCGATGCCGAGCCAGATCAGGTACAGGCCACCGCACATCTTCAGCGCCGTGAAGGCGGTCGGCGAGGCCGCGATCAGCGCGGACACGCCCAGCGTCGCGAGAATCGTGTGGCTCAGGCAGCCCAGCGCGCAGCCCAGGCCGAAAGCCATGCCCTGCTTGCGTCCGCGCGACATGCCCATGCCCAGCACCATCAGGTTGTCCGGACCGGGGGACACGGTAATCAGAACGGCAGCGGCGAGAAAGCCTGCAAATTGTTCGGGAGAGATCAGCACTGGAAATACCTTTCTATTGAAGAAAACGCATCATACCAAAGCACAATGCCGTGCGGGCTTGCGCCCGGCGCGGCCGGGAAGCTACGATAACCATATGACGACACAACGCGCCTGGGTGCGCATGCCATCCGGCCGGCGCCTCGACCTTCTTGACCCGACCCCTTTCGACTGGGACGATAGCGACCTGGCCCTCGGCCTGGCCCGCACTTACCGCTGGGGCGGACATTCCAACTGGCCTCTGCCCCTGTCCGTAGCCCAGCATTCGATCACCGTGATGCTGCTGCGCCGCGCCGCATCGCCCGAGCCGACATCACCGCTGCAGGATCTGCGTGAGCTGCTGCACGACGCGGAAGAAGGCCTGGTTGGCTTCGACGCCATCTCCGTGATCAAACCCTTCCTGGGCGATGGCTTCAAGGTGCTGACATCGCGCCTGGAACAGGCCGTCTTCCTGCGCTACGGCCTGCCCGCCTGGACCGCCGCCGAGCACCGCCTGCACAAACAGGCTGACCGTCTGGCCGCGGCCAGCGAAGCGGTGCACGTTGTAGGATGGACGCCGGATGAAGTCCGCAAGACGCTGAAGATCACTAGCGAACCGCTGCAGCAAGATCCGCTGCAAGCCGTGTATGGCGGCACCGCATGGGAACCGTGGCCACCAACCCTGGCCTGCGAACGCTTCCTGGCCGAACTGCATCACCTACTGAACAAGCTGTAAATGAACTCCTTTGCACGACTGCCCCCGACGCGGCAAGCCACCGACAATAAAACCACCGGCGAGGCCGGAGCCCGCCAGCAGGCACGCGAAGACCGCGACGCACTGGTGCGCGGCGTTACCTCCATCGATGCCATGCGCGAGGCGATCAGGCAGCACGCACGCGCGCTGCCCGCATTGCGCGCAGTGCCACGCCTTGGCCGGCTTGATGCCGCCGCCTTCCGCGAATTGGCGGCGAAGGGCCAGCCCTTCCTGATGACGGGCGTGGTCGGGCGCTGGCCGATTTGCACGCTGACGCGGGAGTCGCTGCGTGAACGCTTTGGCCATGTGCCGGTGCGGGCGCGCGTTGGCGACTACATCGGCACCGCGTTCGCGCCGGATCGCGCCATGCAGGATATGTCGATGGCCGAGTATTTGGAGCTGGCCGCGCAGGACCATGAACTGCCGCCCTACGTCGGCAATCTTGAGCTGCGCGAGTTGAACGGCATGTGCCACTGGCCCGCTTACTTCGACAAGATGGGGCCACCGCGTTTCTGGCTTGGCCCCGAACGCTGCGTCACGCCGCTGCACTGCGACTTCGACGACAACATCTTCGCGCAGCTGCTGGGCACCAAACGCATCTTCCTGGCGCCGCCGCATCATGACGAATTCCTGTATCCGAAGGAAGCCAACGCCATGCTGTTCGGCTCGCCTTTCGATCCGGAAGCGCCGGACTTCGACAAGTTCCCGCTGGCGCGCCAGGCCAACGTGATCGAGTTGATCGTCGAGCCAGGCGATATGCTGTATGTGCCGGCCGGCTGGTATCACCAGGTGCGCGCTTTGACTTTCTCGCTTTCCGCGAATCGCTGGGCCAGAGGCGTGCCGCTGGCGTTGCGGGACGATCCCTCATTGCGCAGGGCCGCCGCCTTGTGAGCCTTGCGGTGCATGGCGCGGCGGCCCAGCCACAGCACCAGACCCGTGACCATGAACAGCAGCGGCGTCAGGCCGGTCAGGGAAATCAGCATGCGGCCCGGCAGGCCGAAAGCTTCACCCACGTGCAGTGGATACAGCCAGTTCAGGAAATTGTCGCCGGACGGCGCAGTCAAAGGATCGCGCAGGCGCAGCACTTCGCCGCTGTAGGCGTCGATATTGATGCGCGTATTGCCGTCGCCCTTGCGCACCTCGCTCGGCTGCCGCAAACGCAGCTCATACGGCGCCTTGGCCGTCGCCAGCGTCACGCGTGAGATGCGGCCTTGCGGCACGGCCTTCTGTGCGGCGGCCATCGCGGCGGTGATGGAAACGATCTTGCGGTCGGCGGCCGGGCTGTTAGCCAGCTTGTCCTTCGGTTCCAGCCTGGCCACCGCGCCAATTGCGGGACGCACCAGATCCGGCAGGTTCATCGCCATGCCCGAGAAACCCATGAAGGCCAGTACCGGCGTGATGAAAAAGCCGGCGCTGCGGTGCAGGCTGTAATGGAAGTGGCGCGAGGTGGGATGGCCGTGCACGGTCAGCGCCTTGCGCAGCGAGGACCAGGTCATCTTCGGCCACCACAGCACAAAGCCCAGCAGAGAAGTCAGGAACAGCAGCATGCCCGCGATGCCGGTAACGGTCTTGCCGCCCTCGCCCGCCAGCAGATAGCGGTGGACATGGAACAGCGTCGACATCAGCAAAGGCCGCGACAGGCCAAACTCGCCGTAATTGCGCTCGCCCAGGATGTCCAGGGAATACTGGTCCAGCATAACCTGGCGCTGCAGATCGGTGCCGAACAATGTCTCGGTGCGCTTGGCGGGACGATACCAGGCGACGATCACGCCGTCCGCATGTTCCGGCAGCGCCAGCATGGTGGGCTTGCCGTAGCCCGGCGCCGCCTTCAGACGCGCAGCGGCGGCCTCCACTTGCTGCGGCGTGATCGTCGCCGCGCCGTCCGGCACGCGCGAGTGCAGCAGCTGAGGATTCAGCGCCGCGTCGAGCTCGTCGCTCCACGCCAGCACAGCGCCGGTCAGTCCGGCGGAAACGAACAAGACGCCAAATACCAGCGCCACGTACAAGTGAATGGTGCGCAGCCAACTGCGCGGAGTACCCTTAATCATGCCCGCTATTGTAAATGCAAATTGTTATCATTTGCACCCCTGCGAAGATGATCACGGCGTGCTAGGCTGAGGCTTCGCTTCAGGAGTCCGCGCTAAGGATACGTTTTTAAAGCCGTTTTGACAGTTATCCACTTTCCGTGTGGATAAGCATGTGGAGAACCGCCTCTTGACAGCGAACGCAGCCCGTCATGACAAGGATTGCTATAATTTGCACAATTCACAGGCAAAAATTTTCACTTGTGAAATCAATCACTTATAATGGCGGCCCGCGTGCCTGATCGCAACTTTTCAAGCTTTCAACAAATATTTTCGGCGAAGCTACAGCAAGGCCCGTTTTCTTTGACAAAAATGCTGTCGAGGAATACTGTGGGGCACTGGGAAGACGCATTAAATATTGACCTTTTCCGGGAAAATGCATGGACGTAAAAGTTCCGGTGGACGATTCCAGCGACGGCTGGATGATTGAAGACGATTCCCATCCCTCGCCCGACGAGCAGGCGCAGCAAGCCGCCGCCCCGGCCCCTTGGCGCGTCCTGATCGTTGACGACGATGTCGACGTGCACGTGGTCACCAAATTCTCGCTGAGCAATGCACACTTCCAGGGCCGCCGCCTGAGCTTCCTGCACGCCTATAGCGGCGAGGAAGCGCTGTCCACCCTGCGCAATAATCCGGACGTGGCCCTGGTGCTGCTGGACGTCATCATGGAAACCAGCGACGCCGGTCTGCGGGTGGCCAACCAGATCCGCGACGAGCTGAACAACCAGCTGGTGCGCATCGTGCTGCGTACGGGCCAGCCGGGCCAGGCGCTGGAGCACAGCATCATCCTCGATTACGACATCAACGATTTCTGGTGCAAGACCGACCTCACCACGCGCAAGCTGTTCACGACGGTCATTTCGTCGCTGCGCAATTACGCCGACCTGCTGGAGTGCGAGAACAAGACCCAGGCACTGAAGGACGAGCTGGCCAGGGCCACGGCCCTGCAAGAGGAAATGCGGCAAGCGTTGCTTGCGCTGCAACAAGGTGAGGATTGGGCCGGCGAGGTATCGGTAGGCCCCGATGCGACCCGCGTGCGCCTGAAAGCGAGTGCCGGTCCGGAACCGGGCGATTTCTCCGTCCAGGGCAAAATTCAGCGCTAAGTTGCTGATTGTAAAGGGTTTCCGGTCTTATCCACACAGTTTGTGGATATCTGTGTTGATAAAGACCTCTTGACAAGGCAAACAGCCCGTAGTGACAGCCTTTCCAACAAACTGCACGTTCCGCGTGCAGAATTTTTACCCTGTAAAATCAACCACTTAGATTCTCACCAATTATCACAGCGCCGAAATTGCAAATATTCCGGCGCTGTTTCCAGTGACCAATTTTTGTGCATAACCATTCCTGCCGCTGTGCACCGCAGCATATTGGTATGGAAGTGGTAACAGGGACTTAGTGCGGTGGTTTCCGGCGCTGATTAGGCTGGAGCAAGACACGCTCGATCACGTCTGCATCGATATTGTGGGACTTCATATACTCGATGGCGCACAGGGTGCTGAAGCTTTCCTGCACATTGATGCCGCGTTCAACGATTTCACTGCTGCGGCGGTCCGCGCGTTGCGTCTGGAGTTGCAGGGTGTCCATATGGCTCCTTGGCGGCGAAAGTTGACTACGGCTAGTATCGAACAATAAAATCGAAAGTCAATGTCAGGCTCCCAACTTTCCGGCCCGAAGTCGCTGGCCGATCTCTTTATCTCCTTTACCTTGCTCGCGCTGCAAGGTTTTGGCGGCGTGCTTTCCGTTGCCCAGCGCGAACTGGTCGAGCACAAACGCTGGCTGACGCCGGAAGAATTCCTCGAAGACTGGGCGGTCGCCCAGATCATGCCGGGACCGAACGTGGTCAACCTGTCCCTGATGCTGGGCCATCGCTACTTTGGCCTGCGCGGCGCGCTGGCGGCGCTGGCCGGCATGCTGGCCGTACCCAGCCTGGTGGTGCTGGCCATCGCGACGCTGTATATGCATCACTCCGATAACGCGCACGTCGCCGGCGCGCTGCGCGGCATGGCGGCAGTGGCGGCGGGCATGATTGCGGCGACCGGCGTGAAGATGCTGGCGACGCTGTCGCGCCATCCCCTGCCCTTGTGGGCCTCCGTGACGCTGACCGTGGCCGGTGTGGCCGCGGGAGCCTGGCTGCGTCTGCCGCTCTTGCCGACTCTGCTGGTGGTGGGCGGCCTGGGCTGCTGGCTGACGTACCGGAGGATTCCGTGACCGCGCCCCTGCACATCGTGCTGGCCTGGCATGACTGGCTGGACCTGTTCTTCCATTACTTCCTGCTGTCCTTCATGTCGGTGGGCGGCGCCATTTCGACCACGGCGGAAATGCACCGCTACCTGGTGGAGCAGCACGGCTGGCTGACCCAGGCGCAGTTCAATGAATCGATCGCCATCGCCCAGGCGGCGCCCGGTCCGAATATCCTGTTTGTCGCGCTGATGGGCTGGAATGTGGGGCTGAATGCGGGCAGCCATGCAGCAGCCGTGCTGGGTGTACTGTGTATGATGGTGGGCATCATGCTGCCCAGCAGTGCGATTACTTTGCTGGCGTCAGCCTGGGGTCACCGCAATCGCGACCTGCGTGCGGTGCGCGCCTTCAAGCAGGGCATGGTGCCGCTGGTGATTGCGCTACTGATTTCGACGGGGATTGTGCTGGGCGCGGTGAACCGCGATCCGGCGACGGACTGGCCGCTGTGGACCTTGTCTGCCGCGGCGGGACTATTCGTGTGGCGCACCCGCATCCATTTGCTGTGGCTGCTGGCGGCGGGCGCGCTACTGGGTATCTTCGGCTTCGTCTAGGGCGGATCACCGATCCGCCGCTACCGGATTACTCCTTGACCGACTCAACCGCGAAAGTCAGGGTCATTTCGTCGCTGACGTAAGGCGCGTATTTGCCGACGTTGAAGTCGGTGCGCTTGATCTTGGCCACGGCGTTGGCGCCGCAAGCGTCCTTCTTCAGGATTGGGTGCGGCATGCACTGGAAGGCAGTCACCTCCAGCGTTACCGGCTTGGTGATGCCCTTGATGGTCAGGTTGCCGTCAACGGTAGCCAGCTTGTCGCCGCTGAAGTTGAACTTGGTCGACTTGTAAGTGATAGTCGGGAACTTGGCGGAGTCCAGGAAGTCTTCGCCCTGCAGGTGACCGTTGAACAGGCTGGAACCGGTCGATACGGACTTCGGATCAATGGTCACTTCCACGGAACCGGTCTTGGCAGCGCGGTCGATCACGATCTTGCCGGTGGTGCTGTCGAAACGGTTCACCTGGTTGGAGTAGCCGAAGTGGGTGTACTCGAAGCGGGAGAAGGAGTGGTTGTTGTCCAGCACGTAGGTTTCGTTCGCGGCGCCAGCAGCCATCGAGAAGCCGGCAGCCAGGGCCAGAGCGATCAGTTTTTTCATCGGAAAAGACTCCATTGTTTGTGAATGAAGCGGATTATCCGTACATGTTGCCCACATGTAAAACTCATAATTTACCACTTATCAATCGATTAAATCGATAGTTTGACCGCGCCGTGCGCCACGTCGGCGCATGCTCAGGTATATTGCACTGCAACATAGTGAGTGGGAGAAGGATATGCCCAAGCTGGCTCCTGGTGTACGTTTGCTGCGCAGCCTGACCCGCGCGGGCAGGCTGATGGCGGCTGCCGCGGCCAGGCCGGCAAAAGCCGGCGCCAAAAGCGCACCGGCTCTGCAGATCCGCAAGCATGCGCGGCCCGATGTAGCGCCGCCTCCACCCGGCAAGTGGCTGACGGCGACGCACCATGCCGAGGGCCAGCGCATGAGCTATTGGCTGTATCTGCCGGACAGCGTGCCGGAGGCGGCTGCCCAGCACGGCTGGCCGCTGATCGTCATGCTGCACGGCTGCCATCAAAGCGCCACCCAGTTTGCTCAGGGCACGCGCATGAACTGGCTGGCGGAAGACAAAGGCTACGCCGTGCTCTATCCGCAGCAATCGCTCAGCGTGCAGGCGCAGCGCTGCTGGCGCTGGTATGCCCAGGCGACCCAGCAAGGCGGCGGCGAAACGGCGGCACTGGCATCGCTGGTCGAAAAAATCTGCGCGCGGCACCCGATCGACCGGCGGCGCGTTTATGCTTGCGGGCTGTCAGCGGGTGCGGGCATGGCGGCCGTGCTGGCGCTGAATCATCCCGGCCTGATTGCGGCAGTCGGCCTGCATTCCGGTCCCGTCTTCGGCGCCGGCCATAGCACCATGGGCGCGCTGCACGTCATGCGCCATGGCGCTGCAGTGCACGCCGATGCCGCCATCCGCGCCCTGCTTCTGCGTGGACCCATGCCTGCCATGCCCGCCATCCTCATTCAGGGGGAAGACGATCATGTGGTGCGCCCGGTCAACCAGCAGCAGCTGGCGCAGCAATGGCTGCAACTGAATGGCCTGTCTGCACGGATGGCGCCGCGCGTCACCGCCAAAGCTGCGGGCCGTGGCCGCCATGCTTATGAGGTCCGGGATTATCTGGTGGGCCGCAAAGTGCTGCTGCGCGTGGCGCGTATTGTGGGTCTGGGGCATGCCTGGAGTGGCGGCGATCCGGCGCTGAAGTTCAATGTGAGGGCGGGTCCCAACGCCAGCCGCATGATGCTGGAATTCTTCAGCAAGCACCGGCGATCAGGAACGTAGCTCGTCCAGAATGATGGAGGCTGCGCGCTCCGCTTCCGCTTCCGCCGCGCGCTGGTCCGGCAGCACCAGGTCTGCCGACACCCGCCGCTTGGGGTACACCTTGGTCATATGCATGGGATTCGCCGACGGCGCGTAAATCGCGACATAAGCGCCCCACTGCTCCGTGCCATCCAGCTTCTCGCCCGTGAACTCGACCTCGTAGCTATCAATGGTTTTGGACGGCATGTGCGCGCTCTCCAGGTGCAGGACTGCAGCGAGGGTAGCATATTCGGCCATTACCGGTGATTCGCCGCCGCGCCTGATTACTCCCGCAGCAGCGCCCTGATCTCGACGGTTCCCCCGGCCTCGTAGACCGGGTTCCCGATCAGAAAGCGCTGCGCCGCGTCGAGACTCTCGGCGCGAATGCGGATGTAGCCGGTAATATCGGTGGGAGCGGCCTGGCCGGCGCGCCCCTTCCGGAGCAAAGTCCCGGAGCCGATTGCACTGCCGCCGTCGAACTGCCCCGATGCGCGCAGCGTGGCGATGTATTGCCCCCAGCGCTGGCTGTCGTTGGCGAGAGCGCTGTCCACGGCATCATCGTGCATGAAGAGAATGTATTCGTTCATGCTCAGAAGATTAACAGATCGGGCCTCGCCTGCACGCCTGGCGGTAAACGCCTACAATGCGCCGTATGAAATACTTCGCATTCCTCTTCGCCCTTGCGGCGATCTCCCTGCCCGCCGCTGCGCAATCGCCTTGCGACAACGGCTTGTGCGGGGCCAGCGGTCTGTCGTCCCAAGCGCTCAGCGAAGCTGCGCGCGCCGACACGCCCAAATCCTCGCCCATGCGCGAGGAACTGCGCTCGCCCGAACGTCCGCGCGATCCCTGGAACCGCTTCATGCCTACCCGCCCCGATCTCGAAAGCTACGACTGCATCCTGAGCGCGGGCATAGGCGGAGAATTAGGCAAAGGCGGTTTCTTCGGCACCCGCGTTCTCGGCCAGACGCAAGCCTGGCGCGATCCGTCCAGGAACACGGGGCGTTGACACGCCTGACGCGTCAGAGCGTCGCCATGTCGATCACGAAGCGGTACTTCACATCGCCTTTCAGCATGCGCTCGTAGGCGGCGTTGATGTCCTTCATGTCGATCACTTCGATATCGGATGTGATGTTGTGCTGGCCGCAGAAATCCAGCATTTCCTGGGTCGACTTGATGCCGCCGATCAGCGAGCCTGCCACCACCTTGCTGCCCATGACCATCGCCGCCGAATTCACCGGCGGCTCCAGTGGACCGAGATAGCCCACCAGCGCCAGCGTGCCTTTAAAGGACAGCGTTGGAATATAGGGATTCAGATCGTGCGCGTACGGCACGGTGTCGATGATCAGATCGAATCGGCCGCCGGCGGCGTCCATCTGCGCCTGGTCGGTGGACAGCACCACATGGTCGGCGCCCAGGCGGCGCGCATCCTGTTCCTTGCCCGGCGAGCGCGTCAGCAGCGTGACCTCGGCGCCCAGAGCGCGCGCGAACTTGATGGCCATGTGCCCCAGGCCGCCGAGGCCGACCACGGCAACTTTGCTACCAGGGCCAACGCCGTAATTCTTCAGCGGCGACCAGGTGGTGATGCCGGCACACAGCAAGGGCGCGGCACCGCGCAAGTCCAGGCCGTCCGGAATGCGCAGCACGAATTCCTGTTTGACGACCACTTTTTCGGAATAGCCGCCCTGCGTCATGCTGCCGTCGATGCGGTCGTTGCCGCCGTAAGTGAAAGTCGGCACTTCGAGGCAGTGCTGTTCGTGATCCTGCGCGCAGGCCGGGCAATGGCCGCAGGAATCGACCAGGCAACCTACGCCGACGGTGTCGCCGACTTTGAAGGCGGTGACATCCGCGCCGACTGCGCTGACGCGGCCGATGATTTCGTGGCCCGGCACGATGGGATAGCTGCTCCAGCCCCAGTCATTGCGCGCCGTGTGCAGATCGGAATGGCACACGCCGCAGTACAGGATATCGATGGTCACGTCGTCGCGGCGCGGGTCGCGGCGATTGAAGTTGAACGGCTCCAGCACGGAGGTCGCGGAATACGCCGCGTAGGATCGGACATTGATTGGCATGGTTCCACCTTTTGGTAAATGAGGCGGAAATCGTAGTCCTCGGGGCAGCGGCGCCGTTAGCCTGTCTCTTCGGGATTCTTGCCTGATTCTCCGGCGGCCCGCACAGGCGGTAAATTTGGCGATATGCTGTAAACCGTCGCAAAGTATCCTGGAGCAGCAGTGCAGAACAATGGAACAATTGAAGCCGGCTCGGCCCTGAACGCGCTGGCACAAAGTGTCAATCAGTGGACTGTGCGCCAGCCGCAGTTCAAAACGCCGGTGCCCGGCCTGATGCTGTACCGGCATGACGGTCCCACCGAACCGACCAGCGGCCTGTATGAGCCTTGCGTGTGCGTGGTGGCGCAGGGCCGCAAGAGCGTGTCGCTGGGCGAGGATACCTATGTCTACGACGCCCGGAATTACCTGGTGTCGTCGCTGCACGTGCCGGGAATTTTCCAGGTGCTTGACGCCAGTGCCGAACAGCCCTTCCTTGGTATTTGCCTGATCCTGGATTTGCGCGAGATTTCACAGCTGGTGCTCGACAGCCACCTGCCGCCGCCGCGCCGCGAACCATCACATCGCGGCATGGCGACCGGCATGGTGGACCTGGAACTGATTTCCGCCTTCCAGCGCCTGGTCAACCTGCTGTCGTCCGAGCAGGACATTCCGATTCTGGCGCCGCTGATCCTGCGCGAGATTTACTACCGCCTGCTCACCGGCGAACAAGGCGCGCGCATCCGGCACATGGCCACCACGGGCAGCATCACGCATCAGATTGCGCAGGCAATCAGCTGGCTGAAGGAGAATTTCCGCTCCTCGGTATCGATGGACGAACTGGCGGCGCGCGTGTCGATGAGCGCATCCACCTTCTACCAGCACTTCCGCACCATGACGGCCGTCAGCCCGCTGCAGTACCAGAAGCAGCTCCGCCTGCACGAAGCGCGGCGCCTGATGCTTGAAGAGCGCTTCGACGCCTCTACCGCCGCTTTCGAAGTGGGCTACGAAAGCCCGTCCCAATTCAACCGCGAATACAGCCGCCTGTTTGGCGCCCCGCCAATGCGCGATATCGCCTCGATGCGCCGCACCGTCGCCTGATTCGGAGTCAGGTACGCCATTTGGACATCCTGCCTTCGAATTTGGCGCGACTTTAGTCGCTGCGGGACTGGGCCTGCGAGACGTTGCTGTTGGCCGGCACGCTCTGTGTAAGCCACACATTACCGCCGATGGTGGACCCCGCGCCAATGGTGATGCGTCCCAGTACCGTGGCGCCGGCGTAGATCACCACGTCGTCTTCCACGATCGGATGGCGCGGCGTACCCTTGATCAGGTTGCCGGAATCGTCCGAAGGGAAGCGTTTGGCGCCCAGCGTCACGTGCTGGTACAGACGCACGCGCTGGCCGATGATGGCGGTTTCGCCGATCACCACGCCGGTGCCGTGGTCGATGAAGAAGCTGGCGCCAATCTGCGCCGCCGGGTGGATGTCGATGCCCGTCAGCGAATGCGCGATATCCGAAATCATGCGCGCAATGAAGGGCGAGCCCAATCGGTGCAGGCTGTGCGCCAGGCGGTAATACAGGATCGCGATCGTGCCCGGATAGCACAGCATGATCTCCGCAATCGACGTCGCCGCCGGATCGCCCGCATACGCCGCGTGCACATCCGACACGATCAACGCGCGGATCGACGGCAGCGAGGCCGCGAACTCGCGCGTGACCTGCACTGCGCAGCGTCCCTGCTCATCCTCATTGCATTCCGGGCCGGCCGTGAAAATCAGCCCGCGCCGCACCTGGTCCGCCAGCAGATCCAGCGTCGTGTTCAGCGTATCGCCCACGAAGTAGTCGATGCTTTCGTCGGTCAGATTGGGCCGCCCGTAATGCGTGGGAAATAGCACGGCCGACAAGCCGTTCAGGATCTGCTCCAGCGCAGCGCGCGAAGGCAGCTCGCGCACGCGGCGCTGGTGGCGGATATTGTGGGTCGCTTCGCGCGACACGCGCAGCTGGCGGACAACTTCGTCCAGGTCCCAGCGCCCTGCGCCGCTGTCGGCGCCGTAGGAATCAATGGCCATATGAGAAGAATGCAAATGCTTGTGCAATCGTTCAGCTTACCGAGCACACGCTCTGATTTGAAAGAATATATTCGCACAAGCTTATGCTCCTGCGGATATAAGAAAATTCCCTTAGAATGTCGGCCTGATAACAAGGCCTTACATGAAGAACCTCCTGCTTACCCTGCTGCTCGCCGGCCTGACCATGGTCGGCCCGCTGGCCATCGATACCTACCTGCCGTCGTTCCCCGCCATCGCGCAAACATTTGACGCCAGCCCGATCGCCATCCAGCAGACGCTGAGCCTCTTCCTGTTCACCTTTGCGTCCATGATGCTGTTCTACGGGACTTTATCCGATTCTTTCGGACGCCGCCCGGTCATCCTGTGGTCGCTGGTGCTGTATATCCTCGCTTCGCTGGGTGGCGCGCTGGCCGCCAACTTCGGCTTCCTGCTCACCTGCCGCATCTTCCAGGGACTGGCGTCCGGCGCCGGTTCGGTGATCGGCCGCGCCATCGTGCAGGACCGCTTTGACGGCATCGAGGCCCAGAAAATCCTCGGCAACATCATGATGGTGTTCGGCCTGGCGCCGGCCATCGCGCCGATCCTGGGCGGCTGGCTGCAGGTGTCCTTCGGCTGGCGTTCGATCTTCTGGTTCCTCACCACCTTTGGCGTGGTGATGTTCATTGCCGTCTGGCGCTGGCTGCCGGAAAGCTTGGCGGTCGAAAAACGCCATCCGCTGCATCTGGGCCTGATCGCGGCCAATTACTGGAAGGTGCTGCGCCATCGCCAGTTCCTGCTGCTGGCCGTGGCGCTGGGCCTGGCCTTTGGCGGCTTCGCGCTCTATATCGGTTCGGCCGCCTACTTCATCATGAACATCCTGCACCTGCCGGAGACGGCTTTCGCCTGGCTGTTCATTCCGCTGATTTCCGGCCACGTGGCGGGTTCCATGCTGAGCGGGAAGCTGGCGCACAAGCTGTCGCGCAGTGCGCTGATCCGCATCAGCTATAACGGCATGCTGGTGGCGGTGCTGATCAATGTGGGGTACAACTGGTTCTTCCCGGCGGAGGTGCCGTGGGCGGTGCTGCCGCTGTTCGCGTATTCCTTCTCGCTGGCGATCGCCATGCCGCCGCTGACCATCATCGCCATGGAGCTGTTCCCGCAAAACAGCGGACTGGCTGCGTCGATGCAGTCCTTCATCCAGATGCTGCTGTTTGCGCTGGTGTCCGGCCTGGTTGCGCCGCTGCTGTTCGACAGCGCACTGCACCTGGCGTACGGCGTGCTGGTGCTGCTGGTGCTTAGCTGGATCGCCTACTTCCTGGCCCATCCCGCAAAGAGCTGATCAGGGCCACGGCATCGGCGTCACTTCCACATACTGAGGGCCGCCGTGTTCGGGGTCGGGCGCGGCCTCCGGTGGCGGCGCCGACAGCCGCTGGGCGGGCGGCAGGCCCAGTCCGAGGATTTCCTTGCGCCCTTCCACGAAGTCGGACGTGGTCAGCGGATGCTCCTTATCCGGCCAGTTCGCAATCGCCCAGTTCTGCACTTCCTCAAAGCGCCGCCATACTTCAGCAATGAATTGACGGCGTTCTTCCTCGAATTCCATACAGCCTCCCTTGCAGTTTTTACCACTCTACACCAGGGCCACTAGGGCCGTCGCTTATTTGCCTTGACATTCTCTGCCTAGGCAATATACTTAGTTCATCAATGAAGGAAATGCGATGAACAAACCTGCCTGGAACACGATGCGCGGTGGCTTTTTGGGATACCTCCTCACCGAGGCCCGCAACGCCGTCACGCGCGAAATCGAAAAGGAACTCGCCCCGCTGGGCATCACCTCGGCCCAGTTCCGCGTGGTGGTCGGCATCGCCCACGAACGCGCCGCGACCCTGAGCGAGTTTGCCCGCTTCCTCGACATCGACACCGGCGCCATGAAGCGCCTGCTGGACCGGGTGGAGGAAAAAGGCTGGATACGCCGCGTGCGTTCGCCGAACGACCGCCGCACCCTGATCCTGGAGCTGACTGAAACCGGCCGCGCCATCTACCCGGAAATCATGGAAGGCGTGAGCAAGGTACACGAGCGCATGCTGGAAGGCCTGTCGCCGGTGGAGGAAACCCAGCTGCAATACTTCCTGCAAAAGATCACGGCCAACGCCGAGCGTTGATTTTTTTTAATTAAATACCTGCCTAGGCAGCTACATACCAAGAGGAAAATGATGAAAGCGCCCTTCTCCCTTGCCGGCATGGCGGCCATCGCGGCCCTGGTAGCAGGTTGTGCCAGCGACGGTGGCCTGAAGCCCCAGTCCACCTTGCGCAATGCCGACCAGCTGGCCGCCAGCGCCACGCTCGCCAACGTGCCCGTGACCGCTGCCGCCTGGCCCGCCGCCAACTGGTGGAAGCGCTACGGCGATGCCCAGCTGGACCAGTTGATCGACGAAGCCCTGGCCGGCAGCCCGACCTTGCGCATCGCCGAGGCGCGCGTACGCCAGGCCGTCGCGATTGAAGGCCTGTCCAACGCCAAGCTGTCGCCGCAAGTGACGGCCAACGCCAGCAGCACCCGCCAGCTGTACAGCGAAAACAATGCCCTGCCGCCCACCTTGGCCGGCAACTGGCAGTGGGCCAACGCCGCCACCATGAACTTTTCCTATGAGCTGGATTTCTGGGGCAAGAACGAAGCGGACCTGCAAGCTGCCATCGGCCGCCAAAACGCCGCCGAAGTGGACGCCCAGGCCACGCGCCTGCTGCTCATCGTCGGCATCACGCAAAGTTATCTGCGTCTGAATCAAGCCCACGCCCAGCTGGCGCTGGCGCAATCGGTGCTCAAGCAGCGGCAGCATGTGCTGGACCTGACCCGCCAGCGTGTCGCCGCCCAGATCGATTCCGACGTCGATCTGAAGCAGGCAGAATTGGCGATCCCGGTGGCGCGCGAACAGATCGCCGCTGCTCGGGAGGCGATCTCGCTGCTGCAAACCCAGCTCGCTGCGCTGACGGGGGCTGGTCCCGACCGTGCCGCCGCCATTGCGCCGCCGCAGCTGCACGCCGTGAAGCCGGCCGGCCTGCCTTCGTCCTTGCCGAGCGAACTGCTGGCCCGCCGCCCCGACGTGGTGGCACAGCGCTGGCGCGTGGAAGCCTCGCTGCAGGACCTCAAAGTCGCCAAGGCCCAGTTCTACCCCAGCTTCAATCTGACCGGCCTGATCGGCCTGCAAAGCCTGGGCTTCGGCAAATTCCTGCAAGGCGGCAGCCAGATCACCTCCCTCGGCGGCGGGCTGTCTCTGCCCATCTTCGACGGCGGCCGTCTGCGCAGCAACCTGGCGCTGCGCAACGCCGATTACGACGTGGCGGTCGAACAGTACAACCAGACCCTGGTCGATGCTTTGCGCGACGTGGTGAGCCAGCTGACCTCCATCCAATGGCTGCAGGAACGCGCCGCCTATCAGAACGAAGCGCTGGCCAAGGCCCAGCAAGCCTACGACCTGGCGGTGCGCCGCTACCAGTCCGGCCTGGGCAACTACCTGCAGGTGCTGGCGGTGGAAAGCCAGGTGCTAGCGCAGCAGCGCACCCAGATCGATTTTGATACCCGCGCCTTTGACCTCGATATGAACCTCGCCCGCGCGCTTGGCGGCGGCTACTGATAGGAGTCCACCATGAACAAGATCTACGTATCCGCCGGTGCAGTGCTCGCAGCCAGCGTGACCGGCGCGGCCTGGCTGATGAATGCCAACCCTTCCGCGCAATCGACCGATGACGCTTACGTCGAAGGCAATATCATCCAGGTCACGCCGCAAGTAGGCGGCAGCGTCACCATGATTGCGGCCGATAATACGGACTTCGTGAAAGCCGGCGAACCGCTGCTGCGCCTGAATGATGTGGATGCCCAACTGGCCGTGTCGCGCGCCGAAGCCCAGCTCTCGCGCGCCGTGCGCCAGGTGCGCGTGCAGTTCGCCAACGCCACACAGGGCAAAGCCAACGTCACGCTGCGGGCGACCGATCTGGCCCGCGTGCAGGCCGACCTGGCGCGCCGCCGCCAGCTGGCCAGTAGCGGCGCGGTGTCCGGCGAAGATGTGCACCACGCCGAAGATGCCGTCAAAGCCGCGCAGGCCGCGCTGGATGTGGCCCAGCAGCAGCTGGCCAGTTCGCAAGCCCTGGTGGACAAAACCACCATCTCCGACCACCCGGACGTGCAGGCGGCGATCTCGCAATTGCGCGACGCCTACGTGGCCGCCAACCGCACCACCGTGCGCGCACCGGCCAGCGGCTACGTCAGCAAGCGCAATGTGCAGATCGGCCAGCGCATCAATGCGGGCAGCGCCGTGATGTCCATCGTGCCGCCGGACCAGATGTGGGTCAACGCCAATTTCAAGGAATCGCAGCTGCGCCAGATCCATATCGGCCAGCCGGTACAGCTGGTGGCGGACGTGTATGGCAAGAGCGTGCGCTACACCGGCCGCGTGATCGGCCAGGAAGCCGGTACCGGCAGCGCCTTCGCCCTGCTGCCGGCGCAAAATGCCAGCGGCAACTGGATCAAGGTGATTCAGCGCGTGCCGGTGCGCATTGCGCTCGATCCGAAAGAGCTGGCCGCGCATCCGCTGAAACTGGGCCTGTCCATGCATGTGGAAGTGGACACCAGCCAGCCCGGCAACCCGTCCGTCAAAGCCGCCAACACGGTCTACAGCACCGACGTGTTCGAGCATGAAATGCAGGACGCCGATGCGGCCGTCGCCCGCATCATCGCCGCCAACGTCGGCACCGGCCAGCTGGCCAAGGTGAACTGAGATGAACGCGCCAGCCCAACCGCGCATGAAGCTTCTGTTGGCCACGATCTTCGTGCTGAACTTTATCGAGTTCCTGCAGGCGGGCATGCTGGCCTTCGGCGCCAGCGCCATCCAGGGCCAGATCAATGCCTCGCCGGAGGAATACAGCATCGTCACCGCCGCCTACGCGGCCGTGGCCATTGCCTCAATCGCCAAGATGCGCTGGTTTATCGAGCGCCTGGGCTGGCGCAAATTCATTTACGGTTCCATCGTCTTCTTCATTACCGGCGCCGTCATCAGCGCGCTGAGTGCAACGTTCACGCAATTCCTGCTGGGCCGCATCGTGATGGGTCTGGGCGGCGCAGCCTTCATGACCAGCGCGCGCATGCTGGTCAACCTCATTCCCGCCAGCCCGGCACGCATGAAGGGCATCCTGTCGTTCGCCAGCGCCCTTACCATCGGCAACGCTGCCGCTGCCTGGACGGTGGCCGAACTGTTCGAGGCCGACTGGTTCGCCGGCATTTTCGTGGTCCTGATCGCCTTGTCCCTGCTGGCCGCCGCACTGGCCACGGCCGCGGTGCCGGACCAGCCGCTGCCCGCCGAGCAGCACACCAGCGCCCATATGGGTCCCTTGCTGGCCATGGCGGCCGGCAGCTTCCTGGTGCTGTTCGCCATCCAGCGCGCGCTCTACGATTTCTACAGCAGCCTGCCCTATCTCCTGGTGCTCGGCCTCGCCGGCGCGGCGGCCATTGTCTGGTTCGTGCGTCACCAGCATGACCATGAACGTCCGCTGCTGGTGCTCAAGCGCCTGGTGCAGAAGCGTTATCTGGCTGGCTTGGGCGTGTTCGTGCTGGCTTATGTGGTCCTGGGCGCCAACAATGTGATGCTGCCAAGCCTGATGCAGCGAGCCATGGGTTTCAGCTGGCATAGCGCTGGAATGATTCAGTCGATCGGTCTGAGCTCCGCCTTCCTCGCGCTGATCGTCAAGCTGCGTATCCTGAAAACCTCGCCGTCGCCGAAGAAGTTCTATGTGGCGTCCTTCGTGTCCCTGGCGATCAGCGCCTGGATGCTCTCGCGTTTGACGGTGGAAGCCAACCTGTGGCGCAATGTGCTACCTGCCATCGCCTTCTTCGGCATGTTCGTGGTGGTGGTGCAGGCTACGACGGCGCTGCACGGCTTCGCCGAACTGGCAAACGACGATGTCGCCTTCATGCACGGCCAGCAGGTGAAAAACATGCTGTCGCAATTCGGCGTGGCGCTGGGCATTGGTGGCGCAACCTTGCTGCAGCAATGGCGCACGGCGGAACATCTGTCGGTCTTGAACCGCCGCTTTGCCTCAGGCGATCCGGAATTGGGCCGCCTGCTGGAGCAGCTGACCAATGCCTTCGGTACGACGCACGGCGCACAGGCGGGCCAGGTGGCGCTTGGCCAGCTGACCCAATTGCTGAATCAGCAGGCGGCCCTGCTGTCAGGTCTGGAATACTTCCATGTGCTGGCGATCGTGTCGCTGGCGATGGGCGTGCTGATGTACTTCCAGCGCACCCTGGTGCTGTTCAAACCGGCTTGATGACGTAGGCGCAGCGGCGCTGTCCGGCCAGGATATGCTCCGCGCGGTCGACCTTGCAGCCGGGGCCGAGCACGCGGCGGAACACGTCCAACTCCGAACGGCAGAAGCTCTGGCACTCGCGGGCGGCGGCACAGATCGGACAGTGATTTTCGACCAGCAGCAGCGTGCCGTCGTCCTGCTGCTCCACTTCGGCCATATAGCCTTCCACGTCACGCGCCAGGGCCAAAGCCTGTACGCGTTCGGCCAACGCGGCGTTATCGTCAATGGCTTCGCGATAGAAGGCTTCGCTGGCTTGCTCACGCGCGATGATCAGTTTTTCCATGCCTTCCTCGCCGAACAGCGAGCGCACCTGCGTGATCAATTGCAGTGTGAGGTCGGAGTGGCGGTCGGGGAAACGTGCATGGCCAGCTTCGGTCAACAGCCAGCGGCGCGAAGGGCGGCCCACTTTTTCGGCCACATCCTCGTAGGTCACCAGGCCTTTTTCCTCGGCCGCTTCGAGATGGCGGCGCGCACCCATCGAGGTCAGCTCCAGCATGTCCGCCAGTTGCTGGGCGGTCTTCGCGCCGCGCGTTTTCAGCAGGAAGAGAATCTGGTCGGCGGTGTTCAAATGCTTGCTCCGGTAATGTTGGTAGGCGCCGGCGCCAGCTCTCCGCGCCAGCCGCGTAATCGCCGGCCAGCCCAGACGCTCAGCACCGCGCCAAGAATCAGGATTAGGCGGGTGTCGGCCAGCGTCAGCACCGAGCCGATCAGCGCCATCAGGATATTAGCAAAACAGAAGGTCATCGACAGTAATCCCATGACCGAGCCCTGGCCGTGCGCGGTGAACCTCTCGGCGCACCAGGCCTGCAGCGTGGCATTGTAGAAGGCGTTGGGAATGCCGAACAGGGCGATCGCGATCAAGCCGGTCCACATATTCCCCAATGCGACGCCGGCTACCGCCAGGCCCACCAGAGTCGCGAACATGCTGGCACGCTTGAGTGGATCGGTCTTGCTGGGACGGCCCGCAATCACAGCAGCCAGAGTCATGATCGCGCACAGCGCCATATTGATGGTGGCAATGCCGCGCGCATCGTAGCCGCCCTGCTCCACCAGCCATAGTGGATAGTATTCGTAGAAGGCCGTCACGCCGCAGGTGGCAGCCAGCTGGATGATGAACAGCGTACGCAAGTCCGTGTGGCCAAGCAGCTTGACCACATGGCGCTCGCGCGCTACCTGCCACCACGAGCTGCCATCGTTGTGCACCTGTTCGCGCGGTACGGTCGCGGCGACCAGCACCGCCGCCAGCACCAGCGCCACTACCGCAACAAGGAACGGCACGGCGATGCCGAAGCCTTGCGTAAAGCCTGCCAGCACCGGGCCGACCAGCCAGCCCAGATGCAGCGCGCCATTCACCAGCGACAGCGCACGCAGGCGCAGCGGACCATCCAGCCGTTCCGCAACCAGCGCCCGCGCCACGGCAGCATTCCCTTCCAGCAGACCGGTCACAAAGCGCGCCAGCACGAATAAGGGATAAGACTGCGCCACCAGCGCCGCAGCCGTCAGCGCGTGACCCACGGCCGCACCAAGAGCCGTCACCAGCAACAGCGGGCGCCGTCCGAAGCGGTCGGACAAAGGACCGATCAGCGCAGTGCCGATCAGCAGTCCAATCGGGTTGATGGTCAGCGCGATACCGAACAAAAGCTTGGGCGGCAGGCCAAGGAAGTTGTTCAGCGCATTCGGCGCATCGCCTGCAAACAGCGGCGGCAGAATCGGATATGGCAGCGAGGTGCCCACCGTGGACAACAAGGCCAACAGGCAGGTGGCTGCAATGAGGAGCGTGTTCTTCATGGATTGAACTATATGCCAGCCCAGCATATAAGTAAACTAATTAATTTACTTATCACTGGACAAACAGCGGCGCAGGCGGCACGCTGGCGGCATGGAACTGCACATCACTATCGAAGGCCGCAAGGATCTGGCGGGCCAGGTCTACCGCCAACTATCCGACGCCATCCGCAGCGGACGCCTGGCAGACGGCCAGCAACTGCCGCCAACGCGCCTGCTGGCCGAGCAGCTTGGCGTCTCGCGCAAAACGGTGGCCGAAGCCTACAGCCGCCTCACCCTGGACAAGCTGCTGGAAGGCCGCATCGGCGCCGGCAGCTTTGTACGCACGCCCGCCGAACCGCGCCTGCAGCGCACCGTCACACCGGCGCTGGCCAGCGCGGACATCCTCCAAAAGTGGGAGAAGCTGCATACGCCGCTGCGCGTAACGCCTGAAGGCCGTTCACGCTTCGACTTCATCGGCGGCCGCGGCACGCAGAGCCATTTCCCTGCCGAGGAATGGCGCCGCTGCTTGCTGTACGCGCTGCGCCAGGAAAGTGAAAAGCGCGGCCTGTACAGCCAGACCGAAGGCCTGCCCATCCTGCGCGAAGCCATTGCGCGCCATGTGTCCTTCGCGCGCGGTGTGCGCGCCGACGGTGGCAATGTCATGGTAACCAGCGGCGCCCAGCAGGCGCTGGATCTGCTGAGCCGCCTGCTGCTGGAGCCTGGCAGCGTGGTGGCGATGGAAGATCCGGGTTATCCCGCAGCGCGCGGCCTGTTTGCGGCACAGGGTGCGCGCATTGCCTCCGTACCGGTGGACGATGAAGGGATGGTGGTGGAGCACATTCCGGCGGACGCGCGCCTGATCTATGTCACGCCCGCCCACCAGCTGCCGCTGGGCATGCCCATGAGCGTGGCCCGCCGCGAAGCCTTGCTGGCACGGGCCGCGCAGATTGGCGCGGTCATCATCGAGGACGACTACGACAGCGAATTCCGCTACGAAGGCCGTCCCACCGATTCGCTGCAAAGCATGGATACACAGGGACTGGTCGCTTTCGTCGGCACGTTCTCCAAGGTGCTGCTGCCGGAACTGCGGCTCGGCTATGTGGTGCTGCCGCCCGCCTTGCGCAACGCGGCGCTCAAGGCCAAGTATCTGCTGGACTGCCATCCCAACACGCTGACCCAGCATGCGCTGGCCAAATTCATCGAGGATGGCTACCTGCTGAAGCATATCCGGCGCAGCCACGGCATCTACGCCACGCGCCGCGAACGCCTGATGCGCCTGTTCGCGGACGAGCTGTCACCATGGTTCCGCGCGGTACCCGTTACGGCGGGCTTTCATATCTCGGCGCTGGCCGAGCCGGGGGTGGATGTGGAGATGCTGATTCGCCTGGCGCACCGCGCCGAAGTCGGCCTGCATTCGCTGGCGGATTTCTACACCGAGATGCCGCCGCGCCAGGGCCTGTTCATGGGCTATGGCGCCATCGACGTGATGGATATCGAGACGGCGCTGCTGCGCGTGCGCGACATTTTGCTGCAGCTCGACGAAGCGGCGGGTCAATGACCCGCCCTACGATGCACGGCGCATTCGCGTAGGGCGGATCATTGATCCGCCGTGCCTCCTGTCAGGCGGCGCTGCGCGTCAGCTGCGGCAGTGACGCCATCAGATCCGAGAAACGCTGCCCCTGAATCATCACGTGATTGCGCAGCAGCTCGGCCGCAGCCTCGCCATCGCCGCGCAGGATGGCCTGCACCACCTCGTCATGTTCCGAATACGAATGCCCGATGCGATTGCGCACGCGCAGCTGCAGGCGGCGATAAGGACGCAGGCGGCGATACAGCCCGCGTGTCTGTTCAATTAAAAACTGGTTGTGCGAACCCGCATAGATCGCCTCATGGAAGGCCTCGTTGCGGTAGTAATACTCATCCGGCTCCTGAGCATCCACGGCATCCTTGCAGGCCTGGTGGGCAGCGAGCAGCGCCTGCTGCTCCTCCTGCGTCATGCGCCGTGCGGCGAGTCGGCCGCAAGTCGCCTCCAGCTCCGACATCACCTCAAACATTTCCACCAGCTGCTGCGGTCCCAGCTCGGCAACAATCGCCCCGCGCCGTGGCCGGATGACAACAAGACCCATCGATGACAGCTGAATCAGCGTCTCGCGGATGGGCGTGCGCGACACCCCAAAACGTGTCGCCAGCTCGGTTTCGTCCAAATGCTGCCCCGGTTTCAGCTCGCCCATCGCGATCATTTCCTCGATGGTTTCCCTCAGGGTGGATGAGTGTTTCGTCATAGCACTGCTCATTTCTATGTATATGAGACCTCATTATAAGACGTATATTTCGCTTGACAATGTATGCCATGAATATATTCTTGTATACATAAAAACCAAAGACGCATACTTTTCTTGGAGGAAGACATGACGCAAATGACCCGCAGGGCTGTTCTCGGCGCACTCGCAACCAGCCCGCTGTGGCTGAAAATGGCCTGGGCGCAGACCGGCAGCCTGAAGCTTTCCCATCAATTCCCCGGAGGTACGCTCACCGAAGGCGACTTCCGCGACCGTCTGGCGCGCATGTTCGCCGCCGAAGTCGAGAAGCGCACCAAGGGCGCGCTGAAGTTCAATATCTATCCCGGTTCTTCGCTGATGAAGACCAACGCTCAGTTCTCGGCCATGCGCAAGGGTGCGCTGGACATGTCGCTGGTGCCGCTGTCTTACGCCGGCGGCGAAGTCCCTGAAGTGAACATCGGCCTGATGCCCGGCCTCGTCACCTCGTACGAACAAGGCTACGGCTGGAAGAACCAGGAAGTCGGCAAGGAGCTGACCAAACTGCTGTGGGATAAGGGCATCGTCCTGGTGACCTGGATCTGGCAGGCGGGCGGCGTGGCTTCACGCGTGAAGCCTGTTGTGAGCCCGGACGATGCAAAAGGCATGAAGATCCGCGGTGGTTCGCGCGAGATGGACCTGATCCTGAAAGCCGCCGGTGCTGCCGTGGTGTCCCTGCCGTCCAACGAAATCTACGCTGCCATGCAGACTGGCGCCATGGATGCGGCGCTGACTTCCTCCACTTCCCTGATCTCCTTCCGCCTGGAGGAAGTGTCGAAAGCGCTGACCACCGGCCGCGGCACGGCTTACTGGTTCATGTTCGAGCCGCTGATGATGTCGCGCGCAGCCTACGAGCGTCTGCCGAAAGACCAGCAAGCTGCCATCATGGCGGTTGGCGCCGACCTGGAAAAATTCGCCCTCACCGCCGCCAAGGCCGACGACGACCAGGTGGCCGCCGTCTACCAGAAAGCCGGCGCCAAAGTGGTGGACCTGGACAAGGCCATCGTCAAAAAGTGGCAGGACATCGCCCGCACCACCGCCTGGAAAGACTATGGTGAGCGCAACGAGAACTGCGCCAAGCTGCTCAAACTTGCGGAGAAGACGCTGTGAGCCACGGCTTCGAGCTGAACCCGGCCAAAGGGCCGGTGCTGCCGACCGCTCCCGGCGTTGCATCGGCGGCAGGCCTGATCAACAAGATCAATAACGGCCTGCTCTACCTGTCCATGTTTGCCATGGTGCTGACGGCGCTGATCCTGACTTACTCGGTCATCTCGCGCTACTTCTTCCATGCGCCGACTGACTGGCAGGATGAAGCGTCCATTTTCATGTTGGTGGGCGTGACCTTCTTCTGCTGCGCTTATGTGCAATCCTTCCGCGGCCATATCGGCATCGAGGCATTGGCGGCGATCCTGCCTCCCAAAGTGAATGCTGTCCGACTGTTCATCGTCGATGTGCTGTCCTTCGCCTTCTGCGCCTTCTTCTCCTGGAAGTCGTGGACGCTGTGGCATGAGGCGTGGGTGGATGGCCAGACCACCACCTCCACTTTCGCGCCGCCGCTGTGGATTCCCTACTCCATGATGGCGGCGGGCATGACCTTGCTGACCCTTCAGATCCTGCTGCAAATCGTCGCACGCATCACCGATAAAGGAAGTGCATCATGAGTGAGCTGTCTCTTGGCGCTTTGTACGGCGCCGTTACTTTGGTCGTGATGTTCTCCGGGATGCCGATTGCGTTCGCACTGGGCGTGGTTGCAACCTCGTTCATGTACTTCTTCATGCCGGAAACCTCGCTCGACACGATCACCCAGAACGTGTACGAGGAAATGGCGTCGATCACGCTGCTCTCCATTCCCCTGTTTATTTTGAAGGGTGCGGCCATCGGTAAATCGCCTGCCGGCAAGGACCTCTACTCGGCCATCCACACCTGGCTGCACAAGGTGCCGGGCGGACTTGGCATCGCCAACGTATTTGCCTGCGCGCTGTTTGCGGCAATGGCCGGTTCCTCGCCTGCCACCTGCTCCGCCATCGGTTCCGCCGGTATTCCGGAAATGCGTGCACGCGGCTACTCTCCCGGTTTCGCGGCAGGCATCATCGCGGCGGGCGGCACGCTGGGCATTCTGCTGCCGCCGTCGATCACCATGATTCTCTACGCGGTCGCTGCCGAACAATCGCTGGGCCGCCTGTTCCTGGCCGGCATTGGCCCTGGCGTGCTGCTGGTGGTGCTGTTCGCCGGCTACGCCGTGTACCGCGCCCGTTCCGAGTATCACGCTGCGAAAGCCATCTACGAACAAGGCGGCGTGAAGTCGGCCTATCTCGAAGACGAACACTTCACCATGCGCCAGAAAGTGGAAATGCTGCCGCGCGTGCTGCCTTTCATCGTCCTGCTCATCGGCGTCATGATCGCACTGTATGGTGGCTTCGCTACGCCATCCGAAACGGCGGGCCTGGGCGCGCTGCTGGCACTAGTGCTGATCGCCATCGTGTACGGCGCGTGGAAGCCGAAGGATCTGTCGCCGATCCTGACTTCAACGATCAAGGAATCAACGATGCTGCTGCTGATTATCGGCATGTCGCTGCTGTATTCCTACGTCATGAGCTACCTGCACATCAGCCAGGCCGCCGCCAGCTGGGTAGTGGGTATGCATCTGTCGAAGTGGGTACTGCTGGCGACGATCCTGGTGCTGGTGATCGTGCTGGGCTTCTTCCTGCCGCCGGTGTCGATCATCCTGATGACGGCGCCGATCATCCTGCCGCCGCTGCGCGAGGCGGGCTTTGACCTGATCTGGTTCGGCGTCGTGATGACCATTGTGATGGAGATGGGCCTGATCCACCCGCCGGTTGGCCTGAATATCTTCGTCATCAAGAATATTGCGCCGGACATACCGTTGAAGGACGTGATCTGGGGCGTGACGCCTTTCCTGCTGCTGATGGTCGCTGCGGTAGTGCTGCTTTGCGTCGTCCCCGGCATTGCCACCGGCCTGCCTGACATGGTCATGGGAGCGAAATAATGAATGCCCCAACGCGAGTATGGGACACGCTGCAACGCAACCGCGCCGAACGCCTGGCGCGGGCGCAAGCAGCGTTGGGCAGCGAGCTGGCGGGCAAATCCCTGCCGGCCGCCCGCATCGGCGACCTGCTGCACGCGGTGCTGGAATGCGGCGACCGCGTCTGCATCGAAGGCAATAACCAGAAGCAGGCGGACTTCCTGGCGCAGGCCTTGTGCCAGCTCGATCCGCAACGTATCAACGATCTGCACATGCTGCAGTCGGTGCTAACCTTGCCGGAACATCTGGATGTCTTCGACCGTGGCATCGCATCGAAGCTGGACTTCTCTTTCTCCGGCCCGCAGGCGGCCCGTGTGGCCAAGCTGGCGTCGGCGGGCAAACTGAATATCGGCGCCATCCACACTTACCTGGAGCTGTTCAGCCGCTACTTCATCGACCTGCCGCCGCGTGTGTCGCTGGTGGCGGCGGAAGCGGCCGACCGCCGCGGCAATATCTACACCGGTCCGAACACCGAGGACACGCCGGTCATCGTGGAAGCGACCAGCTTCAAGAACGGCATCGTGATCGTTCAGGTCAACAAGATCATGGACGAACTGCCGCGTATTGACATTCCGGGTGACTGGGTGGACTTCGTGGTCGAATCGCCGACGCCCTACTATATTGAGCCACTGTTCACGCGCGATCCAGCGCAGATCTCCGAAATCCAGGTGCTGATGGCCATGATGGCGATCAAGGGCATCTATGCCGAATACGAAATCAAGCGCCTGAACCACGGCATCGGTTTCGACACGGCTGCCATCGAATTGCTGCTGCCGACCTATGGCGAGTCGCTGGGTCTGCGCGGCAAGATCGCGACCAACTGGGCGCTGAATCCGCACCCTGCCCTGATTCCCGCCATCGAGGCGGGCTTCGTGGATTCGATCCATTCCTTTGGCTCCGAGCTGGGCATGGAGAACTACATTCGTGCACGGCCTGACATTTTCGCGGTCGGTCCGGACGGCTCCATGCGCAGCAACCGTGCTTACTGCCAGGCGGCGGGGCACTATGCCTGTGATATGTTCATCGGCTCGACCTTGCAGATCGACCTGCAAGGCAACTCGTCCACCGCTACCCTGGGCCGTATCGCAGGCTTCGGCGGGGCGCCGAATATGGGCGCCGATGCGCGCGGCCGCCGCCACGCCAGTCCAGCGTGGCTGAAGGCCGGCGAGCAGGCCCGTGCCGGTACCAGCGCCATTCCGCGCGGCCAGAAGCTGGTGGTGCAGATGGTGGAAACCTTCCGCGAGCATATGCAGCCTGCCTTCGTTGAAAGGCTGGATGCGTGGGAACTGGCCGAACAGGCCAAAATGGCTATCCCGCCCGTGATGATCTACGGTGACGACGTCACCCACATCCTTACCGAGGAAGGCATCGCCAATCTGCTGATGTGCCGCACCGCGGAAGAACGCGAGCAGGCCATTCGCGGCGTAGCGGGCTATACGCCAGTCGGTCTGGCGCGCAACAAGCGTATGGTCGAAGACTTGCGCGACCGCGGCATCATCACGCGCGCCGAAGACCTCGGCATCGACAAGCGCCAGGCTACGCGCGATCTGCTGGCGGCAAAGAACATGAAAGACCTGGTGCGGGCATCCGGCGGTCTGTACGATCCGCCGAAGCGCTTCCGCAACTGGTAGGAGCGAACTATGGAAACACTCAATTACCGATTCGAACAAGGTTCCCGCAAGCTGGCCAATGAGCCGAAGATTGTAGGCGTGGTCAGTTCAGGCAATCTGGAAGTCCTGATCGAGAGCGCGTCACTGAACGATGCCTGCGAAATCAACATCAAGACTGCCGCCGTCGGCTTCGGCCCGATCTGGCAGGCCGTGATGCAGGACTTTCAGCAGCGCTGGCAACTGGCCGACACCCGCATCTCGATCAACGATATGGGCGCCACGCCCGCCGTAGTCAGCCTGCGCATGGACCAGGCAGTGGAAACCATGCTGGGAGAGGCCAAATGAGCAGCTACCTGGAAGCCAATGCACGCGAGCGCCTGGCGCTGTTCGATTCGTTCGAAGAATTCGTCAGTCCCGCGCAGCGCGTGGTCAGTCCGCATCTGGCGCAACTGAACGCACCGGTGGCCTTTGATGATGGCGTGGTCGTCGGCCGCGCACGGCTGGGCGACGCTACTGTATTTGCTGCTGCCCAGGAAGGCGGCTTTATGGGCGGCGCCGTCGGCGAGGTCCATGGCGCCAAGCTGGTCGGGCTCCTGCGCCGCGCTGTTGCCGAGCGCCCCGATGCCGTGGTGCTGCTGCTGGAAACCGGCGGCGTTCGATTGCACGAAGCCAATGCCGGTCTGATCGCGGTGTCCGAAGTAATGCGCGCGGTGCTGGATGCGCGCGATGCGGGCATTCCCGTGATCGTACTGATCGGCGGTTCGAACGGCGCGTTTGGCGGCATGGGTATCGTGGCCCGCTGCGCGAATACGCTGATTATTTCCGAAGAAGGCCGCCTGGCAATGTCCGGCCCCGAAGTGATTGAGACGGCCAACGGTGTTGAAGAATTCGACTCGCGCGACCGCGCGCTGGTGTGGCGCACCACAGGCGGCAAGCATCGCTATCTGATGGGCGATGTGCATCGCATCGTGGACGACAGCATTCCATCCTTCCGCGCTGCCGCGATGGAAGCCGTCGCAGCAGCCAAACAAGGCCCTGTCGCTCTGACGCTGGAAGCATTGGAAGCAGAGCAGCACATGCTGGAGCAGCGCATCGCCCGTTTCGGCGCCCTGCCCGATCCGCTCGACGTCTGGGCCGCCATGGGCGTCGCTAAACCCTCCGACGTGCCCATGCTCGACGTGGAAGCATTCACGGCCGCCGCCAACCCGCACCGCCAGGGAGCTTGAAGATGGACTGGAACACACTGGCAAACGCCCTCTTCCCACAGGGCCACGATATCACCGAACACGATCAGTTCCTGAGCGGCTCCGCAACGGTTGAGGGCCAGACGGTCACCGTCATCGGCACTACCGGCCACGCACCAATTGGTGTGGAAATCGCGCTGGCGCAGGCCAAGGCGATTCTGGCGACCGTACGTTCGCATCCGGGGCGTCCGATCGTCATGCTGGTCGACACGCAAGGCCAGCGCCTGCGCCACCGCGACGAGATGTTGGGCATCAATAGCTATATGGCTCACTTGGGCAAATGCGTGGACCTGGCCCGCCGTAAAGGGCACCGCGTGATTGGTCTGGTGTACGACCAGGCGCTATCCGGGGGCTTCATTACGAGCGGCTTGATGGCCGATTCCTGTTATGCGCTGCCCGATGCGACGATCCGCGTGATGGCGCTGGCAGCGATGGCGCGCATCACCAAGGTGCCAGAGGAGACGCTGACCGAGCTGGCCAAGAGCAATCCGGTATTTGCGCCGGGTCCGGAGAACTATCTGCGCATGGGCGGCTTACAGGCGATCTGGCAAGGCGACCTGGCCGCTTCGCTGGCCTCCGCCCTCGCCGACGCACCGCGTACCGACCAGCGCAGCGCGCTAGGCCTGGCCCGTGGCGGACGCAAAATGGCGCAGCCAGTCATTGACGCCATCATGAGCGGCACCCATGTTCGCGCGGCATGACTTAGTCTGGCTCAAGCCTGCCGCCTGGGACGCTCTCTGCACAGCGCAAGCGGCCACGCTCGCTGCCCTGCAACGCTGGCGCGATGCGGACTGGCCTCTGATCGTGCGCCGCCGCGAGCCCGACACACCGGACGACATCGTCTGCGCGGGCATCGCTGTGCCGCCCGATGCGGACGGCACGAAACTGCGCCTTCCTCTGATGGTCCCCGCCTCGCACATCGCCCATCACCGCGCCCCGCTCGCCCTGCACGAAGTCCTGCCCGCCCTCCCTGAGCGCTGGCATGCCGCCTTCGACGCTTTCGCTGAAGACGCAGCGGCCTACGACATGCGCGTCTACGGCTCGCTGGCCCTGCAAGCCCTGACCGGCCAGCCCTACTTGCGCGATGGTTCCGATATCGACGTCCAGTTCCGTCCATCGAGCATCCAGCAACTTGATGAAGGCAGCAGGCTGCTCGCCTTCCATCTCGCCAACCTGCCGCTGGACGGCGAAATCGCCTTCCCCAACGCCCGCGCCGTCGCATGGAAAGAATGGCACGCCGCCCGCGAGAATACAGCGCGTGTATTGGTCAAAGCCACCGGGTCCGTGCACCTCGCCACCACAGATTCGCTGCGCGCCGCGCTGGAGAACGCATGACTACCTCCGCCCCAGCCATTCCCGGCCGCCCAAGCCCGCACCCTAGCGCGACTCAGGGCCTTGCGCCGGGGCGCCAGCCCGCGCGCGCGCCCGCAGCTTGCGCAACATCAGTCCGCGCTGCGCGCCTGCTATCACGGGAAGTCGCCCGCCGCGCCGTGCGGGCGCTGTACATCGAGCTGGCCCTCTACCCCAAACCCGGCCTGGTCTCCTTCATCGACACCGGCAGCCATGCCGATATGGACGCCACCACCTTCCTGCGTAGCCTGTTCTCGCTGCGCCATTACTTCGCCCACATTTGCGAAGCGGGCTACCACGACGCGCCGTTTGCAGAACTGAAGCGCCTCGGTATCGCCGCCGAAAAGCGCATGCTGGCCGCCACGCGCGGCATCAACACGCATCGCGGCGCGATCTTCTGCGTCGGCCTGCTGTGCGCGGCCATGGGGCGCCTGCGCGCGCAAAACATGACGCTGACGCCAGCCGCCCTGCGCACCGCCCTGCTGCTGCGCTGGAGCGAAGAACTGGCCGCGCACACGCAAGCCAGCGGCAGTTCCCACGGCCTGCAAGCCGCCGCCCAGCATGCCGCCAGCGGTGCGCGTGAAGAAGGCGCGCTTGGCCTGCCATCCGTATTCGAAATCGGTCTTCCGGCCCTGCAGCGGACGCTCGAACGCGGCGCACCAATGCTGCATGCCCGCATCGACGCGCTGTTCGCGCTGATGGGCCATATCAGCGATACCAACGTCTATCACCGCGGCGGCGCCGATGGCGCGCGCATCGTCCGCGATTCGGCGCAGCGTTTCATGGAACGTGGCGGAACGCAGCATCCGCAGTGGCGCGAGGCAGCGCTGGATTGTCATCTTACGTTTGTTGACCGCCGTCTGTCGCCGGGCGGTGCGGCCGACCTGCTGGCGGCAACCTGCTTCGTTCACAGCCTGGTCACGCTGCCACCATGAGAAGCCGTCTGCTGATTCTCTGCCCCGGACAAGGTGGGCAGCATGCGGCCATGTTCGATCTGGCGCGCGGCGATGCACGCGCGGCGGCCTTGCTCGATTCATTGGCCATCGCCGCCGATGGCGACATTTTCAGCAATCAGCGCGCGCAGCCTGCCATTGTCGCTGCCGGGTTGGCAATGTGGATGGCCTTGCGCGAGCATTGCCCGGCGCCCGCGCTGGTGGCTGGCTACAGCATTGGCGAGCTGACGGCGTATGGGGTTGCCGGGGCGCTCGACATTCCACAGGCCGTGGCGCTGGCCCGGCGCCGCGCGGAGTTGATGGACGCTTGCGTTCGCGAGCCGCAGGCAATGGTCGCCATTACCGGCCTGTCAGCGCGCACGCTCGCGCCGATGCTCGCGCCGCATGGCTTTCACGTTGCGATTGAGACCAGTGAGCACAGCGTGATCGCCGGCGGCCCGGCCGACGCGGCGCACGCGCTCATGCAGTCTGTCGCTGCGGCGGGCGCCCGCGCGCAGCAACTGCCCGTCGCCGTCGCCTCGCACACGCCCGCAATGGCCAGCGCCGTCGCGCCCTTCGCCGACGCATTACGCGCCGCCTCATGGCGCCCCAGCGCCGCCCCAGTCCTCGGCGGCATCGACGCCGCCCCCGTACGCGTCACGGCCGCGACAACAAAGCCAGCGATATCGGCAGCGGCGACAGCGGCAGCGGCAGCGGCAGCGGCAGCGGGAGCGGGAGCGGGAGCGGGAGTCGCGCATCGCGATTCAGCGCATCGGGCGGACGGCGACGCGGGCCAGGCTGCGGCAGGCATAGCCTCAGCAGGCAGCGGAGCGGGCCAGGCTGGCGGTGGCATGGCAACATCGGGCGGCGAAACGCCCGGCGCGGGCGACGCGGTCGCGCACCTGTCGCGGCAGCTCGCGGAGCCGGTCAGGTGGATGGATTGTATGGACGCCATGGCCGAGCAAGGCATCACGGCGGCGTTGGAATTGGGTCCCGGTGCGGCGTTGTCGAAAATGCTGGCGACGCGTCACCCGCACATCGAATGCCGCTCCGTGGCGGACTTCCGCACCCTGGACGGCATCAAGCGCTGGCTGGAGAAAATCGCTTAACGGCGGTCGTTCTGCTGCACCCAGGCGACGATGTTGGACGCATCCATTGCCCCCGGCTGGCGCGCAATCTCGCGCCCGCCGCGGAACAGGGCCAGCGTAGGAATGCTGCGAATGCCATACTGCCCCGCCAACTGCTGCTCATTCTCCGTATTCACCTTCACCACGCGATATCCCGGTTCCAGGCGCGCAGTCGCCTGTTCATAGAACGGCGCCATCGTGCGGCAAGGTCCGCACCAAGGTGCCCAGAAATCCACCAGCACAGGAATATCATTGCGCTCGATATGCTTGAGGAAGCGCGCGGTGGAGAGGTCAACGGGATGGCCGGTGAACAGATCCTTCTGGCATTTGCCGCAAGTCGGACCTTCGCGCAGGCGCTCCGAGGGCACGCGGTTCACAGCATCGCAATGCGGGCAGACGATGTGCAGGTTTTCCATGATTTATCCGTTCTCGTTCTTCAAAATGCCGCGCACATTGGTCACGGCCAGGCAGCAGTTTAATACGATCAGCGCCCACGCGTCATCCTGAAAGCCCCACACCACCCACAGCAGATTACTGAGCAGGAAAACCCAGAAGCCCATTAGCCGCCGGCGCGCCGAGCGCGAGCCGACCAGCCACGCGGCCAGCAGGGACGCAGCCATGGCGGGCCATTGCAATAAACCGATGACGTCGTACATGCACGCAGAATAACGCGCCACACAAACCGGCGGCGCATGGCTGGGCAGGCATATAATCGCTGACCAGTGCACTCATTGCGGAGGGATCATGGATTTCGTGAATACCGGGCGTTTGCGTGTGGCTTACCGCGAGCATGGCAATCCATCCGGCGAGCCGCTGTTCCTGCTGCACGGCTGGCCGGACGATGTCCATACATGGGACGCCATTCTGCCCGCGCTGGCAGCAGAGGGCTGGCGCATCATCGTGCCCAGTCTGCGCGGTTTCGGCGAAACCCGCTTCCTCGATCACGAAACACCGCGCAGCGGCCAGCTGAGCGCCCTCGCGCAAGATCTGTTCGACCTGGCCACCGCGCTGGACATCGAACGATTCAGCGTCATCGGCCACGACTGGGGCGCCCGCGCCGCCTACAACGCCGCCCTGCTGGAGCCCACGCGTGTGGCGCGCTGCGTGGCCATCTCGGTTGGCTGGGGCACGAACACGCCCGGCCAGACACTGAGCCTGGTCCAGGCAAAGAATTACTGGTATCACTGGTACATGGCCACGGACCGCGGCGCCGAGGCACTGCGCAAGGAACGCCGGGAGTTCGCCCGTCTGCTGTGGCAATCCTGGTCGCCCTCGTGGCATTTCAGCGACGGCGAATTCCACGACACCATGCACGCCTGGGACAATCCTGACTGGGCCGCCATCACCATCCACTCCTACCGCCACCGCTGGGGCCTGGCGCCATCCGATCCCCTGTACGCGCAACTGGAAGAACGCCTGCATCGTGAATCGGTGATCAACGTGCCCACGCTGGTCCTGCACGGCACGGAGGACGGCGCCAATTCGCCGCAGACATCAGAGCACAAGGACCACCTGTTCAGTGGCCCATATCAGCGCATTCTGCTGCCGGGCGCCGGACACTTCCCACAGCGCGAGCACCCGCAGGCCGTCAGTTCAGCGATTCTCGGCTGGCTTCACGAGCGCCAGGTCAGCTGAGCCGCCCGCGATGAGGGCTGGCGGACGCTCGCCAGCCAGACGCAGCAGGCCCAGCTGGTTTTCCACCGCAACGCGCATCAGCCGCAGGCTCACCTCCAGCAGAGCCTGGGCTAACTGCATGTTCAGCAAGCTCGCTTGCTGGGCGGCTTGCAACGTGGAACGGGACATGTCAATCAGAAAAGATGTGTACATGAGCTGGCCTCCCCTTCAAAATTTTCAAGGTGAAAGCTACCAGCCTACGATTCCCGCTCCCGTACGGACTTGATTTAAATCAAACGTGCGCCACGAACTCTTACTTCGCCGAAGGGAAGAACAGTTGCTGGCCCGCGGGCTTGAAGGCCGCGATTTTCGCCTGTCCCTCCGGCGACGTGATCCAGTCGATCAGCTCGCGGGCGCCTTTGTAGTTCACGCCGGGATGTCTGGCTGGATTGGTTGCAATGATGCCGTAAGGGTTGAACATTTTCGGGTCGCCTTCGACGGCGATCTCCAGCGCGGTCTTGGCGCGGTAGGCGCCATAAGTAGCGCGATCAGTCAGCGTGTAGGCCTGCAGTTCGCTAGCCATGTTCAGCACTTCGCCCATGCCCAGGCCCGCCGACACATACAGCGCAGCGGGTGGCTGCGTGCCCACCTGCTTCCAGTACGCCTTCTCCATGATGTCGGTGCCGGAATTGTCGCCGCGCGAAATGAATTTGGCCGGGCCTTCCGCCATTTTGCGGAAAGCGATCAATACATCCTTGCCGCCGCGGATGCGGTCCGGATCGGATGCCGGACCCACTACGATAAAGTCGTTGTACATCACATCGCGGCGGTCCACGCCCCAGCCTTCGGCCACGAACTTGTCTTCGGCCTGGCGCGCATGCACCAGCGTCACGTCAACGTCGCCGTTCTTCGACAGTTCCAGCGCTTTGCCGGTGCCGACCGAAATCACGTGCACTTTGTTGCCGGTCTTTTGCTCGAAGATCGGCAGCAGATATCCCAGCAGGCCGGAATTGTCGGTGCTGGTGGTGGTCGACAGGCGGATGACCGGCTGTTGCGCGAATGCGGCGCCGGTGAAGGTCAGTGCCGCTAGGGCGAGAACGAGTGAGCGACGTTTCATTTCATCTCCAGTTTGCCGTCGCGCAGCTTCATGCGCTGCACTTCGGGCAGGTTGATCAAATCACGGTCATGACAAGCCATCACCACGCTGCTGCCGGCATGGATCAGGGTGGGAATCAGCGCAATCACCTGCTCGCGCGCGGCGCCATCGAGATTGGCGGTCGGCTCGTCCAGCAGCAGCAGGCGCGGGTGCAGCACTTTGGCGCGCGCCAGCGCCACGCGCTGCTTTTCGCCGCCGGATAGTGTAGCCGGATTATTGTCCGCCAGATGGCGCACGCCGGCCCACGACATCGCCTCGTGCACCGCCTGCTTGATCGCAGCGTGCGATTCGCCCCGTGCCTTCAGGCCGTAGGCGATATTGTCCGCCACGCTGGTGCTGAACATGATGGGATGCTGGTGCACATACACGATGGACCGGCGCAGCAAGGCGGGATACGGCGACAGGCTCACGCTCCGGCCTTCGAACTGCACGTCCTGCGCCTCGGCCGGCGCCAGACCCGCCAACACACGCAGCAAGGTGCTCTTACCGGCACCGTTCACACCGGTCAGCACATAGGCGGTGGCGCCCTCCAGCGAAAAATCAGTGAGGTCGAACAGCGTGTGGCTGTCGTAGCGCTTGGTGAGGCGGCCGATGGAAAGCATCATGCGCTGCCTTTCGCCGCGTGCGCGTCGCCTTGCAGCAGCATCAAGGCGCCATTCATGGCCAGCGCGATGGTGACCAGCACGATGCCCAGCGCAATGCCCTGCGCGAATTCGCCTTTGCTGGTCTCCAGAGCGATGGCTGTAGTGATGGTGCGGGTTTCGCCCGCGATGTTCCCGCCCACCATCATGGCGCAGCCGACTTCGGAGATCACGCGTCCGAAACCGCTGATCACTGCCGCCATGACACCGAAACGCACTTCATACAGCATGGTCGTCATCACACCCCAGCGCGAGGCGCCGTGCGTGATGGCCGTTTCCGCGTAACGCGGATCGGCTGCCTGCACGGCGGCCAGCGTGAACGCCAGCAGCACCGGCAAGGCGATAATCACCTGCCCCGCCACGATGCCGGATTGCGTGAACAGCCATTGCAGCCCGCCCATCGGGCCGTGGCGCGACAACAGCATGTAGAGCAACAGCCCAATCAGCACCGTCGGCAACGACAAGGCAGCTTGCGCCAGCCAGATCACGACGCGGCGCGCGGGAAACTGGTGCATGGCGATGGCATAGCCTCCAGCGACAGCAAACGGCGTCGCAATCAGCAGGCCAAGCACGCTGGTACTTAGGGAAATCCAGATAATGCGCCACAGGACCGGGTCGCCGGTGAACAGCAATGCGAAGGCGGCTTGTACCGCTTCCCACAGCGCCATTAGTGCTCAGCTCCCAACAGCTGGCCGCCGCCAAAGCTGCTTTGCGCTGCCACCGTGCCGCCCAGCGTTACCCGCACCGCGCAGTATTTGAATTCGGGGATCTTGCCGAAAGGGTCCAGCGCGGGGTTGGTCAGCTTGTTGATGGCGGCCTCGTAATAGCAGAACGGGACAAAGACGGCGCCGCGTGGCGAGCTGTCATCGGCGCGCGCATACAGGCTCACGCTGCCGCGCCGCGAGGCAATGGTGATGACGTCGCCGGGCTTGGCGCCCAGCTGCGCCAGGTCGTAAGGATGCACCAGTGCGACCGGATCGGGTTCGATCGCGTCCAGCACGGCGGCGCGGCGCGTCATGCTGCCGGTGTGCCAGTGTTCGAGCTGGCGGCCCGTGATCAGCACCAGCGGATACTGGCTGTCCGGCCGTTCGTCGGCAGGAATGATATCGGCCGGAACAAAGCGCGCGCGCCCCGACTCGCGCGGGAAGCTGTCGGTGAAGACCACTGGCGTCCCGGGGTCGCCTTCCGCCGTGCAGGGATACGTCACAGCGTGCTCGCGCTCCAGGCGCTCCCACGTGATGCCCGCAATGCTCGGCATCACAGTGCGCATTTCATTGAACACGTCCGCCGGACCTGCGTAAGCCCAGTCCAGGCCCATGCGCTGTGCGATCTGCTGAATGATCCACAAATCCTGCCGCGCTTCGCCCGGCGGCGGCACCGCTTGACGGCCAAGCTGCACCAGGCGGTCGGTGTTGGTGAAGGTTCCGGTCTTTTCGGGGAAGGCACTGGCCGGCAGAATCACGTCCGCCAGATAGGCCGTCTCGGTAAGGAAGATATCCTGCACGACCAGATGGTCGAGCGCAGCCAGCGCGGCGCGGGCGTGGTCGGCGTCGGGGTCGGACATGGCAGGGTTTTCTCCCATGATGTACATGCCCTTTACTTTACCATCCTTGATCGCGTTCATCACTTCCACCACGGTCAGGCCGGGCTGTTCGTCCAGCTGCACACCCCAGGCTTTGGCGAAGCGCGCCCGCGCTTCAGGGTCGGTTACGCGCTGATAATCGGGGAACATCATCGGGATCAGGCCCGCATCGGAGGCACCCTGCACATTGTTCTGGCCGCGCAGCGGATGCAGGCCTGTGCCGGGACGGCCGATCTGTCCGGTCATCAGTGCCAGTGCAATCAGGCAGCGTGCATTGTCGGTGCCGTGGATGTGCTGAGAGATACCCATGCCCCACAAGATCATGGACGCTTTGGATTTTGCGTACAGCCGCGCCACGTAGCGGATCGTGTCGGCCTCGATACCGCAGATCGGCGCCATGGCCTCCGGGCTGTAGAGCATCACGTTGCTCGCCAGCTCGTCGTAGCCAATAGTGCGGCTGGCGATGAAGGCTTTGTCCATCAAACCTTCCGTGACGATGGTGTAGATCATGGCGTTGAGCAGCGCCACATCGGTATCTGGCTTGAACTGCAGATAGCGGTGCGCGGTGCGCGCAAGCTCGGAACGGCGCGGATCACAGACGATCAGCTTCATGCCCTTGCGCGCGGCGTTCTTGATCCAGGTCGCCGCCACCGGATGATTCACGGTCGGATTAGCGCCGATCAGGATCACCACCTCAGCCTTTGTCACGTCGCGCACCGGGTTGGACACGGCGCCGGAGCCGATCCCCTCCAGCAGTGCGGCCACGGACGATGCGTGGCATAGGCGCGTGCAGTGATCGACATTATTGCTGCCAAAGCCTGTGCGCACCAGTTTCTGGAACAGATAGGCTTCCTCGTTGCTACCTTTGGCCGACCCGAAACCCGCCAGAACCCTGGCGCCGTGCGCGTCGCGGATCTGCGCCAGTTTTCCACCCGCCAGCGCCAGTGCTTCTTCCCACGTGGCTTCGCGGAACACGTCCAGCACCCGCTCCGGGTCCATGGTGAATTTGCCGGATTTGGGTGGCGCATCGGCACGCCGGATCAATGGCTTTGTCAGACGTTGCGCGTGGTGCGCGTAATCGAAGCCGTAGCGGCCCTTGACGCACAAGCGGCTGCTGTTGGCGGGGCCGTCGCGGCCTTCAACGTAGAGGATCTTGTCGTTCCTGATGTTGTAGGTCAGCTGACAACCCACACCGCAGTATGGACAGACCGATTCGACCTGTCTGTCCGGCCTGGACAGCGCCACATCGCGCTCCGGCATCAGCGCGCCGGTCGGGCAAGCCTGCACGCATTCGCCGCAAGCCACACAGGTGGAGGCCCCCATTGGGTCATCCATATCGAAGACGATTTTCGCGTGGTCGCCGCGATAGGCCAGGCCGATCACATCATTCATTTGCTCGTCACGGCAGGCGCGCACGCAGCGGGTGCACTGGATGCAGGCGTCGAGATTGACGGTAATGGCGACGTGCGAGGCGTCCTGCCGCGGCTGTTCGCGCGGTGCAAAGCGCGGCTTGCCGAGTTGCAGGCGGGTGGCCCATTCGTCGACTTCGTTGTGGCGCGTGTGGCCGGCTTCGGGCATGTCCGATTGCAGCAGTTCCAGCACCATCTTCTGCGCGGCGAGCGCGCGCGGGCTGTCCGTGCTGACTTTCATGCCCGGCGCGGGCGCGCGGCAGCAGGATGGCGCCAGCACGCGTTCGCCGTCGATTTCGACCATGCACGCGCGGCAGTTGCCAGCCGTGGCCATGCCGTCCTTGTAGCACAGGTGCGGAATGTCGACACCCTCGCGGCGGGCCGCCTGCAGCAGCGTTTCGCCTTCCTCCGCCTGCACGCCGCGGCCATTCAGTTCAAAGGCGATCATGGCGCCACCTCGTGAGGGAAATAGCGGATCACACTGTCGACAGGATTGGGCGCGGCTTGTCCAAGGCCGCAGATGGACGCGTCGCGCATGACCTGGCTTAGTTCGGCCAGCAAGGCCGTATCCCACTTCGGCTGTTCGAGCAGCGTTACGGCTTTCGCGGTGCCTACGCGGCACGGCGTGCATTGGCCGCACGATTCGTCGCGGAAGAAGCGCATCATATTTCGCGCGGCGTTGGCGGCCTTGTCGTGGTCGGACAGCACGATCACTGCCGCCGAGCCGATGAAGCAGCCGTGCGCTTGCAAGGTGTCGAAGTCGAGCGGGATGTTGTTCATGCTGGCTGGCAGAATGCCGCCCGATGCCCCGCCGGGCAGATAGGCGTAGAGCTTATGGCCGTCCTGCATGCCGCCGCAGTATTCGTCGATCAGTTCCTGCACGGTGATGCCCGCCGGCGCAAGCTTTACACCGGGTTGTTTCACCCGGCCGGAAACCGAGAACGAGCGCAGACCCTTGCGGCCATTGCGGCCCTGCGCGGCAAACCATTCGGGGCCGCGCTGGATGATGTCCCTGATCCAGAACAGCGTTTCGAAGTTGTGCTCCAGGGTTGGGCGTCCGAACAGGCCCACTTGCGCGACATAGGGTGGACGCAGGCGCGGCAAGCCTCGTTTGCCTTCGATCGATTCGATCATCGCGGATTCTTCGCCGCAGATGTAGGCGCCGGCGCCGCGGCGCAGATGGATTGCGGGCATACGCGGAATGGGCGGCTGCGCGCGCAGCTTCATCAATTTCTGCTGCAGCATGACGCGGCAGTCGTGGTATTCGTCGCGCAGATAGATGTAGATTTCGTCGATGCCGACGGCCCAGGCGGCGATCAGCATGCCTTCCAGGAAGCGGTGCGGATCGCGCTCCAGGAAGTAGCGGTCTTTGAAGGTGCCTGGTTCGCCTTCGTCGATATTCACCGCCATCACACGCGGCCCCGGCTCGTTGCGCACAATGCGCCATTTGCGGCCGGCCGGGAAGCCTGCACCACCAAGGCCACGCAGGCCTGAATGTTCGAGCGCGGCTATCACCGCTTCCGGATCGCGAACGCCCGCGACGCACTCACGCAGCAGCGCGTAGCCGCCGCCCGCAAAATAGTCAGCCAGGACCACGTATGCTGCCTCCCCCGCGTCCGCCACCTCCAGCGCGCCCGCACCCGCGCGCGCCCCGGCCCCGGTCCCGGCCTCGCGCCACGCCCCCGTCCTCGCCCTCGCTTCTCCCGGCGCCCGGCCCGCCAACGCATCCGCCAGCGCCTGCGTCCCCGACTGCGCCTCCGCCGGCGACTGCGCCCCCGCCTGCACATCGGCCGCCGAGCCGAACGCGCCATGATCGCCGCTGCCCGGACGCACTGCAGCCGCGTCGGCTGGGTGCAGCGCGGTGGGATTGGGCGCGGCGGAGGCTGCCGATGCGATCGCGTCCAGCGTGGCATGGCCGACTGCACGCTGGCCGACCAGTGCAGCCGGCGCCTGGTCACAGCGGCCAATGCAGGGCGCGGCGATGACGCGTACGTCCGGGCCAAGCAAGGCGGGCAAGCGTACCAGCAGCTCGCCAGCGCCAGCAAGCTCACAGGACAGTCCATCGCACACGCGCACGGTCAGCGCCGGCGGCGCCACCTCGCCTTCGCGCACGATATCGAAATGATGGTAGAACGACGCCACCTCGAACACTTCCGCCTGCGGCAGCCGCATTTCCTGCGCCAGCGCCGCGAGATGAGCGGTGGATAGGCAACCGTAGCGGTCCTGAATCAGATGCAGGTGTTCGATCAGCAGATCGCGCCGACGCGGCAGGGAGCCAAGCAGCACCTGCACTTCCGCCAGCGCGACCGCGTCCACCCGCCGGCCTTTGGGCGCCTGGCGCTTGCGTTCGCGGCTCGGGCCGTCTTGTGCCGCGATCGGGATAATCGGATGATTCACCAGAACCTCCCCCATCTACTGCCATCGTCGAATTGACTCAGCGTATCATGCGCGACCCCGCGCCGCCATATGCTATGTTGAAGATCTATGTTCGAAGCAAAATCCAGCTGCACAGGGAGCCCATCGGCTCGGTGACGCATGGTTTCAGATGATATGCGCTCTCACCAACTATTCGTAACCCTCGTCCTGTCCTTGCATGCGCTGGCTTTAGTGCCGCAATGGCAGCGCCATTACTTCCATCCTCGCCTGGTCCGGCGCACGATGCTGGGCATGATGCTCGGACTGTGCCAGGGCATGGTCATCGTCATGACAGTTGAGTTGAAGCCGCCCGAGGTGCGCGCCGTGTCCGACTGGCTGGGTGCGGGCCTGATGCTGCACTTGTATGTCGCAGTGCAGAATCTGCTGGCGTCCTATGCCTTCGTGCGGCTGCACCGGCCCAGCGCCGTTATTGCGCAACGCATGTATTGGGGTGTCAAACCGTTGGCCGTGCTGAGCGCTATCTGTACGGCGGCGGCCTGGCTGGCCGTGCAGGGATTGTTCTAACCGGCCAGTGGCACCACGAGATGCGCGCCGTCGTTGCCGGCGCGGTTCAGGTCAGGACTGACGCGGTGCCATTCGAAATGCTCGGAACCAAGGGCCATGGTGCGGGCCAGCATTTCCGCCTGCTCCGCGCTGAGATCCGGATCAAGCCAGAGGGCCGCATCGGCTGCGTTCAGCACCACCGGACGGCGGTCGTGAATGTCCACCATGCCCCCTTCCGCATCGGCCGTAATCAGCACGAAGCCCGATTCCGCCTTGTGTTCCTTGAAGGGACCGAAGTTGGCCAGCGCCAGCATGAAGAATGGCTCACGGTCCTTACGGTGGATGTGCCAGGGCTGGCGCGCGTTCTTCTCGCCCGTCCATTCGTACCATCCGTGTGCGGGCACCAGGGCGCGGCCCGTCTTCAGCAGCTTGCCCCAGTAGTTATTGGTGATCTTTTCCAGCCGCGCATTGACGGCAATCGGCAGCTTGCCCGCAGCCCAGGCGGCGCGGTAGCCCCAGTGCAGGTCGTCCACCTGGGGCTCGCCGCCGCTCATATGCATCACGGGGCGATAGGTGCCGGGAGCGGCATTGTAGGTGGGCTCGGCCTGGCTGCGGTAAGCCGCGTCAGCCCAGCCGAAGGCCGCTATGTAGCGCCTCGCTATATCGTTCTGATCGAATCGTCCGCACATGCGGACATCTTACTGCATGCCGCCGCCCGTGGCGCTATGCTCGGGCCAGACAATATCGTTATCGACCGTGTACAGCTTGCAGGGTTGCTTGCTGGCGGCCTGGCAGGCCGCCAGCGCGCGATCGCCGGGATTTTCGCCCTCTTCCGCCCAGCCCCAGGCGCCGCTTGAAGACACGGCGAAGGCACGCGGCGAATCCTTCTTCAGGAAGGCACGGTACTGCTCGCGGCCACGTTCAGGCAGAAACGGCACGGCGGCTGCGTCATCCAGTGCCGCGTAATTGGTCTTTGGCTGCTTTGGTGGTTCGGCCACAGCGTAGACTTCCTTTACCGGCATGCCGATGTGGGCCAGGAATTTGTCGACTTCCGGCTGCCAGATCGGCTGGCCGTCGCGGCTGCCCAGCATGGTGTGGGCGTCCCGTTTAAACGTGCCGTAGGCGATCAGCTTGGCGTTGCCGCCATTGGCCGTGAAAGCGCCGTACATCTTGCTGACCAGTTGCGGGCCGAAGTAGCTGTCGTTGGCGCCGTACATCCACATTGATTCGATCTTGTTCTTTTTGCCGTATTCGCCGAACGCTTTCACCAGCGCGCTCTGCCAGTCGCAGCTGCCGCCATGGACTTTGAGGCCGCCGGCAAAATTCATGATGCCGCGTACGCCGGGCAACTCCTGGGTGCTGACTGCCACGCTGGCCAGGCCGCCGAAGGATTGGCCGGCGATGACGATGTGCTCGCCGTCGATCCAGTCCTGCTGTCGCGCCCAGGCCACAACGTCAGCCACGTCACCTGCTTGCGCATAGCCGTTGGCGGTCATATTGCAGCCGTATTCGATGAATTTGCCGGTCGAGTGGGCAAAACCGGTGCGCATCGGCACCACGACCGCATAGCCTTTGCGCACGAAGGCCGCGGCCATATACACGAAACGGTCGCGGCTCTGCAGCTTGGGATCGCCGGGCGCCTTGCCGTGATTGATGATCAGCAGCGGAAAGGGACCGTCGCCGTTCGGCTTATATACCGTAGTTTCCAGCTGAACGCTCTGCTGGCGGCCAGCCGGCACCATGATCACTTGTTCATTCAGGCGCGAGTCCAGCGGCAATTGCTGGGCCAGCGCAGGCAGCGCAAGAACTCCGCCCAACAGACTGGCCGCAGCCAGGCGGGCAATATTGACAAGCAGGGATTTGATGATTCGCTCCGGAACAATTTGCTTCAGGAAATTGATCCGATTCTGAAGGGCTTACTCGTCGATTGCAATCCCAAAACATCAACACTGGCAGCGTGTTATCTAGTTTCCAGACTGTCAGCGCATCGTTTCGGGCGTGACAATGTGTGTACTTTGATCATCGCTCCCCAACCTATATTGACTATTGGTTGTACATAAAAACGAACAATTCAGGGGGAGCTGGCCATGAACGATCTAAAAATCGGACTGAGGCACTCGCGAGCACTGCTCCCGATAGGGCTGGCACTCTTGACCTTTGTTTTATGCACGTCGGCCTTGGCCCAAGACTACCGTCAGATGGCCCAGTATCAAGGCTGCCCGCCCCTTCCTGACTACTCAGGAAGGACATTTAACGACGCGGTCCAATTGCTTCCGCAGCGTATGAAGTCTGCAGTACGTCAGGTCCGCGCAAGATCATCCAAGCCAGCAGGAACGATCTTTCGGCAATCTCTGGAATCTGACAAGCGATGTGCCGTCGTATTTTTCGTTTCGGATGGCTCTCTCGTGAGAGTCCCAGACGTACGCACTTTGCCAAAGGACGAGGCAATTAACCGGCTGCAGAGCAAAGGACTAGGTACGACCACCGAATTTGCCCCTTCCTCAAGCACAGATCAAGCGGGCAAAGTTATTACTCAAAAGCCGCGTGCAGGCAACGACGTTCCCCTAAAAAGCACTGTTTATCTTATCGTTGGCCCGATCCTCCCAATCGATGTTCCCGCGGTCGTCGGTCAAACCTTCGATGAGGCAAAGCAGCAGCTGAATTCATTCGATGTCAGTCGCGTTTTCACGCCAGGTGTCGCGCCGGAAGGCAATGTGATTTCCCAGAATCCTGAAGGCCACACTAAAGCGATGCCCGGCAGCACGGTCAAATTGACTTTATCCGATGGCAATCTGGTCGAGGTGCCAGGCATCGTTGGGGATACCCGCAGCACGGCACAAACCAAGTTGGAGCAGGCCCGATTACTTCCAAGCTGGACCGAGGCAGAGTCCGAGGTCCAAATGGGCAGTGTCATTTCCCAAGATCCGGCTCCGCCCGCGACTGCAAGCCGCAATAGCACGGTACAGGTGCAAATTTCCGCCGGTCTGGTCGTTCCCTCGCTCGTGGGTTCCAATTTTGAACGGGTGCTTCCTAGCCTGAAGTCCTTTGTGATCGAGCAAGAATACCGGGCGAGCGAACGGCAAAAGAACGAAATACTCTCGCAATCGCCACCGGCGGGCCAACACGTATCCGCGCACACCGTTATCAGCTTAAAGCTCTCCAACGAAGACCTCGTGTTCGTGCCACCCGTACTTGGCAAGACCTTGGCAGATGCCCGGTCCGAACTCCAAAGCCACGATTTGGTTCCAGTAGTTGCAGGATTGGGCTTTGATAACTGGGAAGTAAAAGAGACCGTACCAGCGGCTAATCAGGTGCGAAGGCGAGGCGAAACGATCGCCATCAAGTTGTCGGTGCCCTGGTGGGTTTGGGCAGGATTGGCCGGTGGCGCAGCGCTCGTATCAGCCTTGGGCCACAAGGTTTGGCGGCACTTCCATCCGAATGTCACATTTACCGCCGATATTGCGCCGAACGTCGAACCAGTCAAGGTCTCGGCGAAGAGCGTTGATTGCGCGGATATTGAACTATGCGCGGGGCTTACGCAGGGGCCTGTGACAATCCGCGAGCATGAGGAGACAACGTCATGAACACTGTCAGTTTGCGTAGCCTGTTCAATTTCACCGACGCGCATGTACGGGAAGGCGCAACCGAAGAGGCGCGGAAATCCGCCGGAGAGAACGCTGCCTTGCCGAGGTGGGTCAACTTTGCTGCGGAAGGTGCAGCCGACAAACTCAACGAAACGCTGAACGTTGATGTTTTTGACTTGCTGGCCGAAGGATGGGTCAAGTTCAAGGAAATCAAAGACAGCGCTAAGGCCTCGAAGCAAGGCCAGGGGAAGCAAAAGCCAGTCAGCCTGAGGGATGTTGAGATTACCTCGACGAACGCGCCATTTTTACAGGCGAAGATAAACGGCCTCCCGGTCCCGGAATTGCGATTCGAACTGGACCTCACCGCAAAATTCAAAGTGCTGGAATTTGAGATCGAAAACGGCTACATCACGCTGATACGACCAACTGCAGCTTCGGCGGTTGTGTGCCTCAAATACGGCAAAAAGACATTAGTCACGACGCCTTCCAAAGACCTGAATCTGCTTGGAGAGATTCCACTGCCGGGCAAAGGAATTCCAATTCCCGGCGTGGCAAATTAGCCGTCATTGCTTCAGGCGGCTCACTGCGTTCCCGCGGCGCTGACGCGCCAGACGGTGTTGCCAACGTCGTCAGCGATCAGCAAGGCGCCGCTGTGGTCCATTGCCAGCCCCACAGGTCGGCCTTTGGCGTGGCCGTCGGCCAGGAAGCCGGTCACGACATCGACTGGTTTGCCGCTGGGTTTGCCGTTCTGGAACGGGACGAAGACGACCTTGTAGCCGCTGGGCGGGCTGCGGTCCCAGCTGCCGTGTTCGCCGACGAAGGCGCCCTCGCGCAAGCCGGCTGGCATGGTGGTGCTGGCCGGGTCGTTGAAAACCAGACCCAGCGAGGCGACGTGCGAACCGAGAGCGTAGTCCGGGACAATGGCTTTCGCCACCAGATCCGGGCGCTGCGGCATGACGCGCGGGTCGACGTGCTGGCCGTAATAGCTGTAAGGCCAGCCATAGAAGCCGCCATCGCGCACCGAAGTCAGGTAATCCGGCACCAGGTCGGGGCCGATCTCGTCGCGTTCATTCACGACGACCCACATCGCTTTGCTGCCAGGCTCCCATTGCATCGAATTCGGATTGCGCAGGCCGCTGGCGAAGACGCGCGCAGCGCCGCTGGCGCGGTCCACTTCGAGGATATCGGCGCGATTCATCTCAGCCTCGATGCCGTTTTCCGTGATGTTGCTGTTCGAGCCGACGCCCACGTACAGCTTGCTGCCATCCGGGCTGGCCAGCAGGCTCTTGGTCCAGTGGTGGTTGAGCACGCCCTCCGCGCCGGGCAGGTCCATGACCTTGATCCCCGCGGCCGTAATCTTCGTTTCGCCTTCGGTATAGGGGTAGCGCATCAGCGAGTCGGCATTCGCCACGTACAGATCATTGCCGACCAGCGCTACGCCGAAGGGGGACTTCAGGTGATCCAGGAAAGTGGTGCGTAGCGGGGCCGCACCAGCGCTGGCAGGACGCACCAGCGTAATCCGGTTGGCGCCTTTTTGCGCCGAGCCGCCGTAAGCCTTGATCGGCCCCATGATGACGTCCTTGGGCCGGTTCTTGGGCTGTGTCGGACCGTTCGCTTCGACAATCAGAATGTCGCCATTCGGCAGCGGATAGACGGCGCGAGGATGCATCAGTCCGGTGGCGAAGGCGCTGATTTTCAGGGAAGCCGGTACCACCGGCGTCTCGCCCTGCTTCCAGCTTCCGGCCGGCGCCACTTTCATCGGCGGCAGCAGATAGTTTTTCAGTTCCGGCAGGGTTGGCCGCCCGCCTTGCTGGGCCGCCTGTACGGACGGGTCGCCGTGGTCGCAGGCGCTCAGCAGAAATGCAGCGGCGATGAGAACGCTTCCCTGCCTCAGGTGGATTGAGGGATTCATGGCGCGACTCCATCGGCGACGTAGTAAGGACGTGGCCAGCCAAAAATGGTCGCCAGCAGCATCAGGACAAAGACCACGATGGACAGCGTCAGGCCTTGCGGCACCACGGCGGTATAGCCGTCGCGGCTGTGGATGAAGGCATTAACGATGGACAGCAATAGCGCTACCACACTGGTGACGACGTGCAGCCCGGCAAAGCGCACCACGCGCACGTGGCGCAGCCGGAACCAGGAGATGAGGCCGGCGATGGCTGCAAACGCGGCCACGATGCAGCCGGCCGTCAGCAGCCAGACCGAGAAGGTTTCCCAGATGATGTTCTTGGTTTGCCAATAGGCCAGATCGGTAATCAGCGTGCCGGCGAAGCACACGGCTGGAAACTGCACCAGCGTGGCATACACGGGCTGGCTGGCGAGGCCCAGGCGAGGGGCGTCGAAAGATGCGTGCATGGTGTTTTCCGTCAAAAATGATGAAAACACCACGGTACTTGCGGGCACAGGAAATGTCTGTGCCCTGCCTCGCTTACGCCAGTTCGCCGACCGTCTTGCGAACGGCAGCCAGAATTTCGTCGGCAAAGGCCTGGTCGGCCTTGATGACTGAGCGGGAGACGGCGATGCCGCCGATCATGGCGGCCACGATGGATATGGCGCGCTGCCGGGCTTCGTCGGGCGGGAGTTTGGCGGACAGTTCACGCTCGACGTAGCGCACCATCTGCGCATAGCCTTCCATGAAGCGCACGCTGACCGGCTCGTCCTGGCGCGCGATTTCGCTGGCGGCCGCAGCCAGCGCGCAGCCGCCGCTGAGGTTGTCGCGCTGCGCGGGCGCCATATAGAAATCCATCATGTCTTCCAGCGAACGGACGTGATTGGCCAGGCGCTCGCGGGCGTTGGCGGCGCTGTAGCCGAGGGCCTCGGCGGCCAGTTCATCCTTGGACGAGAAATGGGCGTACAAAGCCCCATGCGTCAGCCCGGCCGCCTTGCTGATTTCCGCCACGCCGACCCCGTCGATGCCTTTTTCCTTGAACAGGCGTGACGCTGCCTGGATCAGTGCCTGCCGGTTTTCCGCCGCTTTCTCTTTGCTGATTTTCATGTGCTGCTCCGAAATCAATAATTGCAGTCACCATCATACACCAACGTGTCCGTGACGCAACTCAGCAATAAGAAAAGCGAGGCAAATCAACGCATTGCCGGGTGGAATCTAGTAAACTGGAGTCTCTTGCCGAAGGGAAATTCGAATCATGGCTATCTCCGCTCTCAGCGCCGGTTTGTCCGGCCTCCAGGCTAATCAACAAGCGCTTAACGTCGAGGCGCACAATGTTGCCAATCTGAATACTCAGAATTTCCAGCCTCAGCAAGCACAGTTCCAGGAAGCCCAGCCGGCCGGTACCGGCGTCACGATTTCCACCGCTGCGCGCGACCTGGCAAAAGCTGACGGCGCGACGGCAGCGCCGTCCGGCACCGATCCGGCCAGCGCAATTACCAATTCCCTCGTGTACAAAGCAGGCTTCGACCTGTCTGCAAAAGTCATCCAGGCCGCCGATGAGCGCATCGGCACACTGTTGGACGTCAAGGCTTAACGCCGCCCGCCGTCGGCGCTATGCTGACGGTATGGACCTCTCGCTTCCCTTCAAGGACCGCCAGCACGCAGCAGAGCTGCTGGCCGAACGGCTCTCGCCCTACCGTGGCAAGAACCCGCTGATCCTGGCCATCCCGCGCGGTGCGGTGCCAATGGGCCGGGTCATCGCCGACCAGCTGGACGGCGAACTGGATGTGGTCCTGGTGCGTAAAATTCCTTCCGCCATCGACCCCGAGCTCGCCGTGGGCGCTGTGGACGAACACGGCAACCGCGAACTGGCGCCCTACTTCAACCGCACTTACACCAGCATGGAGTGGGTGGAGGTGCAGACCAAAGAGCAGATGGCGCTGATGCGACGTCGCCGCGCAAGTTATGGTGCTGCACGCCCCGCCGCCGATCCGCGCGGCCGGATTGTGATCATTGTCGATGATGGTCTGGCCACCGGATCTACGATGGCGGCTGCCCTGCGCTCGATACGCAAAATGGGTCCGCAAAAGCTGGTGTGCGCGGTGCCTGTCGCTGCCGAGGATTCACTGGCAGCGATATCGGTGCTGGCCGACGAGATCGAGTGCCTGGCCATGCCGATGAATTTCATGTCGGTGAGCAGGCATTACAAGGCCTTCCCCCAGGTCGAGGAGGAAGAAGTGCTCAAGCTGCTGACCGCCTGACTTGCTCAGGCAGCGCCGCTAGCTAGCAGTGAGCGCAGCACCTCGGCCTTGCGCTGGGCATCCAGTGCCTGCTCGACATACTCTTCGGCCGCGCGGGCGTAACTGCCCGTATGCGCTGCATCAGCCATTTGACGGTACAGCTTTTCCTTCTCATGCAAGGCGCGCACGGCCGACCACAAAGCTTCTTCCACGTTACGATGCTGCGAGCCAGCCAGGCTGCGCTCGGAAAACGCATGGCCGGTATGGCAACGGTAATGCGGCGGCCTGGTGCCGTCGATCTGCCACAGCGTGCCGTTGCACTCCGGGCAGGTGAAGGTAGATGGATGCCCAATTCTCGAGAGTGCGTCCATGTCCATATCCTCCGACACAAAACGGTTCTCAACCTTGACCCACTCCGGCACCGGGCGTGGCGGTGCCGGACCTGCCTGCGCCGCTTCGACCATTGCCGCCAGAATCGGGCCGATTTCGCGCGCCTTGAGCACGCGGTCAATATCCGCGTGCTCGATCGCGCTGCTTGGCATATCGGCTGACGTGGCTTCGTCGGGCGATTGGGCAATGGCCTGGCCACCGCACATCTTGATCGCCTGCAGGCCGATGGTGCCGTCATCGAGCTGCCCGCTCAATATTACGCCGATGGCGCGAGGGCCATAGGTGGCGGCAGCGGAACGGAACAAGGGATCGATGGCAGGACGGCAGTGGTTTTCGCGCGCGCTACGGCTCAGCTGCGTAAAGCTGCCGGTGCCATCGCGCAGCACCAGCAGGTGGCGGTCCGGCGGCGCCACCAGGACACGGCCCGGCAACAGGGCTTCATGGCTGTGGGCGTGCTTCACAGGGAGTGCGCAGCTGCTTGCGAGCAGCGAAGGCAGTACGCTTTCGCGTTGTCCCACATGCATGACGATCAGCACTGCGGCCTGAAAACCTGCCGGCAATCCCGCCAGTACCGCCTGCAAGGGTTGCTGCCCTCCGCTGGAGGCGCCGATTACGACCAGGTCTTGCGCGAATTGTACTGTGGGAGCCATTCCTCATAGTGTGGCCGCCCCACGGCCCGGTCTGTGCGCCAGCGCACACAGCCCGTGTAGCGTCAGGCCAATGGCGGCAGCAAGCCCGCCAGCTTGCCGCACAAAATATCGAGCGACAGGGGTTTGGTGATGTGGGTCGTGTAGCCTGCAGCCAGTGCCTGCTCCACCTCTTTTTCACGCGCCATGCCACTGGTAGCAATCACGGGCACGGTAGCCATGCCCGTCACCGCCCTCACCTCGCGGATGAAGTCATGGTCCGCCATATCCGGTAGCGAAATGTCGGAGATTATCAAGTCGTAGCGCTCCCGTTCCAGCAAGGACAAGGCTTCCGCTGGCGTTTTGGCAATGCGCACGCTGGCGCCGTCCAGTTCCAGCAAGGCTTTGAACATGCTGGTCATATCGTCCTCACTGTCGAGCAGCAGCACGCTGCGCCCGGCCACGCAGGAAGCCAACGGAGACAGCTCGCCCGATACAACCGGGGCGCCGGTACGCGACAACGGCAGCCAGACAGAGAAGGTACTACCCTCGCCCAGGCCCGGAGAACTGGCGTCCACACGCCCGCCATGCAGCTCGACGATCTGGCGTACCAGCGCCAGGCCGACACCCAGCCCGCCCTTATTGCGCAAGGTCGCAGCGCCTGCAAGGCTGTACATGTCGAAGATATGCGGCAGCGCATCGGTAGCAATGCCCTCTCCCGTATCGCTGACATCGATCCGTGCTTCGCTGTCTTCCACGGTAAGCTCCAGCGTGACGCGGCCACCAGCCGGTGTATGGCGCACCGCATTATTCAGAAGATTCAACAGCACCTGTTCGATGCGTACGGCGTCTGCGTACACCACGGCCGGCATGTGCGGGCCTTCATAGCGCAGGTCCACCGTCTCGGCGCCGGCGCGCAGCAGCTCGATCAGGCGCTGGGCAATGGCGCCCAGGTCTTCATCATGGCAGGACATGGCCAGCTTGCCGGTGTGCAGGCGTGAAATATCCAGCAAGTCGTCGATAATACGGGACTGGTTGGCCACCGAGTTGCGGATGATGGCAGCCGCGCGCAACGCCGCTGCGGACTGTTTTACGTCCGGCATACGCGCCAGCAGCTCGGCGTTGATATAAATAAGATTGAGCGGATGGCGCAGCTCCTGCGACATCACGGTCAGGAATTCATCGCGCGCCTCGGCCATCGTGTGCAGCGGCACGCCGGCTTCGGCTCCGGCCTTGTTGGCGGCGACGCGGCGAATCCATTCTTCGCTGGCGCGCACTTTCTCCTCGGCCTCCTTGCGGGTGCTGATGTCGAAGAAGGTCATCACCGCGCYTTCGATCTTGTCTTCCGTGGTACGGTAAGGCAGCAGGCGCACGATGTAATAGCGACCATCGTTGCTGCGCACTTCGCGCTCCACCAGGCGCAAGGTTTCGAACGTGGCCGACACGTCTTCGGCCAGCGCGTCGTAATCGAGGCGGTGCGTGATGTCCAGCAGCGAGCGGCCGATGTCGGACGGGATGATGCTGAAGATGTCGGCCGCGCGCGGCGTAAAACGCTTGATGCGCAGGGCGCGGTCGACAAAGATGGTGGCGATGTCGGTGGAAGCAATCAGATTATTCAGGTCATCATTGGCCTTGCCAGTTTCTTCGACCTTTACTTTCAGCTCATAGTTGACGGTGATAAGCTCCTCATTCACCGACTGCAGTTCTTCCTTGCTGGTTTCCAGTTCCTCCGTGGCCGAGCGCAGTTCCTCGTTGATGGCCTGCAGTTCTTCGTTGGAAGCGCGCAGCTCTTCGTTCGACACTTCCGCGTGCTCGATGGTTTCCTGCAGCTTCTCCTTGCTGCGCTGGAGTTCCGATTCGAGCTGATTCAGTACCACATCCTGGTGCTGCGCCTGGGCTTCCTGCGGCACGCCGTTCATGGTCTGCTCGATTTCCTCGAACAGCACCAGGGCAAATTCCGCATTGGCCACTTCGTCGGTGAACGGACGCACGATCACGTTGACGATAAAGGCTTTGTTGTCATCGCGCTTGATCAGCACGCGCTGGCCCTCCACGCTGCTGCCGCTTTGCAGCGCCTGGTACAGCGCGGTGCGCACTTCCAGCCGCAGTTCCGGCAGCACCAGCGCCAGCACATTGCGCGACGGTTCGCCACCCACATGGCGCAGGAAGCGGCCAGCCGCGTCGGACATGTGCACGATGTTCGAATCGCGGTCCACGATCAGGCTTGGCGGCGCGAATTTGCTCAGCGCGCGCTGATGYACGTCGGAGAAGGAGAACTGGCGACGGCCGCCATTGGGCGTCAGCAGCAATTCGGGAACGCGATTCACCGGCCCGTTGGTCAGCGCCGGAATGTAGCGCAAGGAGCGCGACAGCGGACGCGCGCGATAGATGCGGTTCTTTTTGTCGAAGGGGACAAAGAATTCGGAAGCAGCATCAGCCGATTCGGAAGATCCAAGGAACAGGAAGCCGTCCGGCTTCAGTGCGGAATGGAACATCTCCATCACGCGCAGCTGCACATCCCGATTCAGGTAGATCAGCAGGTTGCGGCAGGAGATCATGTCCAGCTTGGAGAACGGCGGATCGCGCAGCAGATTGTGGGAAGCGAACAGGATGCGGTCGCGCACCGCCTTGCGGATGCGGTAGCGGTCCTCTTCCTTGGTAAAGAACTGGCGCATGCGCGAGGCCGGTACGTCCATTGCGATGGCAGCCGGATACACGCCGGAGCGCGCCACCGCAATCGCATGTTCGTCGATATCGGATGCGAACACCTGAATTTCCGCCGCCTTCGCCAACTGCGCGGCGTGATCGGCCAGCAGCATGGTCATCGAATATGCTTCCTGGCCGCTGGAGCAGGCGGCCACCCAGACGCGCACCTGCTCGGCCGGCAGCTTGTCCTTGAACAGCAGCGGCACTACGTCGCGCTCCAGCGCTTCGAAGGACTCGCGGTCGCGGAAGAAGTTGGTGACGCCGATCAGCATATCCTGCAACAGCGCCTTGAATTCGCCCTGCTCCTTTTCCAGCAGCACGCAGTATTCCGGCAGCGAAGTCACACCGCGCACCTGCAGGCGGCGCTCGATGCGGCGCAGCACCGTGGCGCGCTTGTAGTGACGGAAGTCATGCCCGGTGTTCGCGTACAGCATGGTGATCACGCGCTGCAAGGCTTCCTCATCGTTGTGGCGCGCTTCGTCCACCGGTTCGGCGGACACACTGCGTTCGCCGTCGCCGACGTCAGGCAGGTGGATCTGGCGGGCGGTGCTCCACAGCTCGATCAGCTTTTTCGGAATCTCGGTGACCGGCAGCACGAAGTCCACCATTTCGGTGGCGATGGCGGCGCTGGGCATGCCCTCATGCTCGGCGTCTGCCGGGTCCTGGGCCAGCGTCAGGCCGCCCTGCTCCTTGATACGCTCCAGTCCTACGGCGCCATCCGAGCCTGTGCCGGAAAGCACCACGGCAATCGCGCGCTCGCGGTGCACTTCGGCCAGGGTGCGGAAGAACACATCGATGGCAATGTGCTGTCCATGCGGTTTTTCCAGGTCGCTCAGGGTCAGCACACCGTCGTTCATCGACATATGCTTGTTGGGCGGGATCACGTACACGTGTTCCCGCTCGATCGCCACGCTGCCCGTCACCTGGATCACCGGCATTTTGGTCGCGCGCTGCAGCACGTTGTCGGCCGAACTCTGATGCTTGGGCGAGAGATGCAGGATCACCACGAATGCCATGCCATTATCGGCAGGCATATTTTCCAGAAACTTGATCAGCGCCGGCAAACCGCCGGCGGATGCGCCCAATCCCACCACGGGGAACGGAAGATGGCTCGGCGCCAGTTGCGGCATATTGCGGGTGCGGCCATCGTCACTGCTGAGGGACATATAAGTATCGTTTATAAAGATAGCTGAAATTGAAAGTCTAACCGATAATCGGGCGACCCGGCATCTCATCCTATGGTAAAACGATAAGCCTAAGGAGCCATAAAAATGAGCACAGGAGATCACGAGCCGCGCCGCCAGGACCGGCGTGCCAGCGACCGCGAACACCATCGCCGCAAGGAGGATACGCCGCGCTATCTCGATCCCGGCGAAACGATATGGAGCCTTTGGTGGCGCGTCCTCAAGGCACGCTACCAGCGCATTGCCGCCAAGGCCACCCGGCACGTGATGCAACGCCCCCTGCGCATCGGCATCTCGGCCCGCATCTACCATCCGGAGCCGGGCGCCACGGGCCTGCGCAGCAAGAATCTGCAATATCTGGAGGAGTCCATCGCGCAGTGGGTGATGTCGCGCGATGTGCTGGTATTCATGGTGCCCACCGTGAACACGGAAGGCTTGCTCCACCCTTCCAATATCCGCCTGCGCGACTATGCCAAGCACCTCGATGGGCTGGTGCTGCAAGGCGGGGCCGACGTTTCGCCCACCAGCTATGCGGAAGCGCCTACGCGGCCGGAATGGAGCGGCGACCGGGCGCGCGATATGTACGAGCTGGAACTGCTGCATGAATTCGTGGAAGCGGGCAAGCCCGTGCTGGGCATTTGCCGCGGCTGCCAGCTGATCAATGTGGCGTTCGGCGGCACGCTGTACCAGGATATTGCGACCGATGTGCCGGACGCGCACGAGCACGTGTCCGATCTGTACGACCGGCACCGGCATGAGGTCACCTTCCCGGAGGGATCGTCGCTGGCTTCCATGTTCCGGGGCCAGGAGCGCGGGCTGGTCAACTCGATCCACCATCAGGCCGTGAAATCGCTGGGCAAGGACATGCAGATCGAAGCCCTGTCCTATCCCGACAAGATGATCGAGGCGATCCGCTACCGCAAGGCGCCATTCGTCATGGGCCTGCAATGGCACCCCGAGTTCCACCGCGCAGGAGGGGTGGAACTACTGGACTGCACCGCCATTCTCGACAATTTCCTGCGCGTGGCGAGGGAGACGCGGTTCTGAAACCGCCGCCTAGGCGGGTTTGGCCCGGGCGCGTTTGCGCAGCTTGCGCAATTTACCCAATGTCACCGACGGCAATTCCGGCTTTTCCGGTTCGGCTTCATAACGGGCATTGACGTACACATTCAGCCGGTCGCCACGCCTTGGATTATCGTCTTCATCAACGGAATCCGGCAGCCTGACCGACAGGCTTTTCGTTTCGACTTCCATAAACCTCTCCTTCGAACCTACCACCAGCTTATGGGCTTCTTGATGGCCCTTCCGTTCGCGCACGAACAGAGCTGTCGGTAAATTTTACACCCGGCGGAGAGTTGTTGTCAAAATTTACACTTAATTACATGATGCTCCCACGGAAACGGCTCAGGGCCGCATCCACTACGCCCTCCACGCTGCCGCTGGCGTTGAACTGGTCGCGCAGATAATGCGCGTCGCTGCCCGTATGAGTGACTTGCACCAGATGATTCAGTGCCGCGCTGCCACCCAGGTTTTCCGCGTATTGGTCCATGCGCCGCAGTGTGGTCAGGATATCTTCGCGCAGCGACAGGCTTTCGTAAGTCTTGGGATGGACCACGGTGCCATCCAGGCCAAAGCGGCACGCCTGGAAACGGTTGTAGTTGTAGACCAGGTAGTCGTCTTCCACCGGCGGCGCCTCGCGCCGGTCCAGCAGATAGGCGCACAGGGCTTGCAGATAGCAGGCCAGCGCCGCCGCCCGCTCCACGGTCAGCGGCGTGTCGCATACCCGCAGCTCGATGGTGCCGTATTCGGGCTTGGGGCGGATGTCCCAGTAAAAGTCCTTCATCGACTTGATCACCCCCGTGTGCTCCATCTTCGAGAAGTAGCTGTGCTCGAACTCGTCCCAGCTCAGCAGGAACGGCGCGCGGCCCGACATCGGGAAGGCGAACACGGAATTCAGGCGCGCCGAATTGAACAGCGTATCGGCGCCCTGCACATAGGGTGAGGATGCGGACAGCGCGATGAAGTGCGGCACGTAGCGGCTCAGCGAATGCAGCAGGAACAACGCATCGTCGCCATTGCCGCAGCCGATGTGCACGTGCTGGCCGAAGATGGTGAACTGCTTGGCCAGATAGCCATACAGCGCCGATACTTCCTTGAAGCGCGGCTTGGAGAAGATACGGCGCTCGCGCCATTTCTGGAACGGATGGGTGCCCCCGCCGCAGATGCCGATGTTCAGCGTATCGGCTGCCTGCACCAGGGTGTCGCGCGTCAGCTGCAACTGCGCCACCAGCTCATTATGTTTGGTGTGCACGTCCGAGTTAATCTCGATCATGCTCTCGGTGATTTCCGGCGTCACGTGGCCGGGGAAGGGCTTACGCTCCAGCAGGTGCAGCAGGTCCGGGCTGGCGCCGGTCAGGTCGTAGTCGGACAGGCTGACCAGCTGCAGCTCCAGCTCAACGCCCATGGTCAGGCGCTGCGATTGTTTGAATGGTTCCAAGGGCATCAGTCTTCCTCCTTTGCCGTCTCGCGGGCCCAGATCAGCGCGCGCTGCGTGATGATGGGGCCGATCACTTCCATGAACAGCGTCATCGCGGCCAGCGCGGACAGCTCATCGACCAGCACAATGCCCATATACTTGGTTTGTTCCAGTAGCAGGATCACGAACACCGACATGGGCGACATCGCCACGCCGATCAGCGCGCCCTTGCGCCACGAGATGCCGCCCACATGGGCGAACACCGCCACCGCCGCAGTCTTCACCACAAAGCGCGCCGCCAGCAGAATCAGGCCCAGCGCCGCACCGCTCAGCACGCGGTCCCAATCCAGCGTGGACACCGCAAACACGAACAGCAGCACGGTCAGCACTTCGCCAATCGCGCCGAAGTTGCGCTGGGTGCGCGCGAACGAAACGCGGCGATGGCGCGCCGTCAGGCCAAAGGTCAAGGTGGCCAGCACCGGCGACAGGTCGGCCGCATGCGTAATAGACACCAGCAGCATCACCACCAGTGCAAAGGCGACCGTGCCGTCGCGCGCCAGCGTGCCAAGGCCGCGCAGCACGGCCGGCACCAGCATGCCGAAGATCGCACCCAGCAAGGCCGAAGCCACCAGTTCGATCAGGCTGTGCGAGGCGGCCTGCGTCAAGCTACCGGAAGTCTGGAACACCCAGAAGCCGACAATCACTTTAAATACGAACACGGCCAGCACGGAATTCATGGCGACCAGGTGCAGTACACGCTCCGTCACCTGGCCGGAGCTGCGCTCCTCGTTAATCACGCGCAGCACACCGGCCGGCGAGCTGGACATGGCCAGCGACGCCAGCAGCAGCGCCGTCAACGGCGGCATGCCCTGCAGGTGGGAGATGAAATAAACCACGCCAAAGGTGGCGCAGGATTCAACCAGACCACTGATGGCAATCCACGGATTCACGCGCAGCCAGCGCAGGTTCACGCGATAGCCAAACTCAAACAGAATTAAACCGAAGGCGACATTGGCCAGCATGGTGACTGGCGTACCGCTGTCGGTCGCAAACAGGTCCGGCAAGGCTTGCGCACCAAGGAAGCCGGCCAGGCCGTACACGCTGATGCGCGGTACGCCAGTCCAGCGGTGCACGAACTCACCAGCCAACCAGGCGAGCAGCACAGCGAGGGGCCATGCAAGCTCGGAAGAGATGATCAAAATATCGGGCATGTATTACCTCCGCCCCGCACTATATTGCAGATTGAAAAATCATGTCGCACTTCTTTCCAATCGAAAACACCTTTTCTGAATGATTGGGTTATATTGACGCCTTTCACAACCAGTGCCGGGACTGCAATAATCGTGGACTCCTCCACCATTCCAGACGATGTGCGCCGCTTCATCTTGCAGTGCGTGCCATCCGTACCTTATCTGGAAGCGATCACGCTCATGTCGGCCAATCCCGGCGCCGCATGGGATGCGCCACGGCTCGCACAACGTCTGTACCTGGACGACAAGCGTGCGGCCGTCCTGCTCAATCAGCTGCGCGCCGGCGGCATCGCGCGGCAGGATGCGGACGGCAGGTGGCTTTACGATCCAGCCTCGCCAGACCTGGCAGAGCTGCTGCGGCGGCTGGTGGATGTTTATTCCCGCAACCTGATCGAAGTCAGCACCCTGGTTCATTCGAAGAGCAATCGCAAGGCACGGCTCTTTGCCGACGCCTTCATCTGGCGAAAGGATGAATGACAATGTCCGCCCTCACCTATACGCTTTGCGCCATCACAGCCCTGGCCTGCGCCGCGCTGCTGCTGCGCGCCTTCTCCCGTTCACGGCAACGCCTGCTGCTGTGGAGCGGCCTGTGTTTCACCGGGCTGTTCATCAGCAATGTGCTGCTGGTGGCGGACCGCCTGTTCCTGCCCGACCAGGACCTGGCGACGCTGCGCCTGTGCGTCACGCTGGTGTCGCTGCTACCCTTGTTGTATGGCCTGGTCTGGGAGGATGATTGATGCACGTGAATAGTTTGCTGTCCGGCGCCATCATCATGGCCTCGTTGACCATCGGCCTGTTTTTCCTGCGCTACTGGCGCAGTACCGGCGACCGCTTCTTTCTGTACTTCGCGCTGTCGTTCGGGCTGATGGCGCTTGAGCGCGTGATCGGCCATGCTTTTAAACTGACCAGCGAAGACGTGCCCCAGCTCTACCTGATCCGGCTGGTATCGTATGCTCTGATTCTGATTGCCGTCGTGCGCAAGAACCGGCGCACGCATTGAGGAGAACACAAAAATGGAAATGATCAGCGAGCATGCCTGTTTCGGCGGCATCCAGCGCTTCTACAAACACGATTCGGAGGCCATCGGACTGCCGATGCGCTTCTCCGTCTACATTCCCGCGCAGGCCCAGGGCCAGCGCCTGCCTGCCCTCTTCTATCTGGCAGGCCTGACCTGCACGGAAGAGACTTTCCCGACCAAGGCCGGGGCGCAGCGCTTCGCCGCCGAGGAAGGCATCATCCTGGTTTCGCCGGACACCAGCCCGCGCGGCACCGGCATTGAAAACGAAAGCAAGGACTGGGACTTCGGCGCCGGCGCGGGTTTCTATCTGGACGCGACGCAGGAGCCATGGCGCAACCACTACCGCATGGAGAGCTATATCCACGAGCTGCGCGCATTGGTTGTCGATGAACTGCCGATTGACGGCAATCGCATCGGCATCTTCGGCCACTCGATGGGTGGCCACGGCGCGCTGACGCTGGCTCTGCGCCGGCCGGACCTGTTCCGCAGCGTGTCGGCGTTCGCGCCCATCGCTGCGCCAACCTTGTGCCCATGGGGACAGAACGCATTCAAGGGTTATCTGGGAGAAGACGCCGCGCAATGGGCCAGGCACGATGCCAGCATCCTGATGGCGCGCGCGGAAACGGCCCCGTTCCCGCAGGGGATTCTGATCGACCAGGGCATGGCCGACAAATTCCTGCAGGAGCAGCTGTATCCGGAAATGTTCGAGGAGGCTTGCCACAAGGCCGGGCAGCCGCTGGAACTGCGGCGGCACGCGGCTTATGACCACGGCTACTACTTCATCTCAAGCTTCATTGCCGACCATGTGCGATTCCATAGCCGGCAGCTGAAGTCGGCGGATCAATGATCCGCCCTACCTGACTACATCCGCCCTACCTGACTACTTGACCAATACTTTGCGGATGGTCCCGGCCAGGTCTTCGGCAACGAACTTGGCCACGTAAGCATCGGCGCCAACGCCGCGTACGTGGTCTTCGTTGGTCTTGCCCGACAGCGATGAGTGAATCACCACCGGGATCTTGCTGAAGCGGGCGTCCTGCTTGACCAGCCGGGTCAGCGTGAAGCCGTCCATCTCCGGCATTTCCAGGTCAGTCAGCACCAGCGCTACCCGGTCTTCGACGGGGATGCCTTCAGCCTTGCAGCCTTCAGCGATGGCTTGCAGTTTTTCCCAGGCTTCCTTGCCGGTCTTCAGCATCACGTACGGCGCGCCCATGGCTTCCAGGCCGCGCTCGATCAGGTTGCGCGCGACCACGGAATCGTCGGCGGCCAGAATCATGGTGCCCGGTTTCAGCGGCAGCTTGCCGACGGATTCTTCGTTGATCTCTTCGCTTTCGGCCGGCATCATCTTGCGCAGGATGGTTTCCACGTCCAGCACCTGTGCCAGGCGTGTGGTGTGGGTGTCGCCATCCAGGCGCGCGATGCTGGTCACCATGCCGCCCGCGTTGCTGCCTTCGGCGCTCAGCACCTGGCTCCAGTCCAGACGCACGATCTCGTCCACCGACTCGACCGCGAAGGCCTGGGTGGTGCGCGCGAACTCGGTCACCAGCATGATGTTCAGGCCCGTCTTCGGCTTCACGCCAACGATCGATGGCAGGTCCATCACGGGAATGATCTGGCCGCGCAGATTCACCACGCCCAACATGTGTGGCTGCGAACCGGCGACTGCGGTAACCTGCGGCATGGCCACGATCTCGCGGATCTTGAACACGTTGATGCCATACAGTTCCGAATGCTCGCCCTTGTCGTCCGCGCCGAGGCGGAACAGCAGCAGTTCGAATTTATTGGAGTTTGTAAGGTTGCTACGCTCGTCAACTTCTTGTTGAACGGAATTCATGTTGCTGACTCCAATTTGAAGAATGTTTCGGCAGTATAACGGGGATTACACACGAATTCGGCGGACTGAGGGGCGGATACAACGGCCCAACGCAAAAAGGACGCACGGGGCGTCCTTTTCTGGAATTCTGGAGCGGGAAAAGAGTCTCGAACTCTCGACCTCAACCTTGGCAAGGTTGCGCTCTACCAACTGAGCTATTCCCGCAGAAGAGACGCAATTATGACAGAAGCATTTCAAAAAAACCAGTCCCTTGCACACTGGCAGGATTAGCAATGTTTCCTACTATAATGGTCCGATGGATTCCATTGAAATTGTTCTGACCATGCTGCTGGCGGTGATCGCCAGCGCTTACCTGGTCCGCGTGCTGCCCATCTCGATCCCGCTGCCGCTGGCCCAGATCGGCCTGGGCGCCATTATCTCTACGTTCACCGGCCACGGTATCCAGCTCGATCCCGAGCTGTTCTTCCTGCTCTTCCTGCCGCCGCTGCTGTTCCTGGATGGCTGGCGCATTCCCAATAGTGGACTGGTGCGCGACCGCGTCGTGATCCTCGAACTGGCTTTCGGCCTGGTGCTATTCACGGTGCTGGGCGCGGGCTACCTGATCCACCTGATGATTCCCGCCATGCCGCTGCCGGTGGCGTTCGCACTGGCGGCGGTGGTATCACCGACCGATCCGGTGGCCATCTCCGCGCTGAAGTCGCGCGCGCCGATGCCCAAACGTCTGATGCACATCCTCGAAGGCGAGGCCCTGCTGAACGATGCGAGTGGCCTGGTGTGCTTCCGTTTCGCCGTGGCCGCCGCGGCAACCGGCACCTTCTCCATCGCGGAGGCCTCGCTGACCTTCGCCTGGCTGGCGATTGCCGGTATTGCCATCGGCGTCGGCGTGACCTGGGTGGTCAGCCACTTCCAGGGCCATCTGACGGCACGCTTCGGCGAGCCGGCCGGTTCGCCGATTCTTATCAGCCTGCTGATTCCGTTTGGCGCTTACATGCTGGCCGAGTTCGTGCACGCTTCGCCGATTCTCGCGGCTGTGGCGGCGGGCATCACCATGAGCTTCGTGGAGCTGAACGGCCAGGCGCTGGCGGCCACCCGCATCCAGCGCACCGCCGTGTGGGACACCATGCAGTTCGCGCTGCACGGCGTGATGTTCGTGCTGCTTGGCGAGCAGCTACCCGATATCCTGCGCGGCGCCGGCGATTCGATCGAGGAAGTCGGCCACGAAAGCCGCTGGTGGCTGGTTTATTACGCTTTCGTGATCAGTGCGGGCCTGCTGATTCTGCGCTTTGTATGGGTGTGGGCGACTTTGCGCATCACCCTGTACCGCCGCAACAAGAATGATCCGTCGGCCACCGTGCGTCCGCATTGGCGCCTGCTGCTGGCGACTTCGCTGGCCGGTGCACGCGGTGCGATCACGCTGGCCGGTGTGATGACCCTGCCGCTGACGCTACCCAATGGCCAGGACTTCCCGGCACGCGATCTGACGATTCTGCTGGCCAGCACGGTGATCCTGCTATCGCTGGTGATGGCGGGGGTAGGCTTGCCGCGCCTGCTGGGCGGCATGAGCTTCCCCGAAGAGCCGGCTGACCGCCAGCAGGAAGACCTGGCGCGCCGCGCGGCGGCGACGGCGGCCATTGCCGCCATCGAGAAGGCGCAGCTGGATCTGATGCCGCATTCGGATGATCCGGACTGCTATCCGCAAGCGGCGGCGCGCGTGATGTCGCTGTATGAGCACCGCCTGAACGTCGCCAGCCAGGATGAGGACGACAGCGCGGCCCACTACCGCAAGCTGGACAAGGCGGAACGCAAGCTGCGCCTGGCCGCCATCAAGGCGGAGCGCCAGGCCATCTTCGAACTGGCGCGCCAGTACCATATTTCGGACGAGATCGCGCGCAAGATCGTGCGCGAGATCGACCTGGTCGAAGCGCGCCACCGCTGATGCTGAACCGCGCCCGCCTCTCGCTGGTCGTCGCCTGGCTGCTGTTCTGGGCCATGATGGTCGCTACGGCGGTGCAGGATTTCGTCCGGCACGACCGCGGAGATTTGTGGCAGCCGATTTTATGGGAATGCTCATCGCTGCTGGTCGCCACCTTGCTGCTGGGGGCGCAGCGCTACTTCACGGCCCGTTACGATCATCTGGTTGCCACGCCATGGCGCTGGTTCGCGCGGCAGGCGCCGTGGCTGTTAATGTGGTGGGCGCTCTTCATGCCGATGGCGTTTGGCATCCGCCATGGCGTGTATGCGCTGATGGGCCGGACGTATTATCACGAGCCGTGGCTGCAGACATACTTCTATGAAGACGTGAAGATCTCGGTCTTCGTGACGCTGTTCACGCTGGTCACGTTTGGCGTGTTGTCCTTTGTCCGTGCGGAGCGCACCAACGCCCTGCTGCGCGCCGCGCAGCTGCAGCAGCTGACGCAGCAGATCCAGCCGCATTTTCTCTTCAACGCGCTGAACACGATTTCCTCGCTGATGCATACCGACGTGGCGCGTGCCGATGCGACGCTGATTCAGCTGTCCGACATGCTGCGCGCTACGCTCGAGGTCAGCGGCGAGCAGACTGCGCCGTTGTCCACCGAACTGCGTTTGCTGCGCGGTTATGCACGGCTGATGGAGGAGCGCTTCGTCGACCGGATTTCCATTGCCTGGGCGATTGACGAGGAACTGAGCGACTGCCACGTACCGGTCATGAGCCTGCAGCCTCTTCTCGAAAACGTCTTCAAACACACCGTCGAACGCCGCCGCGGCCTGACCCGCATCACCATCATCGCCCGCCGCGAAGGCCCCCGCCTCGTCCTCGCCATCAGCGACGATGCCGGCCACCTGCCCGCCACCCCACCCGCGCCCGCGGCCCCGGGCACGCCGTCCCCGGCCAGCGCGCGCTCAGGTACGACGATTTCCGCGTCTGCGGCTGCGGGCGCGTCCGCGTCTGCGGCGGCCGGCACGTCCACGTCTGCAGAACGCTTTTGCGCGTCAAGCGGCGGTGCGGAGGCTGCGGCGGTGCTCAACGGCGCGAGCGGAGTTGGCTTGCGCAATATCCGCGAGCGCCTGGAAGCGCTGTATGGCGGCCTTGCTACGCTGGAGCTGAGCCAGCTCGAACCGGCGGGGGTGCGCGCTGAGATGAGGATTCCATGCGCGTCCTGATCGTCGACGATGAACGCCCGGCGCGCGACAAGCTGCGCCGCCTGCTGGAGACTGAATCCGACATCACGGCCATCGGCGAAGCACGTGACGGGGTGGAAGCCATCGAACAAGTGGCAGCCTTCGCGCCCGACGCCATCTTTCTGGACGTGCAAATGCCCGAGGTGAGCGGCCTGGAAGTTGCCGCCTCCCTGCCCGACCCCGCACCGTTGCTGGTGTTCGCCACCGCCTTCGACGAATACGCAATCAAGGCGTTCGACGCCAATGCGATCGATTACCTGCTCAAGCCCTTCGACCAGGCGCGCCTGCGACGCGCCCTGCAGCGCCTGCGCGAACGCCTGGCCGCGCGCCGCGCCGCCGCCCCGGACGCGTCCGGAGCGCATGCCACAGCCGTGCCGCTCGCAAATGCCGTGCCGCCAGTATCGCCTGCCTGGCCGCCGCCGCAGCAGCTGATGGTCACCGAGCGCGGCACCACGCGCATTGTGCGTGTCGACGACATCCAGTGGCTGGAGACTGCCGACAACTACGTGGTCCTGCACACCGCCACCAGCGCCCCGCTGCTGCGTCAAACGCTGGGCAACCTGCTCGACACGCTGGGCCCGGCCTTTCAGCGCTGCCACCGCCGCGCTGCCGTGCAACTGGCGTGGATCGACCGCATCGAAGCCTCGCCCAAGGGCGACGGCGAAGTCCTGCTACGCGGCGGCGCCCGCGCCCCGCTGAGCCGCCAGTTCCGCCAGGATCTGCTGTCCGCCCTCGGCTAGCGCCTCTGGCCGCCGACTCGCCCCACGGCACGCCCCACTCACCCCATATCGCTCGCGTGGCGAACCGCCCGCCGGTACGCTGGTCACATCACCAACCTGAGGACCACCGCCATGCACAACAAGAGACTGTATTTCCTGGACTGGATTCGCATCATCGCCTTCTTCCTGCTGATCCTCTTCCACACCGGTATGTATTACGTCACCTGGGGCTGGCACGTTAAAAGTCCCAATGCCAGCGACGCCATCGAACCGCTGATGATGCTGTCCTCGCCCTGGCGCATGACCCTGCTATTCCTGGTATCCGGCGTGGCCGCCTGCCACTTGCTGGACAAACTTGGCACAACACAATTCGCCCGCCAGCGCAGCTTCCGCCTGCTGGTGCCGCTGGTGTTCGGCATGTTCTTCATCGTGCCGCCGCAGTCGTATTTCGAAGTGGTCGAAAAGCTCAACTACGCCGGCAGCTTCAGCGATTTCATGCATCTCTACGTGACCGGCTACCACGGCTTCTGCAATAAGGATGGTTGCCTGACCATCCCCACCTGGAACCACCTCTGGTTCCTGCCCTATCTGTGGGCCTACACCATGATCCTGGCTGTCGTCGGCACCAAACGTGGCGGTGAAGCGCTGGCGAAGCTGCTGACCGGCTGGCGCCTGATCGTCCTGCCTGCCGCCCTGCTGGCCGTGATTCGCATGACGCTGATGCCGATCTTCGACACCACCCACGACCTGATTCATGACTGGGCCATGCACGCCGGCTACTTCAGTATCTTCATGATGGGCGCCCTGCTGGCCAAGCAGCCGCAATTCTGGGAAGCCACAGAACGTGCCCGCTTCCCCGCCCTGGGCATCGCCTTCGCATGCTGGGCATGTTTCGTCTGCTACTACTCGCTGCCGGAAAGCATGCAGGACGCCCTGAACACCATGCGCACCGTCTACGCCCTGTGTCAGTGGAGCGCCATCGTCGCCGTCTGCGGCTTCGGACGCCGCCATCTCAACTTCGACAGCGCCAAACGCCGCTACCTGACCGAAGCCGTGTTCCCGATCTATATCCTGCACCAGACGCTGATCGTATGCTTCGCGCATAGCCTGAAAGTGGCGCATATCGCACCGGCGATCGAATACCTGGTGCTGGTCGTGCTGACCACCACCACCAGCTTCGGCATCTTCGAGATTGTGCGCCGCGTACCGCTGCTGCGTCCCTGCTTCGGACTGCCGCGCACCGAGAAAACGGCGGTCCTGCCGGCCGCCGTCGTAGTGAATTAATTCAGGACCTTGCGCGTGCGCTTGGCGCGGTACATCTCGGCATCGGCAATCGCCAGTGCCTCTTCCAGATCGTAACCCGCCTTGCGCATCGCCATCCCCAGCGAAGCACGCACGTCATAGCCCGCCAGGGTTTCCTGCACACGCAGCAGCATGGCCTGGGCATCGAAGTAATCGCATTCCACCATCAGCATCGCAAATTCATCGCCGCCCATGCGCGCTACCACGTCGGAACCGCGGGTGACATCCTTCAGCGCCTTGCTGCAGCGGATCAGCAGCGCATCGCCGGAGGCATAGCCTTGCGTATCGTTGTAGAACTTGAGATCGTCGAGATCGATCGATACCACGCAAGCCTGATGGCCGTAGCGGCTGCAGCGCTCTTCTTCACGCGCCACCAGCAAGTCCCAGCCGCGGCGGTTGTACAGGCCGGTGAGTTCATCGCGCGTCGCATCGACGTCGGCCCGTTCGGCCTTGCGCAAAGCCTCGGTCGCATTCAATTCGGCTTCCAGCAAGCCGCCCAGCAGATCGGCCATCAGCTTCACCATGTCCTGGTCCTCGCGGATGCGTTCCGGCTGCGGCTCGGGATCGATGGCGCACAAGGTGCCGAACAGCGTACCGTCGGCACGGCGCAGCGGCACGCCGACATAGGCGCCAATCTGCATTTCACCAGTGATCGGGGCGGCTGCATAAGCCGCCTCTTTCTTCACATCGGGCGCGATATTCGGGCCCTGGCCTTCCACCATGCGAGCGCACAGCGACTCGGCCCAACCATAGGACTTACCGGGCTGGACGCCATAACCGTGATCGTCCGAAAACAGGACCACCCAGTTATCCCCGTCGGTGCGGGTGACCATCCATAATTTGAATCCCAGGCGCTGGCGCAGGAACTGCAGGGTCGCCCGGGAAGCTGTCGCGAAATCGTTGATCATGCTTGCCTCATCCATGGAGTTCTGACGCGAAACACCATTATGCACCCAAAAGAAGCGTACGGAACTACTTCGTGAACGTGAGCATGTGGCGCGCGGGACCAGGCAGCAACGGTTCAGGACGTCCGGCAACCCAATCCTCATGTCCGGCCAGGAAGAACGGCGACAAAGGATGGCCACTCTGCCCGCCCGGCATATTGAACAAGCCCTGTTCCTCCTTGCCCGGCGTGACTGTCATGCGCTCGGACTGGCCGAAATTCGGACCGGCCACGCGCGGCATATTGCTATCACCAGGCAACTGGTCGGCTGGCACGGACAGCCACTTGCGCAGCGGCCCCAGCGAACCGGCAATCGGATGCGCCATGGCCGCCGTATTACGCTCGCCCCAGGAATGGGCCGCCAGCGGTTTGCCATCCCTGGACAGGTTGGCGATGGCGCGGTCGATGGCCGCCAGCTGCAAAGCCTTCCAGTCCGGGTATTGTTTCGGCAGCCAGCCTGCAGGCTGTTCGTCCAGCAGCCGCGCCACCACGGCCGGCCAGCGCCGCGAAGCCGCTGCCGCATCGCCATCGAAGCGCCCCATATCCGCATTGGCGCCGCCGTACAGCACTTCGTACATCGACCACATGAAGGCGCGTGCCGCACGGTAGCCCACCGCGTCCACGCTGGCATGGCCGGACCAGCTGTTCTTCAGCAGCCGCGCCAGTTCGGCGCGCTGCGGATTGCCTGCCACGGCCTGATCATCCAGCACGGCCAGGGCACGGTCGCGCCACTTGCCCATGAAGATGGCGCGGTCGTCCAGCATCACGCTGTAGACGCCCTGCTCATTGGTTTTCGGTCCCAGCGCGGTCAGGCTGTCGCGCGCTTGATGCGCGCGCGCACCAAGATCGAAGCCGCCATCGCCTATCAGCTCGGCGCCGGCGCCCAGTAACTGCTGGTTATTTGCCGTGACCAACTGGCCAGTGGCCGGGCTGCGCTGCACCGGATACTCCTTCGCCGGCAGTAGGCCTTGCCAACCGCCCGTCCCGCCTTGCAGCGGGAAAGTTGGATCGGCGCCGCCTTTCGCGCGGCGTACCAGCGGACCGGCAATCGTCCAGCCGATATTGCCGCTGGCGTCGCCCGCCACCATATTCTGGGCCGGGATGCCGACCGTCGGCGCCAGCGCCAAAGCCTGGTCCAGCGAAGTGACCAGCTCCATGCGGCGCAAATTCATGTTCACGGCTTGCAGCTCGTGCGCCACCCAATGCACGGCATAGGGCTTGCCCTTGCCTTCCATGATCGGGCCCTGCGAGGTTTCACGCACCGCCAGGTGGACGGCTGGCGCGCCTTTCACCAGAATGCTTTCAACATGCACGGCCGGCGTTTCCCAGCCACCGGCGACTTGCACCTTGCCGGGATGGGCAGAGTCCTCTGCCACTGGCACAAAGTCCATGTAGTCGCCATAACTGTTGGTGAAGCCCCAGGCCACATGGCCATTGCTGCCCGCCACAATGGCCGGAACGCCGGGCAGAGTTACGCCGATCACGCGGCGCGTGCCGCCATTGTCGCCGGGGATGTGCAGCTGCATGCGGTACCAGGTATTCGGCAGCTTGATCCCCAGGTGCATATCGTCGGACACGATGGCGCCGCCATTGGCGCTGCGGCTGCCCGCCACCGCCCAGTTATTGCTGCCCACGCCGTCGACGAAATCGATCATGGCAATCTGCACCGGATCTTTCGGCACGTTCTGGCCCCACCATGCGGGGGCTTCGGCTGGAATGGGCGCGGCCGGTGCGGGCACGCTGGCCGCATCCAGTGGCGCATCCCATTGCGTGGATTCGGGCAGCAGGAAGGCCAGTTGTTCCGGCGTGGTGTGTTCCTTCATCCAGCCGCGCGACAGCTCGCGCGAACCCTGGCCGCCTTGCAGATCGAAATACATGGCCCATGCCACCAGCAGCGAGTCTTCCGGCAGCCAGGCGCGCGGCGCCACGCCCACCAGGCCGTACTCGAAGGGACGGGTGCCGAGCGCATTCAAGCCATCGTTGACGCCCGCCGTATAGCGTTCCAGCAGAAGGCGCTCAGACTGCGGCAGTCCAAGCAGGGCCAGTGAAGCGCGCGCGCGGAAGCGGTGCAGCCGATGCGCCTTGTCGACCCCAAGGGCCTTTTCGCCGAACAGTTCGGCCAGTTCACCAGCCGCGACGCGGCGCAGCAAATCCATCTGGAAGAAGCGGTCCTGGGCATGCACAAAGCCGGTGGCGTAGGCCACGTCGTCGCGGTCGCCGCCGGACACGGTCGGCACGCCGAGCGCATCCCGCGCCACGGTGACCGTGCCGCTCAGGCTTGCGACATTGCGCCTGCCATCCAGTTCGGCCAGGCTGCCGCGCAGGAAGAACCACAACCCCAACAGCGCCAGCAGCAGGACAACCAGTATGCCCAGCCCGATCCGCTTGAGCCAGATGCCCAGCTTTTGCATGCATTCCCTCTTTATTATTGCGTTGCGGGGAATCTTGCCAGAAATCCAATTGAAACGGGAGTAAAAAAGTGTAAGCGCCATTCTTTAACCAGCTCATGCTACATTGCTCACATGATCCCTGCCCCCACTCCTGAAAACGAAGCCGGGCGCATCGCGGCCCTGTATGCGGCCCTGCTGCTGGACACTCCTCGTGAGGAGCGCTTCGACAAGATCGTGGAATTCGCGGCCCGCGAGTTCGACGTCCCTATTGCCCTGATCTCCCTGATCGACAGCGACCGCCAGTGGTTCAAGGCCGCCGTCGGCCTGGGCGAGGTGTGCCAGACCGGCCGCGATATCTCCTTCTGCGGCCACGCCATCATGCGCAACGACATCATGGTGATCCCGGATGCGCTGCAAGATCCGCGCTTTGCCGACAACCCGCTGGTAACGGACTGGCCGCACATCCGCTTCTACGCGGGCGCCCCGCTGATCCAGCGCGACGACTATGCGCTGGGCACCTTGTGCGTGATCGACACCAAACCGCGCCAGTTCGACGATGTGGAGCTGGCCATCCTGTCCACCTTGCGCGGACTGCTGATGCAGGAACTGGAGGGTGGCAATGGCTGAACAGAATATGCTGCTGGTGGAACCTGAAACCATGCTGCGCCGGACCGTGGCCATGACCGCCCGCTCGCTGGGGATGGCGCATATCCACGAAGCGGCCAGCGTGACCATGGCGCGCGAGCTGCTGCGCCACCAGAAGTTTGACGGCGCCGTGATCGCCATCGATGCGGGCGGCGGGCATGACCTGTCCCTGCTTGACCAGCTACGCCAGGGCCGCACGCTGAGCAAGGCCACCATTCCGGTCGCGGTGCTGGCCGAACAGTGCGACGGCACGCTGCTGGCCGCGCTGCGCGAGCGCGGCGTGAACCGCGTTATACTCAAGCCCTTCCGCGCACGCACCCTGCTCGACTGTTTTTCCGCACTGGCTCAAGGATAGGAGAATTGGATGGCACGCCTGACCGCAAAAGACTTTGATCCGGAAGTTCTGAAGCTGTTCGACCAATACGTGCATGGCCAGTTGAGCCGGCGCGATTTCATCTCCTCCGCTGCGCGCTATGCGGTGGCCGGCGCCACGGGCGCCAGTCTGCTGGCAGCCCTGTCACCTAGCTTTGCCGCGCAACAGGTCGCGCCCACCGATGCGCGCATCAAGGCCAGCTATGTGGAGTTCCCATCGCCGCAAGGCTACGGCAAGCTGCGCGGCTATCTGGCGCAGCCCGCGGCGCCCACCGGCAAGCTGCCCGCCGTGCTGGTGGTGCATGAGAACCGCGGCCTGAATCCGCATATCGAAGACATCGCCCGCCGCCTTGCCCTGGATGGCTTCCTGGCGTTTGCGCCGGATGCCCTGTTCCCGCTGGGCGGCTATCCCGGCGACGAAGACAAGGCGCGCGAACTGTTCCCCAAACTGGACCAGACCAAGACCCGCGCCGATTTCGTCACCGCCGTTCAGATCCTGAAAGCCCATCCGGCCGCCAATGGCAAGGTGGGCGTGGTCGGCTTCTGTTACGGCGGCGGCATTGCGAACTACCTGGCCACGGTAGTACCGGACCTCGCAGCCGCCGTGCCTTTCTACGGCAGCCAGCCGCCCGCCGGCGAGGCGGTAAAAATCAAGGCGCCGCTGCTGATCCACGATGCCGAAAAGGACACGCGCATCCTGGCCGGCTGGCCCGCCTACGAGGCCGCATTGAAAGCCGCGCACGTCAAATACGAACACTTCGTCTACCCCGGCACCGAGCATGGCTTCAATAACGACACCACGCCGCGCTACGACGAAGCGGCTGCCACGCTGGCCTGGCAGCGCACCGTCGATTTCCTGAAGCAGAAGCTCAGTACGTAAGCTCGGAAAGCGATGCACCGCGCATCAGGCTGTGGTAGCGGAAGGCTTCGCGCACATTCTCGCGCAAGGTCTGGTCGTCCCAGGGCTTGGTGTAGAACCGGTAGATTTCCCCGCGGTTGATGGCGTTCAGCACCGTATCCAGCTCCGTGTAGCCGGACAGGATGATGCGCACCGTGCCTGGATACAGCTTCTTCACGCGACTGAGGAATTCGGTGCCGTTCATGGACGGCATGCGCTGGTCGCTGATGACCACCTGCACCTCGTGCAAGGCCAGATGGGCAAAAGCCTCTTCCGCCGTGTTGGCAGTGAGGATCTGATAACCGTCGCGCCGCAGCAGCCGGGTTAAGGCAGACACGATATTCGGCTCGTCATCCAGCAGCAGCAAAGTGCCGCTGGATGCAGTGGCGGCAGGCCGCGCCGCATGCAGCGATTCCTTGGCCAGCAGCGCGGCGAGAGCGTCGGCATCGACCGGGCGGCTGAGGAAATAGCCCTGCGCCTCATCGCAGCCGAAGCGCCGCAGATAAGACAGCTGGGCTTCCGTTTCGACACCCTCGGCCACCACGCGGAAGTCCAGACTGTGGCCCAGCGCAATCACGCTGCGCACGATGGCCGCCACGGCTGGCGCGCCCAGCATCTCGCGCACGAAGCTCTGGTCGATCTTGAGGTAATCAATGGGGAACAGCTTCAGATAAGCCAGGCTGGAATAGCCGGTGCCGAAATCGTCGATGGCCAAGCTCACGCCGACGGCCTTCAGGCGGCGGATGGTCGCCACGGCCGATTCGGCGTCGTGCATCATCATGCTCTCGGTCAGTTCCAGTTCGAGGCTGCTGGCCTGCAGGCCGGTTTCCTGCAGCGCCGCTACCACTTCATCGACCAGTCCCTTGTCGCGGAACTGCCGTGCCGACACGTTGACCGCCACCCGCACCGGCGGCAAGCCCGCGTCCAGCCAGGCGCGGTTCTGCGCGCAGGCAGTGTGGATCACCCAGCGGCCGATATCCACGATCAGGCCCGTTTCTTCCGCCACGCCGATGAAACGGGCCGGCGACACCAGGCCAAGCGTTGGATGGCGCCAGCGGATCAAGGCTTCCACGCCCATGATTTCGCCGGTATCCACGCCGGCCTTGGGCTGGTATTGCAGGAAGAATTCGTTACGCGCCAGCGCGCCGCGCAGCTCGCCCTCGATCACGGCCCGCTCCACCACCCGCGCATGCATGGCGGCCTCGTAAAACTGCAACTGGTTGCGGCCCGCTTCCTTGGCGCGGTACATCGCAATGTCCGCGTGGCGCATCAGGAGCTGGGCGTCCGTGCCATCGGCAGGGAATACGCTCACCCCCATCGAGCAGCTGACGGCCACTTCCTGCCCTGCCAGTTGCACCGGCTCCGACACAACGGACAACAGGTGCTGCAGCATGGTCTGCGGCGGCGCAGTCTGGGTGCCGGTCAGCAGCACCAGAACGAATTCGTCGCCGCCCAGCCTTGCCACGGTGTCCGTCTCGCGCACGGATGCGCGCAGACGGCCTGCCACGGTGCACAGCAGCTCATCGCCCGCCGCGTGGCCCAGGTTATCGTTGACCAGCTTGAAGTTGTCCAGGTCAAGGAAAACGACCCATACGGTATGCGCGTAACGCTGGGCGTAGCCGATGGCTTGCGCCAGCCGGTCGGCGCACAGATTGCGGTTCGGCAGCCCGGTCAATGCGTCATGGCTGGCCTGGTATTCGAGCTGGGCCTGATAGTCCATGGTGGACGTCATATCCGTCAGCACGCAAACGCGGTGGCTGACTTCACCCGTGGGGCTGCGCACTGGCGCCACACGCAATTGCGCCCAGTACAGCGAACCGTCGCGATGCTGGGCGTGCACCATCAGCGTCACGTCGGACTGGGCGCGCATGGCGTCGTGCACCGCAGCCTTGCTGTCGTCGCCGTCATTCGTCAACAACTGTTCCAGGCTGCGTCCGCGCACCTCTTCCGGGCTGTAGCCGCATAACTGGAACAACGCCGTGTTGGCGTACTCAATGGTGTCCAGATCTTCGCCAACGGCCGTGATGGCGATCGCGCTGGAACTGGCATCGAGCGCGCGGTCGTGCAGCTGCAGCGCGCGTTCCACCTGCTTGCGCTCGGTGATGTCTTCGATCGTACCCAGCACGCCGATGGTATTTCCCGCTACATCATGCAGCGGCAGTTTGTTGATCAGGAACCAGTGCAGCGAGCCATCCGCGAACGGCAGATGATCTTCGCGGTTCAGGGAGGGCTCGCCGCTGCTGATGATCTGGCGGTCCTCGGCGCGGATACGCTCCGCATTGTGCGACCAGGGGAAATCGAAATCGCTCTTGCCCGCCACCTCCTCGCGCGAGCGCAGGCCGGCCGCACGCGCAAACACGTCGTTGCAGCCCTGGTAGCGCAGCTCCAGGTCTTTCCAGAAGATCTGGTGCGGAATATGGTCGATCACCAGCTGCTGCATTTCTTCCGATGCATGCAGGGCGCGTTCGATGTGCAGCTTCTCGGTGACGTCATGCGCGATCACGAAGCGGGCATTGTGCCCGGCCAGCGTCAGCGGATGCGACGATATCTCGACCCGCAACATGCCGCCATTCTTGCTGCGATGCGTCCAATGGCTGGACTGGTCGCCGGCATCGGCAGGCGCTTCCAGCAAGCTGCAATCCAGCCGCGCCAGCTCTGCGGGCGGGCGGATGTCGCGGATGGTCATGCCGAGGAACTCTTCCTCCGAATAACCGTATTTCTCGATGGCCGCGTTGTTTACGACAAGGAAGCGCAGCGTGTCCACGTCATACACCCATGCCGGGTGCGGATGGTGCTCGAACAGGCGCTTGAAGCGCATGCGCGAGCCATAACTTTCATAGTCGCGCAACTCGTGCAGCACCACGCGATAGCTGTCCGGCTGCCCCATACCGCCCGGCTGGAAGTCGATGGTATGAGTGGCCGCCCATTCCTTATTGCCGACGCCGCGCAGCACCAGTTCGCCGCGCCAGACGCCGCGCAGCCGCGCCACGGACAGCGCATCGTCGCGCAGTTCGCGGGCGGCCCAGGGCAGGTAAAGCTTGAAGGCGTTCTGCGTCTGCCCCGCTTCTTCGCAGTAGCGGCGCGCACGCTGATTGAGCGCCAGCAGCGCACCGCTGGCATCCATGATAAAAGCAATATAGGGACTGTCGCCAAACAGCGCGGCGAATGCCTCCTGCTGTGTTCCGGGCTCCATGCACGGATGTTAGCACCTCTACTGCTCGGCGTTACGCACGATTAGCCCAACGCAATGGCAAAGCATCTTCGCGCCACACAATCCGGCGCGGACGGAAGCGCCACAGCCGCTCAGCGCCTTCAAACTGCCCCTGCTCGGGAGAATTCAGCAGCACTTCCGCATCGCCCGTCATTTGCAGCAGGCCGCCGCTGGCAAAGTCCGGAAACACCAGGCCTGCCTTGCCGTTCAACACGATGTTACCGAGCGTGTTGAAGAAGCGGTTGCCCTGGTAGTCCGGTACGGTGAGCGTGCCGTCTTCGGCGATATGCACGAAGCCCGGCATGCCGCCGCGGTGCGAGACATCGACACGGTGGCGCCCTTCATCCGCATAGGTCGCAACGAAGAAGGTGCCTGCCTCGCTGATCAGCTGGCGTGCCATCGCATCGAGGCGCGTACTATTCACTAGCGGCAGGCTCGATGGCTCGTCCGGTGTGCGCTCGAAGCGGTAGTCGCGCACATGAATATACTTCGGGCAGTTGCCGTATGACTCGTCTACCACAATCTCCGCCGCATCGCCTTCGTGGCGTAGCAGCGTGCCATTCAGACGGTTGCGGCGGCGCGTATGCAGCTCGATGCCCAGCATGCCGATGGAGGCGCCGTGCTCCATGCCCGCATCGGCGGGATCGCCCGCCACGCGCGGCAAAGCGGCCAGCAAGTGTTGAGGATCGGGAGAATGCAGGAAGCCCTCTTCGCCAGCGCGCAGCGTGGCCCACACATCGCCCTGCGCATCGACCGCGCCGAACACGGCGAACGGCAACTGCTCGAAGAACTCGCGGTGCTGGTCCGGCATGTACTCGCGCACCACCTTGCGGCCGACGGCTTCCATTCTTTCCACCATGCCGATGCTGGACTGAATGGCCAGCTCGCCGGCATGCCAGGGCGATTCGCTGCGCAGGTCTTCCATGGCACTCTCCTTTGGTATCAGGCCGCCAGGCCTGCCGGGCTTTTCACGAAGGGCACGAAGCCGGGCAGCGCTTCCACGCGAGCCAGCCAGGCGTTGACGTTGGTGTAGCCGCTCAGGTCCACATTGCCTTCCGGAGCGCGCGCGATATAGCTGTACAGGGCGACATCGGCGATGGTCGGTTCAGCGGCGGCGATCCAGTGGCCTTTCGCCAGCTGGGCATCGACCAGCGGCAGGATGCGGTGAGCGCGCGCGATGGCTTCGTCCACATTGCCGGGACGCTGGAACAGAATCATGATGCGGGCCGCAGCCGGGCCGCCGGCGATTTCACCCGCCGCCACGGACAGCCAGCGCTGCACATTCGCCGCGCCGGCCGGATCTTCCGGCAGCCATTTGCCTTTACCGTAGCGCTTCGCCAGATAAACGAGAATGGCGTTCGAATCAGGGAAGAACTGGCCATCGTCTTCCAGCACGGGCACCTGGCCGAAGGGATTCTTGGCCAGGAAGTCTTCCGCTCTCTGCTCCGCTTTCATCAGGTCCACCAGCACCAGCTCGGCCTCCAGGCCAAGCAGGCCAATAAACAGGTGGGCGCGGTGTGCGTGGCCGGACAGGGGATGGTAGTACAGTTTCATGGATGCTCCTTTCGTGGTGTGAGTCGAAAGTGTGCATCCATATCGCGGCGATGAGAATCACCACCGTTAGCAAGATACTATTCCATCCAGTGGAATAATCTCAGGGCTGGACCTCAAATAGCAGTAGCTGGGTTACCTGATTCTTGTTGAAATTATCATCCGAAATCAGCACCAGGCTGTGATGGCCGTTGCTCAGCTGCGGTCCCCAGGCAATGCCTTCCACGTTATCCAGTTCCGACAAGCCCAGCGTATTCAGGTCCAGCACCAGTCGCTTGCGCGCGGGCTTGAAGCTGGCCCCGGTCAGCGCAGGATAGCCGCTGACGTCCGTCGCGCCCTCGATATTCATGGCATAGATGCGGATATAGTTCTTGTACAACCCATCCGCACCCTGCGCGGCGGCGCGCTCCAGCACCAGCAGCTCGTGCGCGCTGACTGCGAGGATTTCGGACACGCCATTGTCGGCGGCCTTGCCCGGTGCCGGCCGCGCCGGAATCGCGTCGATCTCGTAGGCGTATTGTCCCAGCACCTTGCCCTCGCGCGTGAATTGCGTGATACGCGTGACGGTGCCCTGGTCCGGCGTCGGCACAGGGCCATCTTCGTACAGCGGCGCTTCCAGCGACAGCCACAGGCTCTTGCCATCCGGCGCAAAGGCCAGGCCTTCCAGCGACAGGTTGTTGCGCGAGCCTTTCTCCACGTCCTTCCAGACCTTGAAGTTTTCCGGCAGCAGCATTTCACCCAGCAGCTTGCCATCGCGCGTGGCGTGGCGCAGCCAGGGATTCAGGCCGATGCGGCGATCGCCTTCGCTGGCATACCAGATCGTGCCGTCCACCGGATCAATGCGGATCGTTTCAATATCCGGCACATCACCGCCCATCGCCACGCTGGGATAAGTGCTGCCGTCAGCCTGCAGGAAGAAACGTACGCCGGTCAGCGTGGCCGAGCGGAAGGCGCTGGCGTCGTAATCCAGCTTCATGGTGTAGAAGCGCGCCGGATTAATATTCGAACGGTCATCCGACTCGACCACCCAGGTCCCGCTGGCCGGATCATAATCGATGCCTGAGAAGCCGCCCGCCGTCGTGCCGTCGAATTGCGCCTTCAAAGGAATGCGCTGCTCGCCGATAAAGCGCAGGCCGGACACGCTGCGTTCCGGCGCGGGAGCAATCGAGGCGCATCCACTCAGCGCCGCTAATGCGGCCAGCGCCGCGGCTAGAACCCGCTTACGCACTGTGCAGCTTCTTATGCATATTGCGCAGTCCCAGCCATACACAGGCCGCAACCACAGGCACCAGCACGCCCATCACCAGTTCCGGATTACCGACCAGCCCAACCACCTTGGCGCCTTTGGCCGCATAGCCAATCAGGCCCACCACGTAATACGAAATCGCGGCCACCGACAGTCCTTCCACCGCCTGCTGCAAACGCAGCTGCTGCAAGGCGCGCTGGTTCATCGACTGCAGGATGCGGCGGTTGTGCGCCTCCTGCACGATGCCGACGCGCGTGCGCAGCAGATCGTTGCTGTTGGCGATACGACGCGCCAGCGCTTCCTGGCGTGCCGCCACCGCTTCGCAGGTCTTCATGGCAGGCGCCAGGCGGCGCTCCATGAATTCTTCGACCGTCGGCGTGCCTTCGATGCGCAGCTCGCGCAATTCTTCAATACGGGCATTCACCAGGCCGAAGTAAGCCTTGGAGGCGGCGAAACGGTAGCTCGTATCCAGCGACAGCTTTTCGATGCGCGCCGCCAGGTGAGTAATCTGGTCCAGCAGCATTTGCTCGATGGTGCCGTCATCGACGCGGCCGTCCGCATCCACCAGCGCACCGGCGAGCGCCGCCAGTTCGGATTCCACGGAATTCAGTTCCGGCGTCGCCTGCTGCGCGGCCGGCAGGCCAAGCAGCGCCATCATGCGATAGGTTTCGATCTCCAGCACCCGCTGGATCAGGCGGCCCGCCTGTTGCTGGCGCATGCCCACGTCGCAGATCACGAAGCGCGAAAAGCCGTCCGAGTGAATCGCAAAGTCGGTCCACAGTTCTCCGCCCTGCATCACCTGGCTGCCCGCCATCGCAGCGCCTTCGAAGACGCGCTGCAGGCTGGCGGCAAAGGCTTCCGGCGCGGCACTGGCGCGCGCCAGCACGACATGCGAAGCGACCAGCACCCTGCCCTGCAATGCGAGCAGCCAGTCCTGCGGCAAATGGCGCGTCGGCATGGCGTCGAAGGCTTCTTCCGGCAGCGGCATTTTCTGCACTTGCTCAGCGAAGGTGAAGGTGGCGAATTCGGTGTGCAGCTCCCATTTCAGGCGGAAGCGGCCGAAATCATGGGTGAAGTAATTCGTATCCGGCGCCGGCGCGGAAACGCCGAAATGGCCGCACAGCGCCGCCAGCCGTGCATGCTGGGCTTCCGCATTCGAAGCATGCGGCGCAGGATCGCCGTACACCGCGAGGTGCGACACCAGCGATGGCGCCTCCAGTTTCAGAAAAGGCCGCGAATGGATCTCGGCGGCCAGCGGCACGCGTTGCGCGTGATTGAGGCTGGCGAAGACGATGCTCATGTCAGTAGATTTCCTTTGCCGCCTTGCGCACTGCTTCCAGCAGCAGATTGGCGCCCGGCGACAGCAAGTGGTCATGCTGGCGGATGATGCCGAATGCGTCCATCTTGAACGGCAGTTCGATCGGGAGAATGCTTAAAACGTTCAGCGATGCGTAGTATTGTGCCACTTCCAGCGGCATCACATGCAAGGAGTCGGTTTGCTGTAACAGGGATGTAATCAGCAGCAGCGCCGTCGTATCGACACTGTTGGCCGGTGGCTCCAGGCCCGCGCGGCGGAACATCATGTCGCAGCGGTGGCGCAGGATGCTGCCTTGTGGCGGCAGTATCCATGGCTGGCCCGCCAGATCCTTTAGCTGCAGGCTCCTGGCTTCCAGCAGCGGATGGTTATTGCGCACCACGGCGCAAGCCGGTTCTTCGGTCAGTTCTTCGTAAATCAGGTTTGTGGTGCCGTTGCGCTCCAGGATGCGGCCGATCATGAAGTCCAACGTGCCGCGTTCCAGCATATCCAGCAGCACATTGGATGGCTCCATATGCACACCGATGCGCAGCAATGGCGCGTGCTGCTTGATGCGCGAAATGGCGCGCGGCAGCAGGGACATGGCCGGCGTCATGATCACGCCCACTTCCACCTGGCCCACCAGGCCCTGTTTCAGCGCCACCACGTCGTCATGCGCCAGCGACAGGCTGGTCAACGCCATGCGCGCGTGGCGGATCATGGTTTCGCCGTAGATGGTCGGCTCCATGCCGCGCGGCAGGCGCTCGAACAGCTTCACGCCAAGCATCTCCTCCAGATCCTTGATCTGCTTGGAGGCTGCGGGTTGGGTCATGTGCAGCGCGTCGGCTGCACGATGGATGTTGCGATGCTCATCGAGGGCGATGAGCAGAAGCAGCTGGCGGGTTTTGAGGCGGGCGCGTAGAAACCAGTTCGGGTTAAGAGTGTCCATTCCCTGATGATATCATCGCCCGCAGGCCGGACTCGGATTTGGAGCCGGGCCTTGCTCCGTTTGCGGCACGTGCTGGATGGTGCCGTCCGGGTTGTAGTGCAGTTCCTCCACCGCCACCGAGCGGCGGAATTCGCCGCCGGTCGGCAGCTTGTCGTTGTGGTAGAAGATGTAGGACTTGCCGTTGAAGTCCACGATCGCATGGTGAATGGTCTTCACGATGCGGTTCTTGTCCATGATGACGCCGTGCTGGGTCCAGGGCCCCGTCGCGCTTGGGCCGGTGGCGTACACCGTCTCTTCGGGGAAGTCGCGCGACCAGCTCAGATAGTAGGTGCCTTCGTGCTTGTTCAGGTATGGCGCCTCGGTGAAACGCTCGATCGGCACGGCGTGGATCTCGCCATCCATCTCGATCATGTTCGGCTTCAGCTTGACCCACTTCAGCATCTGATTGCCCCAGTACAGATAGGCCTGGCCGTCGTCGTCAACGAAAACGGCGGGATCGATGTCGTCCCAGGAAATGCTGACCTGTTTGGTCATGTCATTGGTGATCAGGGCCGAACCGCGCGCATCCTTGAACGGGCCGGTCGGGCTGTCCGATACCGCTACACCAATCGCCTTGCCGGGAATGGTGGCGTGTTCGACCGGCGCATAAATATAGTATTTACCTCCGACCTTGGCGATGTCGCCGGCCCAGGCATCGGCTTTCGCCCATTTGAAGGCTTGTACGTTCAGCGGCGAACCGTGGGCTTCCCAGTGCACCATGTCGCAGCTGGAGAACACGCGCCATTCCTTCATCACATAATCCTTGCCGCCAACCGGAGCATCGTCTTTGCCGGTGTAGAGGTAGACGCGGCCATTGTCGACCAGCGCGAACGGGTCGGCGGTGAAGATGTCCTTGAACAGCGGATTGGACGCCTGCGCGGCGACACTGGCCGCGGCAAGCGCCGCAGCCATCAGGGTTTTGCGAATCATTGAGTCTCCTTGCTGCGCGCGGACAGCAGGCGCTGGACCACGCAGAAAATGAACAGCAGCGCACCGATGACGATTTTCGTCCACCAGGAGCTGAGCGTGCCGTCGAAAGCGATCAGGGTCTGGATGGCGCCCAGCACCAGCACGCCGGACAGCGCGCCCGCCACATAGCCATAGCCGCCGCTAAGCAGCGTACCGCCGATGACGACGGCCGCTATCGCATCCAGCTCCGTGCCCTGAGCGTGCAAGCCATAGCCGGACAGCATATAGAACGAGAACAGCACGCCGGCCAGCGCCGCACAGAAGCCGCTGATCGCGTAAATGGCAACGCGCGTGCGGCCCACGGCCAGGCCCATCATGTGCGCCGACTGCTCGTTGCCGCCGATGGCATACACGGCGCGGCCAAAGGGTGTGAAGTGCGCCACAAAGATTGCCGCTGCCAGCATCACCAGCGCGATCACCACGCCAGGCGATACGAAGCCGTCGAAAAAGCTCAATTGGGCCTGAGACAGCGTGACGAATAAGGGGTCGTCGATCGTGATGGAATTAATGCTGATCAGATAGCACAGGCCGCGCGCCAGGAACATGCCGCCCAGCGTGACGATGAAAGCCTGAAGCTTGAAGAAGTGAATCAGCACGCCCTGCAACGCCCCAAAGGCCGCGCCCAGCAGCAGCACAGCCGCAATCACGGCCACCGGCGGCCAGTGCGCGCTGGCCAGCAGCCAGGCTGCGACCATCGTGCTGAGAGCGAGCACGGAGCCCACCGACAGGTCGATGCCGCCGGACAGAATCACGAAACTCATGCCGATGGCAATCACCAGCAGATACGCGTTATCGATCAGCAGGTTCAGCATCACCTGCAGCGACAGGAAGCCGGGATAGGCCGCGCCGCCAGCCAGCAGCAGCGCCACCAGCAGAATGACCGTCACGAGAGCGGTGAAATAAGGCGCGGACGACATGCGGCGCGCATTGGCGATAACGGTACTCATTTGCGGCGCTTCCACAAGTTCTTGAATTCGGCCGATTGCGACAGGCACACCGCAAACACGACCAGCGACTTGACGACCATGTTCACTTCCGGCGGAACGCCCAGCGAGTAGATGGTGTAGGTCAGCGTCTGGATGATCAGCGCGCCGATCACGCTGCCGGCCAGGCTGAATTTGCCGCCCGCCAGCGAAGTGCCGCCCAGGGTAACGGCCAGGATGGCGTCCAGTTCCAGCAGCAGGCCGGCGTTATTGGCGTCCGCGCTCTTGATGTTGGAACTGATCATTAGGCCCGCCACACCGGCACAGGCGGCGCAAAACACATAGGTGAAGAAGATCAGCGTCGCCGTGCGCAGACCAGCCAGCCGGGCCGCGACGGGATTGATGCCGACCGACTGAATGAACAGGCCCAGTGCGGTCTTCTTCATCATCAGCGCGACAACCGCGAACACTGCCGCCACAATGTAGAGCGCGAACGGCAGGCCAAGCAGATAACCGCTGCCGATGAAGAAATACGGCTTGTAATACACCGTGATGATCTGGCCATCCGTGAGCAGTTGCGCCAGGCCACGGCCTGCAACCATCAGGATCAGCGTTGCCACAATCGGCTGCAGCTTCAGGGCCGCAACGAGCAATCCGTTCCAGGCGCCGCACAGTAAAGCCGCGCCCATGGCTGCGGCCAGCGCGACGGGCATCGAGGTATTGTCCGCAATGAGCATGCAGGCCACGGTACCGGACAACGCCACTTGAGCACCGACCGAAATGTCGATGCCGCGCGTGGCGATCACCACGGTCATACCCAGCGCTGCCAGCATCAGCGGTGCGGCGCGGTTGATAATGTCGATCACGGCGCCGTACAGGTGGCCTTCTTTCACTTCCAGGCTGAAGAAGCCGGGAATGAAGATCAGGTCCACCAGCAGCAGCGCCAGCAGCGCCGCCATCGGCTTGAAGAGTGGATGGTTCATGATGAAGCCAGGTGTGAACGTTGCGGCAGGAGCGGCCAGGCTGCGGGTATTCATGCGGCCTCCCCTGCGATGACTTGGAGTACGGATTCCTCGTCCAGCTGGCCGCGTGTGTATTCACCGCATGCCGCACGGTCGCGCATGATGACCATGCGATCGCTGCAGCGCAGGACTTCCGGCAGCTCGGACGAAATGAACAGGATGGACATGCCCTTGCGGCACAGCGCCGTCACGTAATCCATGATCTCCTGCTTGGCGCGCACGTCGATGCCGCGCGTCGGCTCGTCGAGAATCATCAGCTTGGGCGAGGTTGCCAGCCAGCGCGCCAGCAGCACTTTCTGCTGGTTGCCGCCGGAGAGCGAGCCAATTGGCGTTTCGATGCTGGCCGTCTTGATGCCCAGCGCTTTGACGTATTCTTCGGCCAGCTCCTGCTGGCGTTTCAGCGGAATCGCGCGCAGCATGCCCGTGCGGGCTTGCAACGCGAGAATCAGGTTTTCACGCACCGACAAGGAAAGCACGGCGCCTTCCAGCTTGCGGTCTTCGCTGCAGAAACCAATGCCGCTGCCGATCGCTTCACGCGGGGTCAGGAAGATGCCTTCGTGCTCGCCGATGCGGACGCTGCCACCGTCCGCGCGGTCGGCGCCAAACAGCAGGCGCGCCAGCTCGGTGCGGCCGGAGCCCAGCAGGCCAGCCAGGCCGAGGACTTCGCCTTCGCGCACATCGATATCCACCGGCTGCAGCACGCCGCGCCGCGCCAGCCCGCGCGCGCGCAGCAGCACCGGCGCCGCCTCGCCGCTCGCCGCCGTGCCACCCGGCTGCTTGTTCGCCGCGTCGCCATCGACGTCGAGCGCGAGCTCGCCCTGCGCCGGCGCAGTTTCAGTCGTCGACGCCGCAATGGCTGCCTGAGCGCTGGCGCCCGCAGTTCCCGGCGGCGCAGCGTCGGCCGCCGCACCAATCATCTTGTTGACCAGCGCAAGGCGCGACAACTCACTGGCCGCATACTCCCCTTCCCGCTCACCATTGCGCATGACCGTAATCCGGTCCGAAATCGCATAAGTCTGATCCAGGAAGTGGGTCACAAACAGAATCGCCATGCCCTGCTCGCGCAAGCGGCGCAGCACGCGGAACAGCAGCTGCACTTCCGCCTCGTCCAGGCTGGAAGTTGGCTCGTCCAGAATCAGCACGCGGGAAGAGATGTTCAGGGCGCGGGAAATCGCCACCATCTGCTGAATCGCCAGCGGGTAGCGCGAGAGCGGCGCGGCAACGTCGATATCGACTTCCAGATCCAGCAGCAGCTTGCGCGCCTGCTCGCGCATGCCGCGCCAGTCCACCATGCCCCATTTGCGCGGATAACGGCCGATGAATATGTTCTCGGCCACGGATAGATTCGGGCAGAGATTCACTTCCTGATACACGGTGCTGATGCCCAGTTCCTGCGCTTCCAGCGTGGACTGGGGCGAAATCTCGTGCCCCAGCAACACCATGCGGCCACGGTCCGGCCCATGCACGCCTGTGAGCACCTTGATCAGCGTGGACTTGCCCGCGCCGTTCTGCCCCATCAGGGTATGCACCTCGCCGGGATACAGCCGCAGGCCCGCGTCATTCAGCGCCTTCACGCCGGGGAACTCTTTATGGATGCCGGTCAGCTCCAGCACCGGCGTGATTGCGGATGCCATCAGTATTTCCGGTTCGGGAGCTCTTTCGCCGCCACATCAGCCGGGAACACGCGCTCCTCGGTCACGATACGCTTCGGTACGGGCTTGCCCGCCACCACATCGCGCGCCGCCTGCATCAGCTGCGGGCCGAGCAGCGGATTGCATTCGACGGTCACGTTCAGCTTCCCAGCCATCATGGCCTGGAAAGCACCTTTCACACCGTCGATCGAGACGATGATGATGTCCTTGCCCGGTTTCAGGCCCGCTTCCTCAATCGCCTGGATCGCGCCGATGGCCATATCGTCGTTATGCGAGAACAGCACGTTGATGTCCTTGCCGTTCGACTTCAGGAAGGCTTCCATCACTTCCTTGCCTTTGGCGCGGGTGAATTCGCCAGTCTGGGTGCGGATGATCTTCAGCTTCGGATTACCTTTGATGACTTCCTCGAAACCGGCCTTGCGGTCCACGGCAGGCGCGGAGCCCACGGTGCCCTGCAACTCCACCACGTTCAGCGGCTTCGGCGACTTGGCGGCGTAATCGGCCAGCCAGCGGCCCGCACGGCGGCCTTCTTCAACGAAGTCGGAGCCGATCAGAGTTACATACAGCGATGGATCGGCGACTTTCACAGCACGGTCGGTCAGGATCACCGGGATCTTGGCGTTCTTTGCTTCGCGCAGCACGGTGTCCCAGCCGGTTTCCACCACGGGCGAAAACGCGATCACATCGACCCGCTGGGCGATGAAGGAGCGGATGGCCTTGACCTGGTTTTCCTGCTTCTGCTGCGCGTCGGCGAATTTCAGCGTGATGCCGTCTTTCTTCGCTGCGTCTTTAATGGAGGTGGTGTTCGCGGTGCGCCATTCGCTTTCGGCGCCGACTTGCGAAAAGCCGATGACGAGCGGTTTGGCGGCAAAGGCGCTGCTGGTGGCCAGGCCAAGGGCGACAGCGCTGGCGATAAAAGTCCTGCGTGTGAAAGTCATGCGTGAGTCTCCTGAGTATCTTTTTCCCTATGGTAGAAGAATCTACCATGCCAATCTAATCATTTTTTTGAGCGTTGCAATACCTTTTTTATTATCGCAGCAGCCTCAAACCGTATAAGCCGCCCGCCATCGAGCCTGTTTGCGCGACAAATTTGACTTCCAGCTTGCCGTTGCGCGCCGCGCCGGCAGGAATCGCGAAGTCGCGGCTGTAGAACGGCTGGTCTTCGCGCGCCAGTTCCACGGTCTGCAATAGCTGCCCGTTCAGCAGCACGTCGAATTTGCGGCCTGCGTCGGCGGAGGCAAATGTCAGGCGCAGCACGCGCGCCTTGCCGTCCTTGTCGTTCAACTCATAGCTGAACCACTGACTGGCGTGGCGCCAGTGGCGGCCGCTGTTGATGCCCGCGTCGGCGCCCTCGCCTTTGAAGACATGGTCGGACTCGGGCTGCTGCTCGCCCGGCGCGACCTGGTCGATGGTCTGGGCGTCCAGTGCCAGCCGCTCGGCTTCGGCCGCCGCGGTGGCCTGCTGCATCTGCGCCAGGCCGGCGGTCGTTGCGGTCTGCCAGTACAGCATGTAGCGCGAATCGTGCAGGCGGAAGAACGGGATGAAGCGGATCGCCGCCGCGTCTTTCCCCTGCACCAGCCCTTTGGCCGTGAACGTCAGCGGCTGGCCGGCGACGGGCTTGAACTTGTCCATGAAATTCTTCGCGTCGCTGACGAAGATTGGCGCGGCTTCCTGCGGACAGACCTGGCCCTGCGCTATGTGGCCCATGCGCGAGTCATCGGCGAAATAGTTCAGCTTTTCCTTGGCAAAGGGCTGGGTTTTCGCCGCCAGTACGATGGGACCGTGCAGCACGGCGTAGTAGTTGGATTTGTCCGGCATTTGCTCCAGCGTGGTGCGCATTGGCAGGCGCAGGTCGACAGTATCGCCCTCTTTCCAATCGCGTTCGATGGCGAGGTACTCGCCAGGTGCGGCGCGTACGGTTTGCAGCTTGCCGTTGATGCGCAGTTTGAGCGCGCCTTTGGCGACCCAGCCGGGATAGCGGATTTTCAGCGCGAAGTGCTGGAATTGCTGGCTGCCGCTGATGGTGAGCCTTGTCGTATCGCTGTCGGGGAAGTTGTTTGTCTGCGTCACCGTGACGCCGCGCGCCTTCCACTCCAGGCGCGACGGGATGAACAGGTTGACCATCAGCGCATCGCCATCGCGGGCGTAAATGAATTCGCCGTACTTGGCCTGGCTTTCGATACCCGATCCCACGCAACACCACATGCCTTTATCGACTTCGCTGTACACGCGGTAGTGATTGGCGCGCATTGGCGTGAAATAGACGAAACCGCCGGTGTCGGGATGCTGCGAGCCGAGAATGTGGTTGTACAGCGCGCGTTCGTAGTAATCGGTGTAGCTGGCCTTAGGCGTCTGCATGAACAGGCGCTCGGTCAGCTTCAGCATATTGTAGGTGTTGCAGGTTTCCGGTCCTTCAACTTCCGTCTCCATCGGCGAGAAGTCTTTGTCGTCGTGGAAGTGCTCTTTCACGCTATTGCCGCCGATGGCTACGGTGCGGTGATCGTGGACGGTCTGCCAGAAGAAGGCGGCCGCATCGTGGTACTTGCGGTCGCCGGTCATCTCCGAGATGCGCTGGAAGCCGATCACTTTGGGAATCTGCGTATTGGCGTGCAATCCGGTGAGCTGGTCTTTGCCCTCTTCCAGCGGCCGCAGGATGGCCTGGTGCGAGAAGCGGATGGCGAGGTCAAGGTACTTCTTGTCCCCGGTCATTTCAGCCACATCGGCCAGCACTTCGTTCATGCCGCCATGTTCGGCGCGCAGCATTTGCTGCATCTGCTCGTCACTGAGGTGCTTGCTCAGGCCCAGTGCCCAGTCGGACAAAGCGATCAGCATGGTCTTCGCCTGTTCGTTGTGCCCGTACTTCCAGGCGTCACGCAGACCGGCGTATAGCTTATGCAGGTTGTACCAGGGCACCCATTTGCCGTTCACAGAGAAGTTATCGGCATGCAGCCTGCCGTTCTCGATGTCGGCCCACGCGGCTGCACCGCCGGGAATGCCGCCGAGGTAGCCGTCTTTTTGCTGGCATTTCTGCAGCTCCTGCACGAAGTAGTCCAGGCGACGCTTGATTTCTTCGTCGCCGGTGGAGGCGACCATCAGCGAAAGCGCGGACAGGTAGTGGCCGCCCATATGGCCATCCAGGCCACTGGATTCCCAGTTACCGTAAGAAGGCTTGGGCAGCGGCAGTCCGGCTTCGCGGCGGAATGGCGCCAGTAGCCGGTCGGGGTCGAGTTCGAGCAGGTAGCGCAGGTCGGTGTCCTGGGCTTCCAGGAAAGGGCTCGGCAGCAGGCGGACGTCATTCAGCGGGAACAATTCCGCCGCGATGCCACCTGCCGGCCAGGACGCGGCGATTGCCAGCAGCGCCGCCACGCAGGCGCGCGCGACCAACCCTAACTTCAGGGTCAGACCCAAAGGGTCCGACCCTGGCCATTTGCCGCCGCGGGTCAGGGTAAGACCCTTTGGGTCTGACCCAGGGGTTAGGGTCTGAAAGAGGCTCATGGTTTGGCAACCGCCGGCAGCAGGTTGCTCTGATAGCGATTGAGGTCCGCAGGGTCGACGGCCGGCCAGCCGTTGGCGTCCCAATGCATCTCAAGCACCTTCAGCTTCTGGATATACCGGTCAGCCGTCTCGTACGCGTGCAAGACCACATAGTCCTTGCCGTCAAAGGTATAAGCACTGTTGTGGCCAAGCGCCTTCCAATCGCTGTCGCCGCGGATGACTAGCGAGCCGCCGCCTTTGGCCATGTCCTTGCCGTCCTTGTCCAGATATGGACCCGTGACATCGCGCGAGCGGCCGACGACCACGTGATAAGTGCTCTTCTCCTTCTGGCAGCACAGGCCCCACGAAACAAACAGGTAATACCAGCCGTTCTTGCGGAAGACGAATGGCGCTTCAATCTCGGCCGGCTCCGGCGCCTGGTCTGGCGAGAACGCCGGACGCTCGCGGGCGGCGATGGATTTCCATTCCTGCGGTTCCGCAGGCCTGGTCCAGTCGGCATTCAGTTTGAACAGCTTGATGCCGGACCAGAACGAGCCGAAGGCCATCCAGCCATTGCCCTTCTCATCTTCGATCACATTCGGGTCGATGGCATTCCACGCATCGCGCCCAGGCACAGACTGCACGACGATGCCCTGATCCTCCCACTTGTAGTCCGGCGAGCGCGGATTCAGGGTCTTGTTGACCGTGACGCCGATGGCCGAGGTGTTCTTGCCGAATGCCGACACCGAGTAGTACAGGTAATATTTGCCCTTATGGTGCTGCACATCCGGCGCCCATACGTGGCCGTCGAACTTCGGCGAGACGCCCTTGGCCCACGCAGGCTCGCCCGCGAAGATGCGGCCTTCCGGATGCCAGTTCTTCATGTCCGTCGACGAATAGAAAGTGATGCCGGGACCGGTGCTGAAGACGTAGAAGGTGTTACCCTCCTTCGCCATCACGGGATCATGCACCTGCACTTGCGCGGCGTGGCCGGCCTGCGAGGCCGCAAGCGAAACCACGGCGACCGCCGAGGCGAGAATCTTTTTCAACATTGCCTGCCCTTTCAATTTCCAGTGCGGACGCCCCAAATCGATACGCCATCGCTGTTCTGCGCGGTGAAGGTCACGACGAAGGCGCTGGCGCTGGTATTCCACTGGCGCGACAGCACGCCATTGTAGGCCGCCGCCGTGCCATTCAGCGTCACGGTGATCTTGTTGCCCTCCTTGTAGGTCCACTTGCCCGTCACCGCACCGCTCACGCTGCCGTCGGCTGCCAGGCGAATCGCAGAAGAAGACTTGATCGTGGCCGAAATGTCCTTGCCGTGATTGACCATCTTGTAGCCGCCGGCCGCATCGGCCGCGCTGATCGCCGCAGCAACCGCAGGCGTTGCCTTGCTGAGCGGTGCATAACGCAGCGGCGCCACAACCAGCCAGCCATCGTCGTTGACAAACATCTGGTGCACGCGCACTTCGTGATACTCGCCCTGCCCAGGGAAGCGGGTGTGGAAGATCAGGAAATACTGCTTCGTCGCCGGATCGTAGTACGCCGAGTTGTGGCCCGGCGAAACGTAGCCAAGTGGCGTACCGGTTTCACCATCGGCCAGCGCGTACTGATAATTGCCGACCAGCTTCTGGCCATACGGGGCGATGCTCGCATCATCAAACAGCGTGCCCGCAGCCCCCTTTACGTTGGCCATGTCCGTGCCTTTGGCATCGACATAAGGACCGTCCGGCGACTTCGAACGCGACACGCGAATGTTGTAGCCACCATTCGCATCCAGCCCGCCGAAGGACGTGAACATATAGTAGTAGCCGGAATCCGGGCTATACAGCACATAGGCGCCTTCGATGCGCGCATGATTGCCACCCAGTAGATGCTTACCGTAACCCTGGCCCGGCAGCGGCAGCCCCGTGGCCGAGTCCATGGCCATGATGAAGATGCCGCCGGAGTAGGAACCGTAGATCATCCACAGCTTGCCGTCCTTGTCGCGGAATACGTTCGGGTCGACGACGTTCGGATGCTTGGTCGCGTCATAAACCGTACCGTCCGGGCTCACCTCGCCCCACATGCCGGACTTCAGCAGCAACTGCTTGTTGACGTAGGGGCCTTCTGGCTTGTCCGCTACCGCAACGCCCAGCGCCGAACGCGGCGAGTCGCCCTTGCAGGCATCGTAATACATATAGAACTTGCCGTCGCCAAGCTGGATCACGTCCGGCGCCCACAGGTCGGTGACCTGAGCCCAGGCGAAGGTTTCGGCCAATTCCTTGGTCGCGTCTGCGAACAGCGGATTGGTGGCGGTGACGCCATCAGCGATCTTGGTCCAGTTCATCAGGTCCGTGGTCTTTGCCGCGGCGAGATGGGAGCCGAAGATGTAGAAGGTATCGCCAGTGCGGACGACCGACGGGTCGTGTACCGACACGTTGGCGAAGGTCAGCGCAGCCTGGACAGGCGGTGGCGTGACCGGCGTAGTCGGCGTGGCCGGTGTTGTTGGCGCAGGCGTCTGCGTCACCGAGGTGACCGCCGTAGTGCCGCCACCACCGCCACCACAAGCCGTAAGGGCGAGCAAGCCCGCTGCGGCCAGGCCGCAGGCAATCTTACTGAGCTTCATGACGCTTACTCGACGGCTGCGACGACGACCGACTTGGCCGGCAGCTTCACCACCACCTTGCCGCCGCTGGCCTGCGCACTGAACGGCGCTGGTTTCACGGCATCAGGCTGGGCGAAGGTGTTGTGCGCGTCCATGGCCGTGGCAGTCAGCACCTGGCCATTCAGCTTGCCGACTTTGGCGCCGGACAGGTTCACCGTCACATCCACCGCTTTGTTCGGGTTGGTGTTCACCAGCGCCACGTAGACCTTGCCATCCTTGGCGCGTGCGGCTGAAGCGCTCACCTGCGGCACCGTCGTCGAGCCTACGCTGTACTTGCCGTTGTTGGCCACTGCCACCGGCAGCGAGGCCGCATCCTGGAACGGCACATACATCTTGAAGGCATGGTAAGTCGGCGTCAGGATCATCCTGTCCTTATCGGTCAGGATCATGGCCTGCAGCACATTGACCATCTGGGCGATATTTGTCATCCGCACGCGATCCGCGTGAGCGTGGAAGATGTTGAAGTTCAGTGCAGCCACCACCGCGTCGCGCAGGGAGTTCTGCTGGAACAGGAAGCCCGTGTTGGTGCCCGGTTCAACGTCATACCAGGTGCCCCACTCGTCCACGAACAGGCCGATCTTCTTCTGCGGGTCGTTCTTGTCCATCACGGCAGCATTGACCTTGATGTGGTCATCCATCTTCAGCGTGTTCTTGACGGTGGAGATCCACTGGTCTTCTGCGAAGCCGGTAGCGGCGCCCTTCTTCTCCCACACGCCGGTCGGGATCGTGTAGTAGTGGAAGCTGATGCCGTCGATCTTGTTTTTGATCTTGCTCAGCTCATCGGACCAGGTGGTGTCATTGTCGTTGCCGCCACTGGCGATGAATTTCGGACGCACTGCCGGTGGCGTCTTCAGGAACACGGTGGCAGTCTTGTACAGCTGGGCGTAGTGTTGGGGCGACATCTCACCGCCGCAGCCCCATGCCTCGTTACCAACCGCGAAGTAGTCGACCTTCCATGGCTTCTCGTGACCGTTCTTGCGGCGCAGTTCAGCCAGCGTGGACTTGCTGTCGGAGGTCATGTATTCCAGCCATTCCGCCATTTCCTGGTTCGAGCCGGTGCCCAGATTGCCGTTCACATAGACTTCAGCGCCCAGTTGCTCGGCCAGATCAAAGAATTCGTGGGTGCCGACAGCATTGCTCTCTTCCACGCCGCCCCAGTTGGTGTTGACTTTTACCGGACGCTTGTCGCGCGGGCCAATGCCGTCGCGCCAGTGGTATTCATCGGCAAAGCAGCCGCCCGGCCAGCGCACCAGCGGTACGTGCAGGTCTTTCAGTGCGCCCACCACGTCGTTGCGCCAGCCCTTAGTGTTCGGGACCTTCGACTCCGGACCAACCCACATGCCTTCGTAAATGCCGGTGCCCAGGTGCTCGGCAAACTGGCCGTAGATATTCTTGTTGATGACCGGGCCTGGTTTGGCCGCGTCGATCGTCACGCTAACTTGTGCAAAGGCCGCGCCGCTGGCTGCAATACTGAGGGCGAGGATAGTCTTCTTGATCATGCTGTCTCCTGAATTTTATTTGAATGTGGCGACGAAGCCGCCATGAGGCTTGATAGTGATCTGCGTGGACTTGTTCGCAGTGATATCGGACTGGACGAAGGCGCGCTCGGTCGCGCCGTCCGATATGAGCTTCCCGTGTTTGGCGATGAAGCTGAGGTCGAGGGATAGGGTCTTGTCGCTGTCGCCGCCGTTAAAGCCGGCCACATACCATGTCTTGCCTGCGCGGCGCGCAATCACTGCGTACTGGCCAGGGAAACCGTCGACGTACTTGCTGTCGTCCCAGCTGCGCGGCAGATTTTGCAGGGTTTGCTTCACGTAGGACGGCGCAGTCGCCATGCCTGCCGGGATCTCCGCGAAATGCTGGATGCCCGATACGAACAGCACGGATTCGGCGAGTTCAAAGCCGTTGCGCGTGGTGCGCTTGATATTCGGAATGTCGCCGAAAGCCAGCGGCGTGAAATCCATCGGATCGAACAGATTGCGGGTGAACGGGATCATGGCGGCATGCGGCGCAATCGCGTCCTGGCCTGGCTGATCGAAAGTGGTGAACTCGAAGCCGCGAATGGCTTCCATCGTCATCAGATTCGGCCAGGTGCGGGACCAGCCGCGCGGCAGCGTGGCGCCGTGGAAGTTCACCAGCAACTGGGCGTCGTAGGCGTCTTTCAGGATGTCGACGTAGTAAGCGATCATCGACTGGCCATCGCCGCCGAAGAAGTCCACTTTGACGCCCTTGACACCCAGCTCATGCAGCTTTTTGAACTCCGCCACGCGATCCTGGTGCGTCAGCAGCTTGTTCATGGGCGTCATGCCCGTGTCGTTCCAGGGACCGGCGGAGTTGTACCAGACCAGGACACCAACGCCCTTCTTCTTCGCGTAGGCAGCCAGCTCGCCAATTTTCTCGTAGCCGATTTTCTGGTCCCAGCCCGAATCGATCAGGGTGTAGTCCCAGTGCATATTCGCCGCGTAGTCGATGAACTGCTTCTGCACGTCATAAGTGGTGAAGTCGTCTTTCAGGATTGCCCAGCTCCAGCTGGCGTGGCCCGGCCTGATCCAGCTAGCCATCGGACGCGCGGCCGGTGCCGCGAGGTCCGTACCCAGGGTGGAATCGACCAGTGTGGCCAGGTTGCCGATGGCGAGCACGCGCCATGGCGATACCAGTTCGCCTTCCGCATGCGCCAGCAAGGCGCCGTTCGGCGTCACTTCTTCCGGCGCCGGACCGGTAATGCGATAAACGCCGCCTTCGCTTTGTGTGGCGAGGCGCGAGGCGTGGAAGCTGCCGTCCATGCCCGCTTCAGTTAGCGCTACCCAGGTATCGCCGGTGCGGAACAGGGCCGGGAAAATCCAGCCGGCCATCGGTGACGGCGTGCCGACCGGGATGTCCTTCTGCCAGAATTCTTCGTAAGACGGATTGGTGCGCGCGAAGCCGCTCTTGGCGATCGCCATCGGCTGCAGCCAGGCGCGCGTGCTCGGCGCGAACGCAAAGCTGGTCGCTTCGGAGACGAACTTCAACTGCGCGCCGCGCACGGTGTAGCGGAAAGCCACGCCGTCGTTCGACACGCGGAACGTTACGTCGATCGCTTGCTGTTGCGGATTGCGCAGCGTATAGGTCTGCTCGTTGGCAGAATATGTGATGTGGCTACGCTTGCCCGTGGCCAGCTCGTAGCTGTCGTGCACCGCGCGCACAGGCGATTCGCTTGCCAGCGTGAGGGCGTGCGACAAGTCGGCGCCCTCCAGCGCCATGCCGAGCGCGGATGGCAGCAGCACCGCTGCACCATCGCGGCGGATGGCGTAAGTGGCACTGCCGTCGGCCGACACGGCGAGGGCCACGGACAGATGCCCGTCCGGGCTCGCCAGGGGCGCAGCAGCAGCTGCCGCTGCCGGCGTTGAAGTGGCTGCGTAGGTCGCAGGAATGGCCGCGTACAGCGTCAGCGCCGCGGCAACGCTCCAACAGGCGCGCATCGGCGCTTAGACCCAACCGGCGTCGACGATGAATTCCTGTGCGGTGCACATGGCGCTATCGTCGGCTGCGAGGAAGAGAACCATGGATGCAATGTGGCTGGGCATCAGCGCGCCCGGCAGGCACTGGGTGCGGGCGATTTCCGCCTTGGCTGCCTCGTCGACCCACAGATCGAGCTGACGCTGGGTCATGACCCAGCCTGGCGTGACCGTGTTGACGCGGATGCCGAAGCCACCGAGGTCGCGTGCCAGCGAGCGCGTAAGGCCGATCACGGCGGACTTGGTCGTCGCATACACCGGATAGCCCGCGCCCTTGGCATGGAAGGAAATGGAGCTGATGTTGATGATGGAACCAGTGCCCTTCTTCTTCATGCCCGGGATAACAGACTGGCAGGTGAAGAACATCGGGCGCTGGTTGATGGCAATACGGTTGTCCCAGTATTCAAGCGTGACTTCCTCGGCATTGTGGCGCTGGTCGTTTGCTGCGTTATTGACCAGCACATCGAAATCGCCAAGCGATGCGGCCAAGTCGGCAATGGTCTGCTGCAGCGCCGGAATATCCGTGATGTCGCAGTGGCGAAACACGGGCGCCGTATGGCCGGCAGCCTTGATCTTCTCCACCAGCGCTTCGCTGGCGTCGCGGACGATGTCCACAAACGCCACCTGTGCGCCCTGCTCCGCGAAAGCGGTAACGATCGATTCACCGATACCGCTGCCGCCACCCGTCACAAATACCCGCTTGCCTCGCAGGCTGCCAAACTTGGCCAAATCAGTCATGCTTGTCTCCGAACAGTTTTTTTCTTGTTTACTCTTTGGTCAGCGCACCGTCGCGGCGGCGCCAGATGCCCAGCGGATTACCATCGCGCAGGGAATCAGGCAACAGCGCCTGCGGGATGTTCTGGTAGCACACCGGACGCAGGAAGCGGCTGATCGCGCCCGTGCCAACCGAGGTGCTGCGGCCATCCGCGGTCGATGGGAATGGACCACCGTGCACCATGGCGGTGGATACTTCCACGCCGGTCGGGAAGCCGTTGGCCAGGATGCGGCCCACTTTGCGTTCCAGCACAGGCAGCAGCGCGCGGGCAGCGTCGAAATCTCCTTCGTCCAGTTGCAGGGTTGCAGTCAGCTGGCCTTCCAGGTTTTCGATCACTTGCTTCACTTCGTCCAGCGACTTGCAGGCCACGATCAGGGATGCGGGACCAAATACTTCGTCCTGCAGCGCATGGGTTTTCAGGAAGTCCGATGCGCCGGACTGGAACAGCGCCGGAGCACCCTTGCCTTCTTCCTGATTGGCCAGGGTCACGGTCTTCACGCATTCCTGTGCGGCCAGCTTGGCCACGCCTTCCTGATACGCACCGGCGATGCCTGGGGTCAGCATGACGGCTGGACCGGTGTTGCCCAGCGCTGCGGCAGCATCGACGGCAAACTTGTCCAGCTCAGGACCAGCCAGGCCGACTACCATGCCCGGATTGGTGCAGAACTGGCCAACGCCCATGGTCAGCGAAGCTGCGAACTGCTGGGCGATGGTTTCGCCACGCGCAGCCAGCGCCTTCGGCAGCAGGACCACTGGGTTGATGGAGCTCATCTCGGCATAGACCGGGATCGGCTGCGGACGTGCGGCGGCAACAGCCATCAGTGCGGTACCGCCTGCGCGGGAGCCGGTAAAGCCCACCGCCTGGATGGAAGGATGCGCCACCAGCGTGGTGCCGATATGGCGGCCGGTGCCAGTCAGCAGTGCGAAGGTGCCCTTCGGCAGGCCGCAGCGCGCAACGGCTTTCGCGACGGCACGGCCAACCAGTTCGGAAGTGCCGGGGTGGGCGGAGTGCGCCTTCAGCACGACCGGGCAGCCCGCAGCAAAGGCGGAAGCGGTGTCACCGCCAGCCACCGAGAAGGCCAGCGGGAAGTTGGATGCAGCGAAAACGGCCACAGGGCCGACGCCGATCATGCGCATGCGCAGGTCGGGACGCGGCGGGGTACGCTCCGGCAGCGGCGAATCCAGGCGCGCATCGCGCCAGGAACCTTCACGCAGCAGATCAGCGAACAGTTTCAGCTGGTTGACGGTGCGGCCACGCTCGCCCTCCAGGCGGGCGCGCGGCAGGCCGCTTTCCGCCATGGCGCGCTCGATCAGCTCATCGCCGATGGCCATGATTTCTTCGCCCACGGTTTCCAGGAACTTGGCGCGGTCGGTGTCCGAGGTAGCACGGAAGGTGTCGAAGGCCTCACCGGCCAGGCGGCATGCCTGGTCGATCTGCGCTTCGCTGACGGCGTTGAAAGCCGGTTCGATATGATCACGCTTGGTAGGATCGAAGGCTTTGATGCTGCTACCTTCGCCTTTGACGGCCACGCCGCCGATGAGTGCTTCTCCGGTAATCGTCATAGTGCTTTCACTTTCGCATAAGAGGTTTCAACCACGGCCAGCGGATTGCGCAGCGCGGGACCGAAGGCAGGCGCTTCAACTTCGAAGGTCTCGCCGGGCTGCACGCTGATGCCGTCTGCGAAGCTTAACGTAGCTGTACCGAAAAAGTGAATATGCACGTCACCAGGACGCTTGAATAAAGCGTATTTGAAGTGGTGATGTTCCAGGTTGGCGATGGTATGGCTCATATTCTGCTCGCCGCTTACAAAAGCCTTTTCCCAGCGTACCTTGCCGTCCTTGCCGATCACGCGGGACACGCCGTCGATATGCGCCGGCAGTTCGCCCACCAGCAGGGCCGGGCCAACGCCGCAGGCGCGCAGCTTGGAGTGCGCCAGGTAGAGGTAATTCTGGCGCTCGGTCACGTGGTCGGAGAATTCATTGCCGATCGCGTAGCCGACACGGTATGGCTGGCCGTCGTCGCCGATGATGTACAGGCCTGCGATTTCAGGCTCTTCGCCGCCGTCCAGGGCGAAGTCCGGCATTTGCAGCGGCGTGCCGCTGGCGGCCACGATCGAGCCGTCGCCTTTGTAGAACCATTCCGGCTGAGCGCCTGCGGTACCGGCGGCTGGTTTGCCGCCTTCCACGCCGAGGCGGAACATCTTCATGGAATCGCTCAGGGCTTCGACGTCGCCGCCGATTTTCTTGTGCATGGCATCGCGCGCATCGGCGCTGCCGAGGTGGGTCAGGCCGGTGCCTGTGACGTAGCAGTGGGCCTGGTCTTCGTGGTCCAGCGGCGCCAGCCAGGTGACAGCGGCCGGGTCCACCGTGGTGCTGCCGGCGCTGGCGTCGGCCAGGGCAGCCAGCGATTTCTGCTGGCGGATGGCGGCTTGCGCCAGCGCGTAGGTGGTTTGGTAGCCGTCGATGACGCGGATGGCCCCCTGCTCCAGCAGGCCCACCGCACGCTCACCGGCGGCGTTTTTGAATTGAACGAGCAACATATAAGTCTCCTGATTTACAACCCAAGGCTTAAAACAGGTGGCTGCCACGGCGTGGCAGCCACCAGGTTTGCGCCTCTGGTTTTAATGCGAATGCTTTGGCACAGCGGCGCCGCGGGTGCCGACGAGGAAGTCGAAGTCGCAGCCTTCGTCTGCCTGCAGCACGTGATCGACATACAGCTGCGCGTAGCCGGATTGCGGACGGTCGCTCGGCTTGGCCGCACGCGCCTCCAGGCGTGCCTTCAGCTCCTCATCCGAAATCTCCAGATTCAGCTTGCCGCCCGCGCAGTCGAGCGAGATGTAGTCGCCTTCCTGCACCACGCCCAACGGGCCACCGGCCATCGCTTCAGGCGCCACGTGCAGCACCACGGTGCCATAAGCCGTACCACTCATGCGCGCATCCGAAATACGGACCATGTCCTTGATGCCCTTGGCCAGCAGCTTTGGCGGCAGACCCATATTGCCCACTTCCGCCATGCCCGGATAACCTTTCGGGCCGCAGTTCTTCATCACGAGAATCGAGTTCTCATCCACGTCCAGGTCCGGATCGATGATGCGCTTCTTGTAGTCGTCGAAGTCCTCGAACACCACTGCCTTGCCGCGATGCTGCATCAGGTGCGGCGAGGCAGCGGACGGCTTCAGCACCGCGCCGCGCGGCGCCAGGTTGCCGCGCAGGATGCAGATGCCGCCATCTTCGATCAGCGGTTTGTCGATCGGACGGATCACTTCTTCATCATAGATCGGCGCGTCCTGCACGTTCTGCCAGATCGACTTGCCGTTCACGGTCAGTGCGTCCTTGTGCGGCAGCAGCCCGTTTTCGCCGAGGCGGCGCAGCACGCCCGGCAGGCCGCCGGCGTAATAGAACTCTTCCATCAGGAAGCGGCCGGATGGCAGCAGATCCACCAGGGTCGGCGTGCCGCGGCCGATGCGGGTCCAGTCTTCCAGCTCCAGTTCCACGCCCATGCGGCCCGCGATGGCTTTCAGGTGGATCACGGCGTTGGTGGAACCGCCGATGGCAGCGTTGGTGCGGATCGCGTTTTCGAACGCTTCCTTGGTCAGGATCTTGGACAGGCGCAGGTCTTCCCACACCATCTCGACGATACGCATGCCGGACATGTGCGCCAGCACGTAGCGGCGCGCATCCACGGCAGGAATCGCGGCGTTGTGCGGCAACGAGGTACCCAGCGATTCGGCCATGCAGGCCATGGTCGATGCGGTGCCCATGGTGTTGCAGGTGCCAGCGGAGCGCGAGTGGCCCGCTTCGGCGGCCAGGAAGTCGTGCATCGAGATTTCGCCGGCCTTGACTTGTTCGTGCAGCTGCCACACGGCGGTACCGGAGCCAATGCTCTTGCCATTCAGCTTACCGTTCAGCATAGGGCCGCCGGTGACGACGATGGCCGGGATGTCGCAGGATGCAGCGCCCATCAGCAGCGCCGGGGTGGTCTTGTCGCAGCCAACCAGCAGGACCACGGCATCCATTGGATTGCCGCGGATGGACTCTTCCACGTCCATGCTGGCCAGATTACGGGTCAGCATGGCGGTCGGGCGCAGATTCGATTCGCCGTTCGAGAACACCGGGAATTCAACGGGGAAGCCGCCGGCTTCCAGAATGCCGCGCTTGACGTGCTCCGCCAGTTTGCGGAAGTGGGCGTTGCAGGGAGTGAGTTCAGACCAGGTATTGCAGATGCCGATAATCGGCTTGCCCTGGAATTCGTGATCGGGAATGCCCTGGTTCTTCATCCAGCTCCGGTACATGAAGCCGTTTTTGTCCTGCGTGCCGAACCATTCGGCAGAGCGCAGCTTGATGTCCTTCTTCTTGTCTGACATGCATTCCTCCAATTTCGATAAAGGAATGGTAGAAGGATTAACGATAGCGATCCAATGAATTAATATTCAAGATCGATACGAAAAAATATATCGCTCAGCGCCAAATAAAAAACGGCGGGTGTGAAACCCGCCGTGCGCCTAGCCCTGGACCGTGAACCGGTACAGCGACTTCGTTTCGTAAACCTCCCCCGGCCGCAAAATGGTATTCGGATATTCCGGCTGATTCGGCGAATCGGGGTAGTGCTGCGGCTCCAGGCACAGCGCGCCCCGATAGCCGTATTGCCAGCCCTTGCCGACCAGCGAGCCATCGAGGAAATTCCCGCTGTAGAACTGCACGCCCGGCTCCTGGGTATACAGTTCCAGCACCCGGCCCGACGCCGGCTCGCGCAGAATGGCGGCCAGCGACATGGTGTGCGGCTCCGGTTTCACCAGCACGAAGTTGTGATCATAGCCGCGGCCATTGTCCAGCTGCTCGTCCTCATCATTGATGTACTCACCGATGGTGCGCGTAGTGCGGAAATCGAACGGCGTGCCTGCCACGTCGGCCAGCGGACCCAATGGAATGGATTGGGAATCGATCGGCGTATAGCGCTCAGCATTGATCACCAGCTGATGATCGAGGATGCTGCCCTCCCCCGCCAGGTTGAAATACGCGTGATGCGTCAGATTCACCGGCGTGGCCTTGTCCGTGGTCGCGTGGAACTTGATCAGCAGCTCGTTGGCATCGTTCAGCTCATACATGACCGTCACGTCCAGATTGCCCGGATAGCCCTGGTCGCCGTCACGGCTGCGGTGAGTCAGCTTCAGGCCGATGGACAGGTCAGCCACCACCGGCACCGCATGCCAGGCTACTTTGTGGAAGCCGCGCGGACCGCCGTGCAGATGGTTCTCGCCATCGTTGATGTCGAGCTGCACCGATTCGCCGTCCAGCTGATAGCGGCCACGCCCGATACGGTTGCCGTAACGGCCAATCAGGGCGCCGAAAAAGTTCTGGTCGGCGAAATACGAATCGGCTTTGGTATAACCGGTGGTCACGTCCGCCAGGCGGCCATGCTTATCCGGCACATGCAGCTCGGTGATGATGCCGCCATAGTTCGTGATCTTGACGGTCATGCCGTTCCGGTTGCGCAGCGTGTAAAGACTGAGCGGCAGGCCTTCCGGGGTCTCGCCGAAAGGCTCTTGAGTGATGCTTAATTCCATTTATGCAATCGATGGGCGTCCGAAAACCGGCATGCCCTGTTCGTCCCAGCGCAAAGGTTTAACAAAAGTGTGGCGGTCCGGATTCCACAGTGGATCGCCAACGATCTCAGTATAAGTCCTTGCATGATAGACGAGAAGCACGGTTGCCCCATCTTCCGCGACCGTGAAGCTGTTATGGCCCGGTCCATAAATCTTGTGCTCGAAGCAGGATTGAAGCACCGGCTGATCCGACTTGTGCCACGAGGCCGGGTCCAGCAAGTCCGCATTCTCATCGGCCCACAGCAGGCCCATGGCGTAGTTCTCGTCGGTCGCGCTGGCGGAATAGCTGATGAAGATCTTGCCGTTCTTCTTGAGTACCGACGGCCCTTCGTTGACCCAGAAGCCCCGGATCTCCCAGTCGTATTCCGGCTTGCTCAGCATGACCGGCTTGCCTTCGATCTGCCACGGCGTTTTCATCGGCGCGATGTACAGGTTCGAATTGCCTTCGATGGACTTGTCCTTCTGCGCCCACAGGTAGTAGAGCTGGCCCTTGTGGGTGAAGGTGGTCGCGTCCAGGCAGAAAGTGTCGATGCCGGAATCGACCTGGCCCATGAACTCCCACGTACCTTCCAGCGGATTCTGGCTCTCGTTGCGGATCGCGTACATGCGATGCTGGAACAGCTTGTCCTTGATTTCGCGGCTCGGGGCGGCGGCAAAGTAGATATACCAGGCGCCCTGGTTGAAGTGGATTTCCGGCGCCCACACCAGCTCACTGTAAGGACCTTCGTCCGGCTTGCGCCACACATCGCGGGTTTGCGCGCTGACCAGGCTTTCGATGGTCTTGGCGCGGCGCAGTTCGATGCGGTCGTACTGCGGCACCGAAGCGGTAAAGTAGTAATAGCCGTCGGTGTGACGGTAGATGCAGGGGTCCGCGCGCTGTTCGATCAGCGGCTTCAGGATCTCGCCCAATTGATTCTCCAATTCTAAAAATTCAGCTTGCCACATAGCCGTGCGAGCGCATTTCGGCTTTCACTTCGTCGTAGTATTTGTCGCTGATGCGGTACTTGAACATCAGTACACCCATCAGGAAGTGGAAGAAGCCGGGGATCACGGACAGCATCAGGGCGATGCCGTTCAGCGCGAAAGCCGTTTGCGCGGCATTTGGCTGGTAGTCGAAATAAGTCAGCAGGATGCCAACCAGGCCGCCGGCAATCGCCATGCCCGCCTTCTGGCACACCGAGATACCACCGAAGGCGAAGCCGGAAACCCGCTTGCCGGTCTTGACCTGGCCATAGTCGATGGTCTCCGCAATGGCGGACCAGAATACAGGCGCATGCAGGTCGACGATGAAGGACAGCAGGAAGTACAGCACAAAGGCCAGCACCATATCGCCCGGACGCACCAGCGCGTAAATGGCAACGCTCAGCGCCGCCACCAGCAGCTGGGTGTAGCGGAACAGCTTGACCTTGCAGTAGCTCTTGGTGATCCAGGTCGATGCGACCATGGACAGAATGGCTGCCGCCACGCCGGTCGACAGGAAGGCCGACACGGTTCCGGTGTCGCCGCCCAGATAATACTTGGCGTAGTAAATCGCCACCGAGCCGCGAATCACATAGCCCACGGTGCCGGTTACGCAGACGCCACACAGGATCAGCCACTGGTCATTCTTCATCAGCACTTTCAGCTGGTCCGCGATGGACTGGCGCTCCACCACATGGCGCACACGTTCGGTGGTGGTGAAGAAGCAGAACAGGAACATCGCCACGCCGATTGCCGCCATCACGGCCATGGCCGCCTGGTAGCCCGCCGCCGCATTGCCGTTGCCCCAGCGCTGCGCCAGGATCGGCACGATAATCGTCACCATGAAGGCGCCGATCTTGGCGAAGAACAGGCGGTAGCCGTTGGCCGACAGGCGTTCCTGCGGATCGCTGGTGAGGCCCGAAATCAGCGAAATATAGGGAATGCCTACGCCTGCCGTCATGACCGTGGCCAGGATGTAGGTCGAGTATGCCCACACCAGCTTGGCGTCATACGCCAGTTGCGGCGTGGTGAAGGCGAAGAAGATGCTGACGCCATAAGGCACAGCGAGGAACAGCAGCCAGGGGCGATAGCGCCCCATGGCGGCGTTGAAGCGGTCCGTCAGCTGCCCCATGATGAGGTCAGCGCAGGCGCCCACGATTTTGACGATCACGAACAGCAGCGCCAGATCGGCGGTGTGCAGGCCGTAGATATCGGTGTAGAAGAAGGTGATGATCAACATCATCGACGAGATCACCACGTTCAGGGCCATATCGCCGGAGCCAAAGCCCACCTTCTCCAGCACCGACAGTTTTTGATTCGACATCGAATACCTCATACAGCAAAACGGCGGGTCGAATGACCCGCCCTACGATGCAATGCGGGTAGGCCAATTCCGGCCCGTAGGGCGGATCATCGACCCGCCGTTTCCGCTCAGTTCTTCCAGCTCAGAGACACGCCCACGGTGCGGTCATAGCGGCGCGTATCGCGCGGATAAACCACCGGATCTGCCCAGTAATCCTGATACTTGAAGTTCAGCAGATTAGTACCAGTCAGGTTCACAGACAAGTTCTTCGCGATCTTGTAGCTGATCGAACCGTCCAGGGTGGACATCGGCGCAGCGATCAGGTCACGTGGAGGCGAAGTGCCCTGGTTGCCCGGCGCGTCGTTGTATACCTGGGTGAACTTGGAACGCCAGTTGTAAGCCAGACGGCCCGACCACGCATCGCGCTCATATAGTCCAACGATATTGTAGGACTGGCGCGACATGCCCGCGAATGGTTTGCCAACCAGGTTCGGATCGATCGAGGAAGTGATGCCGCCTTCGGTGTAGGTGAAGTTAGCTTCCAGACCGAAGCCTTTCAACGGACCTGGCAGCCAGTCGTAGAACTGGCGGTAGGCCAGCTCGACACCTTGCAGGTGGCCCTTGTCGGTGTTGAACGGACGGGTGGTCTGGTAGTTCACGCCCTGGAAGGTCTCAGCAACGATCTTGTTCATGATGTAGCCGTCGAAGTTATGACGGAACACCGTAGCGCTGGCATAACCGGAACGCGAGAAATACCACTCCAGGGATGCGTCCGCGTTCTTGCCGGTGAACGGCTTCAGATCCGGATTGCCGCCCGAGGCGGTGGACTGCGTGGTGGTGCCGTTCGAGTTCACGTAGGCCGTGGCTGGATTCAGCTGGGCGAAGTCAGGACGGGTCAGGGTCTTGGTCAGCGCCAGGCGAGCCAGCAGGTCCGGACGCAGCGTGACCTTGAAGTTCGCGCTCGGCAGAACAGCGGTATCGGAGCTGCTGGTGTTGATCGGCACGTAAGCGCCGTTGACGATGTTATTACCGACCAGGTCCGAGTCGGTCTTGGTGACGCGCACACCCAGCACGCCGTCAACCGGATAAGCACCAACGTCGAAACCGAATTTCGCCTTGCCGTAGAAGGCGTAGTTCTTTTCCTTGTCCTGGAAGAAGGACGCCGGGTCGATCGCCTTGGCCGCTTCCGTGCCGGTTACCGCTTTACGCACAACGCTCGTGTTGGCCACCATGAAGTCCGGGCATGGCGTGCTCCACTTTGGCGTGCCATAGTCGACAGAGAATGCCTGGGTCGAGCAGGACAGGCCAGGGATGCTGCCCATGGTCACGTTAGGAATCGCGCCCACCGAGCCTTCTAGCGACTTGATGGAATTGGCCGTGCGGTCGTTGACGCGCACGCCGCCGGTGAACTCTTTAAAGAAGCCTTCGCTTGCAGGCGTCCAGGTTGCGTCGGCGCGCCAGTCGGTGGAGCTGCCGCGATCCTTGCCGTAACGGTCGAAGAACTGGAACAGGTAGATCTTGGACGGATCATTCAGGCCAGCGCCCTGGTACTGCGCGAAGGCGCCGCCATCCACCACGGTCTTCACGTGCACCTGATCGACGTTCAGATTGGTGTCCAGGATCGGGTTCACCCAATCGTAGGAACTGATGGTGCGGGCGATCTCGCTGCTCACACGCAGACCATCCATCGGACGCCAGTTGGCGCCAATCGCGTATTGCTGCGCGATGCTGGTCGATGCGCGCGCCTGGGTCGACAGGATGGTGAAAGTATTGGTCGAATCGATCGTGTCGGTCTGGTTGGTGCCAGGGATCTTGGTGACCTTGATCTGGTCAGGCGAAGTCGCCCATGGCAGACCGACGAAGAAGTCTGTCTCGTCGTGGCCTTTGAACTTGGAGTACAGGCCTTCGGCGTACATATCGAAGTCCTTGTTCGGCTTCCACTGGAAGGCAAAATTGCCGGCCTGGCGGATACGCTTGCCGAAGATGTCCTGGATGCCCACCAGATCCGGGCCGGTCAGGTTTGGCGCCGCGAAGAATTTATCGATCGGGAAGGTTTCGAAGCCGCGCTCTTCATGGAAGCGGTCGGAGATGTGCGACAGGCCGATCAAGGCGCCGAATTCGCCCATGTCGGTCTTCCAGCGGTTGGACACCATGGCCGAACCTTCAGGATCATTGGCCTTGGCTTTATCCTTGTTCTTCACACCCAGCTGCGCGCTGGCCTGGAAGCCTTTGAAATCAAATGGACGGTTGGTGCGCACGTCGATCGCGCCGGCGATACCACCTTCAGGCTGTTCAGCGCTCTGCGACTTATATACGTCGGCACGCTGCAGCATGGTCGATGGAATGTCGCGCAACTGAATATAGCGGCCGGTGGTGGTGAACATCTCGCGGCCGTTCAGGAAGGTCGCGATGCCAGGCAGACCGCGGATCAAGGTGGTATTGGCTTCGCCGGCGTCGCGGCGCACCTGGATACCGGTCACGCGGGCCAGGGTCTCGGCCACGTTCGTATCAGGGAATTTGCCGATGTCGTCGGCGACGATGGAGTCGATCACATTGTCCGAATCCATCTTGATCTTCTGCGCGCTTTCCGCTGCACGGCGCACGCCCGTCACGGTCACCACATTGTCCTGATTGGCTTCTTGCGCCCAGACCGAGGCGCTGGACAGCATGCCTGCAGCCAGCAGACTGGCCACAGTGACTTTCAAAGCAAAAGTATAGTTATTGGGCGTGATTTGGCCCGTTGCAGAATGCATCATAGGTCTCCCGATGTTGTTATTGAAACTTTGTTCAAATGTTGTCTGAGACCCATGTTAGGGACTGGAGCCCATTCAATCCAATTAATTTTTCAGCGTTTTTGATATCGATTTTGGTATCAAACTTTAAGCACCTTAATGTGGAGAAAGGCTTTGGCTTAGTGAATAGCAGCGGTTTTGATAGAATTGGGCTTTCTTTCCTCTTGGAAAAATAACTAGATGCACCCTCTGATTTTCTCCTCGCGCGCAGCCCGAATTGCGGGCTTGGCGGCACTGCTGTGCTGCGCATCCGCGCGGGCGGACGATGTGGCCGATATCAACAAATTGGTCCGCAGCGGCCAGTTGCCGGCCGCGTTAGCGAAAGTGGATGTGGCCCTCGCGCAACACCCCAAGGATGCACAGCTGAGATTTATCAAGGGAATGATCTTTTCCGAGCAGGGAAAGGCGAATGAGGCCATCGCCATCTTCCAGAAGTTGACGGAGGACTATCCGGAATTGCCGGAGCCGTACAATAACCTGGCCGTGCTGTATGCGGGCCAGGGACAGTACGACAAGGCGCGTGTGGCCCTGGAACGCGCGATTCGCACCAATCCGACTTATGCGACGGCGCACGAGAATTTGGGGGATGTGTATGCGAAGCTGGCGTCGCAGTCTTATGACAAGGCGATGCAGATTCTCGATACCAATCAGCAGCCGGCGCCGAAGTCCAAGTTGTCCATGGTGCGCTCGCTGGGCGTGAAGGGTCCTGCACTGACGCCGGCCGGCGCCGCGCAGGCCACCACCGCACCACAAATCGCCGCGGCTCCTACAGCTGCGGCCACCTACGCACCAGCGCCGGCCGCCGGCCCCGCCGCGGCACACGCCGCGCCTCCGCTGGCGACGCCCGCACCTGTCATCGCCGCCGCCCAGCGTCCGGCCACGACGCAGCTCGCGTCCGCTGCTGCGCCTGCCGTCACTCCGGTCGTCACGCACGTGGCGCCGCCGCCGGCAGCGAGCATCGCCGCTGCCCCGCGGCCAGCGCCGACGCAATTCGCCTCCGCCGCACCAGCGCCCGCGCCAGCCACCGCTGCGGCATCGCGCGCGCCTGCGACGGCGCCAGCCGCCACGGCAAGCAAGCCGATTTTGCAAGCCTCCGCAGCGCCAGCACCATCGCGGACGCCAGCAGCATCCGTCCCAACGCCAATACCGACGCCAGCGCCAGCCGCCGCCGCGGGTAAGCAGGCTGTCGCGGCGGCCGCCGCTGCTTCAGTTCCCGCCAAGCCCGCCGCTGCTGCGTCAGTTCCAGCCAAGCCCGCAGCCGCAGCGTCAGCCCCGGCAGTACAATTGGCGAAGGCCGAGCCGGTGAAGGTTGACTCTGGCGAGCATGACAATGTTGCAAAAGCCGTCGACAGCTGGGCGAAAGCCTGGAGCGCGCAGGACATGAGAGGCTATCTGTCCTCTTACGGCAGCAACTTCCAGACCCCGCGCGGCCAGAACCGCAAGGCCTGGGAAGCCGACCGCGTCGCGCGGATCGAAGGTAAGGAACACATCAAGGTCACGGTGGAAGCGCCACAGATCACGGTGAACGGCAACATGGCGACGGTAAAATTCCGCCAGATCTATGTGTCCGACCGTCTGAAGGCCAACAGCCGCAAGACACTGGTCATGGAAAAGCAAGGCAGCAAGTGGGTAATCAAGCAGGAACAATCGGGGGGCTGATGAAGCACGCACCAGCAAACAGCAAGCGCACCAAGGCCGCAACACTGGCCGTGGCCGCGTGCACTCTGCTGGCGCCGCTGGCAATCGCCAAGTCCATTCATCCCGGCGGCGGCACGCCCGCCAGGCAGGACCCCGAACTGCTGCTGATCGATATCTACAAAGACCTGCGCGCCAGCCAGCTCAATGAAGCCCAGGCCAAGGCAGACGCACTGGTCGCCGCCTACCCCAATTTCCGCATCGGCCACCTGATCCGCGGCGACCTGCTGCTGATGCATACCCAGCCCGTCACTACGCTGGGCGCCGGCATCGCATCCAGCGCCCCGCCGGACAAGCTGAAAGACCTGCGCGACGAAGCGCGCGTGCGCCTGCAATCGATCACCGCCCGCCCCGCAGCGGACATGGCCCCGCGCCCCGTCCTGCAGCTGCGCAGCGACCAGCGCCACGTGCTGGTGGTGGACACCACGCAGTCGCGCCTCTACGTCTACCAGAACCAGAACAACCAGCTGAAGTTCATCACGGACTACTACATCACGCAGGGCAAACTGGGCATTCACAAGCTGAAGGAAGGCGACCAGAAAACGCCGATCGGCGTGTACTACATCAACGGCCGCGTGTCGGGTCGCAAGCTGCCGGACTTCTACGGCGCCAGCGCCCTGCACATCAACTACCCGAACGAGTGGGACCGCGTGCAAGGCCGCAGTGGCGGCGGCATCTTCCTGCACGGGACGCCATCCGACAGCTACAGCCGCCCTCCTCTTGCCTCCGATGGCTGCGTGGTGCTGACCAACGCCGACCTCAAAAAGCTTGAAGGTACAGTCGATATCGGCAAGACGCCGGTCGTCATCGCCGAAAAACTGGAATTCGTCAGCAAGGCCAAATGGGATTCCGAGCGCGACACCGCGACCCGCCTGATGGATAGCTGGCGCACCGACATCGCCAGCATGGACCGCACACGCGTGCTGAAAAACTACTCCAGCAAGTTCCGTTCAGCCAACGGCGAAGACCTGAACACCTGGTACGAAAAAGAGATGCGCGCCCTGGTGGATGTGGTGAATCTGGGCGTGAAGCTGAGCGATGTCACCCTGTTCCGCTACCCCGGCCAGGACGACATGATCGTCTCCACCTTCACCATGGAGACGCTGATTGGCAAGAACAAGAGCACCTTCCGCAAGCGCCAATACTGGTCGCGTGAAGGCGGCAACTGGAAGATCGTGTTCGAAGGCCTGATCTAAGACTTCTTGTGCGCCGCCATGGCGCGCTTGCGCAGCCAGGCCTGCACTTCCTCGAATTTCACCTCGCCGCGATTGGCGGTATCGATTTCCGCAAAGTGCGAAGCCACATAACCGAGGCCCGCCTTTTCCGCTTCCTGTTTCGTCAGCGTGCCACTATGGTCCGCATCCGCTTCATCGAAGCGCTTGCGCAGCTTCTGCTGGACTTGCGCGCGCAACTCATCGCCAGAAGCAGCCGGTTCGCGCGAAGGAATGCGCTGGTCCTTCGGCACATAAGGCTCCTGCTGCGCAGCGCAGACAGTGGATATGGCCAGCGCAGCCAATATCAGCAATCGTTTCATTCCTTCTCCTTCAATGTGCGGACGCGTAGAACGCTGCCAAATCCGATTTGATGGCGCGCCGCGCCGTATCGTCCAGATAGGCCATGTGGCCGCTCTGGTAAAAGCGTACCGTAATATTCGAATTGGTGCCCAGCCGTGCCAGATCGCGCTCGGTTTGATAGAACGGCGTGGCGAGGTCGTAGTAGCCGTTGAGCGACATCACCTTCAGCGACGGATTCAGGGTCATCGCCGCCGCCAGATCGGGCACCGTATCCGGCACGTTCTTGCCTTCGTGGCTGAAGTTCCAGCGGTTGACGATGTCGTTAAAGGTCACATAACCCGAACCGGCCGTGTAATGCAGCGTGCCGGCGATACAGCTGATGGTCGTGTTGACGAAGGCATCGTTCACCACCGCCAGTGACGGATCGCCGCCTGCTGCCAGCGCGCTGCCTGCCGGCGCCAGCACGCGCGCATCGTAACGTCCTGTCAGCTGCCCCGGCACCACGGTCTGGAAGGTATTCGGCTGCATATCGAAATTCTGCTGCCACACCAGCGCTGAAATGCCCGTGAACGCGTTCAGCTGGGACGTGACGGCGGCCGGCGGCTGCGTGCGGCTTGCAATCCATGGCGTCATCGCGGTGCGGTAAGCGCCGGACGCGAAATCACGCGCCTGTTGCAGGTAGCTGTTCAAATCCGCGGGCAGCGGATTGGCGGTGTGGTGGTAAGCGCCAATGGCCGCATACGTCGGCACATAGCCCTCGCAGCTGACCTGGTTCGGATCGAACACGCCGCAGTTGGCGTTGTAATCCAGGATGGACGACAGCAGCACGATCCCGTTCAGCTTAGTGCCTGCGCTTTCCAGCAGGTTGGCCAGCACCGCCGTGCGCGGCGCGCCATACGATTCGCCGAACAGGAACTTGGGCGAAGTCTGGCGATTATTGGCGGCGACATAGCGCAGCACGAAATCGCGGAAGCTGGCCGCGTCGGCATCCACGCTCCAGAAATCCTGGTTCTTGTTGGGTGCAATGGCTTGCGAGAAGCCGGTGCCGATAGCGTCGACGAACACCAGATCGGTGGTATCGAGCAGGCTTTCGGCGTTGTCCACCAGCTGCACGGGATTCGGCACGAACAGCGTCGGCTGGTTGGTCACGATGCGGCGCGGGCCGAAGGAACCGAGGTGCAGCCACAGGGTCGATGAACCGGGGCCGCCGTTGTACATGAAGGTGACCGGACGCGTGGCCGCCGACTGATTATCCGCCGTGTAGGCAATGTAGAAGAAGGACGCGGCCGGTTGGCCGGTGCGTGCATCGACCGTGGTCAGATGGCCGGTGGTGGCCGTATAGTTGATGCCAACGCCGTTCAGGGTGAGCTGCGCCTTCAGCGTCGCCGCGCGCTCCTGCGCAGATGCCAGAGAGCCGGTCGCCGCGCTGGAATAGACCACACTGTCGGCCAGCGTGCCGTCGGCAACGGGCGGTGTGGAAGGTGTCGTTGGCGGCGCCGGCGCGGGCGAGCCGCCACCTCCACCACCGCAAGCCACAAGCAAAGCCGCCAGCGTGGCGGCAAGCGGCGCCCAGGCGGCGCGGCGCGGCAGGCAATCCAGTTCCATGCATCCTCCAAAGGGGTGCAGCACTGAAGGGAATTATACGGCTGTGTCAGACCTCATGGCAAAACGCTTGCGGTAGTCGCGCGGCGCCACCCCAAGGGTGCGCTGGAAGGCGGAGCGCAGGCGCTCCTCATTGCCGAAACCGCACAGGCGCGCGATCTGGTCCACTTTGCGCGGCGAAGCTTCCAGCATGCGGCGCGCGGCCTCCAGCCGCAGCACTTCCACGCCCTTGGCAGGCGTGCGCCCAGTCTTCTGCTTGTAGACGCGGGCGAAGTTACGCGGGCTCATATTCACCTGCTCCGCCATCACGTCCACCGACAGCGGCTCCAGCGCAAGGTTATCCATGATCCACAGGTGCAAGCGTTCGAAGATGTCGCCCTCCTCCGACTGGGTTTGCAGCAGCTCGCTGAACTGTGCCTGGCCGCCGGGGCGCTTCAGGAACACCACCAGCTCGCGCGCCACCTGCATGGCCACCGCGTGTCCGCAATCGTCTTCCACCAGCGCCAGCGCGAGATCGACGCCGGCACTCACACCGGCCGAAGTCCAGACGGATTGCTGGCGTATGTAGATCGCATCGTTGTCCACCTCCACCGATGGGAAGCGCTCCCGCAATAAATCGCACATGGCCCAATGGGTGGCGGCGCGCTTGCCGTTGAGCAGACCCGCCTGCGCCAGCAGGAAAGTACCGCTGCACACCGAGGCCGTACGGCGCACCTGCGACGACGCGCCGCTCAGCCACTCCGACAGCGGCTTATTCAGCGACTGGATGCGCGGCATATGGGGTGAGCCGGGAATCACAATGGTGTCGACCATCGCAGGATCAAAGGCGCTGAGCGGATCGGACACGATGGCCATGCCCTCCGCCGAGCGCATCACGCCGCCTTCAAGGCTGACCGTGTGCAGCACATAGCCTGGCAGTCCGCGTGCGCGCATGCGCTTGTCCGCGGCCCAGAACACGGTCTGTGGCCCCGTCAGATCGAACAGGCCGACCTCCTCGTACGCGACAAAAAGTACGAGGCGGGAGGATGGCAGGAATTCAGGGGTATTCGTCATGTCAGGGGATTCTCGCGCGCCTAAGATGAAGCTGTCAAATATGACTTCTCCATAGAAAGGATAGACCATGAGCACGCGTATCAACTACTTCCAGCAATCGCCCGAACTCGTCAAGAAGATGATCGATTTCGGTAGCGCCCTGGAGTCCTGCGCCATTGAACAGTCAATCCGCCATTTGGTGGAAATCCGTGCTTCCCAGATGAACGGCTGCGCCTTCTGCCTGGACATGCACATCAAACAGGCCCGCATGCACGGCGAGCGCGAACTGCGCCTGCATCACCTGGTGAACTGGCGCGAATCCCCGCTGTTCGAACAGCGCGAGCGTGCCGCCCTGGCCTGGACTGAAATCCTGACCCGCATCCCTGAACATGGCGTACCAAACGACGTGTATGAGCGTGTGCGCGGCCAGTTCTCGGAAAAAGAATTGTCCGACCTGACCTTCGTGGTCATGTCGATCAACGCCTGGAACCGCGCCAACGTGGCTTTCACCCTGGTGCCGGGTTCCTTCGACAAGACCTTCGGCCTGGATAAATCCGGCCTGGAATAAAGGAGCACAGACATGAAGATCGTAGTTATCGGTGGCACCGGCCTGATAGGCAGCAAAGTGTGCGCGATCCTGAGCGCCAAAGGTCATGAGGCGCTGGCCGCCTCGCCCAAAGGCGGCGTAAATGCCGTTACCGGCGAAGGCCTGGACGCAGCGCTGGCCGGCGCCGATGTGGTGGTCGACGTGGCCAATTCGCCTTCCTGGGCGGATGATGACGTGATGGCCTTCTTCAGCCAGTCCAGCCGCAATCTGCTGGCCAGCGAAGCGAAAGCGGGCGTGAAGCACCACGTGGCGCTGTCCATCGTGAACGCCGAGCGCATGCCGAACAGCGGCTATATGCGCGCCAAGGTCTCGCAGGAGAACATCATCAAGGATGGCCGCGTTCCTTACACCATCGTGCGCGCCACCCAGTTCATGGAATTCATGGCCGGTATCGGGCAAGGCTCGGTGGTCGGCGATGCGATCCGCCTGTCGCCGGCCCTGATCCAGCCGATCGCGTCGGACGATGTGGCAGAAGCAGTGGCCGACGCCGCCCTGGCCGCACCGCTCAACGGCACGCTGGATGTGGCCGGACCTGAAAAATTCCAGCTCTCCGTGATCGTGGGCCGCGCCCTGGCCGCCATCGGCGAAACGCGCGCCATCGTCACCGATCCGAAAGCCCTGTACTTCGGCACGGAACTCGACGACAGCTGCCTGGTCCTTGCCGCCACTGCCAAAGCGCGCCTCGGCAAGATTCGCTACGACGACTTTGTGAAGCGTTAATGTTGGCACTTCGGCACGGCTTGCGCTGTGCCGGAGAATCCGGGATATTGCGTTTATTGCAATCGCCCGGAGCGTCAATTGGAAGCAAGGTACGGCCCGCGTTCACAATGGCTGGTCTGCGCGCTGATGTCGGCCGTTGGCCTGCTGCTGATGCGTTTTGCGCAGCACGCAGCACTGCCGCAGGCGCTGGCCGTGGGCCTAGCCTGGCCGCTGCAACTGGCGGCAGGTGCCCTGGCCGGGCTCGTCGTGGGCGGCGGCTCTCTCTACAGCGCTATCTTCCAGTCTCACCGCCAGCTGGCCCGCCGCACGGCGGACAGCTACTCCCGTCTCGATCTGAGCGGGCTCAATCCCATCTGGATCTCGCTTGCCGCCGGCATCGGTGAAGAACTGCTATTCCGCGGTGGACTTCAGCCGCTGCTGGGCATCTGGCTCACTTCCCTGCTTTTCGTGCTGCTGCACACCCGCGCCTATGAATTCAGGCTGCGCGATAAAGTCAGCTGGATGCAGGCGGGCGGCGTGCTCGCCATGAGCGTCGCCCTCGGCCTGATGTTCCAGTATGTGGGACTGATTGCCGCCATCAGCGCCCATGCGGCCGTCGATATTTGCGGACTTTATGCGGTGCGGATTGTCGATTCCCGCCGCGCCGGCACGTCGTAGGATTACATCAACCAACCGAGGAGTTTTCAAATGCGCTTCATGATCATGGTCCGTGCTAACCACATTTCCGAATCGGACGACCTGCCGGACGAGAAAATCGTCACCGAAATGACCGACTACCACGAGCGCCTGGCTGCCGCCGGCTTCCTGGTGGACGCCAACGGCCTGCGCCCCAGCAAGCTGGGTTGGCGCGTCAAATACAAGGGCGGCAAGCCGATGGTGATCGATGGTCCCTACTCTGAAACCAAGGAGCTGATCGCGGGCTACACCATCATCGACGTCCCCGACCGCGAAACCGCCATCGAGTGGACGCGCCAGTTCCCCGCCCCCTTCGGCAAGGACCTGGAATGCGAAGTCGAAGTCCGCCAGATGTTTGAACTCGACGACCTGCGCCCCGGCGAGGCCGTCGACCGCTTCAAGGAACTGATGAAGAAAGACTGATTACTGGAAGGCGACCTCCATGAAGCTGCGCAGCTTGCGGCTGTGCAGCTTGTCCGAGCCTTGTGAACGCAGACGTTCCAGGGCGCGGATGCCGATGCGCAGGTGCTGGTCTACCCGGTCGCGATAGAACTGGTTGGCCATGCCTGGCAGCTTGATTTCGCCGTGCATCGGCTTGTCGCTCACGCACAGCAGCGTGCCGTAAGGGACGCGGAAACGGAAGCCGTTTGCGGCAATGGTGGCGCTCTCCATGTCCAGCGCCACGGCGCGGCTTTGGCTGAAACGGCGCTCCGGCGTACGCTGTGGCAGCAGCTCCCAGTTGCGGTTGTCGGTGCTCGCCACTGTGCCGGTACGCAGCACGCGCTTCAGCTCATGGCCTTCCAGCTGCGTGACCTCGGCCACGGCGCTTTCGATCGCTACCTGCACTTCGGCCAGGGCCGGAATCGGCACCCACAGTGGCAAATCCTCATCCAGCACGTGGTCTTCGCGCACATAGCCGTGCGCCAGCACATAATCACCCAGCTGCTGGGTGTTGCGCAGGCCGGCACAGTGGCCCAGCATCAGCCAGGCGTGCGGACGCAGTACCGCGATATGGTCGGTAGCCGTCTTCGCATTGGCCGGACCGACGCCGATATTGACCATGGTGATGCCGCTGCCGTCGGCGCGGATCAGGTGATAGGCCGGCATCTGCGGCAGGCGTGGCGGCACGGCGCCAAAAGCGTCCATCGGCTGCGCAGGCTGGCCCGCACGGCGCGACACGATATTGCCCGGTTCGATGAAAGCGATATAGCCGTCGTCACCCGGCTTGGCCATCAGCTCATGGCCCAGGCGCACGAATTCGTCGATATAAAACTGGTAGTTCGTGAACAGCACGAATTTCTGGAAGTGCTCCGGCGAGGTCCCGGAATAATGGCGCAGGCGCTGCAGCGAATAATCCACGCGCGGTGCGGTGAACAGGGACAGCGGCTCCGGCTCGCCAGGTGCCGCTTCAAAAGTGCCGTTGGCGATACCGTCATCCATCGCGGCCAGATTCGGCAGATCGAATACATCGCGCATCAGCATGCGGCGCTCGGCACTCATATTGCCTTCGATGTGGTCGTTCTCGGCAAAGGAAAAGTGGATCGGGATGGGCTGGGCGCTCAGGCCCACTTCGATTTTCATCTGCTGCTGGCCGTGGTTCTTCAACAGCAGGCGGAACTGTTCATGGTAGTAGCGCTCGAACAGGTCGGGCCGCGTCAGCGTGGTTTCGAACACGCCGGGACCGGCCACGAAGCCGAAGGATAAGCGCGAATCGGCGCGCGCCACGGTATCGGTCTGCACCCGCACATACGGATAACACGCACGGACCCGTTCAGCCGGCGTTTCGCCTTCAACAAAGCGCTGCAGCGATTCCCTCAGGTAGATAATGCTCTCATTGTAGATCGCCTTCACCTGCGCTAGCGCCGACGCAGGATCGTCGTGCAGGGTGGGCGTGACAAAGGGACGGCTCTGCATGGTACAACTCCTTTCAGGTTGCTCCATACTATCATCTATAATCACTTCAGGAGTATTACGGAATACGCAATGAAACGGAAAATCCTCGCTTTCCTGTTAGGCCTGAGCGGGGCAGCCATGGCATCCGGCGCGGAGCCGGTGACTGTCGCCTGGCGTGATAAGCCGCCCTACTATTACACCGAGAACGGTGTCGCTAAAGGCTTTCTGCTGGATCGGGCTCGCCAGATATTTGCCAGTGCCGGCATTCCGGCCAGATTCGTCAACGAACCGCAGAAGCGGATCTGGACCAATTTGAAGTATGGCGTCAGCAATTACTGCTCGATCAGCTGGTATCGCATTCCCGAACGCGAAGCCATTGCGCAATACAGCCTGCCAATTCACACCGACCAGCCACAGGGCGTGCTGGTGCATCCGTCGGCTCTGGACCGCGTGCGCAGCCACGATAATCTGAAGGCCCTGCTGGCCGACCCTACGCTGACGCTGGGGATGGTCGACGGCGTTTCATACGGCATGGAACTGGACGGAATGATCGCCAGCAGCGCCAATCACATCATGCGCCGCACGGTGGAAACCAGCGCCATGCTGCGCATGCTGGCGGTAGGCCGTGCCTCCTACATCTTCGTGGATCGCGAAGACTGGAACTATCTGCGCAACAAGGAAAACTCGCTGCAATCGCTGGTCCTGCTGGATTATCCGGACATGCCGCCCGGCCTGAAACGCCATGTGGTCTGCAGCCGCGACGTACCGGCCGAAACGATGGACCGCCTGAACCGCGCCATCGCCGCCCGCGCCGGCAAATAAGTCAGAAAGCGCGTGCCACCGACAGCACGACTTCGTGGTGCCATTCGCGCTCGCGCGTGGTGACGCCGTAGATATCGGTGCTCACGCCGCTGCGCAGACGCGCCACGTCCAGCGAGACTTGCGCCTGCCAGCCCCGGTGCGAAGTCGCCAGCCCAATGCGCGCTTCGGGACGGCTGATTTCGGAACTGTCGTGGGAATACAGATAGCCGCCATGCCAGAACATCTGCAAGCGCGGCGCCAGCGACCAGCCGCCATTCACTTCGCCATACAGTGTGCGCTCGCCGAAGCCCAGATAATTCGGCGCATAGTGCAGCCGCGCGCTCACCGTTTCACCGGACAAGCCGACAAAAAACTCGCGAAAGCTCCAGCTGGAATTGCTGGGAAAGGCGTAGGCCGTCACGCCCGTCTCCCACGACAGGCCGGACTCCATGCGATGCGCATAGCCCGCATAGCCTATCCATTGCGCGCTGCGATGCGATTCGATCGCCAGCTGGCCCGTCACCACCTGCCCGCCCGCATACCAGCCGGACGCGCCATCGTAATTCAGCGCCAGCCGCGCCGCGGCCCTGCCGTCGCTGAGCGAGACACCGCGGTACATGTAGTTGGAAAGAATACCGGCACTGCCACTTAACTGCGCATGCGCTTCAGACGCCAGCAGCCAGGGCAGGATGCTCAGGGCGAGCGTGCGAAGCGGCTGGTGGAGCTGGGTTGGCATGCGCATGAACATTTTCCTGTAATGCGCATGATGGTGGCGCAAAGATCTATTCCCGTCAACGGTGCATTGCCTTCGTTCAGGACGATCCCTTCACGCAGCTTGGCAGACGCGAGCTCCGGCTTCAGCTCGCCAATCAGGGCCAGCATGCCGGACACGTGGGCGGCGGCATAGGATGTCCCGGACACTACGCCCCAGCGTCCACCCGGCATGGTGGTCGGCACATCGCGGCCCGGCGCCAGCAAGGCGTGCATGCCATTGCGCGGCGGAGCGCCATCCGAGGCCACGGCAAACACACCCGGCGTATTGGCCGGGAAGCCGCCGTCGGGCCGGGCCGGGTCGACCGCACCCACCACGCGGATGCCGCGCGCCTGGGCCACTTCCACCAGCTGCTGCAGCAGCCTGTCCTGCGGGCCGGACAGACTGAGATTAATGATCTGCGCCCCGTTCGACAAGGCAAAATTCATGGCTTTGGCCAGGGTGAAGCTGTTGCAGCGGGTCGCGCTGCCGGCCTGCCAGCAGGCGCGCAAGGCCATCAGGCGCGCATCCGGCGCCACGCCTTCGATGCCGACGCCATTGCCGGCGCGCGCTGCGATCACGCCCGCCACTGCGGTGCCATGCAGCTCCGCCACATAGTTCTGGCCATCGACAAAGTTCTCTTCCACCGACACCTGCCCGAGCAGGTCGGGATGATTGCTCTCGATGCCGCTGTCCACCACCGCCACCGTCACCTTGCGGCCGGTGGCCGCCTTGCGCACTTCATCCAGCTGCCAGGGGCCGGCGGCGGGCTGCACGCGGTACAGCGGATCGCTGCCGGCCTGCGCCACGAAGCCCTGGATCTCCTGCGCCCACTCCACGCGGCCGTCGCGCGACAGCGCATCCAGCACCGGCGCCGCGGTTTTACCGGCGGGCAGGCGCATACGGTAGCAGTCCACGTTCAGCGCCGGCATGGCCCAGTCTTCCAGCAATTCGAGCTTGTATTCCTGCGCCACGGCGCTGGCGATGCGCTGACGGGCGGCCCGGCCGGCGTCCTCACGGTAATTGGCGCTGCCGTAGCTGTCGGCGCGGAAGTGCGGCGCCGGGAGATGCAGCATGACCAGGATTTCGACCGTGTCCGGCACCGCCGCTTCCGCCTTGGGCGGGACGAAAGGCCCCGCCTGCGGCAAGTCCTGCCCCGGCTGCGCCAGGGCGCTGCCGGCAAGCAGGAATAAGGCGAATGCCAGGATGCGTTTCACGGCTGGCTCCCTGCCGTCATCGATTCCGCCAGCTCCACCGATGGGTTGGCGCGCAATGCGGACAGCAATTGCTTCTGATGGTCGGCATCCACATCCAGCATATAGGCGCCGGTGACCGTCGGGCCGCCGATGATCTGGGCGCCGTTGGCTTGCAGGATGCGCTGCACGTCCTGCACCCGCGCATCGGCCCTGAAGACCACCAGCACGTCGGGCGTGGACGCCGGGCCGTGACCCAGCGCTTGATAAGCCGGGGCTTCATCCGCCGGCAGCAGTTTCACCGCCAGCACGGCGATCACGGCGAATTGCGCGGCCAGCGCCCAGCGCTGCCAGCGCGCTTCGTCCAGCCAGGCGCGCACGCGGGCGCCCAGGCCGGCCAGCACGGCGGACCGCGGCTGCATCGGAGCCGGCGCTTCGTCCAGCTGCGGCATCAGCCGCGCCAGCGCGCGTTCCGGGTCCAGACCGGCAGGCAGCGGACCTTCGGTTTCCAGCAGCTTGCGCTGCCAGGCCAGGTCTTCGCGGCAGGCGGCGCAGCCGCGCAGGTGATCCTGCACGCGGCCCGCTTCCACCTCGTTCAGCGCACCGGAGGCGTACCAGGGCAGCAGATCCTGCAGCGCCTGGTGGTCGGTGTCGGTCTTTGTGGGTTGGGTATTCATTGCATCTCTTCCATATGATCGGACAGCATGTCCTTCAGCCTTTGCTTTGCGTGGAACATGCGCGTCTTCACGGTGTTCACCGGACATCCCATGGTGTCGGCGATCTCCTGATACGCCATGCCGTGGTAATACGTCAGGCTGACGACCACGCGCTGCTCCATCGGCAGCGCATCCAGGGCGCGGCTGACGCCTTTCTGCAGCTGGCGCGCAGCCAGGGCGTGTTCCGGCTCAGTGCCCGCTTCGCCCACGGTTTCCTCCTGCGGCTCCAGCGGCTCATCCAGCCCGCGCAGCGCCTTCAGGGCCTGACGGTAGGCGATGCCGAAGATCCAGGTGGACAGCTTGCAGCTGCCATCGAAGGTATTCGCCTTCTGCCACACCACCAGCATGGTGTCGTTGATGACCTCCTCAATCAGCGGCACATTACGCGTCATCCGGTCCAAAAACCGCGCCAGCCGTGAAAAATAGGCGCGGTACAGGGCCTGGAAGGCGAGCCGGTCCCCGCCGCCTATGCGCCGCAGTAACGCTCCCTCATCCAGCTCGTCCGACACGACACCCCTCCCGCCAATCCGCATGCAAATTCTCCTCTGGTGCCGTGAATACGCGGCTGAGGAAAAAAGGTTCATCGGAAACGAAAAAATATTTCTCCATTCAATTTTGAACCATTTTTTCACGGACGGGTATTGACCGTTACAACATTGACAGATTGCTCAGCTAGTGCTTGCCCCAACCCTCTTCTGCGGCCCCGCCCTACTTTTTCCGGACCCGGCCGGCCTGGTGCGTCTCCTCCTCGTGGCGCCCCTGCTAGAAGAATGGATTGTGCGTGCGGGTTTGCACGACTGGCTTCTGCGGCGCTTTTCTCCCCTCCCGGCGCTGTTCGGAAGCGCTGCCGCCTTCAGTGCCCTGCATATGGGGTCGGGTCTGATAGCGGCAGCGCTGGTGTTCTCGCCCGGCTTGCTGTTCGGGATAGCTTACCAGCGCTGGCGGGACTGGCGGCTATGCGCCCTGATACACGCGCTGTGCAACGCCTGCGCGATCAGTGTTTGTGGATCTTAAATTGAATGGAGAAGCGATGAACCGAATTCGAATGCCCCGCCGCGGTGGACTGCTCGCCGCCGGACTTTGGGCCGTGCTGTCCCTGGCGCCCGTCGCACAAGCAGCCGATGCACTGAACGGCAAGAGCCTGTACCTGAACGGGCCTGTGTCCGGCGGCACCGCTTGCGCCTCCTGCCACGGTCCGACGCCTGCCAATAACGTCAACGGCATCCTCCGGGCAGCCAATAATCCGACTGTCATCAGCAACGCTTTCGCCGCCAACCTGGGCGGCATGGGTTCTCTCTTCAACGGCAAATTTTCGTCCGCCGAAATCGCGGACCTGGCAGCCTTTATCGGCAATCCAAACGTGACGGCCGCGCCGGCGGCCTCGCTGGCGCCCACCACCTTGACCTTCGCCGGCACCACGGTCGGACAGGACAGTGCTGCCCTCAGCACCACGCTCACCAACACCGGCAATGCGGTGCTGAACATCAGCGCGGTCGGCGTGGGCGGCGCCAATGCCGGAGATTTCGTCATCAGCGGCGGTAATTGCAGTGCGGGCGGCTCGGTCGCCGCGGGCGCGACCTGCAATGTGCAACTGGTGTTCCATCCCACCGCGGGCGGCGCGCGCAGCGCGGCGCTGAACATCGGCCATAACGCGACCGGTGGCAGCAGCAGCGTCTCCTTGAGCGGCACAGGCAATGCCACGCCGACGGCGACTCTCGCGGTTTCCGCCAACGCGCTCAATTTCGGCGCGCTGGTAACGGGCGCCGCATCGCCGCTGCAAACCATCACTGTCAATAATGCGGGCCAGGCGCCGCTGAATTTCAGCGGCATCAGCCTGTCCGGCGCCAATGCGGGCATCTTCACACTGGACGGCAGCTGCGCTGTATCTGCACCGGTGGCGGCGGGCGGCAGCTGCACGGTCACTGTGGTGGCGACGCCAACGGCCGCCGGCCCGTTTGCCGGCAGTCTGAATCTGGCGTCCAACGCCAGCAATGGCGCGGTGGCGATTGGCCTGTCGGGCAGCGCGAGCGCACCGGCGCCGGCATTGGCAGCCAATCCAACGGCGGTGGCATTCGGCGCCCAGACCGTCGGGGCCGGTGCGGCAACGCAAAACGTGAGCATCACCAATCGCGGCAATGTGCCCGTGACCTTCAGCAGCATCGCCGTCAGCGGCGCGGCCAGCATTACGATCGGCAGCGGCGGCTGCGGCGGCACGCTGGCTGTAGCGGCCAGCTGCAATGTGCCGCTGGCCTTCGCGCCCACAGCGGAAGGCAATGCGGCGGCAACCTTGCTGGTGCGTTCCAATGCGCCTGACCTGTCGGTAGGCATCACCGGTTCAGGCACCACGGCAGCGGTAGCGCGCCCGGTGCTGTCCGATACCAGCCCGGTTGCCTTCGCCGACACGCAAGTAGGCCAGCAGGCAGCCACCCACACCACGACACTGAGCAACAACGGCAATGCGGCGCTCAAGATTTCCTCGCTGGTACTGAGCGGCAGCAATCCCGCCGACTTCACGCTGGCAGGCAGTTGCGCCGTCAACGGCACCGTCAGCCCCGGCGCCAGCTGCACCATCATCTCGGCTTTCAAGCCCACGGCAGCTGGCGCGCGCACCGCAGACCTGGTCCTGATGACCGATGGCGGCGCGCAGCTCAGCGTGCGCCTGAACGGCAGCGGCGTGGCAGTTCCGGTGACCACGCCGTCGCTCACGGTCAACCCGCAATCCTTCGACTTCAGCAGCGCCAATGTCGGCGACGCCGGCCCCGTCAAACGCTTCACGCTGACCAATACCGGCAGCGCAGCTCTGATCATTAATAGCGCAACTTTCAGCGGCCCGTTTGCAGCCAGCAGCGACAGCAATGCCTGCGGCGCCTTCCCGCTGACACTCGCAGCCGGCGCCTCGTGCGACCTGCCTGTGCGCTTCACCCCATCCACCACCGGCAACGTTAGCGGCACTGTGACGTTGCAAGCCACGGGCGCAAGTTGGACCATCGCCCTCAGCGGCCAGGGCTTCGCAGCAGCCCCTGTCAACAATGGCCTGGTCCAAAACCGCGGCGGTGGTGGATGCTCCGCTGCGCAGAACGGCAACGATCCCATGCTTGCCGTATTGGTAGTGCTCGCAGCAGGTGTGCTGTTCTGGCGCCGCCGCAAGGCACGCGCTACGCAGCACGGCGCTGCCCGCGCCGTGGCCGTCGCCGGCACGCTGGCAGCCGTCGCAGCCTGCGCCGTACTGGCCTTGCCCTCCCCCGCTTCCGCGCTGGAGCCAGGCAAGCCTGCGCCAACCTTCGCGCTGAGCGGCCCTGCCGGCTCCGTGAATCTGGACCAGTACCACGGCAAACTGGTGTACATCGATTTCTGGGCTTCCTGGTGCGGGCCGTGCCGGCAGTCCTTCCCCTGGATGAATGAAATGCAGGCGCGCTACGGCGGCCAGGGCTTGCAGATTGTCGGCATCAATGTCGACGCCAAAGCCGAAGACGCGCGCAGCTTCCTCGCCGACACGCCCGCACGCTTCGTGATCGCCTTCGACCCAAGCGGCACCGCGCCGCGCACTTATGGCATCAAGGGCATGCCAAGCAGCGTGCTGATTGGCCCGGACGGCAAGGTGCTGTATGAGCACAGCGGCTTCCGTCCCGCCGATCGTGAGGCGCTGGAAAGCCGCATCAAGGCGGCATTGGGAGCGATCAAATGAAGGCCCGCATCGTCATTACGCTGTGCGGCGCTGTTGCCGCGCTGTCCGGCTGCGCGCTGCCGCCGGTGCAGCCTTGGGAAAGAGGTGAACTGGCGCGCCCGGACATGCTGATCCAGGGCGACGCCCTCGAAACCCGCTTCAATGAACACATTTACGCCAGCAAGGAAGCTGCCTCCGGCGGCAGCGCCGTCGGTGGCGGCGGCTGCGGCTGCAACTGACAGGGAACACCATGGAGAATAACAAACCCCCCGTAGGCCAAGCCCTGCTGGCAGCGGCCATGCTGCTGCCGGGCCTGGCCCACGCCGAATCGCCGCCGGAGCGCGGCGCCATCAGCGTCAAATACCTGTATTACAAGGAAGACCAACCGGGACTCGACCGCGTGCGCGTACATTCGCCCTCCGTTTCCATCATGACGCCTGTGGCAGGCGAATGGTCGATTGCGGGCAGTGCCACCGTGGACGATGTCTCCGGTGCGTCGCCACGCTATCACACGGCCATTTCCGGCGCGTCACAGATGGACGATTTGCGCAAGGCAGGCGACGTGACAATCACCCGCTATCTGTCGCGCGGCACGGTCAGCGTGGGCGCGGCCTTCTCCACCGAGCATGATTACCGCTCGCGCGCCCTGTCGCTGCAAGGAACGCTGGTCAGTGAAGACAAGAACACGACCTGGGCGCTGGGCATCGGCGGTTCGGACGACACCATCAATCCCGTCAACAATCTGGTGGTGAACGAAGGCCGGCAAACACTGAGCATCCTCGCAGGCGTGACGCGCGTGTTCACGCCGGTCGATATCGGCCAGGCCACCTACACGCACAGCAGCGGCCACGGTTACTACTCCGATCCCTACAAGCTGGTCGACAACCGGCCGCGCGGCCGCGATCAGGATACCGTGCTCCTTCAGTGGAATCACCGCTTCATCGAGCGCGATGCCACCAGCCGCCTGAGCTACCGCTACTACCACGACAGCTTTGGCATCAGTGCACACACGCTGTCGGCGGAATGGGTGCAGTCGCTGTCGCATGGCTGGACCATCACGCCCACCCTGCGCCTGTATTCGCAACGCGCCGCCGATTTCTACTTCGATCCTGTGTACGACGCCAAATTCGGTGCGCCCTTCCCGCCCGGTTATGTGTTCGGCGGCACGGCCTTTACTTCGGCGGACCAGCGCTTGTCGGCGTTTGGTGCGATTACGGCGGGCGTCAAGGTCGCCAAACAAATCGGCAAGGACTGGAGCGTGGACTTGAAGGTGGAACGCTACGAGCAACGCGGCTCCTGGCGCGCATTCGGCGACGGCAGCCCAGGCCTGGCGCCGCTGCGCGCCACCAGTCTGCAAATTGGCTTTACACGATTGTGGTGAACGATACCTACACTGCCGCTTTTTCCGCCATGGGCAGCCGCTGCGAGATCCGCATCGCGGCAGCCCACACCGACGCTGCGCGCGCCAAGGCCACCCAGGCGATCGATGAAGTGCGCCGCATCGAAAGCAAATATTCGCGCTACCGCGCCGACAGCGTGATTGGCCGCATCAACACAGCGGCAGGCTCGCACGAAGTGGAGTGCGACGATGAAACGCTTGCCTTGCTGGGCTATGCGGACACGCTTTACGCCGCCAGCGAGGGGCGCTTCGATATCACGTCCGGCGTGCTGCGCCAGGTCTGGGATTTTCGCCACGGGATCATGCCACAGGATGGCGCGCTGGACGCGGTCCTGCCGCTGGTGGGCTGGAACAAAGTTGTGCGCCACGGGCATTCCATCTTTCTGCCCCTGCGCGGCATGGAGCTGGATCTGGGCGGCTTCGGCAAGGAGTATGCGGTGGACCGCGCGGCCGAGGTGCTGGCTGGGCTGCGCGTCCAACACGGTTATGTGAATCTGGGCGGGGATATGCGCTTTCTCGGACCACGCTCGGATGGCGAGGCCTGGGACATCGGCATTCAGGACCCGCGAGATATGTCCGCCACTGTCGCCAGTATTCCGCTGGGACGCGGCGCACTGGCGACCAGCGGCGATTATGAACGGTTTATTGAAGTGAATGGACGGCGCTACTGCCATGTGCTGAATCCACTGAACGGCATGCCGGTGTCGTACTGGCGCTCGATCAGCGTCGTCGCACCGCTGGCCATCACCGCAGGCAGCTGCACAACGACGGCCATGCTGCTGGAGGAAGACGGGCTCGATTTTCTCGAGCGCTCCGGCATGGGCTATCTGCCCATCGACAACGAAGGCCGCATTTTTCGGAGAACTCCATGAAGTCGATCTTTCACTGGCTATGCGCGCTGCTGCTCGCGGCATGGCTGCCTTCCGCGCTGGCGGACGATTTTCTGCCGCCAGAGCAAGCGTTCGTGCTCAGGGCAGAATTGCGCGATGCTCATATCGTGTCGCTGCATTGGGCAATGCCGCCGGGCTATCACCTGTATCGCGAACGCCTGTCCTTCACTGGTCCGGGCGTGACGCAGCCGAAGCTGCCAACTGGCCAGCGCAAGTATGACGAGAATTTCGGCAAGGAGATGGAGACTTATTACTCTGCGCTCGACGTCAGCGTGCCGGTGTCGAGTGCCGCGCCGTTCGAGCTCACAGTGGGCTACCAGGGTTGCGCGGACGCGGGCCTGTGCTACCCGCCAGTAGCGCGCACGTTCACCGTCAACCCCACCGCTCCAGGCGCCCTCACCGCGCGAGCAAGCGACGCCGCCCCCACGACGGCCAGCACCCTTGCATCCGCCGCCAACACCGGCGCCGGTACCGCGCCTGCCCGAGGTGCGGGTAACGCGGACCGGGAAGGTGCGGCCGCCGCCGCGGGCGGCGCGGCGGATAATCGGCGCCAGGCGCCTGCAGATGGCGGCGCTGCGGGCGGCGCGCCGGACGGGCGGCGGCTGGCTGCTGCGGATGACGGCGCCGCGGGCGGACAGCGGGCGGCTTCCCCCGTGGAGGACGATACGTCGCTCGCCCAGCGCACGCTACAAAGCGGCAGCGCGTGGCGGATTGGTGGCGCTTTCCTCGTCTTTGGCTTGCTGCTCTCCTTCACGCCCTGCGTACTGCCGATGGTGCCGATCCTGTCGTCGATCATCGTCGGCGAGGGACAGGTCACGCGCAAACGCGGCCTGCTGCTGGCGGCCGCATATAGCCTGGGCATGGCCCTGGTCTATACCGCGCTTGGCGTGGCCGCGGGCCTGGCGGGCGAAGGTCTGGCGGGTGCGCTGCAAAAGCCTTGGGTGCTGCTGACATTCGGCGCGCTCCTGGTTGCGCTGGCCCTGTCGATGTTTGACGTCTATCAGCTGCAACTGCCCAGCGCCCTACAAAGCCGCTTGAGCGAATCGAGCGGAAAACAGAGCGGCGGCAAGATCGCAGGCGTATTTATCATGGGTGCGCTGTCCGCCTTGATCGTCGGCCCGTGCGTGGCCGGACCATTGGCCGGCGCTCTGCTCTACATCAGCCAGACCGGCAACGCCGCCACCGGCGGCTGGGCACTGTTCGCGATGGCGGCCGGCATGAGCGTACCGCTGCTGCTGACGGGACTCTCTGCAGGCAGCCTGCTGCCAAGAGCCGGCGCCTGGATGAACAATGTGAAGAAAGTTTTCGGCCTGCTGCTGATCGCGGTCGCCATCTGGATGATCAGTCCCGTACTGCCGGTCACCGGCGCCATGGCGCTGTGGGGCGCTTTCGCCATCCTGTGCGCCGCCTTCCTGCGCGTGGGCGAAACACTGCCGCAGGGCGCCGGCATCGGCGCCTACTCCGCCAAGGCGCTGGGCGTGCTGATGCTGCTGGGCGGACTATTCGAACTGGTCGGCGCCGCCAGCTCCGGCACCGACGTGCTGCAGCCGCTGGCCCACCTGCGCAGCGGCGGTACGGGGGCGGCCGAACAAACGGCCTCACGCGCAGGCCCGCGCTTCACGCGCATCCGCACCGTTGCAGAACTGGACAAAGTGCTGGCCAGCGCCAGCAAGCCGGTCATGCTCGACTTCTACGCCGATTGGTGCGTGTCCTGCAAGGAGATGGCGCGCATGACCTTCTCGGAGTCCAAAGTCGCCGCCACCATGCAGGGCATGCAGCTGATCCAGGTTGACGTGACGGCCAACAACGCCGACGACCGCGCTCTGATGAAGCGCTTCCAGCTGTTTGGGCCACCCGGCATTATCCTGTTCGACGCCAGCGGCAAGGAAGTACCGCAAGCCCGCGTCATCGGCTTCATGCCGCCCGAATCCTTCGTCCGGCAGCTGCAGCGCGCAGCCAGCTAAGGGAGCACTGGCCGTCAGCGGCGCTTTGATCGACATCGGCCACAACCCGGATGCGGACATCTTCGGGCATGGCCTCTGAAATCCCCGGTATCAGGCTGAAAATGCTTTAGAATCACCCGCTTCTATCACATTCCGGAAAGAGAAATGAGTGAACTGAAACGGGGACTCAAGAGCCGCCATATCCAGCTTATCGCGCTGGGCGGGGCTATCGGCACCGGCCTTTTCCTGGGTATCGCCCAGACGATCAAAATGGCCGGGCCTTCCGTACTGCTTGGCTACGCGGTGGCAGGCTTCATCGCCTTCCTGATCATGCGCCAGCTGGGCGAGATGGTGGTGGACGAGCCGGTCGCCGGTTCCTTCAGCTATTTTGCGGACAAATACTGCGGCCACCTGGCCGGCTTCATGTCGGGCTGGAATTACTGGGTGCTGTATGTGCTGGTCAGCATGGCCGAACTGTCGGCCGTGGGCATTTACGTCCAATACTGGTGGCCGGCGATTCCAACCTGGGTGTCGGCACTCGCCTTCTTCCTCATTATCAATTCGATCAGCCTCGCCAATGTCAAGGCTTTCGGCGAGATGGAATTCTGGTTCGCCATCATCAAGGTGGTGGCGATCGTCGGCATGATCGGCTTCGGCGCTTATCTGCTGCTGTCCGGCAGCGCCGGACCGGAGGCGACGGTGGCCAATCTGTGGCAGCACGGCGGTTTCTTCCCGAATGGCGTGGACGGACTGGTCATGGCGATGGCCGTGATCATGTTCTCCTTCGGTGGCCTTGAATTGATCGGCATCACGGCGGCGGAAGCGGACAATCCATCCGTGACTATCCCGAAGGCCACCAACCAGGCCATCTACCGCATTCTGATCTTCTACATCGGCGCGCTGGGCGTGCTGCTGTCGCTGTATCCATGGCAGAAAGTAGTCACCGGCGGCAGCCCCTTCGTGCTGATCTTCCATGCCCTGAACAGCAATGTGGTGGCGACGGTACTGAACGTCGTGGTGCTGACGGCCGCCCTGTCTGTCTACAACAGCGGCGTTTACAGTAACAGCCGCATGCTGTACGGCCTGGCCAAACAAGGCAATGCACCGAAGGTCCTGCTGTCCGTGAACAAGCGCGGCGTGCCGCTGGCGGCGCTGGGCGTTTCGGCTTTCGCTACCGGCATCTGCGTGGTGGTGAACTATCTGATGCCGGGCAAGGCGTTTGAAGTGCTGATGGGACTTGTGGTGTCCGCACTGATTATCAACTGGGGCATGATCAGCTGGATTCACCTGCGGTTCCGCGCGCAGAAGAAGGCTGAAGGCAAGGTGACCGCTTTCCAGAGCCTGGGCTATCCGCTCACTAATTACCTGTGCCTGGCCTTCCTGGCCGGTATCCTGGCGGTGATGTGCCTGACGCCGGACCTGCGCATTTCGGTGTACCTGATTCCGGTGTGGCTGGGCGTACTGTATATCGGTTTCCGCAGCAAAGGCAGCAAGGACGCCACGGTCGCTGTTTAACACCACACAGCAACGGCTGGTGCCTGCCACGGCGTGGCAGGCACCGGGTTCACGCCCTGGGTTTAACCATCGACGCCGACGACCAGGTTATCGTAATGGCCGGCGCCGTCCACCACGGCGATGCTATGCCGGCCCGCTCCACCCAGCGTAAAACTCTGGCGGCGCCCGCTGCCGTTCACCGGCACCGGCTGTCCGTCCAGCAGCCACCAAAGGCGGCCCGTGCCGCCCACCGCATCCAGCGTCACCTTCACTTCCTTCTGCCCCGGCGCCGAACGCAGGCGGCTGCCATCGCGCAGGCCGACCAGGCGCACGCTGCCGACCGAACGCGTATCGGGACAGTCCGGCGACCATGGCGTCAGCCCCAGCGCTTCCTGCTGCTGGGCGGGCAGCCAGGCTTCCAGCAAGGCCGGCCAGCGCGCCACTTCACGCTGGCGCGCCAGCGGCTGGCAGGCAGGCGTGGTGCGCAAGCCCGTCTTCGGATCGAGCCACACCTGCTCCAGCAGGCCGCGCGAGCGCAGGCGATCCGGCAGCGTGGGCGGAATCGTATCGCGCAGCACCCAGGCCGTCCGCTTCACATGGCAATGTTCCGGCGGCGTTTGCGCCGCAGCCGTGCCGAGTGGCCAGCAGACCTGGGCCACCGACACTTCGGCCGGCCGTGCATGCGATATCGGCGCACTGCGCGGCAGGGACAACGCGATCTGATGCAGTAGTGGCGCAGCCACGTTCGCGCCAAAGAAACCAGGATTCGGCGTGCCATCCGGACGGCCGATCCAGACACCCAGCGTATAGCGCCCGCTCACGCCAACCGCCCACGCATCGCGGAAACCATAGCTGGTGCCGGTCTTCCAGGCCAGCCGCACGCCGCTGGTATCCTGTTCAACGAAAGGCTGGTCCGGATGGCCACCGCCCTCCAGGATATTGCGGATGATGAAGGCCGCGCCGGGACTCATCAGGCGCGCCTCATGCACTGGCGCATCCGGCGTGATGCGCGGCGTGCCCGCCACGCCATCCGCCGCCAGCGCGCGATAGGCGCCCACCAGTTCTTCCAGGCTGGTGCCGGCGCCGCCCAGAATGATGCTCAGATTCGGCGCGGCGTCGCGCGGCAAACGCAAACGCAGGCCGCCGGCGGACAGGCGCGCCGCAAAGCGCGCCGGGCCGATACGGTCCAGCAGATCCACGGCCGGCACGTTCAGTGAGCGCTGCAAGGCTTCCGACACGCTGACTGGTCCGGAGAAACTGGCCTGGAAGTTGCCGGGGTCGTAACCGCCGAAGGATTGCGGCGTATCGGCCAGCAGGCTTTCGGAATGGATCAAACCTTCGTCCAGCGCCATCGCGTACAGGAAAGGCTTCAGCGTGGAGCCGGGCGAGCGGATGCCGCGCACCATGTCCACATGACTGAAGCGGCGCGCATCCGAGAAATCGGCCGATCCGGCGTAGGCCAGGATTTCCATGCTATGCGTATCCATCACCAGCGCAGCCATCGACACGAAGCGCGGCAACTGGCCAACGCGGTCGGCCAGCATGCGCTCCACGGTCGCCTGCATTTCGCGGTCCAGCGTCGAATGCACCACAGTCCTGGCCTGGCCTTTGCGCGCTGCGCGGCGTGCCGCCTGGTGCAGGCGCTCGGCTGCCAACGGCGCCACCCAGGCCAGGCGCGGCGGATTGGCGCCGACTTTTTCCATCAGCGCGTCATCGACTTCCGATTGCGGCCAACGGCCCAGCGTCGCCATGCGGCGCAACACCTTGTCGCGCGCCTGCTGCGCCACGTCCGGATGTCGGTCGGGCCGTAGCCGCGAAGGCGCTTGCGGCAGTACCACCAGCAGCGCCGATTCCGCGGAGGACAACTGGGACGAGCGCTTGCCCAGATAACTGCGGCTGGCCATTTCCACGCCTTCCACAATGCCGCCCATCGGCGCATGGTTCAGGTACAGCGTCAGGATATCGTGCTTGGACAGGCGCAGTTCCAGCTGCACAGCACGCGCGATCTGGCGCAGCTTGCCACCCATGCTGTGCGGGACCGGTTCCAGCGCCCGCGCTACCTGCATGCTCAGCGTGGAGCCGCCGGACACGATATGCCCTTGCGTAATCCATTGCCAGCCCGCGCGCAGCATGGCCACTGGATTGACGCCCGGATGCCAGTAGAACCAACGGTCCTCATACGCCAGCAGCGATTCCAGATAACGGGGCGAGACTTGCTCCGGTTTGACCGGAATGCGCCATACGCCATCGGCATCCGGCCAGCCGCGCAAAGGCTCGCCGTCACGCGCCACCACCAGCAGACCGGGCATGTCGCGCGGCAGCGGTGGCGGGAACAACTGGTCAAGCAGCAGCAGGAAAGTCAGCAGGCCAGCCAGGGCTGCGCGCAGCGGATGGGCGCGCAGCCAGGCCATGGCCGCTATTTCCCTGCTCCGCGCGGATCGACCACGGTCACCGCTTCAGGCGACGGGCCGTATGCACGGATGCCCGGACGGTACATGTCTTCCGCGAAGGTGCCCGGCACGCTGAAGCGGCCCGGCGTCACCACGCGCAGCATATAGAACAGGCGGATCGGATTGTCGTTCAGCCGCACTGCCGCGACGAAGCGGTCGTCACGATACTCCGTATGCTTGATGCGTTCATCGGCCATGGACTGCGCCAGGTTGAAGCCTTCGACCTCGAAATCACCGGCCTGCGGGCCTTGCGACAGGTTCAGATTCTCCACTTCCAGACCGGCCGGAATGTGGTCGACGATCATCGCATCCTCAATGGGCTGCTTCGATTTCGCCGTCACGCGCACCAACAGCATGTCGCCCACTTTCAGTTGGCCACCCGTCCACGGCTTGCCGTTCACGTTGAACCAGTGGCGTTCCAGCGTCATCTTGTCGGTGCTCGCCACCGGCGCCTTGAGTGGATAGCCGCTGGCTTCCACTTCCAGCCACAGCGGGTTCTTGCCCTTGTTCTCGATCGAGATGCCCTTCACGGCCAGCGCCGGATCGATGCTGCGCACTTCGCTGGCCTGTGAGCTCAGCGACTGGCTGGTATCGCCGGTTTTCAGCACTGCCTGCCATGGCTCGGAGGTCGTGCCGCCGGCAGCCCGCGCAGCCAGGAACAGCGCCAGGCGCTCCTGAGTCGAGTAATAGTGTTTGTTGTTCAGCCGCTCCGACATGCCAATCAACAGGGATTCGCGCTGCGGATGGCTGACCTTGTGGCGCACCATCAGTGCATAGGCCAGCGCATTGTCGCGCACTGCAGTGCCATAGTCGCCCAGCCAGTCCCAGTCCCAGTTGGAACGAATGCCGTATGGACGCGACATGGCCTCGTTGATGGCCGCCTCGCCGCGCTTGGCGTCGCCCATCAGCTGCAAGGCGATACCGAGATGAACCAGCGGCAGCGGCGAGCGCGCGCGGTCGCGGTACTGATCGTACAGCAGCCGCAGCGAAGCGAGCGACGCTTTCTGGTCACGCGCCAGCATATAGCCAATATGCGCCAGCTCGGCGAAGCGCTGATGGCTGTTGCGCAGCAGGTCGTAATCGCGCCAGTCGTAGCGCCCCTCCGCATCCGGCTTCAGGTTGGCAGGCAGGCCTGGGAACTGGCCGCCGGCGCCATTCAGCTTATCGGTCATCCACTGCTGCGCTTTTTTCGTCATGTCTTCCGGCACATTGAAGCCGGCTTCGCGCGCATCCATCAGGAAGCCCGTCACATAAGGCGTCAGCCAGGCTTCGTAACTGCCGCTATCGCCGCTCCAAAGGCGGAAGCCGCCCGCGCTGCCCTGCATGCCCGCGATACGGCCGATCGCGCCCTCGATGAAGCGTGCCCGCTGCTCACGGGTGTGCGGCTCCAGGCCGACTGCCTTGGCGCCCTCCTCGTCGATCAGCACATGCGGATAAGCCGCGCTGGTGGTCTGCTCAAGGCAGCCATACGGATAGTCCAGCAAGCCCTTGACGATGCTGCGCACATTGAGCGGCGGCTTGTTCGACATGGTCACGCTGAGGGTGGCAGAGCCTTTGAAGAAGCGTTCCACCATGGCCGCATCCAGCTTCTGCGTGGCGCCCGGCTCGATGCGCAGGCGCACCGAGTCCTGTTCGCGCGCTACCGGCGGCTGGATCTGCAGAGCGAATTCGCGATGCAACACCACGGGTTTGGCGCCGCCTGTCTTCACGTCCAGCGTAATGCGCGACAGGCCATAAGGCTCGGTCGGCTCAATATTGAAGCGCAGGATCTTGCGCTGGCGCGTCGGCAGCTTCAGTGTGCGTTCGCCCTCCGCCACCTTCAGCAGACGGTCGGCATCGAGCTTGATGGAGATATCCTGCTCGCCCGGCATCATATTGGTCACATCCAGCGCCAGCGTGGACTTGTCGCCAGGCCCGATGAAGCGCGGCAGCGCCAGCTCGGCCACGATCGGCGCGGACACCGTCACTTCGCGGTCCGTGCTGCCGTAGGATTCGGCCGTCGAAGCTACCGCCATCAGTCGCAGGGTGCCATTGAAGTCCGGGATATCCAGCGGAATATCCGCCTCGCCTTTCGCATTCAGCTGCACGGGACCGGAGAACAGGTCGATCAGCTTGACCTTCTTCGGCATGCTGCGCGTATCGCGCTTGCCGGCGTCGCCGCCCCACTTGATCTTGCCCGGCGTACCGTCCATGCGCTCAATCAGCTTGCCGTAGATATCGCTCAGCTCAGGGCCGAAACGGTGCTTACCGAAGAAGAAATCGAACGGATCAGGCGTCTTGAAGCTGGTGATGTTCAGGATGCCCACATCCACTGCGGACACGGTCACCATGGCCGCCTTGCCTGCCGCACCATCCACCTTGACCTTGACGGTCATGTGCTTTTCCGGCTCCACCTGGGGCGGTGCGGTCAGGCTCACCTTAAGCTTGCGCGCACTGCGGTCCAGCGGCAGCCAGGCCATGCCAACGGCACGCGCCGGCGTCACGCGGTCGCCCTGGCTGCCGGGACGGAACACCACGGTGGACACATACATGTCCGCGCGATTCCAGTTCTTGTCGACCGGGATGGTCACGGTGGTGCCATCCACGCTGACGGATGTGCGGGTGCTCCACAATACCTTGTCCGCTTCCACCATCACCAGCGCTTCGCCATCATGCGGCGGCAGGATTTTCAGCTTCACTTCACCGCCCGGCTTGGCCGGCGCACCTTCCAGCTGCACGCGTACGCGGTCCGGACGATTGCCGATGTTCTCGGCGTCCTGCGCATTCCAGCCGGCGTAGAAGCGGTAGCGCGCCACCAGCTTGGTGACCGGGTCGGTCACTTCCAGGCGATAGCGGCCCCACTGCACCGGCAGGGTCAGTTTGGCACGGGCCTTCAGCGCCACAGCGCCCGCCTGTACGGTCTCCTCCGCTTCCGAATAGCCGGAATGCCAGCCACGGTCGGCATCGAAGCGCCAGTAGTATTGACGGTCTTCGCGCACCAGGCGGAAGGCCGCTTCGTTCAGCGGCACGAATTTGCCGGCCGGGTCCACCCGCACCAGTTCGAATTCGGCCATGCTGCCTTCGCGCGCCACATCGGCATCGAAGGCCGGACGGATACCGATCATCTGCGGACCAGGCCACCACAGGCGTTCCACCGAACGCACCACCGGACGGCCGCCCGATTCCAGCAGGCTGAATGAGGCACGCACGCGCAGCGGAGAACTCAGGGCATCGCTCTTCACCGGCACTTCCACGCTGCCCTTGCCGCTGTCATCGAGCGCGGTTTCCGGCAGCTCGCCATGCGCCTTGGCGCTGTCGTCGGCCACATCGCCAAAGATAAAGCCCGGCCATTCTTTTGGCAGGGGATTGCGGGCACGCTCCTGCGCCACGTTACCCAGCAGGCGGTTGCCCGCGGCTGGTGCGCCGTACAGATAATCGCCCTGCACATCCACCGTGAAGGAGCCGGCATCGCGCGGCAAAGGCGCCTGATCGGTGGTCAGGGTAAGCTTCATGCGCTCCGGCAGGAACTCTTCCACCTGGAAGGAATAGATCGCATCGGGACGTTTGGATGCCGGGTCGGCGCGGAATTCCAGCGCCCATTTGCCGGTGGCCGCATCCGGCGGCAGATCGATACGCTGCTGCAGATAGCCCGGCGTTTTCGCATTGGGCTGCCACATGCTGGAATTGACCGTTTCGCCGTCCGGCTTTTTCAACTCGACCTTCACCGGCGCCGGCTGCAAGGCCGTGCCCTCGGCGCTGCGCGCCAGCAGCGACACGGTGAACTTCTCGCCCGGACGATACAGATCGCGTCCCGACCATGCAAACAGCTTCACATCGCGCGGCAGGTGGCCGCCGATATCGAATTCGGACAGGTCAAGGCCCGGTTCACGCAGCTGGACCACGGACATTTCCTTGTCGCGCCTGACCATCAGCAGCTGCGCCGCATCCGGCAGGCCTGGCAGCACGCCGTGGCCATCGCCCTCGGTCTTGCCGCGCTGGAGCACTTTGCCGCCCTCGCCCAGCACTTCGATATCGATGCCGCCCAGCGCCTTGCCGGACTTGAGCGAGGTGGTGAACACGTCGGTCTGCTTGACCTGGCGGCGCAAGTGCAGGCCGATATCGCTGACATAGAAATAGGTGACCTGGTAATCGTCCTGGAAGTGGCCGGGACGGCGCATCACGGCCACATAGACGCCTGGGTCCTTCAGCTCCGTGATTTTTTCCACCGGCAGGAAGCTGACCTTGCGGCTGTTCTTCACCTCATTGGTAACGAAGCGGTTGCTGTACACGCTGTCGGCAATGCCCTCCAGTGCATTCAGCTGGTAGCCGTAGGTCTGGCCTTTGAAGTGATTGCGGGATTCCCAGTAATCGCTGTAGTCCTCTTCACCCGAACTGTTGCTGCGGTGGCCGGACACCAGATCGAAGAACTTCTGCATCTTGCCCGGCGCCACGCGCAGGAATTCCACATCGACTTCGGGAATATTCACCGTCACCACCGGCAGGCCGCCATTCAGCCCGGCCGGCAGCACCGTGCCCTTGCTCGCGAAATAGAAGGACGGCGCCATCTCGTCGCTCAACACCTCGCACTTGTGCACGTCGGCCAGCTTGCGGCCATTGCTGCCCGCCATGGCCTGGCCGATCTTGATGTTGTAGCGGTGGCCCGCTTTCACAAAGGGGAACACCAGCACATGGGGATTATCCGCCACCACCCACGAGCCCTTTACCTTCTGGCTTGCTTCGTCGGGCTTGGATTCGGCCGGCGTGGATTTGCCGTCGCCGAGATCGATCACTTCAATCAGCTGGTCGAGCTGCTGGCCCTCGGCCACGACGTCGGAGAACATCACGGCCAGCGCAGGCTGGTCGTCATGCAGGCGCGCCTGGCAACTGTTGACGGTGAACGGCGCATTGGGGTTCGCGATCACCGCGTCGCCCACGGCCGGACGCGGCGCATTGGGCCGCTTCATCCACCACATGCCGGCTGCCGTCGCCACCACCACCGCCGCCAGCACGCCTCCCGCCAACAACTTTTTATTCATGCGCTCTTCCCAGGCTCTTGTAAAGATATCAAATAATACAAGAAATGCTCTGGGGCAAAACTCGCGAATTGTCACTCTATCGGCTTGCAATCGTCGCCCATAGTGGAATACTGAACGGTAGGATTTTTTGATGCCCCCCTCGATATGGGGAGGCGGAAAATGTTGTTAGAGTAGAAAATGTCCGCCATGCCGTATGACGCACCCTCATCTTTGCCCGCGCTGCTGATCGCGCTGGCCGCTCTCGCCCTGATCGGCGGCGTTTATCTTTGGCGCACCTTGCGTGCGCGGGCCCGCAGCCACGCCCAAGTGCGGGCCCGCCAGCTGGAGCGCGAACGCATCGCGCGCGCCTTGCACGACACCCTGCTGCAGGGCGTGCAGAGCCTGACCCTGCGCCTGCAAACCGTCATCAATCCCCTGCCCACCAAGGACCCGCTGCGCGTGGCGATCGAATCCATCCTGGACGAAGCCGACCAGATGGTGGTGGCGGGCCGCGACCAGGTGATGGACCTGCGGGCCGGCATGGAGTTCGGCAGCGATCTGGCCTCCACCTTGCGCGCCGCCGTGCAGGGCATGGCAGCGGAACACGGCAAGAAGTACAAATTCGCCGTCGAAGGCACGCCCACGCATCTGCATCCTCTGGTCAGCGACGATATCTATTGCATCGCACGCGAGGCGCTGTCCAATGCCTTCCGCCATGGCGATGCCACGGTGGTGGAAGTCCTGCTCAGTTACGGCCGTAATGCATTCCGTCTGCATGTGCGCGATAATGGACGCGGAATTGATGAACAAACTCTTGGTATCGGCGGACGCCGCGGCCACTGGGGCCTGACCGGCATGCGCGAACGCGCGGCCTGCATCGGCGGCCAGCTCGATATCTGGAGCGGCATGGGCAAGGGCACGGAAGTGGTGCTGACACTGGACGGCCCGCTGGCTTATGGCCAGGGTGCGTCGCGTGCCTCGCAGCAGTGGCTGGACCGGATTCTGTTCCGGCATTAAGGACAAGCGAGATGAATATGGAAGCAAGACCGATCCGCGTGATGGTGGTGGACGACCACCCTTTGCTGCGCGCAGGACTGGCCGAAGCCATCGCCAGCCAGCCGGATATGCAGATTTCGGGTGAGGCCAGCAATGGCCGCGAGGCGGTGCAGCGGTTCCTGGACCTGCGCCCCGACATTACCGTGATGGACATCGCCATGCCGGAAATGTGCGGCGTGACGGCGATGCAGGAAATCCGCCGCCACGTGCCGGACGCGCGCTTTGTGATGCTCACCACCTTCAAGGGCGATGCCCAGATCCTGCGCGCAGTGCAGGCAGGCGCCATGGGCTTCCTGCTGAAGAGCACCCTGCGCAAGGACCTGCTGGATACCATCCGCGACGTGAACAAGGGCATTCGCCGCATTCCGTCCGAGATCATGATGGAGCTGGCTCAGTACATGGGCCAGAACGCGCTGAGCGGACGCGAAACCGAGGTCCTGCAGCATGCGGCCAGCGGCAACTCGAACAAGCGCATCGCGGTGAAGATGGAAATTTCGGAAGAAACGGTCAAGGCGCATATGAAGAGCATTCTCTCCAAGCTGATGGCCAATGACCGTACGCACGCCGTCACCATCGCCTTGCGGCGCGGCATCATCAATCTTTAATCGGGCAGCGAAATCAGACGCCGGCCAAACAGGCGGGCATCGCAGGAATAAGCGCCGGGGCCAAGCAGCAGCAGGAGCAGCGGGTCCAGCATCAGCAAGGCGGACGTCATCGTGACACCCTCCCCCAGCGCGGCCAAGCATAATTCCGCCAATGCCGCCAGCGCACTGGCGATCGGCGTCAGCAGGCCAAGCAGCAGCAACCCGCCCAGCAGCAACAGACCGACACCAGCCAGCGGGGCGTGAACCTGGGCGCCGGCAAGCGTGGTCAATTGAACCGACACCGCCCCGCGCAGCAGTACCAGCGCGAAGCCGGGCCAGCCCAGGGGGAACATCGGAAACATGCGCTGCATCATCCGGCCCGTTGCGCCGCTGTGGCGCCCTGTGCTTCGCGGCGGCCCGCCTGCCAGGCCAGCACCGCCAGCAGCACGATCACCGGCAGCAAGCCGAGGAAGCTGGCAAACTTCCACGCCAGCGCACCACTGATGGCGCCTACGCCAAAGCCGCAGATCGGACCGGCCAGGCGGCGCGCGCGGGCTTGCGCTTCCGCGTCGCCGCGCATGGCGTCAACCAGGGCGATGGACATCATCGTCACATTGCCCGTCATGACCGTGGTGGCGTCCTCTTTCCCCTGCAGCAGCTTGCCGTAGGCGTTTTGCACCGCCATCCCGGCGGCGCCCAGCATGCCGGTCAGCACGACGAGGGGACTGTCGAACGCAGTGCGCGCGCCCGTCGCCCAGCCAAGCACCATGCAGCCCAGCAGCAGGAAGAACTGCAGCAGCATGGCGTTGCGCAGTGCCGGCTTGCCGCCGGCCTGCCAGCTCGCGACCAGCACGCGCGTCATCATCACGGCGAGAATAAAGACAGGGAATACCAGTAGCTTCATCAGCAAGTCTTGCGTGGGATCGACAATGGTGCGGCCGATCATCACGAAGTTACCCGTCACATGGGCCGTGAACAAGCCGGCCAGGCCGATGAAGCCCAGTGTGTCCACATAGCCGGCGATGAAACCGAGGGAAGCGCCTTGCAGCGGACGCGGTTCAGGCATTGCGCCCTCCTTTCCAGTCCAGCCATGCCACCAGCAGGAAGGCGCCGGCCAGGCCGATATGCTCGAAGAAGCCGTTTTCGGTCATCATGCGCTCGTGCCCAACCGGAAGCGCCCAGAAACGATTGGCAAGGAAGGTCGCCATCACCGTGAACGCCGCCAGCGCGACGGCGCCCAGCCAGCGCTTCCAGCCCGAGATCACCATGGCCGATGCAGTCAATTCGAAAATGATGACTGCCGCCGCCATGGGCACCGGCAGCGGCAGGCCGAAGTGCTGCATCTCGCCGATCGCGCCGTTGAAGTCCAACAGCTTCTCCACGCTGCCCTGGATGTAGGCAGCGCACAGCATCAGCAGGAATACCCGCTGCATCACCACACCGCCCAGCAAGCGCAACCCAGCGCGCCCCAGAACTCCTTGAGGTCCGCAACCGGAATCTTGCTTGTCCAGGCAGTCCCGTGGCCGTGGCCGTGAACCTGGCAGGAATGCGCGCAACCGCAGGCTGCAGCTTGCGCCTTGGCCAGCGGTGCGTTCTCCTGCTTGCCCCAGGCGCCGTAGCCGCCGTACTGGCGTACTGGCGACCAGTCAGGCATCGCCGGTGGCGGCGCCTGGTCGTATTCGCGGAACGGACCCGCCGCGTAAACCACTTTGCCGCCCACCATGGTGAACAGCGAAGTCGTGTCGGCGATGTCGGCTTCGGCGCAGGTGAAAAAGTCGCGGTCCGGCACGATCAGGTCGGCCAATTGACCAACCGCGATGCGGCCTTTCTTGCCTTCCTCGTTGGAGAACCAGGTGACGTTTTCGGTCCACATGCGCAGCGCCTGATCGCGGCTCAGGCAATTGGCGCGCGGGTAGATCTGCGCGCCGCCCACCGTTTTGCCGGTGGAGAGCCAGGACAGCGATACCCAGGGATTGTAGGAAGCGACGCGCGTCGCATCCGTACCGGCCGAAATGCGCACGCCGGACTCCAGCATCTTCTTCACCGGCGGCGTCGCTTCGGCCGCAGCCGCGCCATAGCGCTCGACGAAGTATTCGCCCTGGTAAGCCATGCGGTGCTGCACAGCCACGCCGCCGCCCAGTGCCGCGACGCGGTCGATGGAGCGCTGCGAAATGGTTTCGGCGTGGTCGAAGAACCAGTTCAGGCCCGCCAGCGGAATATCCTTGTTGACCTTTTCGAATACATCCAGCGCGCGGCTGATGGTTTCGTCGTAGGTCGCATGCATGCGCCATGGCCAGCGGTTCTGGGCCAGGATGCGCACCACGCCTTCCAGGTCGTCTTCCATATTCGCCGGCATATCGGGACGCGGCTGGCGGAAGTCCTCGAAGTCGGCCGCGCTGAAGGTCAGCATTTCACCGGCGCCGTTATGGCGGAAGTAGTCATCGCCCTGCTGGTACTTCACCGCTTGCGTCCAGTTCAGGAAGTCTTCCTTTTCCTGCTTGGGCTTTTGCGTGAACAGGTTGTAGGCCAGGCGGATGGTCAGCTGCTTGTCCTTGGCCAGCTGGTCGATGACCTGGTAATCCTCGGGATAATTCTGATTGCCGCCACCGGCGTCGATCGCGCCCGTCACGCCAAGGCGATTCAGTTCGCGCATGAAATGGCGCGTGGAGTTGGCCTGGTATTCGATCGGCAGCTTGGGTCCTTTCGCCAGCGTGGCGTACAGGATGGCGGCATTCGGCTTCGCCAGCAGCAGGCCGGTCGGGTTGCCCTGGCCGTCGCGCAGGATCTCGCCGCCGGGAGGCTGTGGCGTGTCCCTGGTATAGCCCACGGCGCGCAGCGCAGCACCGTTCAGCAGCGCACGGTCGTACAGGTGCAGGATGAACACCGGCGTATCCGGCGCCACGGCGTTAATCTCTTCCAGCGTCGGCAGGCGCTTCTCGGCAAACTGGTGCTCGGTGAAGCCGCCCACGATGCGCACCCACTGCGGCGCCGGCGTGATGGCGACTTGCGCCTTCAGCATCGCCATGGCGTCGGCCAGCGAGCGCACGCCATCCCAGCGCAGTTCGAGGTTGAAATTCAAACCGCCACGAATGATGTGGAGGTGGTTGTCGATCAGGCCTGGCAGCACGGGCTTGCCGTGCAGATCGATCTTGCGGGTAGCCGGTCCGGCCAGCGCCATCACTTCCGCGTCGCTGCCAACGGCGACAAAGCGCTCGTCGCGGATCGCCACCGCCGTGGCTTCGGGATTGGAACGGTCCAGCGTGGTGAAGCGGCCGTTATGCAGGATCAGGTCAGGACTTGGTTGGGTGCTCATTTGCGGCTACTCCAGTAGATTCATTTTTGCAGTCGGGTCCGGAAGGCAGCTCGCCGAAGCAATGCGGCTTGACCTGCTTTTCCAGGAATGACGTCTGCGTTTGTTCGGGCTGCCACATCTGGCGAATCAGCGGCGGCAGTTGTTCGCCTACCAGAATCCCCAGCAGCCCGACCAGCGCCACGATGGGCGGCGCCGGGGAGCGCACGTTGAGGAAACCGTAAATCAGGCCAACCAGTACGCCGGCAGCCAGCGATACGATGTACATCTTCATTTTGTCACTCCCCGGTTGCTGCATCAGCCCTCGTGGGCGTTGAACATGGTCTTGGCGTAGATGATGCCCAGGCCGTAAGCGCCGCCGTATTTGCGGGCGATGCCGGTGGTCAGCTCGTAAGTCTCGGTGCGAGCCCAGTCACGCTGCAGTTCCAGCATGTACTGCAGGGAGGTCATTGGACGCACGCCTGCCTGGATCATACGCTCCATGGCGCGCTCGTGGGCTTCGTCGGACACGTCGCCGCATGCATCGGCAATCACGTACACTTCGAAGCCCTGGTCCAGTGCGGACAGGGTCGGGCCAACGATGCAAACCGAAGTCCACAGGCCGGCGAACACCAGGCGCTGCTTGCCGATGGCGTTGACGCGGGCGATCACGTTGGCGTCTTCCCAGGTGTTCATGGAAGTACGGTCGGTGACTTCACCTTTCGGGAAGGCTTCCTTGATCTCGTCGAAGATCGGGCCGGAGAAGCTCTTCTCGGCGACGGTGGTCAGGATGGTCGATACGCCGAAGCCCGCTGCGGCATGCGCCACCAGGGCGGTGTTGGTGCGCAGAGTGTTGGCGTCGATGGAATGGGTAGCAAAGGCCATCTGCGACTGGTGGTCGATCAGGATCAGGGTGTGATCCTTTGGGGACAGCAGCAGTTTGCCAGGGGTTGGGGTTGCGTTCACGGTCATGATTGCTCCTTTCAGGCTTGAATGAAGGCCAGCAGGTCTTCGTTGAGTTTATCTTTATGCGTATCGGTCAGGCCATGCGGCGCGCCTGGATACACGATCAGCTTCGCGTTTTTCACCAGCTTGGCCGAAGCGCGGCCTGCCGCGTCGATCGGCACGATCTGGTCATCATCGCCGTGCACGATCAGCGTCGGCACGGTGAATTTCTTCAGGTCTGCAGTAAAGTCGGTTTCCGAGAAAGCGGCGATGGAGTCGTAGGTGTTCTTGTGGCCACCGGTCATACCCTGCATCCACCACGAATTGATCAGACCCTGCGAGACTTTGGCGCCTGGACGGTTGAAACCGTAGAACGGACCGCTGGCGATGTTCAGGTAAAGCTGGGAGCGGTCGGCGATGGAGCCGGCGCGGATATCGTCGAACACTTTTTTCGGCAGGCCGCCCGGGTTGTTCGGGGTTTGCAGCATCAGTGGCGGCACGGCCGACACCAGGGCTGCCTTGGCCACGCGCGACTCGCCGTGACGGCCGATATAGCGCGCCACTTCGCCGCCGCCGGTCGAAAAGCCGATCAGGGTGGCTTTCTTGATGTCCAGGTGGTTCAGCACTGCGGCCAGATCGTCCGCGTAGTGGTCCATGTCATTGCCATCCCAGGGCTGGCTGGAACGGCCGTGGCCACGGCGGTCATGGGCGATGCAGCGATAGCCTTTGGACGCCAGGAAGATCATTTGCGACTCCCAGCTGTCCGCATTCAGCGGCCAGCCGTGGCTGAAGACGACCGGCTGGCCGTCGTGCGGGCCCCAGTCCTTGAAGTAGATTTCCACGCCGTCGCGGGTGGTGATAGTGGAGCCATGACCGCTCCTGGCCTGCGCCGATGGTGCAGTCTTTTGCGCAGCTACGGCCTGCGATGCGGCACCCGCCACCGCGGCGACGGTTGCGGCGCCCAGCAGCACCTTGCGGCGGCGCGAATTTGGTGCGCCCGCCTGTTCCAGTTCATCCATTAATAGCTCCTTTTGTTGGGATGTCATTGCATCGCCATCTTATGGGTCGCTACGTCTTGGAGCATCCCCGATTTCGGCTAGTACGGCATCCCCCAATCGGGGTAGGAGCTGGAGTAAGGAAGGTTCTTGCGCGGCAAGCGCTCAGTGCTGCAGGCTTTTGGATGCGGCCGCGGCTTGCTGTTCGATGCGGCGGATTTTCTCTTCCGCCTTTGCCAGCTGCTCGGGCGAGACGCCTTCAGCGCGGCCGCGTTCGAGGTCGGTGCGCAGGCGGTCCACCTCCGCGCCGGAAGCGCCGACAAAGGACGCCAGCATTTGCTCATGCTGGGCGCGTTCGAAGTCGCGATAGGCTTTAGGATCGGCCAACTGGGCAGGGTCGGGTTGCGGCTGCAGCGCGGCGTCATGCTGCAGCGGCGGCGTGCGCGGATCGCCCTCGTCGCGCGCTTTTGCCATGCTCAGCCAGGCGGGGTTGCTGGTATCGACAGCAGGCACTGGCGCGCGCGCGGGTTGCTTTTGCTGGGCGAGTGGCACGCCCGGCGGTCCGGCCGGCGGCGGTGGCGGCGCCGCGGGAGCAGGCGGTTCGGCAGCGGCGACTGGGTCGGCGGGCGCCAGTTCGCCTTCCGGCAGGCCAGCCCAGATCGCGGCCGCTACGGCAAGCGCGCCTACAGCGATCAGAATGCGTTTCATCGAGCGGTCCGCACAATCGTCGGCACCGCCACGCCGGAAGCGGACGCAGGGCGCTGCACCGCCTCCGGCGCCACCGTGGCATCCGCGGCGCCGGCAGTGGTGCCTGCCGCTGCACCGGCGGTGGCGGTGGCGATGCCGGCGGCCATGACAGCGGCGCTAGTCGAGGCAGTGGCCGCGTCGGTGGTCGCGCCGGCTGCCTGGGCGGCGGAGGTGCAGCGTGCTTCGATGCCGCTTGGCGGCTGATCGAGCATGCTCGCGTTCAGCTCAACGCTGGCGGCGCGCAGTGCGCAAGCGCGCATGTCGGCAAACATGGCGATCGCGACCTGCCGCGCCACCGCACGGCGCGCGATATGGAGCACTGTTTCGGAATCGGCCGCGTGATAGCCCATCTCGCGCGCCTCCACCAGCACGATTTCCCAATAAGCCTTGTCATCCGGCCCAACCGGCGCGCGCACGGGCGGTGACGCTTTGCCCGGTTCCTGCGCAAAAGCCAGATTGGCCAGCCAGCTGCGCTTCGTGTCCTGCCTTATCCAGCCAAGATCACCGCCCTGCTTCGCATCATCGGCATGCGAATACTTGCGCGCCAATGCGGCGAAATCCGCCCCCGACTGCAAGGCCGCAAACACGCCACGCGCGTTGTCCTCATCCTCTAGACGCATATGGCGAGCGCGCACGCTTTCGATACGCGCAAATTCTTCCTTGTGCGAGGCGTAGTAGAACTGAATCTGCTCCGCACTGACCTGCGCAGCCAGCGCATCCAGCACCGCGCTGCCGGAATCCGTATCGCTGCCCATGCCGTGCAGGCGCTGGAAGGCGATCACGATTTCCTGATCATCCAGCGCGCGCCGCAAATCGTTGACGGCCAGCGCGCCGAACTGGCGCACAGCCCAATTCACCACATGCAGCACCTCCACCGCCTGGCGCGCCTGCTGCTGCAGGAAACCCGGCTGCCGATTGAACAGCGCCACCCTGCCCTGCACATTCTGGCGGTGATAGACATCAAACAGCGTAAGCTCGCGTTCCGCGTCACCCGGCAGCGTGTAACGCGCCACCGGGATCGACCTGGCCCGCTCCAGCTGCGCGGGCGCCAGCGCCAGCACCAGCCGTAGCTGGCCCGGCTTGCCCAGCATGTCGTCCAGCGCGCCGTCCGATACCGTCACGTCGCGCACAGCATCTATATCCAGCGCCGGGGGATGACGCTCGGCCAGCAGTGCCGCCAGCCTGTCCTCCGTCGCCACATCCGGTGCAAAGCCAACTGCCTGCGCGCTCGGAACCGGATGTGCAATTTCACGCGCTTCCGGCGCCAGCAAACGGTCAAGCACCAGCGACTCGATCAGCGCCGTGCGCGTCGCCGCAGGTTCGCGCTGGCGCGCCACACGTAGCATGGTCTCCGCCGTGAAAGCATAAAGCGGCTCGCCATTCACGCGCGCCGCCACGACCGGATCGCTGGGCCGCGCGCTCACGTCCGCCCGCGCTGGCGCGGAGGCCAGCGCAAGGAGTGCGGAGAGTGCGGCGAAGGTACGCATCAGTTAGCGAGACGCTCCGCAGCGCGGTTCAGCACATGCACCACCATTGCGATCGAATGCGGAATCATTTGCTGGCCAACGCGGCGGCGGTCGCCATGGTCGGTGGAAGAAATCACGATGCCGCCGTTGGCGTACGAATACGTACCGCCTTGCGTCAGCAGGCCACGGATATCGCTGGCGTTCGATGCCAGCGGCGTGAAGTCCGACAGCGCGGCAGCTACCAGGGCCGGATCGTTCAGGTGTTCGCTGTCGTAGTAATCCAGCACCCACTGCTCCCAGCCTGCGTGGTCATGCGCGGAGGTAGCCCAGGTGTGGTGTGGCTGTAGCAGGTCCGTGGTGTGCAGCACGAAACCCAGGCTCTGGGCGGTCGGCTGCGACAGGAATTGCGAGAACCAGTATTGGCCCAGATTGTCGATCGGCTGGAATGGCGCCGCTTCGAAGTCCGCGTACTGGTCGGCGGTCGAGTAGCCGCCCAGGCGATAGTGGGCTTCGGTGATACCGTAGGCGTTGTATTTGCTGCCGTCGCCGAACCAGCCTTTCAGCCCGCCCGCGCCGTCATCGAGGTAATCGCCATACAGCCATGCTGCGGCCATATTATCGATATCGCCCGCCACCGTCAGCTTGGCGTAGTTATAGCCGCCGAAGGGATTGCCGTGCACATCACGGCCGGCAGTGTGATTCTGGAAGTGCCAGTAAGACGTGTACTTCACGATGCTCGCCCCCGCGCCCCACACCGGCGCCAGCTGGCAGTTGCCGGTGGTCGCGCCGCAGATATAAGTGTCGGCGAAATCATCCACATCGTAAGCGCCCTGTCCCAGGGCTGCGGCGAATTGATCGATGCTGTAGCCCGCGCGCGTTACGCCTGCGAGCAGCTTGTTGTAATTGGTGGTGCCGGGGTTGTTCTTCATATAGCTCACCGCGTCGAGCACGATGCGGCGATGCGTCTCCTGCTGCCATGCCTGCGCGGGTGCGCTTGCTGCGAATACAGTCAGCGCCAGTGCTGCGGCCATCCATCCATTTTTCATCGGTATCCCCTTGTTATTGAACGGTCGTGCTAGATAGTAAGTAAGCAACGATAAGGGGTCAATGTGACAATGCAATGACTGAGGCTTTCTTCCACTCTCTTGACAATTTGCGGACGCGCTCTTCCAGCTCGGCCGCCAGATAGCCGCGCGCGAAACCGGCTTGCTGATCCAGCTCCGGCTCGGTCTGATGGAAGTGTTGTAATAAGCCATCAGCCACCGCGACGTCGTTGATCCAGCCCAGCCAATCCTGCAGCGACGACATGCCTTCCAGCGCGCGCCTGGTGCGCTTGCGGCCTGCCAGCGATTCGAAAAATTCAGTGGTGTAGCGCAGCTTCTTCATCGCTATGCGCAAGCGATGGCGCGAACGCGGCGTGCCATTCTCCAGCTTCGCGCCGCGCTTCTCGACGCGCTTGCGCGCCTTCTTCAAAGCGCCATCCGCAAACCTGGTGGCGGGACGCGCCAGGGTTTTCACCTGCCCATCCGTTGCCGATTTACGCCAGGCCGAAGTATCGATGAAGTGATGGAGCGAATGCAGTAGCCCGTCGTAGCGTTTCGACGCTACCGCCGCCGCCGCCCCCACGCGCATCTGCCGCGCATGCAGGCGCACGGCGCGGCGCAGCGGTTGCAGCTCGGCGTTGCGTGGCAGATGGGTGCCCAGCACATCCCAATCGCGCGCCGGACCCAGCTCGCTGCCCAGCCATTCGATTTCGCGGTCCAGGCGCGTGCCGGGACGGATCACATCCTCGAACAGCTTCAGCGCCGAGCGCAATCGCCGCAGCCCCACGCGCATCTGGTGCACCGATTCCGGCGAATGCGCGCTGGCGACGCCACCGCGGTTGCCCTCGATCTGGTCCAGGCAATTCAACATGATGGCATGGGCGGCCTGCTCGACCGTCATGCCCTCTTCCAGCTCCAGCGGCTGTGCATGAACAGGTTTTTTCACGTTGCGTTCCTCCAGCAAGCAATCATACGCCTGAGTGAGGAGCCGTTAGTGTTCGGCGAACCAATCCCGCGCCAACCGCGCCACTTTTTCCAGCGTGCCCGACTCTTCGAACAGATGTGTAGCACCTGGAACAATGGCTAGTTCTTTCTCGCAATTCAGCACCGCGAAGGCTTCCTGATTGAGGCCGATGACCCCGTCGTCATGGCCGCCAACAATGAGCAATGTCGGCGCCTGCACGGTCGCCAGCGCCTGTTTGCCCGCGAGATCGGGCCGACCCCCGCGCGACACCACGGAGGCGATCTCGCTCAGCCGTTCGGCCGCCAGCTGAAGTGCCGCGGCCGCGCCGGTGCTGGCGCCAAACAGGCCAACCGGCAGAGACAGCGTTTCCGGTTCCGTGCGCAGCAGATCGCAGGCCAGGCCGAGGCGCGTGGTCAGCAATGGAATATCGAAACGGACGGGGTAATTGGCTTCTTCGGGAGCGGTGAGCAAGTCCATCAGCAACGTGCCGATGCCTGCTTTGCGCAATTCGGATGCGACGTAATTGTTGCGGGAGCTGAAGCGGCTGCTACCGCTGCCATGGGCGAACAGCACGACTTTGCTGGCGCCATCCGGCACCTCCAGCATGCCCTCCAACTCGGCAGCGCTCAGCTTGATCGAGACCAGTCGCTGCATGGCGTGCCCTCCCTGCAGACCAATCTATCACTTTGCCCATTCGTGCGTCGCCAGAATTGTGCGCGAATTGGGCCGGCGGCGCCGGCCCGGGACGCGGCTTAGAACTCTTCCCACTCGCTTTCGTTGCGAGGGGCGTTGGCGACTTTTTTCGCGCGCGCCGGGCGTACGGCGACGGCGTGTGCAGGTGCCGCGGGACGCGCCGGCATCCTGAGCGGCGCAGCCGGGGCTGCGGCGTGGGCAACGCCGATCTTGAACGCGCTGACGGCTTGCGCCAGTGTCGCGGCCTGCTCGCGCATGGCTTGCGAGGCGGCGGCGGTTTCTTCGACCAGGGCGGCGTTTTCCTGCGTCACACGGTCCATCTGCGTGACGGCCTGGTGCACCTGGGCGATGCCGGCGTTCTGCTCGGAGGTTGCGGCACTGATTTCAGCCACGATATCGGTCACCTGCTTGATGCTGGCCACCACGTCGTGCATGGTGGAACCGGCCTGCTGCACCAGCTTCGTGCCCGATTCGACTTTCTCAACCGAATCGCCAATCAGCACCTTGATCTCTTTCGCAGCCGCCGCCGAGCGTTGCGCCAGGTTGCGCACTTCGGTTGCAACGACCGCGAAACCGCGGCCCTGCTCACCCGCGCGCGCGGCTTCAACGGCCGCGTTCAGGGCCAGGATATTGGTCTGGAACGCGATGCCGTCGATCACAGATATGATGTCCACGATCTTGCGCGAGGAATCGTTGATCGAGTCCATGGTGACGATCACCTGTTCGACCACCGTACCGCCCTGCTGCGCCACTTCGGATGCCGATTGCGCCAGCTGATTCGCCTGGCGTGCGTTGTCCGAGTTCTGGCTCACGGTCGAAGTCAGCTCTTCCATCGACGATGCCGTCTCTTCCAGCGACGCCGCCTGCTGCGAAGTGCGGGTGGACAGGTCGCCCGTGCCTGCTGCGATCTGGTGCGACGCCGTGCTCACCGCATCGGCCGACGCGCGCGCCGTGCCGACCACGCCCGCAATCTGGCCCAGCAGCTTGTTGAAGGCCGTGGCGGTGTGGCCGATTTCGTCCATGCGCTCCACCGGCACCTGGTGCGTCAGGTCCAGCGATTCGCTCACATCCTCCAGCGTGCCGCGGATGGTCTTCAGGCTGCCGCTGATGACGCTCAGCAGCTGATAGCCCAGGACCGCAGTCACCAGCACGGCCAGCACGATCACGATAATCAGCGTGCGCTGCGCGGACGAATAAGCCGCATCGCTTTCCGTGCGCACTTGCTCAATCAGCTTGTTGTTGTAGTCGATGTGATCGTCCAGGCCCTTCTTGACGGCGGCGGCGGTCAGGGCCAGCGGCGTACCGGCGACCAGGGTGGCGCGCACCGCGTCCATATCGCCGGAATGGGCGCCGGCCACGAACGGGGTCAACGCCTGGCGGTAGGCCGCCATGTTCGCGCGATCCTGCTCCAGCATCTTGCGGTCGGTTTCGTCGTAGATGTGCTCTTTTTCGTAGGTGGCGATCACTTCATCGAACTTGGCGTGGGCATCGTTGTAGGCCTTGTCCAGCGCCGTTTTGTCCGGCAGGTTGGAGAAGACGGAGAGACGGTAGCCGGCCAGGCGGCTGTCAGCCAGCGCGCCTTTGGCGGCGTTCAGGCCGTGGATACTCGGGATCAGGCGGGACTGCACTAAAGTCAATCGCTGCTGTGCAGCATTAATCTGCCAAATTCCGTTGGCGCCGACAAAAATCAGGGCGAACAAGGCGACCGCAAGGGTCAAGGTCAATCGCTTCGTGATAGTCATGTTATTGAATTTAAAGGGCGCGGGTCTTCAAGTATTGTGGATGTGGCTGCCGTGCGCAAGCTGATGCCGCAAAGCAGCAACAGTTTCTCACAGTTTTGATAAAAAAGTAACTTATCTGGCAGCCGGTGCCACAACTGAGGCGCGCACGATCAGTTCCGGCTTCATGCGGATTTCCATGTCCGCGCCCGCGGACTGGTTCAGGCGCTGCAGAATGAGCTGGGCGGCCTGCACGCCCATTGCGTGGTGGGAGATGCGGATCGTTGTCAGCGGAGGATTGACCATGTCCACGAACGGCATGTCGTTGTGGCCGATCACGGAAACGTCTTCGGGACAGCGCTTGCCCGCCGCGCGCAAGCTGTCATAGCAGCCCAGTGCCAGCAAGTCGTTACCGGCCAGGATGGCAGTCGCCTTCGGATAGCGCGCCAGCGCCTCATCGCAGCCCGCCTTGCCCGCCTCGCGCGAGTAAGCGCTGCATTCGACCATCCACAAGTCTTCGCGCTTCACGCCTTGCGCTTCCATGGCTTGCACAAAGCCTTCGCGGCGCAGATGGCCGGTGGAGAGATTCTGCGGACCGACCAGGTGCACGATGCGGCGATGTCCCAGCTTGAACAGGTATTCGACAGCCATGCGCATGCCGGCCATTTCGTCGTTCACCACGCTGGACACGCGCCCCGCATCCTCGCCGCGATTCACCGTCACGGCCGAAATGCCCGCTTCAAGGCAATAGGAAATCACGGAATCGTCGCGCGTGGCCGTGGCCAGGATCAGCGCATCGCACTGGCGCGCCAGCAGCTGGTCGACCACGAAGCGCTGCTGCACCGGATCTTCGCCCGCATTGGTCACGAGCGCAACGTAGCCATGCTTGCGCAATTCGTCCTCGATGCCGAGCACGATGGGCGGGAACACCGGGTTGGTGATGTCGGGCAGGATCACGCCGACGATGTTGGAGCGCCGCGTGCGCAGCGCCGCTGCAATCTTGTTGGGACGGTAGCCATGCCTGGCCGCTTCCTTCAGCACGCGTGCGGCGACCGCCTCGCCCACCATGTGGCGCGTGTCGGGGTCCATCACGCGCCCTACCGTCGATGGATGGACGCCAAGGATCTGTGCCAGTCCCTTCAGCGTCATCTTCTTTTGTTGCATGCGGCTTCCTCTTTTGGCTGCAATATTGTCATTGTCGCACATGCGAACGTTCGCGTTAAACGCAACACATTTTGACACACCGTAGAAATACCGTGTTGACTTAGCCTGTCGAAATGCTAATCTAGCTTTACGCGAACGTTCGCATAAACAAGAACGCAGAGGAGACTTATGAGCATCAACCACCTCATCGACGGAGAAGCTTCGGTCACGCCCATCGCCATCGCCGCGATGGCCGATACCAGCAATGCCCGCCTGCGCCAGGTGATGGCCAGCTTCGTACAGCACATGCACGATTTCATTCGCGACGTGGACCTGACCGAACCGGAATTCGAAGAAGCGGTGCGCTTCCTGGTTGCCATTGGCCAGCACACCAACGACTGCCACAACGAAGTAATTCTCGCGGCGGACGTGCTGGGCATCTCCACCCTCGTGGCCCTGCGCAACAACCCGGAACAGGAAGGGCAGACCGCCGCCGCCCTGCTCGGCCCGTTCTGGCGCGCCAATTCACCGGAGTGCAAAAACGGCGACGATATCGCCCGCTGCGATGTGCCGGGTCCGACCATGCGCGTGTCCGGCCATGTGTGCGATGTCGATGGCAAGCCGGTTGCAGGGGCCACTGTCGATGTGTGGCAAGCCTCGCCGGTCGGCTTGTACGAGAACCAGGACGAGCACCAGCCGGCGATGAACCTGCGCGGCCGCTTCACCACGGATGCGGATGGCCGCTACCACTTCCGCACCGTGCGTCCCGCCGGCTACCCCGTACCGACGCATGGCCCGACCGGCGCGCTGCTGCGCGCCCAGAACCGCCACTGCATGCGTCCCGCCCATGTGCACTTCATGGTGTCGCATGAAGGCTTCAAGACCCTGATCACCCAGGTCTTTGCCGACGACGCCGAGCACCTGCACAGCGACGTGGTATTCGGCGTGACCAAGCGTCTGGTGGGCCAGTTCAAACCGCACCAGCCGGCACCGGGCACGGACGAACCTCACTACACCTTGCAGTACGACTTCGTGCTTGAGCGCGGCGTGTGCTGCTTCCCCGAACCACCGATCAAATAAGGAAGTCCCATGAACGAGAAAATCCATGGCCCGCTGGCTGGCCAGGTGGCCGTCGTCGCGGGCGGCGCAGGCGCCATCGGCTATGCCTCCGCCATTCGCCTTGCGCGGCAAGGTGCGCAGCTTGTGCTGCTGGGACGCGACGGACTCTCCGCACTGCAGGCGCGCGCCAGCGACCTGCCGGGCAACGGCCATTGCGCCATCGTCGCCGACACCGGTATCAGCACCACGCTGCGCGAAGCAGCGGCGCAGGTGCGCGAACGCTACGGCCACTGCGACATCCTCGTCAACTCGGCGGGCATGACGCGCGCCATTCCCCATCACGACCTGGAGGCGCTGAGCGACGAAGTCATCGACGAAATCTTCACCGCCAACTGGCGCGGTGTGTTCTCCACCATCCGCGCCTTTGCGCCGCTGCTGAAGGAAAGCGGGAAGGGGCTGGTGGTGAATATCTCTTCCATCGCCGGCACCACGGGCATCGGCAGCAACGTCGCCTACGTCGCCGCCAAGGCCGGGCTGGACGCGATGTGCACCTCGCTGGGCCGCGCGCTGGCGCCGCAGATCCGCATGATCAACGTGTCGCCCGGCGTGGTGGACAGTCCCTTCGTGCCGGGCCGCGACGCCGGCTTTAACGACAAGCAGGCCGCCACCACGCCGCTGCAGCGCATCGGCCTGCCGGACGATATCGCCGCCGCCGTGGAAGCCTGCGCCACCACCCTGCTCTTCACCACCGGCAGCGTGATCCAGGTCGACGGCGGCCGCCACCTGGGAGCCAAGCCATGAGCACCATCATCACTTGCGCCATCACCGGCAATATCGTCAAGCCGGGCATGCACCCGGACTTGCCCATCACGCCCGCGCAGATCGCTCAGGCCTGCCTGGATGCGGCCGATGCGGGTGCGGCGGCCGTGCACATCCACGTGCGCGCTCCCGAAACCGGACTGCCGTCGATGGAACTGGCGCATTACGCCGAAGTGATGGAACGCATCCGCTCGCGCAACAAGCAGCTGATCATCAACCTGACCACGGGACCGGGCGGGCGCTTCATCCCCAGCCCGGATAACCCGCAAATCGCCGCGCCCGGCAGCACCCTGATGGCGCCCGAGCGCCGCGTCGAACACATCTCCGCGCTGCGTCCGGACATCGCCACGCTCGACCTGAACACCATGAACTCCGGTCCGGACGTGGTCATCAACACCCCCGCCAATGTGGCGCGCATGGCCAAGGTGATTCGCGCCGCCGGCGTGAAGCCTGAGATTGAACTGTTCGACTCGGGCGACCTGAATATGGCGCATGACCTGATCAGGGAAGGCGTACTGGAAGGCCCCGGCCTGTTCAGCCTCGTGCTGGGCGTGAAGTACGGCTTCTCCGCCACGCCCGCAACGATGGCCTACGCCGCGAGCCAGCTGCCGCGTGGCGCGCAATGGACGGGCTTCGGCATCGGCCGCCAGGAATTCCCCATGGTGGCGCAAGCCTGGCTGCTGGGCGGCCATGTGCGCGTCGGCTTCGAGGACAACCTTTACATCAGCAAGGGCAAGCTGGCCAGGGACAACGCCGAGCTGGTGGCGCGCGCCCGCCTGATCGTCGAATCGCTGGGCGGCGACATTGCCTCGCCGCAGGAAGCGCGCGACATCCTCGGCCTCAAACAAATCTGATTTTTCACGAAGGAGCATCAATGAATACCGTACGCATCACCGAAAAAGCCCTGCATATCGATCTGCTGGAGCCATCGCTGCAAAAGACCGCCCGTCCCAAAGCATTGCCGGGACAATGCGTGATCGAAGTCCACAGCGCGGGCGTGAACCCAAGCGATGTGAAGGCGGCGCTGGGCGCCATGCCGCATGCGGTGTGGCCGCGCACACCGGGACGCGATTATGCCGGTGTGGTTATCGACGGACCGGACGAACTGGTGGGCCAGGAAGTCTGGGGCAGCGGCGGCGAACTGGGTATCCGGCGCGATGGCACGCACGCACGCTATCTGGTGCTGGACGCAGCCGCCGTGCGCATCAAGCCGAACAACATCTCCCTGCTGGAAGCGGGCGCCATCGGCGTGCCTTTCATCACGGCTTACGAAGGCTTGCGCCGCGCGGGCTTGCCGCAGGCGGGCGATGTGGTGCTGGTCATGGGCGGCAACGGCAAGGTGGGCCAGGCCACGGTACAACTGGCAACGCGCGCCGGCGCGCGCGTGTTCGCGGTGGAACGCGGCAACGAGGCTTACATCGGCCACGCCAATTCGAAGATCGACATGATCTCCGCCGAGCACACCGACATCGCGGCCCATGTGCGCGGGCAGACCCGCGGCCATGGCGCAGACATCGTCTACAACACCGTCGGCAGCCCCTATTTCGAGGCGGCCAATAACGCGCTGGCCGTGGGTGGCCGCCAGATCTTCATTTCGACTATCGACCGCGCCGTACCGTTCGACATTTTCGCCTTCTACCGGGGCCAGCATACCTATGTCGGCATCGACACCCTGGCACTGGACTCGCTGGCCTGCGCGCGCATCCTCGATCAGCTCAAACCGGGCTTTGAAGACGGCACGCTGAAGCCTTTCCCCGTGCCGAAGGAAACCACTTACACGCTGGCGGACGCAGTCAAAGGCTACCGCGCCGTACTGTCCGGCGCACGCGAGCGCGTGGTGCTGCAGCCAGGGCTGGCGGAATGAACGTCACGCGCTACGCGGAAGCCAGGGCCTACTTCCCGCCCAACCACGAGGGCATGCACTGCCTGCGCCTTCAGGGGCAGGAAGCCGGGCCGTCGGACGTGCTGTGGCTTGGGCTATCGCACCTGCTGCCCGGTGGCGGCACCTCCCTTGACGGCTCCGGCGTAGAGAAGTTTTACGTGGTGCTGGAGGGCGAGGTCACCATCATTACCGAAGAAGGAGAACACACACTGCGCAAATTCGATTCGGCGCGCCTGGCGCCGAACGAGAAACGGGCTCTGAAAAACAAGACCAATGCCCCGGCCTCGATCCTGCTCGCAATGCCGTACGCAGCGAAATAACTTAACTCTTGGAGGAGACATGATTAGCACGGACGCATCCATCGCATCTGCAGCACCGCCTCGCCGCAAGCCTTTCTACAAAATCCTGTACGTGCAGGTGCTGATCGCCATCACGATCGGCATCCTGCTCGGCCACTACGACGCCAAACTGGCCGTCGACATGAAAGGCTTCGGCGACGGCTTCATCAAGTTGATCAAGATGCTGATCGGCCCCATCGTATTCTGCACGGTGGTCAACGGCATCGCAGGCATGCAGGACATCCGCAAGGTCGGACGCATCGGCTGCAAGGCCCTGCTCTACTTTGAGCTGGTGTCCACCCTGGCCCTGTTCATCGGCATGGCAGTCGGCAACTGGGTCCGTCCCGGCGACGGCTTCAACGTCAACCCGGCCACGCTGGACGGCAAGGCTGTGGCGGAATACGTGGGCAAGGCAAAATCGATGACCACCAGCGACTTCCTGCTCAACATCATTCCCACCACCGTGGCGGACGCCTTCACCAAGGGCGATGTGCTGCAGGTGCTGCTGATTTCCCTGCTGTTCGGCTTCGCCCTGTCCGCGCTGGGCGAGCGCGCCAGGCCGATTACCAGCCTGATCGAAACGGCCTCGCATGCGGTCTTCGGCGCCATCAACTTCATCATGCGCTTTGCTCCCATTGGCGCGTTCGGCGCGATGGCGTTCACGGTCGGCAAATACGGCGTACTGTCGCTTGGCCCGCTGCTCAAACTGATCGGCACTTTCTATCTGACGTCATTCCTGTTCGTGTTCATTGTGCTGGGTGTGATTGCGCGGCTGTCGGGTTTCAGCATCGTCAAGTTCCTGGCCTATATCAAGGAAGAGATTTTCCTGGTGTTCGGCACCAGCTCGTCCGACACGGCCTTGCCGACGCTGATGGCCAAGCTGGAAAAGCTGGGCTGCTCGAAGCCGCTGGTCGGTCTGATCGTCCCCACTGGCTATACCTTCAACACGGACGGCACCAGCATCTATATGACGATGGCAGCGCTGTTCGTGGCGCAGGCGACCAACACCGATCTGTCGATCGCACAGCAACTGGCCATCTTCGCGGTGGCGATGCTGACATCGAAAGGCGCCAGCGGTGTGCAGGGCGCATCCTTCATTGCGCTGGTGGGGACGCTGGCCGTTGTTCCCGCGATTCCGGTGGCGGGCATGGGCCTGATTCTCGGCATCGACCGCTTCATGAGCGAAGCGCGCGCACTGGTCAACATGATCGGCAACGGCGTCGCCACGGTGGTCATGGCGCGCTGGGAAGGCGAACTGAATCGCGAAAAACTCGACGTCATTCGCTGAATCCCCTCTTTTGGGTAATCGCCTTTACGCCTGATTCGGAATACTCTCAAAATAAATATAAGGAGCATTTGAATGAAGAAGCAAGTAGTTACGGCCGCCCTGCTGGCCACCGGCGCTGGCTGCGCCATGGCCCAGACCTCGAACGTGCAGATTTACGGCCGTCTGAACATCGCGATAGAGAATATGCGCACATCGGCCAATTCGGCTGGCCAGAGCGTGTCCGTCACGCGTGAAGTCAACAACCGTTCCGTAATCGGTTTCCGCGGCTCGGAAGATCTGGGCGACGGCAACAAGGCCATCTTCCAGATTGAAGGCACCATCTCGCCGGACACCGGTGAAGGCGCAATCGCCGCGCGCGACACCTGCGTCGGCCTTGAAGGAAGATGGGGCACGCTGTTCGGCGGCCATTGGATTACCGCCTACAACGGCGCCACTTCCGGCCTCGATCCCTGGTATCCCACTACCGGCGGCTATATGAACCTGATGGCCAACGGTTCGGGCGCAGACGTCGATAACGTCAGCAATGTGTCGTCCTTCGACCGCCGCCAGTCCAACAGCGTGCATTACTGGTCGCCGACGTGGAATGGCGTACAACTGCGCCTGACGCACGGCCTGAGTGAGGAACGTCCGGCAAACGGCGCGCATCCTTCGCTGACATCGGCGGCGGTGATTTTCGATCAGGGTCCGTGGTATCTGACCGCGGCCACTGAGATCCATCATGCATATCAGGGTCCGGGCCTGAAGGATCAGGGCAGCAAGATCGGCGCCGCTTATCGATTCGGCGACACGCGCCTCGCCGCGGTGGCTGAGCACCTGAAATACGAAACGCCAACCGGTGACCTGAAACGCAATGCATTCTTCGTGGCGCTGACCCACCAATTGGGCGCACACCAGCTGCGTCTGACCGCAACCCGCGCCAATGACGGCTCGGGCAGCAGCACGACGCCCAAGATCGGCTTCCTGAAGAAAGGTCCGGATACCGGCGCGACGGAGTACACGATTGGCGACGATTATTCGCTGTCAAAGCGCACCAGCGTATTCCTGTACTACGTTCATCTGCATAACGAGAAGAACGCGGTGTATGACTATCCGATCAATCCCTTGACCGTCAGCCCGGGCGCCACCTTGCGCGGCGCTTCACTGGGTCTGCGCCACTACTTCTGATTCATCCGGCGGCACGGGACTGTCGATACAGTTCCGTGCTCACGCGGATCAGGCGCGCGGCCCGCAGCCCGCGCCACAAGTAGTACAGCGCGACGACGTGGAACAAGATGCCCACGAAGTCCACCATCACGAGGAACACCAGCGAATCCAGCGCCAGCAGCACGATGCCCGCCGTGAAGGCGGTCAGGGACAGGCGCCGTCCCAGCCAGCCGAATACCGCGAACAATGCGCAGACGGCGATGCTGCCGCCAAACAGCAGTCCCGTTTCCGGACCGGCCGAGCGGCGCGCAAGGCCGGAGAGCAATTCGCTTGCCCCCAGTCCCAGCGCAAAGCCCCAGCTACTGCCAAGGAAAGCCAGCACGATGTTGAGCAAGGAAAGTCCGGCAATCCAGTAGAACCAGTTAGCGCCTTTCAGCGCCCTCTGATACAGGTATTCGGCCAGGTCCGCCATGCCATCTTCCGCCTCATCGGAGGTTGACGCCACCGGCGCATCGGATGGTGTGCCGCCTGGCACATCGGCCGGCGCATCGACCAGCGCAGGCTGCGACTCCGCGCCATACTCCGCGTCCAGCGCTTCCAGTTCACGGCTCGGCAGCGCCTTCATGTCAGCCGACGCTGGCGCCCAGCGCGTTTGCGGATCGGCCTCGAAAGCGTCGATGGCGTTGGCAAGCGCCAGGCCGCTCATGGCACCGATGCGGCGCGACGCCTGCGTTTGCGCTTCGCGGATCATCAGAATATGGCGGTAAGCACTCAGTCCTTCGCTTGGTGCCTTGCCCGTCTTTTCGCGCAAGCGTTCCAGCATGCGCTGGTGCTTGTCCAGCAGCGCCAGCAAGCCCAGGCCGGGATATGACGCCTTCACATCGTGGTCGCCGCGAATCATGTAATTGGCCGCCTGCACCGGATGGTTGCAGGTGACCACGCGGATCACGCCGCCGACCAGCGAATTGATGCTGAAGTAAATGCCATCGCGCACCGGGGTTTTGCCGGCTGCAGCCTTCATCTGCAACTGCTGCACTTCGATCAGGATGGTGCCCGCCGCATCCGAAAAAATGGCGGCCACGCCCACCATGGCGTTGGACTTGGCGAGCGTCGTGAAATCCCCCAGCGAATGGAAGCCGCGCGTTTCGAGCTGAGATGCATAATCGTCAATCCCGCTCCAGTCCACTTCCAACGGCGCATGGTCGCGCTGCACGCGCACATAAGCCACGCGGCGCGAGAGCGGCCTCAGAATGCCTTGCTTGATCCTCTGCGTGGCGTACCAGGCCGAACCCGCCGCCGTACCGCCCACCAGCGCCGCCAGCCAGAGCGCGCTGGACGCGTCCATGCCCGACATCCCATTCAGCCAGGCCAGCCCGAGGCTCACGCCCAGGCACAGCACGCTATTGAGCGCGGTATTGCGAACGATGGATTTTCTGAGCTGCAGCGCCATGGATTCTCCTCAACTAGTTGAAGAAAATTATAGCGGGGCAATTCCTAAAAAAATGCGCAGATTGTCACGCAGCAACAGGTCGCCCAGCGCCGGTCAGCTTGCCGGCGTGTTTGACGGCGTACATGGCCTGGTCGGCGATTTCGATCAGGCGGTCCATTTCGGTGCCATCTTCGGGGCAGATGGCAAGGCCGATGCTGGCGCCCAGACGCAAGGGGCGGCCTTCGAATTCGAACGGGTCACGGATACGTTCGGCCATGCTGAAGCACTTCTGCTCGACGCTGCAGCGGTCGCGCACGCCGGACAGAATGACGCCGAATTCGTCGCCGCCAAGACGCGCCGCCAGATCCGCTTCGCGCAGCTCGGCGCCGATGCGCGAGGCCACTTCGCAGATGGCCGCATCGCCCGCGCGGTGGCCGAAGGAATCGTTGATGGTTTTCAGCCCGTCCATATCGATATTGAGAATGCCGATGCAGCCCTGGCTGCGCGCGGCCTGTGCCAGTTGCTGGCGCAGGCGGTCGAAGAACAGCGCGCGGTTGGCCAACGTGGTGAGTGCGTCATGCGTGGCGCGGTAGTACAGGTCATTGGCTTCAAACTTCACCGCGTGGTACATGGCCGCGCCGATCAGTTCCGACATCAGCCCAAGCAGCTCCACGTCCTCCGCCGTGAAGGCAGCGACCTTGGACGACATCACTTTCAGCACGCCCACGGTCTGTTCGTCGTGGCGCAGCGGCACCACCAGCATCGAGCGCAGACCGACCTTGCGGCAGGCCGCACGGTCCACGCGGTCATCCAGTTCGGAATCGTCGCATTGCAGGATTTGTTCTTGCGCCACGCACAAGCCGGACAAGCTGCCCTGGCGCTGCAGGCGCAGGCCTAGCTGCGACCCCGCGAAGCCAGATGCGGCGCGATAGACCATTTCGCCGCCCTCGGCCAGTTCGACCACGGCGCCGCCGGCGCCAATCAGGCTGCCGGCACGCTGGCACACCAGCTGCATCACGCTACCGAGATCCACGCCCAGGCGGGCGATTTCCGTCTGCGTCTTGATCACTTCCAGCAACAGAGCCGGATTGAGATTCGAATTATTCATTACTGAAGCTGCCTAATTAATACTCACACATTCTCACCCTGTAGTTTGAACGATAACTGACTAACAGGCAACGTCGCTGTTTGCTCAACAGCACATGTCGCATTGGGACAAGACCGCCCTCCCCGTCGCCGACAGAATGGATCGACCCAACTGACCTGGAGGCCAACCGTGGCAAATTCTCGAGATGCAAGGCGCCGTTTCATTGCGGCGATGGGCACGCTGGCCGCAGCCGGCTGCCTGCCATCGGCCCGCGCCGCGACGCCGCAGCGCAACAGTCTGACCCGGCCACTTGGCCAGCTGGGCGCGCAGTACGACGTGCTGGTAATCGGGTCTGGCTACGGCGGCGCGGTCATGGCGGCGCGGCTGGCGAGCGGCCGCCGTCTGGCAGTGCTGGAACGCGGCAAGGAATGGATGCCGCCGGATTTCCCGTCCAATCTCACGTCCACGCTCGGCCAGTTCCGCAGCACTGCCCAGCCGCTTGGGCTGTTCGATTACCGCGCCGGTGCCACGCTGGACGTGCTGACCGGCAGCGGCATCGGCGGCACCTCCCTGATCAATGCCAATGTAGTGATCGCGCCCGACCGCGACGTGTTCTCGCGCTGGCCGCTCGCCATCCAGCGCGCCTACGCCAGCGGCGCCATGGACGTGTACGAGGAGCGCGTGCGCAATATGCTGGCCGCCGACACGGTCACCGAGGCGGATGCACTGCGCAAGAACTGGCTGCACGCGACGACCACCAGGCAGCGCCAGCGCCAGGGCGCCGCTGTCGCGCCGCGTGCGCTGTCGCTGGCGGTGAATCTGCGCCGCTATCCGAACCTGCCGAACGCGCAGGGCGTGGTGCAGGCGGCGTGCACGCATTGCGGCGATTGCGTGTCCGGCTGCCGCGTGGGCGCGAAAAACACGCTGGACGTGAACTATCTGCCGCTGGCGCGCACCAACGGCGCCGAGATCTACGCCCGCATCGAAGTCGAATGGCTGCAGCGCCTGAGCGATGGACGCTGGCAGGTGCACTATCTGGCGCGTCCGGCCGATGGTGCGGCGGTGCGCGGCACCGTCATCAGCCGCCACGTGGTGCTGGCGGCCGGTGCACTGGGCAGCACGCAGATTTTGCTGCGCTCGCAGGCGCAGGGTTTGCCATTGTCCCCTGCCCTCGGCACACACTTCTCGGCCAACGGCGATCTGCTGGGCTTCGGCTACAACACCGCGGTGCAGTCCAACCTCATGGGCACCGGCCTTGGTTCCAGACTGGATGGCATGGCGCGCACCGGGCCTACCATCACCATCGCGGCCGATTACCGCAGCGATCCCGTGATCGAGCGCCGCTTCCTGATCGAAGAAGCGGCCATCCCAAGTCCGCTGGTCGATGCGGTGCGGCTCGCCATGCCGCTCGCCGCCGGCCTGATGCCGGAATTCGCCGCCACCCAGCGCATTGCGCGCGACGCGCTTGGCTTGCGCACTGACGGCGCGCTGAATCACAGCATGGTCTATTTGGGCATCGGCCATGACAGCGCGTCCGGCCGCGTGCAGCTCGACAGCACGGGCCAGGCGAAGGTGGTGTGGCCGGCGCTGATGCAGGAGCCTTTCGTGGCGCGACTGCGCGCGGAGATGGCAAAACATGCGCAGGCCTTCAGCGGCAAGTATGTGGACAGTCCGCGCAGCAGTCCCCTGTTCGGTGGCGCCATGACGACGGTGCATCCTTTGGGCGGTTGTCCCATGGGCGAACGCGGCGAGGACGCGGTGGTCAGTCCCGATGGACAGGTCTACAACCCGGCCGCCGGTTCGCTGGCCGTGCACGATGGCTTGTGGGTATGCGATGGATCGATCGCGCCAACTTCGATCGGCGCCAATCCGCTGCTGACCATTTCCGCTCTGGCCGAACGTACGGCCGAACTGTTCCCCCTGTGAGGAGGCATCATGCGCAAATTTCTTCTCGCCCTTCTGCTTTGCCTGATGCTGCCTTGCCTGGCCTGGGCGCGCGGCATCTCTTTCAGCGAAGAGATGCATGGCTATGCATGGTATGGCGGCGAATATCGCCTGGCCCATGTCTATCTGAATGTGCGGATTGGCGATATCGATGCGTGGCGCAGTAATCCGAATCATTCGGCCACCGTGAGCGGCACGCTGGTGATGGATGGCGTGCCGAACCAGCCGGTGACGGGCACGCTGAACATTCTGTCGCCCGCGCCGGGCGATGACGGGCGGCTGCTGGCTTATCGTCTGAACAGCGCTGCGGTTCAGGTCTTGGGCGTGAAGCATGTGCACGACGATCCGGGCATGGACCTGATCGACGATATGACCACCTTGCATGCGGTATTCGCGCCAGCGGGCCAGGCGCTGCCTTCGGTGCAGGACGTGCTGTATCAGGCGGTGTGGACGTCCGAGCTGCACTTCGAGTGGTGGAAGCCGGACGTGGTGTGGGACTTCACCACATCCATGAGCACCATCAATACGGCATGGTACGATGAGCTGACCGTGCGGATTCTTTTCGTCGAAACCATTTTCAGCACTCTTGCCAAAGTCTTCTTTCCATGGGTCTGAACCAATCCTGGCCTGAGGCGCCGAGCGTCTCGTCCCTGTATGCCGATGCGCTGGGCGCTTTCCTGGCGGAGCGCGGGCTGCCGGCCGCGCCGCCGCCAGCGCTGGCCGGCCATGCCCGCCGCGTGGTCGGCGCCAGCTTTGCGCATACACTGTATGGCGGTGTGCGCGAGCTGGGCGAATCGGCGCTGGGGCTGCAGTTTGGCACACGCGTTGGGGGCGCCGGCTTCGGCATGCTGGGCGTGGCGGCAGCCACCGCGCCAACCTTAGCTGAATCGATCCGCCACCTCACCCAGCTGGAATCCCTGACCAGCACTTTGGGCCACGCGTCCGTGCGGCGGGCGGGAAAGCTGGTGCACCTTAGCTGGCGGCCTGCGCAGGCCGTGCCGCCGATGGTCGTGGAAGGCATCCTGGCGGGCTGGGTGTCTTATGGACGCTATCTGCTTGGCGAGAAGGTCGACGTTGCGCAGGTCAGCTTTGCTCATCCGCGGCTGGCTGCGGTGCAGGCTTACGACAACGTGCTCGAATGCCCGCATCGCTTCGGCGCGCCGCATTATGGCGTGTCCTTTGGCCTCGACTTGCTGGATGCGAAACCGCGCTTTGCGGCGCCGGCATTGAACGTGGCCTTGAATGGCTGGCTGGGGCACTGCGCCGCCACCGTCGCCACACGGAAGTCGCTGGCGCGCACGATCATGGGCCTGCTGGGAACGCGCGTGCCGCTGGCGATGGCGGATGAGATGTCGGTGGCAGCTTTGCTTGGTCTGGGCTACAGGACCTTGCAGCGCCAGCTCCGCGATGAAGGGACCAGCTTCCGGCAGGTGCTCAATGCGACGCGGGCGCAACACGCGGTTCTCAGTCTGCTGGATGGACATGCCAGTTTGTCTGATCTGGCGGCGGAGGTGGGCTTCAACGAGCAGTCTTCGCTGTGCCGCGCCTTCCACCGCTGGACGGGCGACGCACCGCTCGACTTCAAACAGCGTATGGCGCCGATTTACCACCGCTTGCGCGTCCAATGAGCGCAGCGTTTGTCGCTGCAAATCGCTGCCGCTACGTTCCTGGGCCGGAGGGCCATTACGAAAGCTGGTTCCAGCGCGCCAACCATCCCGGCCGCCCGCTCGCACTGTGGCTGCGCTATACCTTGTTTCAGCCGCCAGGACGGCCGGACGATGCTGTCGGCGAAGTGTGGGCGATCTATTTCGACGGCGAGCGCCAGCGCATCCACGCCGCCAGGCAGCGCGTACCGCTGGCAGAGTGCACGCTCGGCAGCGAAACCCTCACCATCGGCTCCAGCACGCTGTCGCGCACCGCCATCACCGGCAACGCAGCGCCCTCCAGCGACGCAATCGGCGCAGGCCCCAGCCGCTTCGCCCCTCGCGACGGCGCCCGCCGCCGCACGAGCGGCGGTACGGACGATGGCACGAGCGGAGGCGCGAACGGCGGGGCGCGGGAAGGCATGAGTGGTGGGGTGAGCGGCGGCGTGGGCGGGGCGCTGGGGTGGGCGCTGGAGGTCGGCGGTGGCGCGGCGCCGCTGTTGTTGCTGCCGCGCGGGCTGTATGAGACGCGGTTGCCGGCGGCGAAGGCGCTGGTGACGGTGCCGGATGCGCTGTTCACCGGCACCATCGACCTGGATGGCCGCCGCGTCGACGTGCAGAACTGGCGCGGCAGTCTGAATCACAACTGGGGCCGCCGCCATACCGACCATTACGCCTGGGGCCAGGTGGCAGGCTTCGACAACGCACCGGACGTTTTCCTGGAGTGCGCCACGGCCCGGCTACGGTTCGGCGGCATTTGGACGCCCGCGATGACGCTGGTCGTGCTGCGAATTGGCAGCGAGGAATTGCGCCTGAATAGCGCACTGCGCGCGCTTCGCACCAAGGCCACGCTGAACGGCTTCGACTGGCGCATTGAAGCAGAGCAGGACGGCCTGCGCCTGAGCATTCGCATCCATGCGCCGCAAGAGTCCTTTGCAGGCCTGCGCTACGACAATCCAGGCAGGCCGCAAAAAATCTGCCTGAATTCGAAGCTGGCCGCGTGCGAGTTGACATTGCGGCGCCGCGACCAGGCGACGCAGCACTATCGCAGCGCGCACGGCGCCGCTTTCGAAATCCTCACCGACGGCGAAACCTGCGGCGTGCCGATCCTGTTATGACAGCTCAATCCACACCGGCGCGTGATCGCTCGGCTTCTCGCGTCCGCGCACATCGCGATCGACCTGCGCGCCGCGCAAGCGCTTGGCCGCAACGGGATTCAGCAGCAAATGGTCGATGCGAATCCCCGCATCGCGCCCAAACGCATTGCGGAAATAATCCCAGAACGTAAAGATCCGTTCATCCGGATGCAGATGACGCACCGAATCCAGCCAGCCCTGGTCCATCAGCTTCTGAAACGCCGCCCGCGACTCCGGGCGGAACAGCGCATCGTCCAGCCAGCGCTCCGGCTTATAGACATCGATATCGTGCGGCATCACGTTATAGTCGCCCGCCATCACGACAGGATCAGACTTATCAATCAACTCCGCGCCGCGCAGAATCAGGCGGTCGAACCATTTCAGCTTGTAGTCGAACTTGGGACCGGGCGCCGGATTACCGTTGGGCAGATACAGGCAGGCGATCATCACGCCATCGACCATGCCCTCGATATAGCGGCTCTGTTCATCCTCGGGATCGCCGGCCAGGCCGCGCCCCATCTCAATGGGCGCCTTGCCGCGCGCGAGGATGGCCACACCGTTCCAGCTCTTCTGGCCGTGCCAGATCGCGCCGTAGCCCGCGTCCTTGAACGCGTCCTCGGGGAATTTCTCGTGCGGCGTTTTCAGTTCCTGCAAGCAGACGGCATCCGGCTTGGTTTCGTTCAGCCATTGCAGCAGGGCGGGAAGCCGGGCATTGAGCCCGTTGATATTAAAGGTCGCGATTCTCATCCGGACATCATACTCCGGCGCGGCGCATGATGATGGCTTCCATGCGCGTTCCGTGCGCGGCTGCGAAATAATCCGGCACGCTGCCGATCTCCGCAAAGCCTTCCGCATGATAGATGCGCCGCGCCGCATCCCACTGCGGATGCACGATCAGGATTGCGCTGCGCAAGCGGTTGTGGCGTGCAAACATCGCCGCTACCGCATCGCGGAACAGACGGCGTCCCCAGCCCGTGCCGCGCGTGGCGGGATCGACCACCATGGACGAGATATACACTTCCTCCCCGTCCAGCCGGTGCAGTGCGCCCGCGCTATGGTCCCGCGCAAACTTCGCGGCCGGAGCGGCGGGGTCAAAGGCCCAGAACTCCGCGCATAGATAACCGAGCAGGCGCCCTTCTTCGTTGTCCAGCACCCAGCAGCCATCCGGCGCGGCAGCAAGTCTTTCGGCGAAAGTAATATCGGTTTCCTGAATGTCGGCCGCGAATCCTGCACGCTCAAGGCGCATGATTTCGGGCAGGTCGGCGGGTGTGGCGAGGCGCAGTTGCAAATTCATAGGTGCTACTTTACCAGCCCGATCGCCGGGAGTAGTATCAAACGATGGTTTCACGGTTACGCCCCATCATGGCGGTGCTGTTGCTTGTATTGGCTCTGCCATGCCGCAGCGAATGCGGCAAACTCGTGCTGTCGGCCGATCCCGACTATCAACCCTTGCATTGGTATGACGGCGAACGATTGCGTGGCGCCAGTATTGACCTCGCGACGCACATTCTCGACGACCTGAAGATTCCCTACGAAGTGCGCTATCTCGGGCCATGGAAACGCGTGCTGGCGGTGGCTGCTTCAGGCGGCATCGACATGGTCGCGACACTCAAAATGCTGCCCGAGCGCGAAGCTTATCTCAGCTACGTGCGCACCCCGGCCTTTCCCAATCCCGTCGCCGTGTTCATCAACCGCCAGCACAGCTTCGTCTATCACCACTGGGGCGACCTGGTCGACAAGCGGGGCGGCGTGGCGCTCGGCAACCGCTTCAGCGCCGAATTCGACAAGTTCGCCGAAGGGAACCTGCACCTCGAGGAAGCCGGCAATGCAGACACCAATTTCAGAAAGCTGGCCGCGGGCCGCATCGATTACGTGATTACCGGCCTGCTCACGGGCGAAACCTGGCTTGCCCGCCACAGGCAGAGCGAGCACTTCGTGGCCGTGCGCCCCTTCATCACCGAAGACAAAAACTACTTCGCCTTCGTCAAAGGCAGTCCCTGCGGACAATATGCCGAGGCCTTCGAAGCCCGGCTAAAAGAATTGGTGAAGGCGGACGTCAACCTGCACATCCTGAATATGCACCTGATGCAGCTGGACATAAAACTGGACAGCGCGACGCTGTCCCGGCGTTAGTCCTTGCGCTGGCACTCCTTGGCCACGCTGCGCACCGTGAAGTCATTCACCTTTTCGCCCTCGGCGACGACCTTCAGGCAAGTGCCGTCGTAAGCGACGAAATACAGGGTGCAGGCCGGTCGGTCCACGGTGCAGGAACGCAGCTCGGGATATTGCAGCTGCAACTGCTGTTCCCATGCCGAGTCGGCCTTGCGGTGGTCTGGACGCCAGCCCGCGTCGATCACTTCCTTGCGGGCTTTCGCATACTTCAGGCCGACCAGACTGTCCCACATGCCTGGTTGGGCGGTCGTGGCAAAAGCCACGGTGGTGGCGCCGCACAGCAGCGCCAAGGCCAGAGTTTTCTTGATCATGTCCCAGTATTGATTGTTTTATGGCTTTGATTATGCCATGGGGAAATAATTTACACAAAAACAATGGTGCGAAAAAGAAACACTTTGCGGTCAGGGGGTAAAGAACTGCCCGATCGCGCGTTCACCGGCGGTCAGCGCCTCGCAGCGCGCATCCAGGGCGGCGTACTCTTCGGCAAAGCGGGTTTTGAAGGTTTCGAAATCGTCCTGGCTGAGCCAGTGGTCGATGGTGAGGAAGCGTTCCGGGTCGGTGGCATCCTGTAGCAGCTCGGTGCCGAGATAGCCCTCGCCGCGCGCGAACAAATGCGCCCAGCTGCCCTCCGGACCATAGTGGCTGGCGAATTCGTCCCGCGCGCCCTCAGGCACGCGAAACTCCCAGATGGTTTGGAATTCTGGCGTATCCATGGCCCCCATCATACCGGATTAACTGCCGCCATACTGATGCATTGGCACCGGTTGTCGTGCCAGTTACAATCGTCGCATGAAAACCGAGAAACCCGAAATACGATTGCTCAACAGCAGCGCCGAGACGGTTCCCGCCGGCGGTCCGACTCTGGTGGATGTGGCCCGCGTGGCGGGCGTTTCGGCCATCACGGTGTCGCGCGCGCTGAATCAACCGCAGCTGGTGAAGCCCAACACGCTCGCCAAAATTCAGGCCGCCATCGACGAAACAGGTTATGTGAAGAATATGCTGGCTGGCGGTCTGGCCATGAACCGCAGCAAACTGGTGTCATTGGTCATTCCCAACATCGCCAATCCCGTTTTTGCCGATATGGTGCAGTCAGCCACGGCAACGCTGACCGCTGCCGGCTACCAGGTGCTGCTTGGCCTGGGCGGCTACGAAAGCTGGCGCGAAGAATTACTGGTGGAGACCATCCTGAGCCGCCGTCCCGACGGCGTCATCCTCACCGGCACCCAGCACACGGACAATACCCGCAACCGCCTGCAGAAAGCCGGCGTCCCCGTGGTGGAAACCTGGGACATGACGCCGGCGCCAATCGACATGCTGGTCGGCTTCTCGCACGAGGAGGCCGGCCGCGTCGTGGCCAGCCACCTGCTGGAGCGTGGATATCGCCGCGTGGGCATTGTGACCATGGATGATGGCCGCGCCGTGCGCCGCAAACAAGGCCTGCTGGTAGCGCTAGCAAGGCATGGCGTGGAGGTCGTTGCAAGCGAGGTGTTGTCCGGCGTGGCGACTTTGCCGCTGGGGCGCACTGGCGCGGGGCGGCTACTTGATGCACATCCCGAACTGGATGCGATCGCGGCCAGTTCCGACACCCTGGCGCACGGGGTACTGATCGAAGCAGCCAGCCGCGGCATTGCCGTTCCGTCGCAACTGGCGGTGATGGGCTTTGGCGACCTGAGTTTTGCGGCCCACGTCTACCCTGCCCTGTCCACGATTCGCGTGGATGGTACGCTGATCGGCAGCACGGCCGCAAAAGCCATTCTTCAGCGGGTAGACCCAAACAGCAGCGCGCCGGTCGAACGGGTAATGGACGTCGGATTCGAACTGGTTCACCGCGCCAGCACGTGAACCCCGGCGCCCAGGCTCAACTGCGGCGTGCGGGTTCGGTTTGATGCAGGAAGCGCGTGTACAGATCGCGCGGCGGGGACACGCCCCTGTCGCGCAGCATCTGGCCGACATTGCCACGGTGGTAGCAGCCGTGGGTGGAGATATGCAGCAGCATCTCTTCGCGTGACATGCTGCCCATATCGCCATCGGTGAACTGGAACTGGATGCGCTCTGCCAGCGCTGCCGGCGTCAGCGAGGAAACGTACTGCAGATACCACTCGTCGGTTTCCTCCACCGCCGCGCGCAGTTCGGACAGCGTGGGCGGCGGCACCAGGTGCGGCGAGGTGTAACTGTGCGGCACGCCGGAGAGGTGGGCGCGGAAGATGCGGTCCGTCACATAGATATGGCTCAGCGTGCGGAGCATCGGCTGCACCGACTCCGCGGCATTCAGCGTTCCCAGGGCTTCAAACAGTTCCTTGTTCGACCAGAGTTTGAAGGCGAATAGCGATTCCAGCGTGGCGACAGACATGGCTTGCTCCTTCAGGCGCAGAATCGCTATTGTCGCTCAAAACCCGCTACGACGCCTTCCAGCTGCCGCCCAGCGCACGAATCAGGCCAACCGATGCGTTCAGGCGCTGCACGCGCAGGTTGAGGTCCGCCTGGCGCGCCTGAAGCGACGCGGTCTGCGCGGATGTCACCTCCAGATAGGTCGCGATGCCGCCCTTGTAGCGGTTATTGGCCTGCTCCAGCACATGACCGCTGCTTTCAACGGCGCGCGACTGCGACAAGCGCTGATCGTCCAGCCAGTGAATCGCGGCCAACTGGTCTTCCACTTCGCCATATGCCGTCAGCACGGACTGCTTGTACGTCGCCACACTCTCGTCATACGCAGCTTGGGCGCCGCGTTGCTGGGCACTGCGGCGGCCGCCGTCAAACAGCGTCAGCGCAGCTTGCGGGCCAACGGACCACAGCAGATTCGGTGCGGTCAGCCAACTGCCGGGCGCCCCCGCATAACCGGCAGCGCCGCCCAGCGTGAAGGCCGGGAACCAGGCGGCGCGCGCGACGCCGATCTGCGCGTTGGCGGCCGCCACGCGGCGCTCGGCGGCGGCAACGTCGGGACGGCGCTCCAGCAGTTGCGACGGCAGGCCGCTTGCAACGGCGGGCGGCTCCAGCGCCAGTGCTGTGCGCGGCAGGCTGAATTTCGACGGCACTTCGCCCAGCAGAATGGCGATGGCGTGTTCCAGGCGGGCGCGCGACAGCCGGGTGGCGCCCAGCTGCACGCGGGCGTTTTCCAGCTGGGTGCGCGCCTGATACACGTCGGTCAGCGCGGCAGCGCCGCCCTGGTGACGCTGCTCCGTGATGCGGGCAGCATCCGCGTAAGCAGCGATAGCGCTTTCCAACAGTTCGGTCTGGGCGTCGAGCCCCGTGAGCAGGAACCAGTCGGCGGCGAGCTCGGATTGCAGCGACAGACGCGCCGTTTCCAGCTCGGCGCCGCTGGCGTCAGCGCTGTACGCGGCGCGCGCGGCACTGTTGCGGATGGCGCCCCAGAAGTCCAGTTCATAGGACATCTGCGCGCGTAGCGAGAGCGCATTGCCGATGGATGGTCCCGTGCCGCGCGCGTTCTGCGATGCGGCGATACGCTGGCGTTGCCCGCCGGCGTCCAGCCCGACGACCGGGAACAATGCGGCGCCACCTTCATCGGCAACAGCGCGTGCTTGCGCATAGCGTGCGGCGGCGGCCTGCAGCCCCAGGTTGGACGTGGCGGCACGCTGCTGCAAAGCGTTCAGCTGCTGGTCGCCAAACACGGTCCACCATGCGCCGCGCACGGTGGCGTCGGCAGGCTGCGCGGGCTGCCAGTCGCCGGCTTCCTTATACTGTTCGACAGCCGGCGTTTGCGGGGTCTGATAGGTCGGCGCCAGCGAGCAGGCGCTCAGCCCTGCTGCGGCCAGCAGTATCGCGAACTGCTTCATTGTGCTTTTCCTTGCGCCACGCGTACCAGCTGGTTCTGCACCAGTGAATCCGGCGGATTGATCACGACACGGTCGCTGGCGGTCACGCCGCTCAGCACTTCAAGCTCGGTGCCCAGGTCGCGCCCCGCCTGGATCGGCTTCAGGGTCACATGATTGTCGGCGCTGACGGTGGCCACCAGCAGACCATCGCCGCGGAACAGCAGCGCATTGGAAGGAACGCGCAGCGCGCCCGGGGCGCCGGGCAGCCTGAAGTGCACTTCGGCGTAAGCACCCGGTAGCAGCTGGCCTTCCTTGTTATCCACTTGCAGTTCGGTTTGCAGCGTACGCGTGACCGGATCGAGCGCATCGGCCGTGCGCACCACCGCTGCCGGCCAGTTGCGGTCGGAACGGTCGGTGAACTTCACGTCCGCCTGCACGCCTGCGCGCATCGAAGCCGCATAAGCCTGCGGCACCTGCACATAGACGCGCAGCTTGCGCGTGTCGGCAATGTGGAAAAGTTCCGCGCCGGTGCCGGTGGCAATCAGGCGCCCCACGTCGGTATTGCGGGCGGTGATGGTGCCATCGAACGGCGCCAGCACGCGCTGGAAGCCGCGCAGGTCGCGCACGCGCTGCAGATTGGCGCGGGCAGCGGCGGTAATCTGGTGCTTGGTGGCGAAATCGCCCGCCTTCTCGTCCGCTTCCTGGTGCGACACGGACTCGGTCTTCAGCAAACCCTGCCAGCGTTCGTGCGTGCTGCGCGCCAGCGACTCATTGGCTTCCGCGCTGGCCAGGTCGGCTTCGGCCTGTTTCAGTTGCTGGTCCACTTCAGGCGTATCGATTTCCGCCAGCAGCTGTCCAGCCTTGACCTTGCTGCCGATATCCACGTGCCAGCTTTTCAGGTAGCCGCTGGTGCGGGCGTAAATCGGCGCATCAGCGATAGCGATGGTATTGCCGGGCAAGGACAGCGCTTCGTCGGCCGCACCCTGCGCTACGGGCCGAACCGATACCAGCGACACCGCGGCTTCATCCGCCTGGTGCTGCAAGGCGGCGTGCGCCTGCACGCGGGTGAAGATGCCCCACGCAGCCAGTGCGCCCAGCACTGCCAGCGGCAGCACAAAATTCAAATTCTTCTTAAGCATGAATGGCTCCTTTGGCCGTGCGGCGCTCTGCCAGCCAGCCGTGAATAATCGTGAAAGCAGTCGGGACGAAAAGCAGCGTGGCGATGGTTGCCAGCGACAGGCCGCCAATAACGGCGCGGCCCAGCGGCGCATTCTGTTCGCCGCCCTCGCCCAGGCCCAGTGCCAGCGGCACCATGCCGATGATCATGGCCAGTGCCGTCATCAGCACCGGACGGAAACGGGTATAACCAGCCGCCAGCGCCGCAGTGGCAGCGTCGTCGCCGGCCGCCATGCGCTCGCGGGCAAAGCTCACCAGCAGAATGGAGTTCGCCGTTGCCACGCCCATACACATGATGGCGCCCGTTAGTGCAGGCACGCTGACCGCGGTGCGCGACAGGAACAGCATCCACACGATGCCCGCCAGCGCGGCCGGCAGCGCGGTGACGATGATGAACGGGTCCAGCCAGGACTGGAAGTTGACCACGATGAGCAGGTAAATCAGCACGATCGCGCCCACCAGGCCGAACATCAGGCCATAGTAGGACGAATACATGCTCTGCACCTGGCCGCGGATCACCATATCGCTGCCCTTCGGCAGTTCGGCACGGGATTCTTCCACGATCTTCTTGACCGCGTCCGCCACGGAACCGAGATCGCTGTCCGCCACCCCGACATAGATATCGATCGCCGGTTTGGCGTTGTAATGGCTGACCACCGCCGGCCCCACGCCGCGCGTGACCGACGCGAGATTGGACAGCAGCTGCGGCGCCGCGCCATTCGTCGATGTGATCGGCGTCGCGCCCAGGTCCTGCAGGGAGTTCATGCGGTATTGCGGCGTCTGGGTCGCAACGTTGTACTGCACACCCGTCTTCGGATCGGCCCAGAAGGTCGGCGACGTCTGGAAGCTGCCGGACAGCGACACCAGCAGATTGGTCGCCACGTCGCGCTGGGTCAGTCCCAGTTGCGCGGCATTGCTGCGGTCCACTTTCACGTTCAGTTGCGGATAGTCCAGCGGCTGCTGGATGCGCAGGTCGGCCGCGCCCGGAATCTGGCGCAATTTCTGGAACAGCTTATTGGCGAACTCGCGGTTGGCATCCTGGTTGAAGCCGACAATCTGCACGTCCAGCGGCGCCGGCATGCCGAAGTTCAGGATCTGGCTGACGATGTCCGCCGGCAGGAAGGCAAAGCTCACCGACGGGAAGCTGGCGTTCAGCTTCTTGCGCAGCTCGCGGATATGGTCTTCGCTGGGCGCGTGCTCCGGCTTCAGCGAAATGAAGATGTCCACATCGGACGGCCCAACCGGCGCCGAACTGCTGTAAGCCAGATTGATACCGCTATACGGCAGGCCGATATTGTCGACGATATTTTCCACTTCCGCCTTAGGAATCGTCTGGCGGATCACCGCCTCGACACGGTCAGCGAGCGCCGCCGTTTCCTCGATACGCATGCCGGTCGGGCCGCGCAGGTGCAGCTTGATCTGGCCCGAATCCACGGCCGGGAAGTAATCGCGGCCCAGCCACGGCACCAGGATGAAGGCGGTCGCACCCAATGCCATGAAGGCCAGCGCGAAGCTGCGGCGGCGCGCCAGCGCGCGGGTCAGCGCGCCGTGGTAAACGTCGCGCAGCTTGTCGAAGCCGCGTTCGGCCTTCTGTTGGAAGCGCGCAAAGACGTGGGTCGCGCGTGCACTATGGTCGTGCATCTTGAGCCAGTATTTGGCCAGCGTCGGCACCAGGGTACGCGACAGGATGTAGGACGCGATCATCGCGAACACCACCGCTTCCGCCATCGGCACGAAGAGGTAGCGCGATACGCCGGTCAGGAAGAACATCGGCACGAACACGATACAGATCGCCAATGTGGCGACGAAGGCCGGCACCGCGATCTGCTGCGCGCCGTCCATGATCGCCTCTTCCACCTGCTTGCCCTGCTCCAGGTGCCAGTTGATGTTCTCGATCGCCACCGTCGCATCGTCCACCAGGATACCCACGGCCAGCGCCAGGCCGCCCAGGGTCATGATGTTGATCGTCTCGCCCAGCGCCGACAGGCAGATGATGGACACCAGCACCGACAGCGGAATGGAAATCGTAATAATCAGCGTGCTGCGCCAGGAACCGAGGAACAGCAGAATCATCAGGCCGGTCAGGGCCGCCGCCACCACGCCCTCGCGAATCACGCCGCTCACCGCGGCGCGAACAAATAAAGATTGATCGCCGATCGCCGCAACGTGCAGCGAAGACGGCATGCCTGCCTGGATGCCCGGCAGGCGGTCGCGGATGCCGTCGATGATGTCCAGCGTGGAGGCATTACCGGTCTTCAGAACGCTCATCAGGGCAGCACGCTTGCCGTCCACGCGCACCACATTGGTCTGCGGCGCTGCGCCGTCGTGAACATTGGCCACGTCGCGCACATAAGTCACATTACCATTCGGCGCGGCGCGCACCGGCAGGTTATTCAGCTCTTCGATGGTACGCGGGCTGGCGTTCAGCTTCACGTTGTATTCGGTGCCGCCGATCTTCTGCGTACCGGCCGGCAGAATCAGGTTCTGCGCGCCGATCGCATTGGTGACGTCCTGCGGCGACAACTGGCGTGCACGCAGCGCGGCGGGATCGATGTCCACCTGCACCTGGCGCTGGCGGCCGCCGTAGGGGAACGGGATCGAGGCGCCCTGCACCGTCGCTAGGCCGGTACGGATGAAGGTATTACCGAAGTCGAACAGCTGGGATTCGGACAGCTCGTCGCTGGTCAGCGCCAGCTGCACGATCGGCACCGTGGAAGCGTTATAAATAAGGCCAAACGGCGGCGTGGTGCCCGGCGGCGAAAACTTCAGCTGGGTTTGCGACACGCCGGTGATCTGGGTCAGCGCCAGATTCGGGTCCACGCGCGGCTGGAAGAAATACTTCACCACCGAGGTGCCGAGATAGGACTGCGACTCCGTGTGTTCCACATCGTTGACCGTCGTCTGCGCGGTGCGCTCGGAGAAGGACACGATGCGGTTCGCCATGTCTTCAGGCGGCAGGCCGGTGTACGACCAGATCACACTGATGACAGGGATTTTAATTTCGGGGAAGATGTCCGTCGCGGTGCGCAGAATCGAAAAAATCCCGCCCAACACAATCAAAACAGCCAGTACGATAAACGTATAGGGGCGCCGCAGCGCTATACTGACAATCCACATGCCTTAGGTTCCCAAACTTTCCCGGACCATGCAGGGCCGGAGAATGAACATATAAACGACTAACAAAGCCAGCGCCAGCATGACCGAACTGCCGGTCAGCGCTGCCGCCACACGTTGCGCGAGCTGTACCCGCGCTTCCTCTGCACCGGCGCCGCCGGCGGCAAACACCACAACCAGCACACTCAGGCCCAGCGAGTTGCCCAGCTGGTGAGCCACATTCACGATGCCCGACGCCGCTCCGGCATCTTCCGCCGCCACGCCACTGACACCCGCTACCGTCAAGGTGCTCAAGGCGCCGCCCTGCCCCACGCCGATCAGGATCATCGGCAGGGCGACATCCAGCGGATAACTGCTGCCGGCATTGGCGAGGCTAAGCCACGCCATGCCCAGCAAGGCAATCGCCAGCGCCGCCGGCAGCACGCGCCAGTGGCCGAAACGATGCGACAGCTTCGGCACCATCAAGGCCGCGCCGAAGTTGGTCAGCGTCGCGGGCAGGAATGCAAGCCCGGCCTCGAAAGCTGAGTAGCCTAGCACGCCCTGCAAAAATTGGCTGACGAAGAACCAAAAACCGATCATCGCCCCCAGGAACAGGGCGCGCGCGGCGTAGGCGCCATTGCGTTCGCGGTTGTGGAAAAGGCGCAGCGGCATGATCGGCTGCGCCGCACGCCACTCATTCAGGACAAATACAGCCAGCAGAACCAGTCCCGCTGCCAGAGCAGACAAGGTTGTACGGTCGCTCCAGCCGGTGGCCGCCGCACGCACTACGCCGTAAACAAAGATCGTCATGCCGAACGTCGACGCCAGCGCACCGGCCAGATCAAACTGCCCGGCATGGCGGGCGGTTTCTTTCAGATGGCGGCGGGCTGCAGCCATCAGCACAAGGCCAAGAGGCAGGTTGATGAAAAATCCCGCGCGCCAGGAGATCAGGTCGGCCAGCAGCCCGCCCAGCACCAGGCCCAGGCTGCCGCCGATGCCCGCCACGGCGCCGTAATAGCCGATGGCGCGAATACGCTCTGGCCCTTCGTCAAAGTTGGTGGTCAGCAGCGCCAAGGTTGATGGCGCCAGGATGGCGGCGCCCAGGCCCTGCACTGCGCGCGAAGCCAGCAGCCAGGCCGGCGTCTGTGCGAAGCCGATGAACACCGACGTCAGGGTGAACAGGCCAAGGCCGGCCAGGAACATGCGGCGGCGTCCAAGAATGTCGCCAGCGCGGGCACCCAGCAGCAGGAAGCCGCCAAAAGCCAGCGTGTAGGCACTCTGCACCCAGGACAGGCTGGTCGACGACAGACCGAGTTCGTCACGGATCTTTGGCAGCCCGGTGATGACGATCGACACATCGAGCACGATCATCAGGTAGCTGACGAGAATAATCGCCAGCACTGGCTTGTTTCGTATTGTATCCATCATGCGCCTGCCCGAAAAATCGTAGCCGCATAATGTAGCCGCCAAACGCTCTGGCGATAAGTCGCTATAATCGGCATGAGCTTATGAATGCCACTCATGAATCATGCGCGAGAACTTTAACGACCTGCTGGCCTTTATCACGGTAGCCCGCGAAGGCAGCTTCACTCGCGCTGCGGCGCAGTTGAATGTGTCGCAGTCCGCGCTCAGCCACACAATTCGCGGCCTTGAAACGCGCCTCGGCATTCGCCTGTTGACGCGCACCACGCGCAGCGTATCGCCGACCGATGCGGGCGAAAGGCTGATGCTGACGCTGGCGCCGCGCTTCGAAGAAATCGACGCGGAGCTGGCGGCGCTCACGGAGCTGCGTGAAAGGCCGGCTGGCTCGATCCGCATCAACAGCGGTGAATACGCCGCCCAGCATGTGCTCTGGCCAAAGTTGGAACCTTTTCTGCGCGAATACCCGGACATTAATGTCGAAATCATGTCCGACAATGGCCTGGTCGACATCGTTGCGCAGCGCTTCGACGCCGGCGTGCGTCTTGGCGACTCGGTGGCCAAGGATATGGTGGCGGTGCGCATCGGGCCGGACCTGCAGTTCTGCATGGTCGCTGCGCCCTCCTATCTTGAACGGCGCGGCGCACCGCAAATGCCGCAGGAGCTGTCTTCCCACACCTGCATCAATCTGCGCCTACCCACCCAGGGTGGTCTTTACGTATGGGAGCTGAAGCGGGGTGACCATGCCCTGAACGTGCGCGTCGAAGGCCAGGTGACCTTCAATAACGCCGCCATGAGGCTGCAGGCGGCGCTGGCCGGCTTTGGCATCGCTTACCTGCCCGCCCCAATCATTGAAGAACATATCGCCAGCGGGCGCCTGGTGCCGCTGCTGCAAGAGTGGTGGCAGACTTTCCCCGGATTCCACCTCTACTATCCAAGCCGCCGCCTTTCATCACCCGCTTTCCGCCTGATGGTGGACGCTTTGCGCCTCGCCTGAAGATTCAGGCAATGAATTCGCAGGATTGAGCAAACCCTGCGCGGCGCGCTTGCATAGAATTCCCCGAGGTTTTTCGTCTAACCCGGGAGTACGCATGACCACTTTGAACATTAACGGCAAATCCATGAAGGTGGAAGCCGAACCAGATACACCCCTGCTGTGGGTGCTGCGCGACGAGCTGCAGATGACAGGCACCAAATTCGGCTGCGGCATGGCGCTGTGCGGCGCCTGCACGGTGCACATGGACGGGGAACCGATCCGTTCGTGCAGCACGCCGATTTCCGCCGTCGCCGGCAAGCACATTACCACCATCGAAGCCATGGACAAGGCCCGCGTCGGCAAGGCCGTGCAGGCAGCCTGGCAGCGCCTGGACGTCGTCCAGTGCGGCTACTGCCAGTCCGGCCAGATCATGAGCGCCGTCGCCCTGCTGGAAAAGAACCGCAAGCCAACCGACGCCGACATCGACAACGCCATGGCCGGCAATGTCTGCCGATGCGCGACCTATGTGCGCATCCGCGCCGCCATCCACGAAGCCGCGAAGTCGCTGGCCTGAAACGGGAGAGCCTATGTCCACCATTGAAAACGTAAGCCGCCGCCGCTTCCTCAACAGCGCGGCAGGCCTGACACTGGCCATCTATCTGCCGGGCGCATTGGCTGCGCCCAAATCCGCCGCCGCTGGCGCCAGCGCCGTACAGCATGAAGCCAACGCCTTCCTGCGCATCGGCGAAGACGACACGGTCACCGTGATCGCCAAGCACCTCGAAATGGGCCAGGGCACTTACACCGGCCTCGCCACCATCGTGGCCGAGGAACTGGACGCCGACTGGTCGCGCGTGCGCGTCGAGTCGGCACCGGCCGACAACAAGCGCTACGCCAACCTGTCCTGGGGCGCCCAGGGTACGGGCGGCAGCTCCGGCATCTCGAACTCGTGGGAACAACTGCGCAAGGCCGGCGCTTCGGCGCGCGCCATGCTGGTTGCCGCCGCTGCCAAACAGTGGAATGTCGCCGCCGCCGACGTGACGGTCGAAAACGGCGTGGTGCTGCACAAGGCGTCCGGTCACAAAGCCACTTTCGGCCAATTGGCGAAAGCGGCAGCCGCCGAAACGCCGCCAGCCGACGTGAAGCTGAAAGATCCATCGCAGTTCCGCCTGATCGGCAAGCACGCGCCGCGCAAGGACAGCATGGCCAAGACCACCGGCAAGGCCGTCTTCACCCAGGACATCCATCTGCCCGGCATGTTGACCGCCGTTGTCGCCCACCCTCCCCGCTTTGGCGGCAAGGTGAAGTCTTTCGACGCCTCGAAGGCCAAAGCCATCAAGGGTGTGGTCGACGTGGTCGAGATTCCGAGCGGCGTTGCCGTACTGGCGAAAAACACCTGGACCGCCCGCAAAGGCCGCGAGGCGCTGACAGTGGGATGGGACGAAGGCGCGGGCTATAAAAAGGGCTCTGCCGACATTCTGGCGCAATATCAGGAACTCGCGAAAAAGCCTGGCCTGCCGGCCGCCAACGCCGGCGACGCCGACAAAGCCATCGCCGCCGGGGCGCAAGTGCTGGAAGCCAGCTATGACTTCCCATTCCTCGCTCACGCTGCGATGGAGCCGATGAATTGCGTGGTCCAACTGAGCAAGGATGGCTGCGAAATCTGGAACGGCGACCAGATGCAGACGCTGGACCAGGCGCGCCTGGCCGACCTGTTCAAGCTTCCGCCGGAGAAGGTGCGCATCAATACCTTGTACGCGGGCGGCAGCTTCGGCCGCCGTGCGGGCAAGGATTCCGACTACATCCTGGAAGCGGCCAACATCGTCAAAGCCATCGGTGGCCGTGCACCGGTCAAGCTGGTATGGCTGCGCGAGGACGATATGCGTGGCGGCTACTACCGCCCGATGTTCCACCATCGCCTGTGGGCTTCGCTGGATGCGCAGGGCAATCTGACCGGCTGGCGCCACCGCCTGGTGGGCCAATCCATCGTCGCGGGTACGCCGTTCGCGGGCTTCATCAAGAATGGCGTTGACGGCACGTCGGTGGAAGGTGCAGCCAATCTGCCGTACGCGATTCCAAACCTGCAAGTGGAACTGCATACGCCAACCGATGTGGATGTGCCGATTCTGTGGTGGCGTTCTGTGGGTTCGACTCACACCGCTTATTCGACCGAAACCTTCATCGACGAACTGGCGCACAAGGCGGGCAAGGACCCGGTCGCGTGGCGCCTCTCCATGCTCGAGCATCACCCGCGTCATGTGGGTGCGCTGGAGCTGGTGGCCGACAAGGCGGGCTGGGATCAGCCGCTGAAGGCCGGCGCGGCAGGCGAACGCCGCGGACGCGGCGTGGCAGTGCATGAATCCTTCGGTTCCTACGTCGCGCAAGTGGCGGAAGTGACGGTAAAAGCTGACGGCAGCTACCACGTGGATCGCGTCGTGTGCGCCGTCGACTGCGGCATTGCGGTCAATCCGGACGTGGTCAAAGCGCAGATGGAAGGCGGCATCGGCTTCGCGCTGTCGGCCACGATGTATGGTGCGATCACGCTGACCGGCGGCCAGGTCGACCAGTCCAACTTCCACGACTACCAGCCGATCCGCATCACGGATATGCCGGCCGTCGAAGTCCACATCGTTCCATCCGCCGCCGCCCCGACCGGTGTCGGCGAACCGGGCGTGCCGCCACTGGCGCCGGCCGTAGCCAACGCCATCGCCGCTGCCACGGGCAAGCGTGTACGCCAACTGCCTATCAGCACTGAGGCATTGAAGGCATAACGCCGCATTGCTCACCGCCTTTCGATGCTAGAATGATTTCGCCGTCCGGCGTTCGTTCCTCCTGCATCGAAAGGCGCTATGAACTCATCGCATGACGACTTGCGCAGTCTTGGTTCAGCCGAATTGGCATCGGCGCTACAGCATGTACCCGTCGGCATCACGCTGATCGATCGCCAACTTTCCGTCCGCTTCTGGAATCGCGCTTTCTGCGAGGTGCAGGGCTTCCCTGACGACTTGCTGCGCCCTGGCCTGCCCATGGCGGAGCTGTTCCACTTCATTGCGCAACGTGGCGATTATGGCCCCGGCAATCCTCAGGAACAGGTGGCGCAGCGTGTGGCACTTGCGCTGAAGTTCGAACCGCATCAATTTGTACGCACGCGTGCCGATGGCCGTGTGCTCGAGATCAGTGGCCGTCCCATATTCGCCCCTGAAGGTGAAGCGATCGGCTTTGTGACGATTTACCAGGACGTCACGATCGAGAAGCGTTACAAGGAACAGCTGGAATCCAAAAACAAGGAACTGGAACGCGCGTTGTCCGAACTGCGTATGGCGCTCGCCGGCAACGCGGCCCTGCAGGAAGATCGCAGCAAATACTACCAGTTGGCCTTGCGTGATCCCCTTACGAGCATGTTCACGCGCTACTACATGGAAGACACCGTCACGCGGCTGATCGAACTGCATGAACGCAGCGATTCGGACCGCCTGAGCGTACTGGCTTTCGATATCGACCACTTCAAAGCCATCAACGATCAATACGGTCATCCGGGCGGCGATATTGTTTTACGCAACGTGGCTGCGCTGTTTCTGCAACAGGTGCGCAAGGTGGACGTGCCGGTACGCCAGGGCGGCGATGAGTTCCTGGTTTTCCTGGCCGGCGTGGGCCAGGGCGAGTCGCTGCTGTTCGCGGAGCGTCTGCGTATGGCTTGCGCCGATCTGCGCTTCCACGGCGAGCTGGCGGGATTGTCGGTCACGGTCAGCGTGGGCGTGGCCGAGCACCGCCATGGTGAATCGCTGGCATCGCTGATCGAACGCGCGGACACGGCCCTGTATGCATCGAAGCGCGAGGGCCGCGACCGCGTTTCCTCATCGAGTTGAATTAGTCAGCAACACGAATCACGATCTTGCCGAAGTTGCGCCCCTGGAGCATGCCGATGAAGGCTTCCGGTGCATTTTCCAGACCGTTGACCACGTCTTCAGTCAGCTTCATTTTCCCGGCCGCGATCCATTCGGCCATATCGCGCTGGAACGCGTCGTGCCGCGTGTTGTAGTGATCGAGGATGATCATGCCCTCCACGCGCACACGCTTGGCCAGCACGGTCGCCATCATATTCGGCAGACGATCCGGACCTGCGGGATGCATATCGTCGTAATGGGCGATCACCCCGATGACCGGCACGCGCGCGCCGACGTTCAACAGCGGCAGCACGGCATCGAACACTTCACCGCCCACATTCTCGAAATAGACGTCAATGCCGTTCGGGCAGGCTTACTTCAATGCCTGCGCCAGATCCGGGTCGCGGCGATCCAGGCAAATGTCGAAACCCAGCTCTTCGACCGCATGGCGGGCCTTGTCTGCGCCTCCCACAATGCCGACCACACGGGCGCCCTTCAGCTTTGCGATCTGGCCGACGATGGCGCCCACCGCCCCCGTCGCCGCAGCCACCACCACTGTTTCACCGGATTGGGGTTGACCGATGTCCAGCAAGCCTACGTAGGCCGTGAACGCCGGCATACCCAGGCCGCCAAGCGCCAGCGAGGGACGTTCCATCGCGCCCAGCTGCATCAAGCCTTCGCCATCCGATAGCGCATAGTCCTGCCAACCTGATTTGGCCAGCACCACGTCGCCTTCGCGGAACTTCGGATGGTGCGACCTGACCACGCGGCTCACCGTACCGCCCACCATCGTCCCATCGACTGGAATGGAACCTGCCGCGTAGGCTGGCGGAATCTCGTTCATCAGCCCGCGCATGTAGGGATCGAGCGAAAGATAAAGCGTTTGCAGCAGCATCTGGCCATCGCCCGGCTCGGGCACTGCGGTTTCTTCGAGGCGGAAGTCCTGCGGTTTCGGTGCGCCTTGAGGGCGGGAGGCGAGAACGATACGGCGATTTTTCATACCTTGCTCCTTTTTAGATTAGACCAGTCGTCTAGTTTGGACTACAAAAAAGGCGAAAGCGTTCGCATTGCTTTCGCCTGAATCTTGTTAAGCGAGCTTCAGCAGCTGGCGTGTTGTGGCCAGCGCCGTATCGAGCGGCGTCCGGTCACGCGCAATCTTGGCCAGGAGGCTGGCGCCAATCCAGCTCTGGTACAGCATTTGCGCCAGGGCGTGGGCGTCCGCGCCTTTCGGCAGCGACTTGTCTTCGCGTGCCCTTTCGATGGCCGCGGCCAGGCGATCGACCACGCCACTGGTGCCGCGGTGCAGCGCGTCGCGCATGGATTCGGACAGGTCGCACACTTCCGCCCCCAGCTTCACCGCCAGGCAGCGGCTACTGGCTTCGTCACCGGTCTGCGATTTCAGCCAGTCGTCGAAGAAGTCCATCACCCGCCTGGCGCCCTTGCCCGGCTTCGCAAACATCTCATCCAGCCGCGCCAGATAGCCGGTGAAATAGTCCTCAATCACCGCTTCGCCGAAAGCTTCTTTCGACCCGAAGTAGTGATAGAAAGACCCTTTCGGCACCCCGGCCGCCCCCAGCACCTCCGTCAACCCGACCGCCGTGAAGCCCCGGCTCAGAAACAGGGGCTGGGCGGTATCGAGAATGTGCTGGCGGACGTCGGTGGTGGCATTCATGTCCGCCACTGTATCACAATTAGACCAGTCGTCTAGTGAATCATTATCGGATTCTTAACCCGCTCCCGGGCCCCCGAGCCAGAAGTAGCTTCCCCAGTCAGTGCCACTCAACATATGCGTTTCGACGTCGTACATATCGAGCGCAGTCGACCACCCCATGCCGTCGTAATCGGACAGGCCTCCGGCTCTGTCGGATTGAAACTTTAAATTCCGCTGATAGGCCGCCCATTTCCAGCCGAATTCCGGCCAGTAACCGCTACCCATGTCGGTTTTCGTTTTGCCGGGAGTTTCATTCGAGTCGTAAATCTCGCCATAGAACATGATCGTGTCTGCATGGTCACCCAGCGTTGTGAAGGTGCTTTGATTACCCATAAACAGCGAGGCAGGATAGTATCCGATCCATCTGCCGTTACACATGAACCACCAATTTCCGCGGTAGAGCTGATACTTGATCTGCATGACGAATTGATCGCCGCCGCGTGTGCTGTTGGGGCTTGATATCGCTCCCGGATGAATGGCGCTGTCATATTGGACCCAACCATCTACGTCCTGGTTGTATCCTCCCACATTGTCGCCGTCCTTCGCGTAGCCGTTGGTCGTGTAGTAGAGGAAAAGATGCGGCACCCAGTCGCCGTAACTGTCCTTCCTTTCCTGCCACCCCGCTTCAACGGTCTGTGTTTTGCCGGTGTCGCCGTTCGAGAGAGCAATTTGCATCAGCGAGAAATCATCCGCATTTTCGCAGTACGGATCGAAAGCGCTCAGCACACCTTCACCACCAAAGCAGATCACCGATTGGGAAGTCGTCGCATGCCAATGCGGTCCATCAACGCTTGGAGCAGGTTGCATTCTGCCTGCCTGCGGCGCCTCGAAGCCCGCATACGGGTACTTGCCGAGTAGTTTCCTGAGCGGCTGACTGAATCGTATTTCATCCAGATTCTTTCTCAGAACCGGAACTGTACCTGAAGGTCCTCTCGCTACTCTTGCGTCTTCCAGCTCAAAGAGGCCCAGCTTATCGGGGTGCTGCTTGCTCATGACAAACGAGTGGCCACCAGGCGGAGGCTCCGCAATTCTCTTCTTGCCAGTCAGCTGCGATTCGATAGGGACCCAGTCGATGATTTGTCCCCGTGGCGTCTCTGTCGTTGCACGGATTTCCATGCATGCCAGCCGGTCCTCAAAATAGCTCCTTATTTCGCGCTCGTATTTTCGCTCGTCCAGAACCAGGTTGCGATGCTTGCGTTCCAGCCCTTTGACATCTTCTTTTCTTTCGTCCCGTGACTCAGAACGTGTTGTATCCATGATGGCCTCCTTTGGTGATCAGCATGCGCTGACCTTTCAGCTTATGCCGCTGCGAGGTAAATAAATACACACTTTGTCACGCACAAGGACTGGCGTTTATTTGTTTTGTTTTCGCTCAGATGACTGACGGCGGCGGTCGTCCATCCCGGCTTCGTCCACGTCGGCCGAGGTGGAGCGGGAGCGCCTGTATTCCAGGGCAGTGGCGTCTTCGGGCAGTTTCGGGCCGGTGTAGATGACGGCCACGTCGGCCAGGGCGCTGGCGCGGTCCTGGCCGAAACCGGAGAGTGAGGTCAGGCGCAGGTGGCGGCTTGTCACTGGCTGATCGAACAGCACGCGCTGCGGGTCGAAGGTCGAACCCAGGCTGGCGCGCTTGATGTCGCGCCATTGCTGGCCGTCGTCGCTGGTCTGGATCAGCCATTCGCGGACGTCGCCTTCGTGGTCGCGGTGGTTCTGGCGCGGCATCAATACCAGGCCGCTGAATGGCACTGGATTCGGGAACGCAATGGTCAACTCGGGCTGAGGACGCGGCGTGTCGCCTTTCCGGGCCAGGAGCGCATACGTATTCGGGTCACCGTCGATGGCGTTGGCGGCATCCGGCCAGCCGCTGGCTTGGGCGCCGAGCTTTTTCATGATGCGCGTGTCGAACAGCGCGGCGCGGAACTCGGCGGGATTGATTTCCGTCGCGGGCTGGAAAGCATCGCTGGCCATGTAATCGAGCACGGACTTGCGCAGCTGGCGCGCCACGACGCGTTCGGCGAGACGATTTTCAAGATCGGCCGTGGTCACCATCAGCTTGCCCTTGCCGACGCGCGCTTCGAACAGCATGCCGAGCTTGTAGTTACGGTTCCAGTCGTCGATAGGCTGGACGATGGGCTGCAGGCCGCGCGGCAGCCGGTCCAGATTCATGGCACGGGCACCGGTCACCAGTTCCGTCCACTGCCAGTTGAAGTGGGAATCGGTCGGGAAGCCCGCCAATGCCGGGTGTTTGCGGTCGATCCACAGACCGAGCATACGGCTCCAGCCGGGATTCATCAGACGATTCCAGAATACCGGCACGTCGGCCAGCGGCGGCGAAGTCCAGTCCAGATCCGCTTTGTGCGGCATGTACAGCACAGTGCCGCCGGCGGACAGGCGCTGCTCGGCTTCATCCCAGGAATGCGTGACCAGCACTTGCGGCGCAGGTTCGGTGGCGACCTCGGATGGATAGAGCCAGAAGTTCCAGTCATTCGCGACGCGAGTTCCTTCCAGCCCGACCACCAGCTTGTACTGCGCCGACGCCGGCAGCGCGGACAGCGGCGCGTTGATGCGGCCAAGCGGCATGCGTCCAATAGCGATATCGGTGGCAGCAAGTGTGCCGGAGGCGACCGCCCTGCCCCGCGCATCCAGCACGCGCCAATAAGGGCGAGCCGCCGTGAGCGCCGCGCGGCCGAAGTGCGCGATGTCGACCGGCACGTCCAGCGTATCGCGCGTAGTGAATGAAGGCCGGGTCAAGCGCGCAAGCGGCACCGTCTGGCTGTTAAAGCGCGTGAACTCCTCGGCGCTTGCATAGCCCTTGGGCTCCCAGAACGTATCAAGAATGCCGACCAGCGCTGTGCCCTGGCCAAGGTAATCGTGCAGATCCAGTAGCTGATAGCCGCTCAAGCCGCGCGTGCGCAGGATGGCCTCGATCTCCTCCTTATAGCAGAGGAACTGGTAGCGGCCAGACGCCAGCGCGAAATCCTTGTTCTTCTCCAGCACGCCGTGAGCGGCCGCCGAATCGCGGAAGATTTCGTAATTCCCCGGCCGCAGATAGCCAGTGAATTTGTCGATCACGCTGAAATCGGGATAGGCAATCCACTGCCCTGTCTCATGCGACAACACGGGCACCGAGATGCCCTCCAGCGAAGCCGAATAATCGCGGCCAAACCAGCCGGTCTTGTTGCGCAGCGGTTTAGGGCCGATGCGCTGAATCGCCAGATAGTCGGTGCCCTTATCCACCTCCGGCACGGATGGCTCGGTGTGGCCGGTGCCGTTCGTGTACAGGCGGCGCGGGTCAATTTCACGGTAATGCGCGATCCATTTGTCGAACACCGCCTTCCAATTGCCGGAAGGTTCGTTGCTTGGGCTGAAGAGCAGGAAGGACGGGTGATTGCCGTAAGCGCGGATCATGCGCTCCGTCTCTTCATACAGCATGTCTTCGTTCGGCGAGCCGGGCGCGAAGGTATTCCACATGCCGGGCTCCGGCTGCAAGTAGATGCCCACTTCGTCCGCCGCCTGGAATGCGGCTTCCGGCGGCGTGAAAGAATGGAAGCGCATATGGTTGATGCCCCATTCCTTATTGATGCGGAAAATCTTCTTCCAGTAAGCCACATCGGTTGGCGGGTAGCCGGTCAGCGGGAAATCGCCGCCGTGGTGAGTGCCGCGGAAGAAGGCCGGCACGCCATTGACCAGAATATCCGTGCCGGACGTCTTGATCTGGACGAAGCCGAAGGACAGTTCGCGCGCGTCATCCGCACCAGCGCCGCGCAGGCGAAGCGACAGTTTCTGCAGCGCCGGCGACCATTCGTCCCAAGTCCTGGCGTTCCTCGGATACTGCACGCGGAATTCCGCAGCGCCGCCCTGCTCCGTCCAGTGCACCGGCACGCGCTTGCCGTTCGCCGTGATGGCCCCGCTGCCGGCGTGGCCCGACGTATTGGAAATGCGAACGCGCACCAGGGCCGAGCGATCGGCCACGTTCGGATAAACCTGCGCGTCATCGATATAGACTGGCGTGGTTGCGCGCAGCGCCACTTTGCCGACAATGCCGTTCCAGCTCATGCCCAGCGAATCGGACACGCTATGCGAATCGGGCCGGTATTTCATCAGCAAGCGGCTGTCCACGCGCACCGAGATACGGTGCTTGCCCGGCGCCAGCGCACCAAGTTCGTACGCGTGCTCCGCGACGAGGCTGCGCTGCGAGCCGAGTTCGCGATCATCCAGCCACACGGTAGATCCCCAGCGCGGACGTTCCAGCACGAGCTGCACGCGCTTGCCCTGCCATGCGCGCGGCACATCGATGTCGCGCTGATACCAGGCAGCGCCAAGGTAGTGGCGCGGAGGTTGGCTCAGGAAAGGAACTTTGACCTTGCCCGGCGCGGTGTAAGCCTTGTAGTCTTCGCGCAAGCTCCAGTTTTTATCGTACAGAGACAGCACCCACGGCGTCTGCACGCTGATCTCGTCGCCATAACCCTGCGCATTCAGGATGCCGGGCAGCTGGATCTTGTCGCTCAGCGCACGCCCGAACCAGCGCTGCGTGATACCCTGATCGTCGCGATCAAGCGCGAAGCGCCAGGTGCCGGAGAGGTCTATCGAATCCGCCGCCAGCGCAGGCAGCGCACCATAAAAAAACGCGCTGGAGACCAGCGCAAACAGGAGCTTATTGGGGACCATATGTGCCATGGTAATGCAAGACTTGCCTGCCAAACGCGCATCTTGGTGATCGATTGATTACACCGCGTATCAGCATAATTTCCGCCGGACGGCTTTCTCAGCGTGACCGGCCAACGTATATTGAACCCATCGCATCACTCACCTGAAAGGACACGTCATGAAAAAGGGTTTCTGGGTAGTCGCCTACCGTTCCATTTCCGATCCGGCCGCCGTACAGGCCTATGCAAAAGCAGCCAAGCCAGTCATCGAACGCCTGGGTGGCACGGTGCGTGGCTTCAGCGGCGATGAAATCGTGGTGCACGAAGCCGGCGTACGCATGCTGACCGTCATCGTGGAATTCGACAGCTTCGAACAGGCCAAAGCCTGCTACGTACATCCAGACTACCTGGCTACCGTGGACATTCTCGGCAAAGGCGCAGAACGCGACTTCCGCATCTTCGAGGGACTGTAATCAGACGGCAGCGCCGAAACTGGCAATGAAGGCGTCGCGCGCCGCATGCTGCGGAATATCGCGGCGCCATACCAGCATGGTTTCGACCTCCGCCACTTCCGGCGGCAGCGTGTGGCACTGCACGGTGCGTCCCAGCGAGCGCAGTTTCAGCACTTCCCTTGGCATCATGGCCACGCCCATGCCCGCCGCCACGCAGCCAATAATCGCTTCATAGGTTCCGAATTCCGACACCCGCGCCGGCGCGATGCCTGCATCGGCAAACCACCACTCCAGGCGGCGGCGATAGGAGCAACCGCTGCGGAAGCCCAGCAAATTGCGGCGTACCACGTCGGCCGGTTCCGTCACCGGCTCTTGCAGGGCATCCGTCAGCAGCACCAGTTCTTCAACAAACACCGATACCTGCTCCAGCTCCGGCCTTTCCACCGGCCCGGCCACCAGGGCGACATCGACTTTATGGTTCAGCACCGCCTGGATCAGGTAATCGGTCGGCCCGGTGTCCAGGACCAGGTCCACCTGCGGATGTTTACGATGGAAGCCGCCCAGTACGCGCGGCAGGCGCGCCGCGGCGGTTGTCTCCATGGAGCCGATGCGCAGCTGGCCGGATGGCTCATGCTCGCCGCGCACCGACATCTGCGCCTCATCGGCCAGCCGCAGCAAGCGGTCCGCATATTCGAGCAAGCGCTCGCCCTCCGGTGTAATCAGCATGCGCCGCCCGGACCGGTTAAACAGCGTGACGCCCAGCGATTCCTCCAGCTGAGTGAGGCGGGCCGATACGTTCGATTGCACGCGGTGCAAGCGGGCCGCCGCCTGGGTCACGCTGCCTTCCTCGGCGACAGTCTTGAAGATTCGCAGAGAGGACAATTCCATTTGATTCTCCATTTGAGATGATTCGCTTCATTATTATTCATTTTCAATGATAAGTGAAGGGCTCTATATTTCTACTATCAAAGAACCAGGAGCCCATTATGAAAACCCAATCACCCCGCTCGCTAGCGATACTGCTCGCGGCCAGCTTTGCCTTCATCATCGTCCAGCTGGATGTCACGATCGTCAACGTTGCCCTGCCTGAAATCGGCCGCGAACTGCGCGCCGGTGTGGACCAGTTGCAGTGGGTCGTGGACGCTTACACCCTCGGCTTTGCCGTCTTTCTGCTGTCGGCAGGCGTACTTGGCGACCGTTTCGGCGCGCGCCGCGTCTTCCTCAGCGGCTTCGCGCTGTTCACCGTGACCTCGATTGCCGCAGCCATGGCGCCCAGCGCGCTGGTACTCAACCTGGCCCGCGCCGTGCAAGGCGTTGGTGCGGCGCTGATGGTGCCAAGTTCACTGGCCATCCTCAACGCAGCGTATGCGCAGGACCGCGCCCAGCTGGCAAAGGCCATCGCCTTATGGACGGCTGCCGGCGGCATCTCCATTGCGCTCGGCCCGGTGCTGGGTGGTCTGCTGATGTCGGTCGCCGGCTGGCGCAGCATTTTCTGGGTCAACGTCCCTATCGCCATCGCCGGCTTTGCGCTGACCTTGCGCGTCGTACCTGCTCTGCGTGGCAAGGACGGTGCACGCAGCTTTGACGTGGCAGGCCAACTGCTGGCCATCGTCGCGCTGACAGCCTTTATTGGTGCGGTGATCGAGTTCAATGAACTGGGCCTGGCCCATCGCGGCATCCAAATCGCGCTGGTGGTGGCGCTGGTAGCGGGCGCTCTCTTCTTCCGCGTGCAGCAGCGCAGCCGCGCACCGATGCTGCCGCTTGGCCTGTTCCGCAATGCCGAGTTCTCGGGTGCGGTGCTGTTTGGCGTGTTCGTCAACTTTGCCTATTACGGCATCATCTTTGTACTCAGCTTCTACCTGCAGAAGATCCGCGGCTTCTCCGTGCTGCACGCTGGCCTGATCTTCCTGCCGCTGACCGGCACCTTTCTGTTCTCGAATATCGCCAGCGGCAAGATGCAGGCGCGCGTTGGCTCGCGCATGCCGATGATTATCGGTGGCCTGATTGGCGGCGCCGGCTATGCGCTGCTGGGCCTCTTCGGCATCTCGGACGACGCCAGCTTCCTCGCCATGCTGCCTGGCCTGGCGCTGATCCCGGCCGGTATGGGCCTGGCCGTGCCGGCGATGACGACATCGATCCTGTCCGCCGTCGACAAGAGCCAGGCCGGTACTGCGTCCGCTGTGCTGAACACGGCGCGCCAGGTTGGCGGCGCGATGGGCGTGGCGATTTACGGCGCGCTGATTGCTGGTTCCGATCCGGCGGCGGGTATCCATGGGATCGAGCTGGCCCTGACCGTGTCCACCGCCCTGCTGCTGACAGGCGCCATGCTGGCCTGGCACACCATTGCCGTCCATCGTCCTGAACCTGGCTCGTTTGTTACATCAGGTACAGAGTGATGTGATTTCACAGGTCTTTATTGACTCGCCATGCAGTCATATAGTGATCTCAACGGGAACACAACTTACAGGAGATAGATGATGTCCACCCAAACCACCATCCTGAATCTGTCCGAGCAGTACCTGAACGCCGTGTACCAGGGCGACGCCGAAACCCTGACCCGCCTGTTCGATCAGGCGGCCCAGGTGTACGGCGTGATCGCCGGCGAACCGTATCACAAGACCGCCGCGAATTACATCAACGGCGTAGCCAATCGCCAAAGTCCGGCGTCGCTGGGCGAACCTTACCGCCAGCGTGTGCTGAGCGTGGACGTGCTGGGCGATATCGCCAACGTCCGCCTGCACTCGCCGACGCTGGGCTTCGACTACTACCTGTACCTGACGTTCGCCAAACGCCAGGACGGCTGGAAGATCGTGAACAAGACCTTTAACCATACCGCTAACTAAATAAGGAGCTACACCATGCCATACGTGAACATCCGCGTCACCAACGAAGGCGTTACCGCTGAACAGAAACTGGAACTGATCAAAGGTTCCACCGAACTGCTGCAGCGCGTGCTGAACAAGAACCCTGCCACCACCTTCGTCATCATCGATGAAGTGGAAACCGACAATTGGGGCATCGGCTACGACAACGTCACGACCCTGCGCAAACAGGCCGCGGACGCCAAGAAATGAGCCTCTTTGACTTCTTTAAAAGGAAACCGGTCATGAACTCCGATATCGTCATCGTGTATCACAGCGGCTACGGCCACACCAGCAAAGTAGCGGAAGCAGTAGCCGCAGGCAGCGGCGGCAAGCTGCTCGCCATTGACGCCAACGGTGACTTGCCGGAAGGCGCATGGGATGTGCTGAACGCAGCCAAAGCCATCATCTTCGGCAGCCCGACCTACATGGGCAACGTAAGCTGGCAGTTCAAGAAGTTCGCGGACCAGTCGTCGAAGGTGTGGTTCAACCAGGGCTGGAAGGACAAGCTGGGCGCGGCCTTCACCAACTCCGCGTCCGTGGCCGGCGACAAGCAGACCACCCTGTACACCATGTTCACCCTGGCGCAGCAGCACGGCATGCTGTGGGCGGGCACCGGCATGATGCCGTCCAACTCCAAAGCAGCGAAGCGCGACGACATCAACTACCTGTCCTCCTTCGCCGGCCTGGCCACCGCCTCGCCATCCGACGCATCGGCTGATGAAGTCCCCCACGGCGACCTGGCCACCGCCAAACTGTTCGGCGAACGCATCGCCAGCGCCACCCGCCGCCTGGCTTAATTGCGGTACAGCGGGTTCGGTGCGACGTAGGCGCGCACTGAGCCCACGTTCACGCCTTCCGGCGCGACCTTGCTCAGTTCAATCGACGAGCGGTTTGGCCAGACGGAAACGTGCCAGGTGAACTCCTGGCCGTTTGCTTTGATCTGCACCGTTTCACCATCCGTGACGTTGACCCACTTGGTATCGGCGTCGATGTCAATGGTCCGGACGCCGGAATCGTCCGCGTGCGCGCTGGCAGCCAGCACGGCGAAAACGGCAGCGGCATATTTAAGCTTCAGCATAAAAATCTCCTTTTAGAATGAATGGCGAATGCCGAGGTTGAAGGCGGAGTCGCCGCTGCCCGCTTCGGAATCGTTGCCGACCGTGTAGCCCGCGCCGTTCTTGTTGTGGATCTTTGCGTAAGCGACGTAAGTGCTGGTGCGCCTGGACCAGGCGTAGGAGTAGCCGAAGCCCAGCTGGTTCGCGTCCTGATCCCATTGCTTGTCGTCCTTGCGGATATAGGAAGTCATGATCGTTCCGCGCTCACCGACGGGAATCGTGGCGCCGATCAGCAAATCGTGGCTGTCGGTCGTGGGCTTCGGCGCGTCCTTGTAGCCGTAGGCGTTTACCACCGGCAGCACGGCGCTGTTGAAACCTTTATCGACGCCATACGCGAAGAAGGCTTTGACCACTTTGAAGTCATAGTTCGCCACCAGCAGCACGTTATGTCCTAGGTCATGCTTCACGGCGGGCGCGCTGTCGCTGTTGCGGTTGTTGTAGACCAGGCGCGCATTCAGATCGCCATTGCTGTACGAGATCGCTGCGCCGTATTGACGGCCTGCTGACTGGTTGTCCGCTTGCTCACCCAGCGCGTAAGTGACCTCACCGGAGAGTCCCTGATACGACGGCGTGGCATACGCGATCGTGTTGCTGGTGCGCGTGTTCGGTCCGGCCAGCGGGAACAGATTCTTCGAGCTGCCTGCGTAACCGAGGCCGAAGGGATCGCCGACTTCACCCAACGCCTTATACATCGTGGTCTTCTGACGCCCAAGCGTCAGCGTGCCGTATTGATCGCTGCTCAGGCCAACGAGGGCCTGGCGGTTGGCGATGGAGCCGGCGACGTCGGACTCGCCGGTATCTACCTTGATGCCGGATTCCAGAATGAACAGCGCCTTCAGGCCGCCACCCAGATCCTCGGTCCCCTTGAAGCCCAGACGCGATGCCGATCCGACACCGCTCGTAACCTTGTTGACGCTTCCCGCCACACCGCCGCGCTCAGCGACGACGCCCGCATCCACAATCCCGTAAATGGACACATTCGACTGCGCATGCGCCCCCGCAGCCACGCAGCTCACAGCCGCGGCTCCCAATAACCTCTTATACATACCCTGCCTCTTTGCGATTAACGTGGACAAAAGCGATCGGCGCCGATCAGCGAGAGGCAGTATAGAAAGCCACCAATTACAAAAAGATTACGCAGCCATTACAGTACACAACTCCCCAAAAAAAAATCCCGGCCGGGGCCGGGAAAAATGGGAGCCAGAATCGCTTACTTCCTGAATTCTGCGGTGCGTTTGCCGAGGTCCTTGTAGATCGAGGTGTCCTTCTGCAAGCCCTGTTTGACGAGGGCGCCGACACGTTCCTGCGCTGCGGGCCGCTGCACGGTCTTGATGAAGGTATCCCAGTTCGGCTGCATTTCCGAATCCGGCGGCAGGCTGGCCAGGTTCACCAGCTTCTTGGTTTCGACTACGGCGGTGCGGTCAAAGGATGCGATGCGGGTTGCGAGCGCATCGACGAAACCATCCAGCTCCGCATCGGGCAAGGCGCGGTTCACGTAGCCATATTTCTCGGCCAATTCGCCATTGATGTCATCCGAGCCTATCAGGATTTCCATGGCGCGGCCACGGCCGACCAGCCGCGGCAAGCGGGCCATCGGACCACCGCCTGGCGCAAAGCCGGCGCCTACTTCCCATTGCGACAGCACGGCTTTCTCGCGGCTGGCGAAGCGCATGTCCGCAGCCAGGGCCAGCTCGGAGCCGATACCCGTAGCTCGGCCGCGGATCGACACAATGGTCACGGGCGCCAGGCGGGCGAAGCGCACCATGAAATCGGGCACCGGATGCATGCCGGTCGGGCCAGGCGGCATGCTGGTGGAATCTTCCAGAGGCTTCAGCAAGTCGTAGTGCGCGATGAACTGGTCCGGCACAGCGCTGTCGACAACGACCACCTGCACGTTCGGATCGGCTTCGATCTGTTCCAGGATTTTCACCAGCTCGCGCACTTCGGCAGGACCAACAATGTTCAGCGGCGGATTGTTCAGCGTGATTTTCCAGTACGCCGCGCTTTTCTTCGTCAGCAAAATCTTGGCGGAGGCGGCAGGGGCTTGCGCACCAGCCTTCTGCGCCGGAGCACCTTCCGCCATCGCGACAGCACTGGCCGAGAGCGCCAGGCCCGCGGCAATCGCCGCAATCATCGCTTTCACCTTCATGATCATCTCCTTTGATTACCGGGCCAGTGCCGCACGCAGTTGCTGATCCAGCTGCTGGGCGTGTGCATAGCCTGGACTTACCTGAATGAGTTCTTTACCGTTATCCAGCAGCAGCGTCGGGAAGCTGTTGATGCCCATGCCGCGAGCCTTGACGAAGTCGTTACGGGTTTCAGCGACCGTTGCTGCATCGTTGAACGCAGCGAAGAAGGCTTCGTCGCTTACATCGAAACCCTGCTTGCGCAGCGCTGCGGCGCCGACTTCGGACAGCACTTTGCCGTCCGTGGTGTTGCGGCCTTCAGCGTAGAAGGCGTGCTGCAAGGCGCGGAACACGGCCAGGTTGTCGGACGCTGGCTGAACGCGGCGAGCGGCAACCACAGCTCGGCACACCGGCTCCGTGTCGTACACGAAGTCTTCCAGCGCCATGAAGGCATCGCGGTTGAACGGCAAGCCGCTCGCTGCTTCGACGCGGGCCCAATGGCCGAGACGGAATTGTTTGCCTTCTTTGGTCAGAAGCTCAGTGCCGCCGGCACGTAGACCGCCGACGATAATCTCCACGTCCAGATTCGGGTGCATTGTCTTCAGCTGGGTCATTTCCTTGCCGAAGCCATAGCACCAGGAGCACATTGGGTCGCCAACAAAAATCAGTTTCATGTTCATTCTCCTTACCAGGTACCGGTGGCCATGCCGCCGTCGACGGCCAGCACTGTGCCGGTGGTGAAATTGGAATCGGTCAGGTACAGCACCGCATCGACGATGTCCTGATCGGAGCCGATCTGGCCCGTCGGCGACAGCGCCTTCAGGAAGTTCTGAGTGCCTTCGTCCTTGCCGTGCATTGGGGTCTGGATAATGCCGGGAGCGACCGCGTTGACCTTCACGCCGCTGGCAGCCAATTCCAGCGCCAGCGCACGCGTCGCCTGATTCAGACCGCCCTTGATCAGCACCGGCAGCACGGCAGGCACTTTCACGTTCGGGTTCAGCGCAACGCTGGCGGTAATGTTGACGATATGGCCCGACTTGTTGCCGGCCATGTGCGCCGCAGCGGCTTGCGATGGGTAGAAGAAGCCCATCAGATTGGTGCCAACGATGGTGTTCACTTCCTCTTCCGTGTAGGCGGTGATCGGGTTCGGAATGAAGACGCCGGCGTTGTTGATCAGGATGTCCACCTTGCCGAAGGCCTCGATGGCGCGGGCGAACAGCACGCGGGCAGTATCGGCCTTGGCGATGTCGCCGGCCACTGGCAGGAAGTTGGATGGCTTGCCCAGTTTGGCCGCGGCTTCCTTCAGGCGCTCCATACTGCGGGCGTTGCCGACTACGTTGTAGCCGCGCTTCAGGTAGGCTTCGGCGATGGCGAAACCGAGGCCGCTGGACGCTCCGGTTACGATGACTGTCTTCTTCATGAACTGCTCCTGTTTGATGTCGTTTGTGGCGTGTGACGCCGTTGAGATCAATATACTTTTGCGGCGGCGGTTGATAAATGGGACGTCATGCAAGACAATAAGTACATGATGTAATCAATCGGAGACTAAAAATGAAGCGCCAGTTCGACGACGTTCTTCTGGGGAGCATTGAGCTGTTCTGCATTGCGGCCGAATTGGGAGGCTTCACGGCCGCCGCCACTGCGGCCGGCGTAACGCCTGCTGCGGTCAGCCGTTCCGTGGCGCGGCTTGAGCAGCGCCTCGGCGTGCGCCTCTTCGTGCGCACCACGCGCCAGATCCGTTTGACCGATGAGGGACGCACCTATTTCGAGCAGTGCCGCCAGGCCTTGTCGCAACTGGCCGACGCCGAACGCCAGGTTACCGGCGGCCAGGCCATGCCCGCCGGCCCGCTGCGGATCAGTGTGCCGACGCCCTACGCTCACTATCGTCTGCTGCCGTTGCTGGGCGAGTTCCGCACCAGGTATCCCGAAGTGACGCTGGACATCCACGTCAGCAACCGTAATATCGATTTCGCGGACGAAGGCTTCGACCTCGCGATCCGTGGCCGCACGCCGCCGGACTCCAGCCTGGTCGCGCGCAAGCTGGAAGATGCGGAACTGGTGCTGGTCGCATCGCCCTCGTATCTCAAGCGTGCCGGCCGGCCCAAGTCTCTGCAGGACTTGCCGAAGCATGAGTGCATCCAGTTCGAACTGCCCAGCACAGGCAAGCGCATTCCCTGGCTGTTCATGCAAAACGGCGAAGTGGAAGAACTGGCCCTGCAGAGCGGCTTGTGCTGCGCGGAGGATGTTTTGGGCATCACGACGCTGGCGCGCACCGGCGCCGGCATCGCGCAGAACTATCGCTTCATCGTCGAGCAGGATCTGGCGCGCGGCGATCTGGTGGAGCTGCTGCCGGAACATGGCGGCGCTTCGCGTCCCTTCTTCCTGCTCTACCCGCACGCACGCCACCTCTCGTTGCGGGCGCGGACCTTTGTGGAATTTCTGGTCGGCCATCTGCATAAACCGGCGGAAGCTGCGCCGTCCCGGCGTAAGAAAGCGGCCGCCTAATTTTTGCGCAGCGATTTTTTCTTCAGTTAAATCAGGTATTTAGTTTTCAGACCAGGGCATTGTTAACAGACTTGTCCACAGAAACCGTTAACAACTTTGGGATTTGGTACACTGCGCCCTTTTGATAGTTGAAAGCCCATGATGGAACTGCGCGGCTGGGCGCTGCAATGCCTGCTTGAACCCGATCCTTCCGCCAAAGTGGCAGCCGTTGCAGAGATGGCGGCAGCCAGCGCGGATGGACGCTGCACGCTCGACACTGCGATGACGCTGGAATCGTCCGGCACGATTCCCGGCCGCCCTGCCTGCCCCGAACTGGTGGCGCCAAAGCTGGTCGGCCGCCGCTCGATGGTGACGGTGGAAGGCCGCGCGATGCTGGTCCACGCGCTCGCCCACATTGAGTTCAACGCAGTGAACCTGGCGCTGGACGCGATCTGGCGCTTCCCCGGCATGCCCGATCAGTTCTATCTCGACTGGCTGCGCGTGGCGAAGGAAGAGGCTTATCACTTTTCGCTGCTGTCGGCGCATTTGCGCACGCTGTGCTTCGCGTACGGCGACTTCTCTGCCCACGGCAGCCTGTGGGAGATGGTCGAGAAGACCACCGGCGATGTGATGGCGCGCATGGCGCTGGTGCCGCGCACGCTGGAAGCACGCGGGCTGGACGCCATTCCACCGCTACGGGCCAAGCTGGCGCAGGCGGGCGATGAAGCGGCGGCGGCGATCCTGGACATCATCCTGCGCGATGAGGTGGGCCACGTCGAAATCGGCAACCGATGGTACGCGCTGCTCTGCGGCCAGCGCGGTCTCGATCCGATTACGACTTACGATGACCTAGTCGTCCAGTACAAAGCGACCGTGCGCGGCCCCTTCAACATGGAAGCCCGCCGCCGCGCAGGCTTCACGGAGGCCGAACTGGCCGCCCTGCGCGAAACAACGTAGGGCGGATCATCGATCCGCCAGGCGCACAGGTACTACAGCGCCATTCCACCCGATGCCTCAATACGCTGTCCGTTGACCCAGCGGTTATCCTCCGACAGCAGGGCGGCAACCATCGGCCCAATATCGTCCGGCAGTCCGACGCGGCCTAACGCCGTCATGTCCGCCACGCGTTTGTTGAGATCCGGGTTGTCGCGCACCATGCCGCCGCTGAAGTCCGTGGCAATCGCGCCGGGAGCCACCGTGTTGACGGCGATGCCGCGCGCGCCGAGTTCCCTGGCGAGATAGCGCGTCAGCACTTCTACCGCGCCCTTCATGGACGCATACGGCGCACTGCCAGGGATCGTGATGCGGGTTAGCCCGGTCGACACGTTGACGATCCGGCCACCATCGTTCAGCAGCGGCAACAGCTTCTGTGTCAGGAAGAACACGCCTTTGAAGTGGACGTTGAAGAGATGGTCAAGATCCTCCTCGGTCGTTTGCTCGATGGAGGCATGGTGCGAGGTGCCGGCGTTATTGACCAGATAATCGAACCGTTGCGCACCCAGCGTCGCCAGCGCCTGCTGCACCTGGCGCACGAAGCCATCGAAGACGCTGGCATTGCCGGTATCGAGTTGCAGAGCGACGGCCTTTTGTCCGGCCTCCTCCACCAGCCGCGCCACGGCCTCGGCCTCCGCCTGATTCGAGTGATAAGTGAAGATTGAGCTGACGCCGCGCTTTGCCAGATTGAGCACAGTATTGCGCCCCAGACCACGGCTGCCGCCAGTTACGATTGCGATTTTCATGCACAGACTCCCAGTAAAGAAACTGGGGAAAGTCTAGGGAATTCGCGCAAATGGCGGAATGTCCAATCTGACCCCGTTCTTGCCTATTCCTGTACAGCGGTCTAGCATGCGGGTCGTGGAGGATACGATGTCACTGGTTGAACTGGTCAGGCAATATACGGAGCGGCAATCGAACGCGAGCCCTTGGCACACGCCCATCAGGGGCTTGATGATCCTGCGCTCGGACCACGAAAAGATTCCTGCGCATCTGGTATTCAAGCCTGCGCTATGCGTAACCGTCCAGGGTGGCAAGTGGACGACTTTTGGCGATCAGCGCTTCGATTACGGCGCCGGCCAGGCGCTGGTTGTCAGCGTGGAGATGCCGGCCGTCAGCCGCGTGGTGACCGCCAGTCCGGACGAGCCCTATCTCGGCGTGATCATCGAGTTTGATCTTGGCCTCATGCGCGAAGTGCTGGAATCGCTCGATGCGCCGCCCGCCGGGACCGGCGAGGCGATCGGCCGCGGTGTCTTCGTCACCGATTACGAGGGTCCGTTGGCAGACTGCGTGCTGCGCCTGGTGCGCCTGCTCGATACGCCACGGGCCATTCCCGTGCTGTCGCCGCTCATCATGAAGGAAATCTGCTACTGGCTGCTGGCCGGGCCGCACGGTGCGGAGGTCGCGCAGGTGGTGCTGGCTTCGAGCCATGTGCAGCGCGTGGTCAAGGCGATCCATGTGCTGCGCAATCAGTTTGCGGAGGCTGTCAGCATTGATGATCTGGCGGCGGTTGCGCAAATGAGCGCGTCGGCCTTTCATCGACAGTTCAAGGCATTGACGTCGATGACGCCCTTGCAGTACCAGAAGCAGCTGCGCCTGATGGAAGCGCGCCAGCTGATGGTCAGCGGCGCGGCCAATGCGGAAACCGCGGCGTACCAGGTCGGCTACGAAAGCCCGTCCCAGTTCAGCCGCGAATATACGCGGATGTTTGGCGCGCCTCCGCGCCGCGATATCGAGTCATTACGGCGGATCGGATGATCCGCCCTACCTCCTGCGAGTCCTCGTAGGGCGAATCATTAATCCGCGTTCATGCGTCCAACGCAGGCCTCGTAGGGCGAATCATTAATCCGAGTTCAGGCGTCCAACGCAGGCCTCGTAGGGCGGATCATTGATCCGCCGTTCAGGCGTCCAACGCAGCGCGGCCGAGTGCCGGGTCGTCGGTGAAGAAGCCGTCCAGCCCCGTCGCGAGGTAGCGGCGAATCTCGGCGATCGAGCCCGCCTCATTCCGCGCGTGATCGCCCGCATCGTTGCGGAAGTCCGCTGCCAGGAAATGATTCTCCGGACGGAAGGTCCAGGTCTCCAGGCGCAGCCCCGCCGCGTGAGCATCCGCCACGATCGGCAGGGGCTCGGCCAAGCGCCCATCCTTCCGCAGCGGAATCACGCCACGGGTCGGCGGCGCAACCACGTCCGCATACCTGGCGATCTCGCGCAGACCCGCCGGTGTGCACATCTGCCCATAAGTCAGCGCGCCGCCAGCAGCCACGACGTCGCGTGGACGAATATCGCCGACAGCCACCAGCTGCATCAGGCGCACATTGGCGCGCCTGCCCAGCTTCTCGCGTACATACTTCAGGTTCGCGATTTCGAACGACTGAATCTCCACCGGTGCGCGGCGCGTGTACTCGTGCGCCGCAAGCGTGGCGATGAAACGGTCTTCCAGCGGCAGGCCGACACCCGCGAAGTAAGTGGAACTCTTCAGCTCAGGAATCAGGCCAATCACCTTGCCCGTGGTGGCCGAAGTGGCGGCAACGAAATCGATGATCTCTTCGAAGGTCAGCACCTGGAACATGCCGTCGTACTGCGCGCTGCCCGGACGGTCAACCGGAATACGCTCGACGGCACGCAGAGTCTTCAGCTCGGCCAGCGTGAAGTCATCCACGAACCAGCCCTCGTGGGTCTCGCCATCGATGGTCTTGCGCACACGGCGGCTGGCGAACTCGGAGCGCTTTGCCACGTCAGTGGTTTCGCTCAGATTCGCCTCGTGGCGCGCTACCAGCACGCCATCTTTGGTACAGACCAGATCGGGTTCGATGTAGTCCGCACCGTCCGCAATCGCTTTGGCATAGGAACCCAGCGTGTGCTCAGGGCGCAGCGCGCTGGCGCCACGGTGGGCGAACAGCGTGGGACGCTGCGCCGAGGCGGTGGCCAGGCCGCCCGGCGCAAGCGCCAACGCGCCCGCCGTGGCAGCCAGTCCGCCAATGAAGTCGCGCCGCGACAGGAAGCGTTGGATCGCAGTCATCAGAAGTCTGCCGAAATGGTGACGAAGCCCTGGCGCGGAGCGATCGGATAAGTGTTGTAGGTGCCGGTTGCGGCGCCTACCACCACCTGCAAATCGCCCTTCTTGTCGGCCAGGTTGCTCACATTAACACGATAGCGTGCATTCTTGATCCACGGGCCGTTCAGGAACGGCAGCTTGCCCGAAACGCCAAGGCTCATCAGGAAGTAGCTGTTCACGGACAGGTCGTTGGTATAGGTCGCATAGCGCTTGCCCACGTAGTCGCCGATCAGCTGGAACTCGGTGTCCGCCACGTTCAGGGTGGCGACGAACTTGTTCATCCATTCCGGGCTGCCTGGTACCGCCTTCCCCGCGGTCGGCACAATCGTGGTGCCACTTGCATAGTTATCCGCGTACTTGGAGCGGTTGTACGAAATCGCATCGTAGAACGAGAAGGTACGGCCAAAGTGCAGCGTGCCGGAAAGGTCAATACCGTTGGTGCGCACATCGCCCACGTTCGACAGCACCGCCAGATTGCCGCCAATGATGGAAGTAATCACCGGGGTCGGGCTGATTTGCAGCAGACGATCATGGAAGTCCACGTGGTAGATGTTGATCTGGCTGTCGAAGGCCGTCACAGGACCCCAGTTCAGCGGATGGCTGCTGCGCACGCCCGCCTCGTAGGTCACGGAAGTCTCAGGCTTGGCGTTGGCCTTGAACAGATCGAAGGCGCCCTGATTCGACAGGCTCCATGGCGACACGCCGCCACCGCCGTAGGTCACGAACTGGCGCATATTCTTCTGCACGTTGAAGAAAGCCTGGTCCTGCGCATCGATATCCCAGCGGCCGCCGAACTGCGGCAGGAACCACTTCTTGGTGTCGATATCGCCCACCGGCAGCGCGGTCGAACCGCCCGAGATGGCGCCCTTCAGTGGCTGCACAGGGAACTCACCATTCGCGAATTGCAGACTGGATTTGAAGCCCGCTTGCAGCGTCAGGTCAGGACGCACGCGCCATTCGTCCTGCAGGTGCAGCTGCACGACTTTGTTCTCGATCTCACTGCCGTACTGGGTGATCAGCGGATTGGTTGGACGCTCGTATGGGGTAGACGGATTGTTCACGTCCAGCGCATACCAGCGGCGGTAAGCGGAAGAACGGTTACGTTCGAACCACACGCCAGCCTGCAGCTGATGGTCGCCCAGTTCCTTGCGCAGCGTGGACAGCACGCCGCCGCGGCTGATCTTGTACTCGGTGGTACGGGTCGCGTAGCCGGAATTGCCGAACACTTTTTTCAGATCCTGGTTCGGGTAGTACACCGCGAACAATGCGGGCAGGCCCGCCACACCGATCGGGCCTGCCACCACGCCGACGCCCTGATCGTTGTGGTAGTAGACCTGATTGGACCAGGTGGTGGTGTCGTTGATGTTCCAGTCGTACTTCACATAGCCCAGATGGTCGGTACGCTGCGCGTCGCTGTAGTAGTTGCGGTAGTTATTGCCTTCAGCCGGTGGCGTCGCGCCGGTTGGCGACAGATAAGACAGCGCCGCCTGGAAATCCGGATACAGGAATGGACGGGTGTATGGCGCGCTGGTTTCGCCGGCCACGTGCACGGTCGCGTCTTCGTTCGGCTCGGTCTTGTCGTTGAAATTGTAGAAGACAGTCAGCTTGCCGTTGTCGCTTTGATGAATAAATTTCGCGTTTAGCTGATCGCCACCCTGGCGGCCGCGGAAGTCCCAGGCGCGCTGTTCCTGGTGCATGCCGGAGATGTAGGCGCTGTTGCCGTCGCCGAAGGTGCCGGTGTCGTAACGCAGGAAGGTGCGCGAAGTCTTGTAGCTGCCCAGGGTCTGCTGTGCAGCGAAATTGCGCGTGCTGAGCGGATCGCTGGTGAAGGTTTCAATGGTGCCACCAAGGTTGCTGGTCGATGCCGTCGCCAGGTCACCTGCGCCCGTCGACAGAATCACACTGCTCACGTTCTCGCTGGTCACCGCGCGCTGCGGGGACAGGCCGTTGTAGTTGCCGTACTGCTGATCACCCAGCGGCACACCATCCAGCGTGTAGCCCAGCTGCTGGCCATTGAAGCCGTGCACGAACAGCGAGAGATTCTGCTCGTTGTTACCCCATGGGTCGGCGGTCTGGAAGCTCACGCCCGGCAGGGTTTGCAGCGCCTTCAGCGGATTGATACCTGGCAGGATCTTCTGGATGTCGCTCTTGTTCATCGCAACTGCAGAGCGGGTCTTGTGCGTGGCGATTTCCACGGTGGCGATGGGGCCATCAGCCACCGCCGCAGCTGCTGCCGTTGCAGTCGCCGCTGCCGCCTCGGCATCCACTGCGTTGTCGGCTTGCGCGTGCACCAGCACAGGGAGGGATGCGATCACGGATGCCACTGCAGCCGCGCAGAGATTCTTCTTCATTTGAATTGCCTGTCGATTAAGTTGGAGGTAATTGCAACGACCGGCAGAGTAGAGACCAACTGTTACGCCTTCATGACGGCGCACTTGTTCCGTGCGCGCAAAAGTGTTGATCCATGAAAGCCCTTCAATCTGTCCGCGGCACAACCTACATTGGAGTCATCGAAATCAACTCTCTCTTGGAGAACAAAATGAGCTTTAACCAAAAAGTCGCAATCGTCACCGGTGCATCCCAGGGTCTTGGCGCAGCAATCGTTCAGGCCTATCTGGATAAGGGTTATCGCGTAGTGGCGACCTCGCGCAACATCAAACCTTCCGACAATCCGAATGTGATCACCGTGGCAGGCGATGTGGCCGACCGTGAAACCGCACAGCGCGTCATCAACGAAGCCGTCACCAAATTCGGCCGCGTCGATACCTTGATCAACAATGCGGGCATCTTCATCGCCAAGCCGTTCACCGCCTACACCGCTGAAGATTACGCAGCCATCACCGGCACCAACACGGCAGGCTTCTTCAACATGACCCAGCTGGCAATTGAACAGATGGAGAAGAACAAGAGCGGCCACATCGTGAGCATCACCACCACCCTGGTTGAGCATGCAGTGGAAGGCGTGCCGTCTGCACTGGCTTCGCTGACCAAGGGCGGCATCGCTTCGGCTACCAAGTCGCTGGCTATCGAATACGCCAAGCGCGGCATCCGTGTGAACGCCGTGTCGCCTGGTATCATCAAGACCCCGATGCACGGTGAAGAAACCCACGAGTTCCTGGGTAAACTGCACCCGATGGGCCGCATGGGCGAATCGAGCGATATCGCAAAAGCAGTGATCTACCTCGAAGACGCACCTTTCGTCACCGGCGAAACCCTGCACGTGGACGGCGGCCAGAGCGCAGGCCACTAAACAAAAGGCATAAATGACTAAACTGATCCTGCTGGCCGCACTGGCCAGCATGTCCGCAACAGCCCAGGACCTGCCGGCGCGCAGCAACTGGGCTGTTGCGCGTTCCGGCGACCAGGTGTTCGCTTTCTACGGCCTTGGGCAAGGCAGGACTTTCGCCGACATCGCGCACGACGTGCACGCCTACGATCTCAAATCGCAGCAGTGGCGCAAAGCCGGAGCAATCCCTGTGGATCAGGGCCGTCTGGCCAGCGTGGCGCTGACCGTCGCAGGCAAGGTCTATCTGATCGGCGGCTACACGGTATCGGCCAAAGGCGAGGAAGTCTCCACGCCGGAAGTGTTCCGCTACGCGCCTGACACCGGCCGCTTTGACATCGAAACCACGATGCCTGTGCCGGTCGACGATACCGTCGCCATGCCCTGGCGCGACCGCTGGATTGTGCTGGTCAGCGGCTGGCACGATAAGGGCAATGTCGCAGACGTTCAGATCTACGATACGCAGACCAGGCAATGGGCCAACGGCACTCCCTGGCCAGGCAAGCCGGTATTCGGCCATGCGGGCGGCCTGGCGCAGGACCGCATGGTGGTGTGCGACGGAGTAACGTCCAGCAAAGGCCCGGACGGCAAAAACCAGTTCGCCATCAGCAAGGAATGCTGGGGAGGCGACCTCGATCCAGCGCAGCCGGGCCGCATCAGCTGGCGCCAGCTTCCACCGCATCCCGGCGCTCCCTTGTACCGTGCCGGCGCAGTGGGCGACGGCCAGCGCGTGGTGTTCGCAGGTGGCAGCAGCCGCGCCTACAACTACAACGGCATCGGCTACGACCAGCTGCCCGCCGAACCATCGGCCGCCGTGTTCAGTTTTGCGAATGGTGCATGGCACGCCCATAAGCCTTTGCCGGAAGCGGGCATGGACTTCCGCGGCCTGATTCCTGTCGAAGGAGGCTATGCCCTGTTCGGCGGCATGCGCAGTGGCCAGCGGGTCACAGGCAGCGTCATTTATTTCAAGGTGGAGTGATAGTTAACGCAAAATTCATGTTGATACACTAAGATACAAAGAAAACAATGCCGCAATATCTCTTAGTCCGCCAACATGAATTTCCCGCTGCCGCTTCTGCGCCCGCAACCACGTTCCACCTATGCCGGCGCAGAATCGCCGCGCCTTGGTCTGCTGTCCGACCAGCGCCTGCCGCTGTTCCTGCTGCTCCTTGGCCTGCTGCAGGTGCTGATGTGGGGCGTCGGGGCGCTCGCATTCTCTTCGACTGACCTCGACTCGTCGGAACAACTGGTCTGGGGCACCGCGCTGGAGGCGGGCTACTGGAAGCACCCGCCCCTGCCTTCGTGGATCATGCATGCGGCGCTGGCCGCTTTCGGTCCTTCGGCGTGGCTGCCGCTGGTAATCTCGCAGCTTGGCGTAATCGTGGCGCTGGCACTGGTATGGCGCCTTTCGCGGGAATTCCTCCCCACGCGCCAGGCCGCGCTGTCAGTGCTGCTGACCTCACTCGTCTTTTATCATAACGGCGCCGCCGACACGTACAACCACAACACGGCCATGCTGCCCTTCCAGGCCGCAACCGTCCTGGCCTTCTTCTTCGCCGCGCGCCGCGGCGATATGCGCTGGTGGGCGGCCGCTGGTTTGTTTGCCGGGCTGTCCATGCTGGTGAAATATGTGGCTGTGCTGCCACTGGCCGGACTCGTGCTCTATCTGATGTTCGACCGCAGCCTGCATCATCGCCGCACTTTCGCTGGCGTCGCGCTGGCGGCGGCCATTTTCGCGCTGGTCATTTCGCCGCACGTGGTTTGGCTTTACTCCAACGACTTTCCACCGATGAGGTACGCCCACTCGGTCATGCAGCCACTGGTTGGCGCCAAGGCGCATTTCGCCAGTGTCGTGCACTATCTGCTGACCCAGTTCTACCGCTTCGCACCTGTCCTGCCGGCGCTGATCTTCCTGGCTTTCCAGCGCCGCCGCGCAGACGTCGTGACTCAGCTGCCCCTGGCGCAGCGCGACAAGCTGTTCATCTGGCTGGCCGGCGTCGCGCCGCTGGCGATGACGGTCCTGTTTGGCCTGGTCACCCATAATAAACTGGAGCCACGCTGGGGCGCCAACGTCTTTCTGCTGAGCGGCCTGCTGGCCGTGATGCTGATGCGGCCTGTGCTCACACCACGCATGCTGAAAACGGTGATCGCGATTACGGTGGTCATGCAGGTGCTGATTTGCGCCGGCAGCATCATCAGCAAGACAGCCATCGCCGATCACAAAGGGCAGCGCACGCGCGCCAATTTCCCTGCCGCCGAACTGGCTCAATCGACAAGGCTGGTCTGGCATTCGTACACGGATGCGCCGCTGCGCATCATTGCTTCTGACTTCTGGCTGGGCGGGAATCTGCGCGCTTTCGGCCTGCCCGATGCCGAAGTGATGATCGACGGCGACGCAGCGAAGTCGCCGTGGGTGACCCCGGAAGACCTCTACAACTGCGGCGCCATGGTGCTGGACGACCAGATCACCGACCGCCGCGCCGGCTCGCCGCAAGCGCCGGAGCTGGACGCCATGATCGCGTCCGCCCCGGCCTCCGGCACCTTCAACCTCGCATGGGGTAGCGATGGACAGGAACGCCACGCAGTACGCTGGGCTTACCTGCCGCCGCACTCGCCCACCCTGTGCCGCTAAGCGCCTGCGTCAATCCATCACTCAGCGCGAACAGCATCAGCATGAAGCTTGATGCGGCGCCGAAGGCCGCCACCGCTGCGCTCAATGGTGCCGGCGTGGCCGCGCCGGTGTAGAGCATTGCCAGGTCAACGATGCTCGCGCTCGCGCCGAGCAGCAGTGCCAGCGCAAAAGCCAGCGAAATCACGATTCTGGTGTTCATGGCCTTCTCCTTTATTTGATGTACTGTGCCTGGCCGTTGCCGAAGGACCAGTCGTCCTTGCCCACGCCAACCAGGGACACAAACACGTCCTCCGCCCGGATGCCCGTCGCGCGCGTCAGGTTGGCGACAATGGTTTGATACAGCCGCTGCTTGGTCTCCGTATCGCGCCAGCTACCAGCCGTGATCTGGATGATCACCAGATCGTCCGTGCGGTGCACACCCAGATAGTCCGCGTCGTAAATGAATTCGTCGGCATCGTACTGGCGAATCAGTTGGAAGCGGTCATCCGCAGGCACGTTGTAACTTTCGGCCAGCGCCTGATGCACGCCATCGGCAACCGCTTTGATGTACTCGCGGGACTTACCCTTCCTGAGATTGATATGAACGAGAGGCATGTTGTGCTCCTTAAAGAAGATTGGGTTGACAAGACCATCTTAGGGGACAACAATACTTCTGTAAATTAGAATGTTTTGAATTAATACTTTACAGAAATCGAACTATGGCAAGCCGCACGAATCTCGATATGGACGTGTTGCGTACCTTCGCTACCGCCTTTGAACTGGGCAGTTTCGCACGCGCCGCGGATCGGCTGGGACGATCGCAATCCGCCGTCAGCACCCAGTTGCGCAAGCTGGAGGAACAGGTCGGCCAGGCCCTGGTGCAGAAGTCCGGGCGCGGCCTGACACTGACAATGGCGGGCGAAAGCCTGTTCAGCTACGCGCGGCGCATCCTGGAATTGAACGACGAAGCGGTGGAGACGGTGCGCGGCGCTGAAGTCGAAGGCTGGGTAAGGCTTGGGCTGCCGCAGGACTTTGCCGAAAACTGGCTGCCATCCGTGCTGGCGCGGTTCGCCCGCGCCCATCCGAAGGTGCGCGTGGAAGTGCGCGCCGAGCGCAATTTCCATCTTGAGGAACGCATCGCAAAAGGCGAGCTCGATCTGGCACTGGCCTGGGGCACGCCGGAGAAATCGCATCAGGTGACGAAGGTGGCGTCACTGCCCATCATCTGGGTAGGCCGCCCCGACTGGCGCCGCGCGCCGCACGAAAAGCTGCCGCTGCTGGCGTTCGACAATCCTTGTGAATTCCGTAGCGCCGGCATTGCCGCATTGGACAAGGCAGGTATCCCATGGCATCTGGTGTTTGTCAGCGCCAGCCTCGCCGGACTGTATGCGGCGGCCGAAGCGGGCCTCGGCATCACGCTGCGCACGCCCTTCGGCATGCCGAAGAACCTGACGCAGCTTGATCCCAAAACTTACGGCCTGCCCAAACTGCCCCACGTCGCGTTGTCCCTGCATCGCGCAGGCGGCGACGCCAATCCCGCCGTCAAGCGCCTCGCAGACATTCTGCTGGAGACGATGGGCGAAGTGCTGCCTGTTTAGGCTACCAGCGACAGGCGCGCGCGCGGCGCGGCGGAACGGGATTGCTCCGCTACGCCTGGCGCGGAAGTGGCAGCGTCCAACCGGAAGGTGCTGACCACCTGCGCCAGCGTGGCAGCCTGCTCCTGCATGGCATCCGCTGCCGCTGCGGCCTCCTCCACCAGCGCCGCGTTCTGCTGCGTGACCCGGTCCATTTCCGTGATGGCCTGATTGACCTGCTCGATGCCGGCCGACTGCTCGTTGCTGGCAGAGCTGATCTCGCTCATGATGTCCGTCACGCGCTGCACGCTGGCCACCACTTCCTGCATGGTGCTGCCCGCCTCGTCAACCAGGCGCGTTCCTGCGCCGACCTTGCTGACGGAATCGTCGATCAAGGCCTTGATCTCACGCGCAGCAGCGCCGCTGCGCTGCGCAAGGTTGCGCACCTCGGAAGCCACCACCGCAAAGCCACGTCCCTGCTCACCCGCGCGGGCCGCTTCCACCGCCGCGTTCAAGGCGAGGATGTTGGTCTGGAAGGCGATACCGTCGATGACGCTGATGATGTCCACGATCTTGCGTGATGCCTCGTTGATGGAGCCCATCACATCCACCACCTGCCGCACCACGGCGCCGCCCTTCTCCGCCACTTCCGATGCGTTGGCCGCCAGCTGGTTGCCCTGGCGTGCGTTGTTCGCATTCTGCTTGACGGTGGCAGTCAGTTCTTCCATCGACGATGCAGTCTCTTCCAGCGAGCCTGCCTGCTCTTCGGTGCGTGCGGAAAGATCAAGGTTACCGCTGGCGATCTCGCTGGCCGCCGTCGCAATATTATCGGCGCCACCACGTACGCTGCCCACGATGCGCACCAGGCCTTGCTGCATCTCGCGCAATGCTTCGATCAGCTGGCCCGTTTCACCGGCGGCGTCCACTTCGATGCGGCCACTCAGATCGCCCTGCGCCACGCGGCGCGCAACGCCTGCCGCTTCCGTCAGCGGACCGGTGATGCCGCGATAGATCAGCGCAAGCATCACGATCAGCACGGCGAATGCCACGCCGAGAAGAACGTAAATCAGCCTGGCCATTGCTGCAGCGTGGGCGCTGGCCGCTTCCACCTGCCCTGCGGTGCGTTCGTCCAGCATGGTGAAGAACTCGTTCACAGGCCGCATCACCTTGGCCTTGTTGACGTGATAAGCGTGATCATGCATCAGGCGGCGTGCCATATCGAGATCCGGCTCTTTCTGGACCGTGAAGTTGCCATGGCCGTCATCGAAGCGGCCTTTCACCGCGTTCATCGCGATCACTTCGGTTTTCACCAGATCGTCGGAGACGTTTTTCGCTTCGGTCAATTTTGCCAGTTCGGCATCCGTGAAGCCCGCTTCCTTCATCAGCGTGATCAGCGGCGCGGCCTTGCCATCGGGGCGCGGCGCCTGGCCGTCCGCCGCGACGAAGTCCCAGTAGATGCGTTCATAATGCTCGGGACGCGCGCGCTTGCCGTCGCGGATATCGAGAATCGCCTGGTACTGCTTTTCGTACTGTTCATCGCCCGTCACAACATAGGTACGCGCGAGACGGGTCAGGTCATCCGAACTTTGACGCAGTTCGGCCGCCAGCAGATAGGACTCATAGCGGCTGTGATTAACGCGGTTCAGTTCATCGTTGCTGCGATTGACGGCCATCGCCGCCATGACAATGATCGCCATCAGCAGACCAAGCACCGTTGCCAGCGCAACGAAACATTGGCGTATCGTGAATTTCCGCATTCTGATTCTCCGGTGAGTATGAGCAAACACTTATGCATGCTGAGATTGCAACATCTCGACTGCAACAATGTAACAATCAGAGTATCACCGGCGATGTGAATTTTCACGCTCAGCATGGCGTTCTGATGCGGGCGTACAACTAAGTTATGAAGCTCGGTATATAATTCGATAATCGTTGAATTATCGAATTAAAATGAAAACCAAAGCGGCACTCGCTGCCTTATCGGCGCTGGCGCAGGAAGCGCGCCTGAACACATTCCGCCTGCTCGTGCGTACCGGTCCTGAGGGCCTGATCGCCAGCAAAATTGCGGAGAAACTGGGTATCGCGCCCTCCTCACTTTCTTTCCATCTGAAGGAGCTGACCAATGCCGGACTAATTGAAGCGCGCCAGGATGGGCGCTTCGTCATCTACAGCGCCAACTTCGACACCATGGACGGCTTGCTGTCTTACCTTACCGATAACTGCTGCGGCGGCGCGAGCTGCGCCGCGACCCGATAATATGAACGTTCTGATTCTCTGCACCGGCAATTCCTGCCGCTCCATTCTTGGCGAAGCCACCTTCAATCATCTCGCGCCGGAAGGCTGGCGCGCCATCAGCGCAGGCAGCAAGCCCGCAGGCTACATTCATCCGCGCTCGCTGGCATTGCTGGCAAAGGAAGGCATTGTCACCGAGGGCTATTACAGCAAGTCCTGGGACAACCTGCCGGTGACGCCGGACATCGTGATCACTGTATGCGCCAGTGCCGCAGGCGAAACCTGTCCGGCCTATCTCGGCCCGGTCATGCGCGCGCACTGGGGCGTGGAAGATCCAGCCCACGCCACGGGTACGGACGAAGAAATTGATGCGGCCTTCATGCACGCCTACCGCACGCTGCGCGCGCGTATCGAAGCCTTCTTCGCGCTGCCGCTGGAAGAACTGAAACATGACCCCGCCCGCATGCAGGCGGAGTTGAATCGCATCGGACAGGTTCTGGCATGACCCTCTCGCGCCGCCTGGCAGCCGAAGCAGTCGGCACAGCAATGCTGCTGGCCGTGGTGGTCGGCTCGGGCATCATGGCCGAGCGGCTCGCGGGCGGCAATGTCGCCATCGCGCTGCTCGCCAACACTATCGCCACCGGCGCCGGTCTGGTTGCGCTGATTCTGATGTTCGGCACGATCTCCGGCGCGCACTTTAATCCGGCGGTGACGCTGTCCGAAGCCATGCAGCGCAATATTCCATTCGCCGAGGTGCTGCCTTACATCGCGGTGCAAGTGCTGGGCGCCTTTGCGGGTGTAGCTGCCGCGCATGCGATGTTCGGTGAGCCGGCGTTCTTCGCGTCCGCGCACGCACGCACAGGCGTGCCGCAGTGGTGGAGCGAATTTATTGCGACCTTCGGGCTGGTCGGCGTCATCATCGGCTGCTCGCGTAGCCGCCCATCCATTACGCCGTTTGCGGTAGCCGCGTACATCACGTCCGCCTACTGGTTTACTTCATCGACCTCCTTCGCCAATCCCGCCGTAACGCTGGCGCGCAGTGCCAGCGACACCTTCGCCGGCATCCGCCCTGTCGATGCACCAGGTTTCATCCTGGCGCAACTGGCCGGCATGGCGGTATCGACGGTTTTCTTCTGCTGGCTGTACCCGGCGCCGCCTGCCGACGCCACCGCCGGCGGCACAGTAGCACCAAGTGAATTCAAAGTATGAGCATTCCTGATCTGCCCAATATCAAAGCCGAACTGCTGGACATTCCGTCTCCGGAGAAGCTTGCGCCGCAAGGCGATTTATCGCATCCGCCACGCATCCTGATGCTGTATGGCTCGCTGCGCGAGCGTTCCTTCAGCCGCTTCCTGACCTTCGAAGCGGCGCGCATTCTTGAACACTTGGGCGCCGAAGTGAAGATTTTTGACCCGATGGAGCTGCCCATGGTCGGCAGCGTGCCGGAAACGCATCCCAAGGTTGTCGAGCTGCGCGACCTCTGCCTGTGGTCCGAGGGCCAGGTATGGTGCAGCCCTGAACGGCATGGCGCCATTACTGCGGTGATGAAGAATCAGATTGACTGGATTCCGCTGGAACAAGGCGCGGTGCGTCCAAGCCAGGGACGAACGCTGGCAGTGATGCAGGTGTGTGGCGGCTCGCAATCCTTCAACGTCGTCAATACTTTGCGCCTGCTGGGGCGCTGGATGCGCATGTTCACGATCCCTAACCAATCGTCGGTACCAATGGCGTATAAAGAGTTCGACGATGCAGGCCGCATGCGTCCATCCGCCTATTACGACCGCTTGGTGGATGTGATGGAGGAGCTGTTCAAGATGACGCTGCTGATGCGCGGCCGCACCGATTATCTGACGGACCGCTACAGCGAGCGAAATGAGCGCGCACGCGCCGCCATTGATCGCCAGATAGCCAAAATCTAGTTTTAAGCCATATGATTTTGGCATGCTGCCCTTCAGATAAGGAATAGCTTCGCACCACATCCGGCGAATAAGATACGCTACCCGCAATCCGGCTATCTTTTTCGGAGGACTCTTGAACCATTTGCGTCACCCCTGGCACGGCATGCTGCTGGCCGCAACAATGCTGGCCAGCGTGCCGGCCTTGGCCGAACGCCAGCACCTGCCTTTCAATGACGGCTGGCGTTTCCAGCTTGGCGATCCGAATGGCAATTCCGCGCCCTATCTCTACGATATTCGTCCCGAAGTAAAAGAGTCTGCCGACGGCAAGGCTGCCGATGCGATGCCGGAAGAGGCAGCACGCATCGCGCGCGGCAATGTGCCGTTGCTGAAGCCTTGGATTCTCCCAAGCGGCAATGCTTTCATCAAGGACCCGGCACGGCGCTATGTGAGGCCCACGCAACAGCCCGCGATTGATGCGCCCTTTACTCGCGTGGATTACGACGACCGTGCATGGCACGCCGTGCAATTGCCGCATGACTGGGCGATTGAAGGTCCCTTCCTGACTACCGGCCCTTACGGCGGCATGGGGCGCCTGAAGACCTGGGGACCCGCCTGGTATCGCAAGAAGCTGGAACTGCCGGCAAGCGATAAGGGCAAGTCGATTTTCCTGGACGTGGATGGTGCCATGTCTTACGCCAGCGTGTGGGTCAACGGGCAGCTGGCTGGCGGCTGGCCATATGGTTACAACTCCTTCCGCATCAATCTCACGCCTTATCTGAAACCGGGCGCGGCTAACCAGCTGGCGATCCGGCTGGATAATCCGCCGGAGTCGGCGCGTTGGTATCCGGGCGCGGGCTTGTATCGCAATGTGTGGCTGACCAAGACCGAGCCGGTGCACGTGGCGCAATGGGGTGTGCACGTGTCGACCCCGGATGTGTCGCGCGAGTCAGCCAAAATCGTTTGGCAGGTAGCGGTGGATAACGATGGCGGCGCTGCCGCGAACGTGGACGTGAGCACTGAACTGTTTGCGCTCGATGAGCAAGGCAAGCCGACTGGCAAGGCCATTGCAGTGTCGGGAACACCGGATGCTTCGGGCCGGGCGGCCGCGGCAGGCGCACGGGTAGCGCCTGGTGGATCGGCTGCGATCGGCGCGTCAAGCGCGTTGAACACGCAGCGTGCGACCATCGAGGCGGGCGGCAGCGCCAGTGTGTCGGGCGAAGCGACCGTGGCGAATCCGCGTCTGTGGGGGCCGCTGCCGACGCAGAAGCCCAACCGCTACGCCATGGTGACGACCGTGCGCCAGAATGGCCGCGTAGTCGACCGCTATACCACGCCCTTCGGCATCCGCACCGTGCGCTTCGACGGCACGGGCCTGACTGTGAACGGCGAAAAGATCAAGATCCAGGGCGTGAACAACCACCACGACCTCGGCTCGCTGGGCTCCGCCTTCAATGTGCGCGCCGCAGAGCGCCAGCTGCAAATGCTGCAGGAAATGGGCGCCAACGCCGTGCGCATGAGCCACAACCCGCCCGATCCGCAATTACTGGAACTGACGGACCGCATGGGCATGATGGTGGTCGATGAGATTTTCGATTCATGGGAGCGCAAGAAAACGCCGCTCGATTTCCACCTGATCTTCCCTGAATGGCATGAGCCGGACCTGCGCGCCATGCTGCGCCGTGACCGCAATCATCCGTCCATCATCATGTGGAGCGTGGGGAATGAGGTCGGCGAGCAGTACACCGGCGAAGCGGGCGCGAAGATTGGTGCGGAGCTGGTGCGCATCGTGCGCGAGGAAGACAGCAGCCGCCCTGCCACCAACGCCATGAACTATGCCAAGTCCGACATGCCGCTGCCGGCCGAGATGGACGTCATCAGCCTGAATTACCAGGGCACCGGTATCCGCACCCTGCCCGGCCAGTTCCCCTTCTTCCATGAGAAGTTCCCGAACAAGGCGATCCTGCATACGGAAAGTGCGGCGGCGGTGTCCAGCCGCGGCGAGTACCAGTTTCCGGTGCCGGGTGTGTTCAGTGCGGCGGTACGCCCCGGCGCGGGCGGCGATCCGAAAACGCAGCAGGTCAGCGCCTATGAACTCTTCGCGGCAGATTTCGGCAGCTCGGCCGACCGTGCTTTCGGCGCACTGGACCAGAATCCTTACACGGCGGGCGAATTCGTGTGGACCGGCTTCGACTACCTCGGCGAGCCAACGCCCTACTACGGCGCGCGCAGCTCCTACTTCGGCATCATCGACATGGCGGGCTTCAAAAAAGACCGCTTCTATCTTTACCAGTCGCGCTGGCGTCCGGATCTGCCAATGGCGCACATTCTGCCGCATTGGACCTGGCCGGACCGCGTTGGCGAAGTCACGCCGGTACACGTCTTCACCTCGGGCGATGAGGCGGAACTGTTCGTCAACGGTAAATCGCAGGGCCGCCAGAAGAAGGCGCCTTATGCCTATCGCCTGCGCTGGGATTATGTGACTTACGAGCCGGGCGAAATCAGTGTGGTGGCCTACAAGGATGGCAAGGAATGGGCACGCGAGACGGTGAAGACGGCTGGCGCTCCGGCTGCGCTGGCGGTCAGCGCCGATCGCAGCACCATCGATGCCGATGGCCGCGACCTGTCCTTCATCACGGTCCGCATCGTGGATAAGGATGGACGGACGGTGCCGCGCGCCAATAATCATGTGCGCTTCAGCGTGGATGGCCCGGGTGAACTGGTGGCGACCGACAACGGTGATGCGACGAGCTTCGTGTCCTTCCAATCGCCTGAGCGTGCGGCCTTTAATGGACTGGTGCTCGCCATCGTGCGCGCCAAGCCCGGCGCCAGCGGCGCAATCACCGTGCGCGCCAGCGCGGACGGCTTGCAGGGCGCGTCGCTTAGCGTGCAGCCGCGCCGGACGAAATAGCCGCCAGCTGCATCAGCTCCGGCCCATTCAGGTCGGACAGCAGGGTGTACTGCATGCCGTCGCCCTGCCACTGCACGAGCTGGAAGCCGCGCTGGCTGGGCAGTTGGCGTGGCGCGGTAGCCGTGGTAACCGGCGTGGCCGACGTGGTTGCAGTCGCAGCGGGTTGTACGAACATATTGATCCAGTGCAGACGGTGGCGATACACCAGCACGGCCACCGTGCGTCCTTGCAGCACTTCCAGCCGTCCACCGGCCAGCGGGAAGCCTTGCGCCGCAAAGTCGCGAACCGGCGGCGTGTAATCGAGTTTGCCCGCAAACCACGGCTTGACCGTATGCTGATCCGTGGACTGCACATCCGTCAGATGATCCACCTGCAGCGAGCGCAGATGGCTGTCCAGCAGCAGCGCGGTCATATCGGCAGGCGGCCGCGCCGCCAGCATGGGCTGCACCAGCCACAAGGCCAGCATGCCCGCAGCGAATCCGCTGGCCAGCCATGGCGCGCCGGGACGCAGCACATCAAGCCAGCGCCAGCCGGACTTCTGCGGCGCGGCAGGCGCAATGTCTTTTAGGATCGCCTGCCGCAGCGCGGTCGGTGCGGTATGGTAGCTGGCCTTCTCGCGCAGCAGCGCACCCAGTTCGTCGTCAGTCTGCTTCATGATGCCTGTTCCTCGCCCAGTCCACTCAGGGACTGGCGCAATAATTTACGGGCTCGCGACAGGCGCGACATCACCGTCCCCATGGGCACATCCGTGATGCGCGCAATATCCTCATACGGCAGCGCCTCCAGCTCACGCAGGATGATCGCCTCGCGAAACGCCCACGGCAAGGCGCGGATCGCCTGATCCACCTGTTCGCGGCGCACGCGCGCCAGCAGCAGCTCCTGCGGCCCGGCCGTTTCATCGGGCCGCTCGTCCTCTTCTTCCTCGTCCATCGGCAGCGGCTCGTGCTTGCGCGCCCGCAGATAGTCGAAGCACGCGTGGCGCACGATACTGAGCAGCCAGGGCTTCACCGACTCGCCACGCAGGCTGTCGAAGAAACGCCAGGCGCGCAGGCAGGCATCCTGGACCACGTCCTGGGCAGCCTGGTCATCGTGTAGCAGCCAGCATGCAAGGTTAAAGGCCGCATCCAGATGCGGCAGCACTGTCGCTTCAAAGCGCGGCCTGTTTGCAGTCAACAAAATACCTCCTTCATATACCAGACGTATCTGCCCCGCAGTTTATTCCCGTCTTTTTTCGGGAATATTTCAATCAGCTCCCGCGTCTACTGAACAGACCCACCACAAAGGAGCATGCCATGTTAAACCGTCGTGACTTTCTACAGCTTGCCGCCCTCGGCGGAGGCGCCGTATTCGCTTCCGGCCTGGCCGGCTGCGCTCAGATGGCAGCGGGCGGCCGCAATGACGATTTCTACTTCGTCCAGCTGTCCGATACCCACTGGGGCTTCAAAGGCGCCGCCAATCCCGATGCCGCCATCACCCTGCCTAAAGCGGTAGCCGCCGTCAATGCCCTGCCAGTACAGCCGGACTTCATCGTCTTCACCGGCGACCTGACCCACACCACCGACGACCAGGACGAGCGCCGCCGCCGCATGCGCCAGTTCAAGGAGATCGTCGCCGATCTGAAGGTCAAGCAGCACTACTACCTGCCCGGCGAGCACGACGCCTCGCTGGACCGCGGCGCAGCCTTCATCGAACTGTTCGGCCCCACCCACTACACCTTCAACCACCGCGGCGTGCACTTCATCGCGCTGGATAACGTCTCCGATCCCGGCGCCGCAGTGGGCGATGAGCAGATCGCCTGGCTGAAAACCGAGCTGGCCAAGGTGCCAGGCGGCGCGCCCATCGTGATCCTGACCCACCGCCCTCTGTTCGACCTGGTACCGAAATGGGACTGGGCCACGCGCGACGGCGACAAGGTCATGGCCGCGCTCATGCCCTACCAGAACGTCACCATATTCTACGGCCACATTCACCAGGAGCACCACCACCAGACCGCCCATATTCAGCACCACGCCTCCAAGTCCCTGATCTTCCCCCTGCCCGCCCCCGGCTCGCAGGACAAACGCCTGCCCCTGCCCTGGGACGCGGAGCATCCCTACAAAGGCCTGGGCTTCCGCGAGGTGCATGCGCCAGGTCAGACTTTCAACGAACTTACGGTATAAATCATGAACAAAATCAGGACATTAACTACCGTTCTGCTCAGCAGCGCCTTGCTGGCAGGCGCCTGGGCAGCGCGCCCGCAGCAAGCTTCCGGCGATGAGGTTACAATCAAAGTCGTTGCCCAGCGCTTCCATTACACGCCCGAAGAGATCACGGTCAAAAAGGGCCAAGCGGTGGTGCTGGCGATCACTTCACTCGATTTCGTGCACGGATTCAAAGTGCCGGAACTGGGCATCCGTGCTGATCTACCTCCGGGCAAGGTGACCGAAGTACGTTTCACTCCTCAGAAGGCGGGCAAGTTCGACTTCTTGTGCGATAACTTTTGCGGCAGCGGCCACGAGGAAATGTCAGGGCGGATCGTAGTGGTGGACTAAATAAAAACTCTCTAATAGAGGAGATGCCATGCGTATCCTGCTTCTGCTGCCCTTCCTCGGGCTGCTACTCACGCCTTTATACAATATCGAGGAACCCCGCTTGTTCGGCTTCCCATTCTTTTACTGGTACCAGTTCGCCTGGGTGCCAGTCACTTCCCTGCTGATCTGGATCGTTTATAAGAACGGCAAAAACAAGGGAGAGGAATGATGGACATGCAGATCAACTGGGTGGCGCTTGGCGTCTTCATCTTCTTCTTCGTGCTCGTCACTGTGATGGGTTTCCTGGCCTCCCGCTGGCAAGGCGGCGGCACTGAACACGGCGGCGGCGACCTGCAGGAATGGGGCCTGGGCGGCCGTAACTTCGGCACCTGGATCACCTGGTTCCTGGTCGGCGGCGACTTCTATACCGCCTACACCGTGATCGCGGTGCCTGCGCTGGTATATGCAGTCGGCGCCTACGGCTTCTTCGCCCTGCCCTATACCATCATCGTTTATCCGATCGTCTTCATCATCATGCCGAAGCTGTGGAAGGCATCGCACGCTGCCGGCCACGTGACGGCGGCGGACGTGGTGTATGGCCGCTACGGTTCGCGCTCGCTGGAATTCGCGGTGGCGCTGACCGGCGTGGTCGCCACCATGCCGTACATCGCACTGCAGCTGGTGGGTATGGAAGTGGTCATCAAAGCACTGGGCCTGACGGGCGAACTGCCGCTGGCTGCCGCCTTCATCGTGCTGGCCCTTTACACCTACTCCGCAGGCCTGCGCGCACCGGCGCTGATTGCCTTCGTCAAGGACCTGATGATCTACATCGTGGTGCTGGTCGCCGTGGTGCTGGTGCCTGCGAAGCTGGGCGGCTACGGCGCCGTGTTCAGCGCCGCAAGCGACGCCTTTGCTGCAAAAGGCGGCAACACCGGCCTGACGCTGAAACAGCCGCAGTTGCTGCCTTACGCCACCCTGGCACTGGGCTCCGCGCTGGCTGCCTTCATGTATCCGCATACGCTGACCGGTATCTTTGCCGCCAAGAGCGCCGATACCATTCGCAAGAATGCGGTGTTCCTGCCTGCGTACACCATCCTGCTTGGCCTGATCGCTCTGCTGGGCTTCATGGCTTATGCGGCACACCTGAAGGTCGCCACCAATAACGACGTGGTGCCGGCGCTGTTCAACGCCCTGTTCCCAAGCTGGTTCGCAGGCTTTGCCTTTGCGGCCATTGCGATTGGCGCGCTGGTGCCGGCGGCGGTGATGTCGATCGGTGCGGCCAATCTGTTCACCCGCAATTTCTGGAAGCCTTACGTCAATTCCAACGTCACGCCGGAAGGCGAAGCGAAAGTGGCGAAGATGGTTTCGCTGGTGGTGAAAGTGGGCGCGCTGGTGTTCATCCTGTTCCTGCCGACCAAGTTCGCACTGGACCTGCAGCTGCTGGGCGGCGTGTGGATTCTGCAGACCTTCCCGGCTGTGGTGTTCGGTCTGTGGCTTAGCTGGTATCGCGCACCGGCCCTGCTGGCCGGCTGGGCGACCGGCCTGGTGGCAGGCAGCTGGCTGGCACTGGCCGACGGCATCAAACCAGTGCACACCTATATGCTGGGCGGTGAAAGCTACACGATCTATACCGGCCTGGTGGCGCTGATCCTGAACATCATCGTCGCATCTGTCATCCAGCTGGCAATGGGCTCGCAAAAAGCCGGCGCACCTGCCAAGGCTTAAGCAGTAAGGGCGTGGCGCCGGCGCGCCACGTCAATCCCCCGGCGCCCACCAGCGCCATCGATATCCCGGAAGGTTAAGGCACCGCCGTGCGTGTGGGTTGCAGGACGGCTGTAGCTTACTTCGCCTCGGTGGCGACCTTGAGCGGGTTGCGTTCGCGCGTGACGAAATCCGCAACCAGCGCGCGCCACTGGTCCATGCGTTTGATGTCGGTGGCGCGGTTCCAGGCGGCGCCCATCAGGTAGTGCAGCGGCTCGCCCGATTTGACCTTGACCAGCAGCAGGGAGTTCTTGTCGTCCTGCGCGAAGGACGTGCTGCCGTTGGCAATGGCAATCGCCGTCCCAAAGTCGCCTTTGCTCTTTTGCTGCACCCATTGCAGCACAGCGCCGCTGGCCGCATCGTTGGCCACTTCCACTTTCGCATCCTGATCCTTGTCCGACGGCGTCTTGTTCACGCCGACAGCCACGGTCAGTTCAGGTTTTCCGAACTGGAAAACGCTGGTGACGCGGTCGAACTGCTGGCCAGCATCCAGCGAGATGCGCTTGGTTTCGGAAACGGCCACGCCGCCGCCATCCCAGGTTTCGTACGTCACTTCAAACACGGTGCGCACCGGACCGTTCGCCAGCACTTTCCACGTCGCGTAATTACGGCCGGCCCACAGGCGCTGACCATCCCAGATGCCGGTACCGCCAAGGCCGCGCGAAGTGCCGACGTTGTACATGTCCATCCCCTCGCCTTCATCCACGTGGTAATGGTCATGCCCCTTGTTGTACCAGCGGTCGACGATCGGATAGCTGACGCGCTTGAACCAGATATCGATGCCGCTGGTGACGAGGACTTCCTTGCCCGAGCCGGCCGGTGCCGGCGCGGCCAGCGCGGGACCGTACATGCGGTGGCCGATCCTGTCGTTCTCCCACGCGAAATCGTCCAGACGCTCAGGCACGTAGCGGCCGAAAGTTTTGGCCGGGAACACAGGCGCCACGCCGTCGATCTTCTCGACCGTGAAGTGCGCGGTCCTCTCGCCTTTCGCGAAATCGTGCTGGAACAGCAGCTCGCCATACGCCGCGCCGACGTTCTTCGGGTCCTTCAGCTGCGGCGCCACATTGGTCACCTGATAAGGCAGCACATTGCCCTTCTCGTCCTTCACCACGATCTGCTGCAGGCGCGCGCCCGGCAATGCGGTGTTCACGGAAGTCCACGGCACGGCAACCGTCTCGGAAGGACGCGGCGCATCGAGATCATTGATGACAGTGACAGTCATGCGCTCGGCAGCAGTCGCTGCCAGCGGCAAAGCGAGGGACAGGAAGAGCAGTTTGTGCATCGGTGTTTCCCTTTACGTTACGGGCGCCGGATTAAACAGGACCAGCGCGTTGTGAAGACGATGATGCTCCGCCCAGGTTTTCTTCCCGCTGGCGACATCAAGCATCAAATGAAATAACTCCCAGCCTACATCGGCAATCGTGGCGTCGCCGCTGGCGATGCGGCCCGCGTTCACGTCCATCAGGTCGTGCCAGCGGCGCGCCAGATCGTCGCGCGTGGCGACCTTGATCACCGGCACGGGCGCCAGGCCATACGGCGTACCGCGCCCCGTCGTGAATACGTGCAGATTCATGCCTGCCGCCACCTGCAGCGTACCGCAAATGAAATCGGATGCCGGCGTAGCTGCATAGATCAGGCCTTTCTGCTTCAGCTTTTCACCCGGCGGCAGCACGCCCGAAATCGGCGCGGAGCCGGACTTCACGATCGAGCCCATGGCCTTTTCGACGATGTTCGACAGCCCGCCCTTCTTGTTGCCGGGCGTCGTATTCGCACTGCGATCCACGCCGCCGCGCTTCAGATATTCGTCATACCATTTCATCTCGCGAATCATGGCGTGCGCCACTTCGGGCGACACGGCGCGCGCAGTCAGCTGGTCGATGCCGTCGCGGACTTCCGTCACTTCAGAGAACATGACCGAGGCGCCGGCACGCACCAGCAAGTCCGTCGCATAACCCACCGCCGGATTGGCGGTCACGCCGGAGAAAGCATCGCTGCCGCCGCACTGCACGCCTACCACCAGCTCGGATGCGGGCACGGTTTCGCGGCGGCGCTGGTCCAGCACCTTCAGATGTTCTTCTGCCTGCGCCATGATGGAATCGATCATCGACTCGAATCCGACATGTGCAGCATCCTGCAGGCAGACGACCGGCACGTCCGCATCCAGGCTGCCTTTGATCGGAATCACACCCCGCGGCATCAGGCGCTGTGGCTGCAGCTTCTCGCAGCCCAGGCTCACTATCATGGCCTGGCCGCCGAAGTTGGGATTGAGGCTGATATTGCGCAGCGTGCGGATCGGAATCACGCCGTCCGGCGCGTCGATGGCCACGCCGCAGCCGTAGCTGTGCTCCAGCGGCACCACATCTTCCACGTTAGGATATTTCGGCAGCAGCTCGGCACGGATGCGGCGTGCCGCGTGTTCGACCACACCGGCCACGCATTGGACAGTGGTCGTGATGGCCAGCAGATTGCGCGTGCCCACGCTGCCGTCCGGATTGCGGTAACCCTGAAAGGTATAGCCTTCCAGTGGTTCCATGACTGGCGCGGCGTGGCTCGCGATGGGAAGGTTGTCGAGCGCGCGCGCTTCGGGCAGCGTCACCAGCGCTTCACTGATCCAGCTGCCGGCAGGGATGTCGCGTGCGGCAAAGCCGATGGTCACGTTGTAGCGCCGAACCGGGTCGCCTTGTTTCAGGTCGGCCAGCGCCACTTTGTGCCCTTGCGGCACACCATCTTTCAGCACCAATCCGTTTTCCAGTTTTGCGCCACTGGTCAGGCCACCGTCATTTGCAACAATAGCAACATTGTCGTCCTCGTGCATTAGTATGATGCGTGGCGTAGAAGAGGTCATAATGGTGGCTTTGGCCCGTTTTCTTAAATTCAGTATGGCGGAAATAACTCACTTTGGCTAGTCCGCATTGCATATTTGGTCTGACCGCCTTAGAATCATCCCAACAGATACATGAAAAAAACAAACATGAACGCGACACCTAAAAAACTGCCCGAACTCGTCGCACCCGAAACCCGCCTGTACCGCCAGGTGGCGGACAAAATCCAGGCCATGATTGCCGATGAAGGCATCGCGGCCGGTGAGCGCCTGCCCTCCGAACGCGACTTGTCCGCCAAGCTCTCCGTCAGCCGCGCCTCCTTGCGCGAAGCGTTGATTGCGCTGGAACTGTCGGGCGTTGTTGAGGTGCGCGGCGGTTCCGGCGTGTATGTGAGCACGAAGAGCGAGGAAACGAAGTCGCTGTCCGAAGCAGGTCCTGGTCCGTTCGAAGTGCTGTCCGCGCGCCGCCTGATCGAATCCGAAGTGGCCGCCATTGCAGCACGGGTCGCAACCGATGGCGCCATCGACACCATCCTGCGTGCCGTGGAAGAGATGGAGCGCCATCACGACAACTACTCGACCAACGAGCACCTGGACCGCAATTTCCACCTTGCGATTGCCGCCGCAACGGGCAACAGTGCACTGGTTGGCGTGATGAATTATCTGTGGGACCAGCGCGGCCGCCTGTGGCACAAGTTGAAGGAACACTTCCAGACCGAAGAGCTGCGCAAGGAAACGCTGAGCGACCACCGCCAGATCTTCATGGCCATCGCAAACCACGATCCGGCCGGCGCGCGCCAGGCCATGCGCGCCCACCTGGAACGTGTGACGCGCACTTTCTCGCGCGGATAAAGATACTGACCGTGAGACCACGGCCGCCTGCGTGCGGCCCCCGTCAATAACGGCACGGAGTACGCGAGGTGCTCCAACATAAAACCAGATGGAGACACTATTTTTATGACCTCGCGTATTCCGCAATGGGCGGCCGCCCTCTTTGGTCTGGCCCTTTCCGCTTCCGCATGCGCCGCTGATGTGCGCGTAATCCTCGTCGGCGATTCGACCATGGCCACCAAAAGCGGCTATGGCGATGCACTGTGCGCCCGCTTCTCTCCCGCCGTCGAATGCATCAACCTTGCCAAAGGCGGCCGTTCATCCTCGTCCTTCCGCGCTGAAGGCTTGTGGGATAAGGCCATGGACCTGGTGCGCGAGTCCAGAGGCAGGCCAACCTATGTACTGATCCAGTTCGGCCACAATGACCAGCCGGGCAAGCCGGGCCGCTCCACGGATCTAGTGAAAGAATTCCCCGTCAATATGGCGCGCTATGCCCGCGAGGTGCAGGAGCTTGGCGCCACGGCGGTTCTCGTTACGCCACTCACGCGCCGCACCTTCAAAGGCGAGTATGTCGGCAATGACCTCGCGCCATGGGCCGCCGCCACGCGCAATGCCGCGCGGGAGACGCGCGCGCCGCTGCTTGAGCTGAACGCCGACAGCCAGGCCACCGTTCAGAAGCTGGGCCAGGACGAAGCCGACACACTGGCACAAGCGCCGAAACCCGATCCCAAATTCGACCGCACCCATCTCGGTGAAAAAGGCGCGCATCTGTTCTCCGGCATCGTGGCCGGCGAACTGCATCGTGCCGTCCCCGCGCTGAATAAATACTACAACTGAGGAGACGCATGCATTTTTCGAATTTTTCCCGCCGGGAGATGCTGAAGCTGGCGGCCACCGCCGGCGCAGCGATCGCCCTGCCGGCGCGCGCCGGGCTGTCGGGCGATCCGTGGCTGACCGCCGACGCGATCGTCAACCGCCTGAAACGTCCGCTGAATTTCCCCAAGCGCGATTTCCTGATTACTGATTTCGGCGCAGCGCCCTGCGCCACGCGCAAGGTGAAGGCCTGGGCGTCGCACGATGAACAGGAAATGCTGCCGACGCCGGTGGAAGACGCCAAGGACTGCTATGCCGCCATCAAGGCGGCCATCGATGCCTGTGTTGCCGCCGGCGGCGGCCGTGTCGTCATTCCAAAGGGCGACTGGTTCTGCGCCGGCCCCGTGGTGCTGCGCTCGAACGTGCATGTGCATTTGCAGGCTGGCGCACATCTGTTCTTCTCGCAGAAGCCGGAAGACTACGCCAGGTATGGCGATTACGACTGCGGCCCGAACGGCAAGCTGACGCTGTCGCGCTGGCAGAGCAACGACTGCCTGAATTACTCGTCCATGATCTACGCCTTCAACGAGGACAATATCGCCCTCACCGGCGAAGACTGGACTTCCGTGCTGGACGGCCAGGGCGGCGTTCCCTTCAACGCCGACGGCGAATGCTGGTGGACCTGGAAGGGCCGCAACCGCACCATGAACGCCGTGTCGCAGAACACCATTCCCGGACACAAGGCGGGCCAGCTGTCGCAAGTGACGCCGAATCCGCTCAATGCCCCGCTGTCAAAAGTGGCGCCGTGGCTGTCCGAGGCGGATCGCAAGCAGATCGAGGGCGAAGGCAATAAGTGGAGCCACGATGAGCAGTATCTGCCGGCACTGTCCGAAGCGGGCGTGCCTATCGGCCAGCGGGTATTCGGCAAAGGCCATTACCTGCGCGCGCCGATGATCCACCTGATCGGCTGCACCAATGTGCTGCTGGAGGGCTACCACGTCATCCACACGCCATTCTGGCAGCATCATCCCGTCCATTGCCGCAATCTGGTGATCCGCAAGGTACACGCCGAGAGTCTTGGCCCGAACAGCGACGGCTTCGATCCGGAGGCCTGCGACCACGTGCTGGTTGACCAGTGCACCTTCGATACCGGCGATGACTGCATCGCGATCAAGGCAGGCAAGAACCGCGACACGCAATTCGGCCCGTCGCAGAACATCGTTATTCAAGGCTGCACCATGCAAAGCGGCCATGGCGCCGTAACGCTGGGTTCTGAAATGGCAGGCGGCATCGAGAATGTGTTTGCGCGCGATCTGGTGTTCGAGAACAAGAACTGGGCGAGCAATCCGCTTAACACGGCGATCCGCCTGAAGACGAATATGAACCGGGGCGGCTATCTGCGCCACTTCTACGTGAAGAATGTGCGTATCCCAAACGGCGTGCAGATCAGCCCATCGTTCTATGCTTCTCTGCCCGGCTCTCCGATCGCTTCGCGCACCGTGGCCACGGCTGCCGGCGCTGTGGTGACTTTCGACTGCGACTACACCCCGACGGCAGATACGGTGCGGGTACGCCCACCGGAAGTATCGGATGTCCATATCTCGAACGTCACCGTGGGCAATGTCAGCAAGGGCGGCAAGAGCGGCTCCTGCTACCAGGCCGTAGTGATTCTTGGCCCGGTCGCCTCGGACTACAATGGCCCGCAACCCATGCCGAACGTGCTGCCGGTGCGGCGCGTGACCATCAAGGACTGCGACTTCGGCAATCCGGTCAACAAGGAACAACCGCTTTATCTGTACAACGTGCAGGGAATGAAGCTGGAAAACGTAACCATCTCCGGCAAGCGCACTGACGCTAACCTGTCGGCCTGAAAGGAAGCAAGTGAAACGCAATTACAGCCTTATCCTCGCTGGCGCGGTACTCGCCATGTCAGTCAACGCCGCTTACGCCGATGGGCCTTACCGCAATCCGGACAACAAGAGCCTGAAGGACGTTGGCGAGGGCACGTATCCCATTCCCTACAAGATGCCGCAGGTAGCGGAAATAACCGAGTCCCTGAACCGCATTCGCGCTTACATGGACAAGGTCACGCCGACCCGCGTGATCAGCAAAAAGACGGGGCAGCCGATCACCGATTTCAGCACGCCGGTAGCCGATGCGATCATCGAGCCTGCGCAAGGCGACTTCGGCATCATGGTCTACGAAATGGGCGTGGTGCACGCAGGCCTGATCAAGGCGCGCCAGGTGACGGGCGACGAACGCTTTACCGCCATGACGGAACGCCATCTGAACTTCGTCGTCCAGATGTACCCCTACTTCAAAAAGCAGGAAGAGATGTTCAAGCTGGAGCGCAATAACAGCTTTGCGCGCCTGATCGACCCGCGTTCGCTGGACGATGCAGGCTCCTACTGCGCCGCCATGATGCGCGCCCGCGCCAACAGGATCGGCCCGGATTTATCGCCGCAGATTGCCACCTGCACCGACTGGGTCGCCAACAAGCAGGTACGCCTGACGGATGGCACGCTGGCGCGCAACCGTCCGCAAGCCTGGTCGCTGTGGGGCGATGACTTCTACATGGGCGTGCCCGCGCTGGCGGAAGCCGGTCGCATGACGGGCAAGCAGGCTTACTACGACGACGCCGTGAAAAACGTGCTGAATATGTCGAAGTACCTGTTCAATGACCAGCTGGGCATTTACACCCACGGCTGGAATATCAACCATCCCGATGCGCCGCGCTTCTACTGGGCACGCGCCAATGGCTGGGCGGTGCTGGCCATGTCCGATCTGCTGGACGTGCTGCCTAAGAACCATCCCGGCTATCCGAAAGTGCTGGCGCAGTTGCGCAAGACGCTGAAAGGCGTGGCGGAACTGCAGTCGGGCGCGGGCTTGTGGCATCAAATGATCGACCGCAATGACTCTTATCTGGAGACGTCGGCCAGCGCCATGTTCGTGTACGGCATTGCACACGCGGTCAACGAAGGCTGGGTGAGCCCGACCACTTACGGCTCGATCGCGCAGGCCGGATGGCAGGCGCTTTCCGCGCGCATCAATGCGGAAGGCCAGGTGGAAGGCACTTGCGTCGGCACTACGTTCGCGGGCGACCAGACTTACTACTACAACCGTCCAACCAGCGTCCATGCGCTGCACGGCTACGGCCCGACCTTACTTGCCGGCGCCGAGATGATCCGTCTGATCACCAATCCGAAGATCGCGGTGGACTACAAGGTGCGCACTTATCACTACATGGATAAGGGCACCCAGCCCAATTACCGCGAACATCAATGATGCTTGCCTGACCAGGCCGCAAAGGCCTGGAGCGTTTTGGCGGGGCCGTTACCCCACCAGCCGTAGCCATTGCGGCGCTCCAGGCTCAGTTCATTGACGTCGTCGTGGATACTGCGGTCGCGGTCACCGAAAATCGGCTTCATGGTCGAAATATCGTAATAGCGCGACCACAGCGGGCCTGCGCCAGCCTTCACTACCAGCCTGCGGCCGGCATCCGGCGAGGCTGCCGTCCATTCCACATCAGGAACCGCTACGCGTTCCAGCCACGCGGCGCCGGCACGCACGGCTGCCGCAATGTCAGGCGACGGGTCGTTCAATCGCATCAGCACATCCAGCATGCGCGCCGTTTCGAAGCTGCTCAGCGCAACCGGCTCGAAATTGCGTGCGCCTGCGGGGACCAGCGTCAGCTCATCGTGCTGCTGGCACCAGCCTGTGCGCACACCGTTCACCACGATCTGAGACGCCAGGATGACGCGAATCGCCTTGTCCGCCGCGGCGCGCGCTTCGCCTGCCAGTTCAGGCGTGACGAAGGCATCGTCACCTTGCCGCGCAGCTGCATCCAGCAGCACTTGCAGCACATTGGAGAATGCATCGTCGTTGATCGTGATCGCGTCGTGATAACCGCCTTGCAGCGGATAGACTTGCGGGAATCCGCCGTTCGGGTACTGGGAATTGAGCAGGTAGCGCACACTCTTCACAAACGCCGCGCGATACGTCTCGCCTGCGGCGCCGGGCGCCTGCGCCTGCACGCGCGCGAGGAAGCGCAGCTCGGTGCTGGTCGCGTCGTTGTCGATGGTGCCGACGAAGTTCCAGGATTCCTTCGCGCCTTCGAAAGAGATGTAGTGCTGGCCACGTACGCGCACCGGACCGGATCTGTCCACGTTCTTGCCCCAGCCGCCTGCGGGCGTCTGGAAGCTGATGATATTGTCTGCCACGTGGCGCGCTTCCGGCGAGCCATACCAGGCTGCCGGACGATTCAGCGGCATGCCGCCGCCCGCCTTGCCGGACGGCGGCGCGGACGGAACAGGACCCACAATACGTTCGGCCGCCAACGCCGCCTGGTCCACGTCCAGCTGCGCTTGTGACTTCGCCAGGTAAGCGCGCCAGGCACCCTGCTCTGCCGCAGGCAAGCTCGCGATGCGTGCGTCGGTTAGCGGTTCTGCCGGGGTCATGTGGCCCAGCACCGCGGCATGCGCCGCCATCGGCGCGGCCAGGAGAACGAGAGCGGCGCGCTTCATGGCACCCTCACCAGCCGCACCGCCATGTAGGGCCGGCCAGGCAAAGGAATGCTGCGGCCATCCTTGTCGGCGAAGTAGTAATCGTCGTGCTTCCTGATCTCGAACACGCCATCCACCGGGGTGATCGTCATATTCCAGGTGTCGATCACCTCAGCGCGGAACTTCATGCCGTCCTGAAGGCCGGTCTTGAACAGCATCACAGGCCAGCTGGCCGGCTTACCGGTGCCGAAGTAGCCCAGATAGTATTGGGCATGTTTGCCGGCGAAGGGATAGTCCTGCCATTTGTCGATCGGCTCCAGTCCTTCAGCCGGACTCTCGCTCAGAATCTTGCGGAAGAAAGCAATGCGCTGCGGGCTCTGGCCACGCATAATGCCGCCTTTGGCCAGCCACATCATGCCGTTCGGCTCTTGATACGACTCGCTGTGGCCAACGTAAGTGCCGGCAATCGCGCCTTCCCAGAAACGCAGCACCATTTCTTCCGGTGTGAGCTGGCCCCAGCGGCGCGTGAAGTCACCTTCGTATTTCACCTCGTCGTACACAACAGGCTTGTTGTACACGTCCCGGAACAGCACCGCGCGTTCGAAGTCTTCGGCAATCGCGCCGCTTTGCACGCTTACGTGCGTTACCCAGGGTTTGGTGTGGTTGTAGATGACGAAGGCGTTGTGGATCGAGCGTAGGTGCTGGTAAGGGTCATTGGTCTGGACGGTCTGGAAATAGCTGTCCCAGTCCGCCATCGTCTTCTGTTTCAGGAAGTCGAACTCGTTCGCCATCGACCACCACACATTGCGATAGGCCGACAGGCGCGCGACGATGTAGCGCAGGTAGCGCTCATTCACATCGGCTGGCATGCGGTCAAAACCCCAGAAACCCTTATCGTAAGGGTGGAACAGGATCAGGTCCGCTTCAATGCCAATGTCCCGCAACTGGCCCACACGCTGTTCAAGATGGCGAAAGAAGTCGGGGTTAAAGCGCGTGAAATCCCAGCCTTTGGGCGGCTGCCCGGCGAATGGGTAGCGCGGCGGGACGTTCTTGTCGTCGTGGTTCGGAAATACCGCCATGCGGATTTTATTGAATGGCGACGATGCCAGCGTTTGCAGGGTTTGCCGCTCCAGCGCGTCGGTCTGGTGCGCCCAGGCATAGCTGGTCGTGCCGACCTGCCAGAATGGCGTGCCGTCTTCGTAGGCGAAGTGCCAGGTGTTCTTCACATGCACCGGGCCATGGTTGCCCGCAGTCGGCGTGACCGCCGTGATGCTGCCCTTCCTGCCATTCAGCTCGGGACGGTTACTGCGCGTTTCATACGTCCACTCGCCGACGGTATCCGGCATGAAGCGGATCTTGTACTTGCCGTCGCCATCGTAGAAGCCCGGCACCTTCAGCGTGCGCTGGCCCTGGGTGAAAGTTGCGGAGATATCCACGTCCATGAAGGGATTGCCGGCACTCGGACCGGCCAGCTCAATCTCCGCCGTTCCCCAGCGCTCGACAGGCGCCGCTTGCGCAAGCCCGCACAGCGCCACCAGCAGCAACAGAAGTCGCTTCATCATACGTTGTACTCCTTGCCCGCAATACGCACCTTGCTCAATTTGAGTCCCTGCACGTTGTAGGTGAACCACGGCGCTTCGGCATTGCGCGGCGTGCCGAAATCCGAATCGCTCACGCTGATGTTCGACACCGGCAGAATGGGCGTACCGGCGGCACCGTTGAAACTTGCTGCAACAGGACCAAGAATGACCATCGCCTGATAGCAGGAGAAATCCCCTTCAGCCGTCTTGACATTGCTGACGCGGACATTAGAGATGTGCACGTCTGATACCGAGGGTGGCCGTGTGCGCACGCTGTCGTCGTTTGGCGCGTAATCGCAGTCGATGGTGATGACCGCGCCGCCGCTGGTCGATGCTTTGCCCGCCAGCGGAGAACCCGGCAGCGTTTTGTAGAAGCGTCCACGCGTCTGGACGCCGTTGGGCAGCGTTACGTCGCGCACGTAGAAGTGGCGCAGATAACCGCCGCGATTCATATTCGTCTTCATGCGGATAGCGGTGCCCAGCGGATCGCGCTCCCAGAAAGCATTGCGGAATTCGATCTTCTGCGCGTATATATGTTCGATACCGCCTGCCATTTCGCTGCCCAGGGTGACTCCGCCATGGCCGCAGTTCATCACGCTGTTCTGAATCACCATATTGCGCGTCGCGCCGTACTGCGAATCCTTGTTCTTGCCGGACTTGATGGCGATGCAATCGTCGCCGGTATTGAACAGGCAGCCGTCCACCAGGACCGTGTCGCAGGACTCGGGATCGAAGCCGTCCGAGTTCGGCCCCATGCTGTCCATGCGCACTTTGGAGAAATGCACATTGCGCGAATTAACGGGATGATGAATCCAGAACGGCGAATGAATCGCCTGGTAGCCCTGCATCAGGACATCTTCGCAGTCGATGAATTCGATCATGCTGGGGCGCAGATAGTGCCCCAGGCCGAACACTCGGCGCGCAACGGGGAGGCCTGCTTCGGACAGAATCGGCAGGAATGTACCGTCGGCGCGCCAGTTGACGTGCATCTGCGGGGCGTTCGGCACCAGCGACTCGGCGTTGTTCGGGTTGGGCACGTTCTGATTCATTGCCCCCGGCAGCGCGCCAGCCGGATTCATACCCCACCAGCCATTGCCGCTGCCATCTTCAAATGGCACGCCGGCCTGGCCGTCGAGAATACTGGTCCAGTCGTCGCCGGTCAGGGCGATGTTTTTCTGGCCGCGCGCATACACCAGCGGCGAGAAGTTCAGGCAGTCATTGCCCTGCCAGCGCGACAGCACCAGTTTGCCATTGGCGCCGCAGTCGTAGTCGCCGTCACGCGCGAAGTCTTTCGGATTGGCGCTGAAGTAGACGTGCGCGCCGGCGGCCAGATGCACTTTCACGTTCGACAGCAGAACAATGGGGCCTTTGACATACCAGTTCCCGGCAGGGATCAGCACGCGGCCGCCGCCGGCCTTGCTCGCTGCGGCGATGGCGGCACGGATGGCGGGATGACTGTCGGGCGATTGCGGCGCCGGCGTATCCAGCTCGCCTTTGTGGCGGATCTCGACCAGGCCAGCAGACTTCACCAGCGAGCATGATTTGGCGCCGAAGTCGGTGATGAGGAAATCCTTCTTCGGGAAGGCCAGTGGTTTGGCGAAGCGATCGATGATCTGCTGCGCGCGAGCCCAAGGGTCGTTTTGTGCTTTGGCCAGCAATGGCAGGCCAGTTGCAGCCAGCGCGCCGGCAGTTGCGGCGCCTTTCAGCAGTGTGCGGCGTTGGATGGATGTGGTCATGGCGTTACGCGGAAGTAGTCGATGTCGAGGTGGCCGGTGCTGGTGCGGTCGCCGACGCTGAACAGGCCCATTTGCGCGCCAACCCAGCGTCCTTTGCTGGCGGCGAACGGTTGGCTAGCGGGCGTGAAGCTTTGTCCGTCAAGGCTGTAGGAAAACTGGACCTGCGCGCCGGGCCTGATTTGCATGCGCAGATTGAGCGCTGCGGGGGCGTCCTGCAGTACCACGCTGGCTTGTTCGGTGCAGCGCAGTGTGGCGGGCTTGCAGGTGGTGTAGACCAGCTGACGGTGGCCGTCTTGCTGGCGCAGGCCGAGCCAGGCGTAGCTCATGGCGTTCAGGATCAAGCCGGCACGGTCGCCATCCTTTGCGTTCGCCAGTTCGACGTGCGTGTCGACTGTGAATGCTTCAGCCGGCAGCTTTTGCGTGAGGATATTGGACGCGACGCGGACGAAATCATGCGCTGCCGGCGCAGCCAGGACCGGCATTCGCAGCCAGCCAGGACGCGCAGTCAGCGACGCCTGGGCGTCGGCCGGGTTGGCGTTCCACTGCCACTGCAGGCCGAGCTCCCGCGCGGAGAATTCGTCACTCGTCGCCGGCCCCCCCAGCGACAATACTGCCGCGCGCTGCCCGCCCGCAGCTCCGCCCGCCGCGGCCGCACCAAGCGCCGAGGGCTCCGCGCCGACCGACGCGGCCTGCGCGACCGCTGCGCGCCCTACCGCTGGCAGCGCGACCGCTGACTGCCCAAACGCCTGCTGCGCGGCTGCTGGCTGACCGGGGACCGGGTCGCGCCATGTGGCGACGGGGTTGCCGATTCCGGGCTTGGCGCCGGGTGCGCCGATCGCTGGCCAGCCGTCGCGCCATTGCATTGGCTGGAGGTGGACGATGCGGCCGTATGCCTGTTTATCCTGGAAATGCAGGAACCAGTCGCGGCCATCCTGCGCGCGCACCCATGCTCCCTGATGCGGGCCGTTGACCACAGAGCCGCCCTGCTCCATGACGACGCGTTCTTCGTAAGGTCCGCCGATCGCGCGGGAACGGAACACGGCTTGCCAGCCATCTTCCACGCCGCCAGCCGGCGCAAACACGTAATACCAGCCATCGTGCTTATAAAACTTGGGGCCTTCCAAGGTCTTGTAACCCGGCAGACGATTGCCGTCGATGACGACAAGGCCTTTCTCATCAAGCATACGCTGGCCGTCAGGAGACATCTGGCGCAACGTCAGCACATTGTTGAAGCCCGCCCGGCTCTTGGCCCATGCATGCAACAGATAAACCCTGCCATCGTCATCCCACAGCGGCGTCGGATCGATAATGCCCTTGCCCGGCAAGAGCAGATGCGGTGCGCTCCATGGACCTGCAAAGTTGGCGGCCGTGATCACGTAAACGCCGAAATCCGGGTCCGGATAGAAAATCCAGAATTTGCCGTCGTGATAGCGCAGGCATGGCGCCCACACGCCGTCGCCGTAACGCGGCACGGCAAAATGGGCCTCCGGCACCAGGCGCGGCAGCGCGTGACCGGCCAGCGTCCAGTTGACCATGTCCCTGGACGTCAGCAACGGCAGCCCCGGCACGCTGTTGAAGCTGGACGCAGTCATGTAATAGGTATCGCCGACGCGGATCGCATCAGGGTCTGAATAATCCGCATGCAGCACTGGATTCTGGTAATGGTCGAATACACGCAGACGATTGACCAGCTGTGCGGCCTCGCCTGCGCCGAGCACGCGGCCAGCCTTGCGCGACGACAGGTCGAGCGGCTTGCCTTCCAGGTCCATGGAGTTCGATTCGAACCAACCGGTGCCACCGCGCGGTTCTCCGCTCCAGCCGGCAGGCGCGATATGCGTGTCCATGCGGCTATTAATGTAGGTCACCTTGTCCCATGCAGTCGGCACGCCGAAACGGGCGAGGTAGATGGAGCCGGGCAGCGTATCATTGCCCGCCGGACCGGGGCCGTGGGTGAAACGGCTGTTCAGGAAGACAAAGCCGGGATCGTCCGTCCCTACAGTGCGTGCTTGCACGACGTATCCACCGCGTGCGGAGCCGCCGCTGTGGCCAAGCGAACGGATCTCGCACTCCTCGAACAATGCGCCATGGTTGAAGCCCCAGATGAAGTCAATCGTGCCGGCGATCAGGCTTTGGTAGAACCACGAGTAACCCTTTACCTGGATCGTGTCCTGCTCGCTGACAAAATTGGAATGCGTGGCGATGAAACGGCCTTCGCTGGAGAAGTTGACGGCTTCCGCTTGTCCGCCGATGGTCTTGCTGTTCCAGGTCGTGTTGAAGACCGTGAGCGTGTCCAGGGTCAGCATGTCGGCGTCTTCGATCAGGAAGACGGAACGGCCACCGTTGGCGCCAGGAGCCAACTGCGGCTGGCCGACGCCGCTGCCGGCGTTTCGGCCGTCGCTGTTCTCTTCGGCGATGACAACGCCTTCGCGGCTTTCGCCATGCAGAGTGACGTTGTTTTTGCCGCGCAGGTAAAGCAGTTCGTTGTAGCGGCCGTTGGCGATGTTGACGGTCACCGGTTCGTCACGCGGGACGTTGCGCATGACGTGATTTAGCGCGCCTTGCACGGTACGGAAGTCGGCGGCGCCGTCGTCATCGACCGTGATTACGCGGCTCGTCGGCGGCGCCGCGCGGGTGCGGAAGCGCCAGCCTGATGCCTTGCTGATGCCATCGAACGGCTTGTCCGCCAGACGTGCGCCTTTAAACAGGTTGCCGTCAACGGTGACGAAATACTCGGTGTTGTATGCCAGACGATTGTCATGAAGGCGGATTGTGGCCCTGCTGCCGTCCAGCTGGATTGGCTGCCAGCGTACGACGCGCGAATATCCGTCGGCGGTGGCGCCGATGGCGTTCACCTCATGGCCAACGTGAATTTCGTCCGCCAGCGCGTTATCCCTCGCGCGCCACACCCGCACGGTGCCCGCAACGCCAAGAACCGGGGCGGTGTCAAAGCGGAGCTGGAGGGTGCTGTCGACTGGCTGCCCGGTGGCGCCGGCGGCGGGCAAGGTGCGGCCCTGGAGCGCGTAGGTCTGGAGCGATGCCGCGAAGGCAGGCGCCACGCGGGCGCTCAGTGTGACGCCAACGTTGTTGTCGGCTTTACTGGCCAGTGTGATGGCCGCGTTGGCTGCGCGCCTGGGCGTGACCAGAAGCGCGTCGCCTTGCACCGCCACGCTGGCAACGGCAGGGTCGGACGAGCGGGCGGTGAACGGCGCAGTTCCGAGTCCGTCTCGGCTGGATGTGCGGACAATATAGCGCTGCGCGCCCTCGCCTGCCTGCAAGCTCAGTTGCAAGCCACGCTGCGCCAACCCGATACTGACAGGCGCCACACGCATGTCGCCCACACGCAGGTCGTCCACTTCAAAATCGCCGCCGCTGGCCAGCACGCCCACTCGGGTTGGCGGCAGTGAGGGCTCGTCCATGCCGATGGTGCGGAAACCGTTGACGTGCAGGGTGAGCAGATTGCGGTCGCGGTCCAGGCGCATCGTGTAGAAGCTGCCCACCGGATCGGCTTCGCGGCCCACGCGCTTGAGGTAGCGCAGCTTGCCATCTTCCATGCGCACGACGACCAGCGCGACGCGGTCGCTGCCCGGCGTAACGTCCAGGCCGAAGCCAAGCCAATTGCGTTCGTCAGCATACCCGGCGATGATCAGCCCCTGTCCGCCCGCTTGCGCAGGCCGCAGGCGGGCCTCGATGAAGTGGGCGCCCTGGCTGGCAGACTGGGTTTCTTCAGCGGGAATCAGGTGCGCTGCGCCATCTGCACGCGAGAACAGCACGTGATTCGGCGCCTCGGCCTGGGATCGAACGGCGGGAGCGGCGCCGGTCCAAGTGCCACTGCCCTGCTCAAAGTCGCGGCACCAGCCCGCGCCGCCGGGACAAGCCGCCTGCGCGGCAAACGATACGGTAGCCGCAGACGCCGCGGCGATCATTTTCAGGTTCATGGAATGCGGATAATGCGCAGAGCCATATACGGACGGCCCGGCAAAGTGATGCTGCGTTGATTCTTGTCAGCGAAGGTGTAGTCGTCGCGCTTCTTAATCTCGAACACACCGTCCACCGGCGTGATGGTCATATTCCAGGTGTCGATGATCTCGGCACGGAACTTCATGCCATCCTTCAGGCCAGTCTTGAACAGCACGAAAGGCCAGCTTGCCGGGGTCTTCTTGCCGAAGTAGCCAAGGTAATACTGGGCGTGCTTGCCGGCGAAAGGATAATCCTGCCACTTGTCGATCGGCTCCAGGCCTTCCGGCGGACTCTCGCTCAGAATCTTGCGGAAGAAAGCCAGGCGCTGCGGACTCTGGCCGTGCAGCACGCCGCCCTTCGACCACCACGCGATTTCATTGGGGTCCTGATAGGTTTCGCTATGTCCGACGTAGGTGCCTGCGATGGCGCCTTCCCAGAAGCGCAGCACCATTTCCTCCGGCGTGAGCTGGCCCCAGCGCTGCTTGAAGTTGCCTTCGTACTTCACCTCGTCGTACACCACGGGTTTGTTATAAGTGTCGCGCAGCAGCACGGCGCGCTCGAAATCTTCCGCAATCGCACCGCTTTGCACGCTGACGTGCGTCACCCAGGGCTTGGTGTGGTTGTAGAATACAAAGGCGTTGTGGATGGAGCGCAGGTGCTGATAAGGGTCGCTGGCCTGGACGATCTGGAAATAACTATCCCAATCCTCCATGGTCTTGCTCTTGACGAAGTCGAACTCATTGGCCATCGACCACCACACATTGCGGTAGGACGACAGGCGCGCGACGACATAGCGCAGGTAGCGTTCATTCACGTCCCTGGGCATGCTGTCGAAGCCCCAGTGGCCCTTATCATAAGGGTGGAACAGGATGATGTCGGCTTCGATGCCCATATCGCGCAGCTGTCCGACGCGCTGCTCGAAGTGGCGGAAAAAGGCCGGATTGAAGCGGCTGAAATCCCAGGTCGCAGGCGGCTTGCCTTCGAAAGGATAGAAGCGCGGCTCGTTCATATTGTACTCATAGCGCTTCGGAAAAACGGCCATGCGCATCTTGTTGAACGGCGCCGCGGCCAGCGTTTTCAGCGTTTGCTGTTCCAGCTCCTCGGTCTGGTGGGTCCAGACGTAGCTGGTGGTGCCGACCTGCCAGAACGGCGTACCGTCTTCATAGCCGAAGTGCCAGGTGTTCCGCACATGCACCGGGCCGTGATTGCCCGGACCAGCTGGCGTCGCGGTGATGCTGCCCTTCCTGCCATTAAGTTCGGCGCCATTGCTGTGCGTTTCATAGGTCCACTCGCCGACCGCATCCGGCATGAAGCGGATTTTGTACTGGCCCTCTCCATCGTAAAAACCCGGCACTTTCAGCGTGCGCTGGCCCTGCGTGAAGATAGCGTACAAATCGACGTCCATGAAAGGATTGCCGGCGCTGGGCCCTGCCAGCGAAATCTCGGTGCTGCCCCAGCGTTCAACGGTGGCGGCGTGCGCGAGGGAGCACAACATCATCAATAACAAGAAGAGTTTTTTCATTGCGATACTCAAGGCAGGCGCTGGAAGCCTTCGGCGTGCACCACCCAGCGGCCGTTATTCGGGAAGCCTGGCGCAGGACGGTCCGGTGCGCCATCCCAGCCGCCAGCCATCATGGCCACGGCAGCGAGCAAGGCGCCATTGCCCGGCAAGTAGACCGGCAGGCCGGTATTTGGATTGTGACCGGCCTTGGTGTAGCCGTTATTCGGGCCGTCCGTTTTGAGCAGCACGTCGACCGCTTTATCCGGCTCGCCCAGACGGGCGGCAGTCATGGCGATCATAGGATAGTCCCAGCCCCAGATCTTGGTGGCCCAGTCCCATTTCGTCAGCACGGCATCAAGCGTATTGCGCATGATGGCGCGGTCGACACCGTCGCCGGGCAGCTGGCCAAACGCCATCAGGAAGGATGGATGGTCGTGGCGGCTGTCGACATTTTCCCAGGTATCGGGATGCGATTCGAGGGCGACGTATTTGCCATCCTTCTGCGGCAAGGCGGAAAGATGCGTGCGGCGATTTTCCCAGTCCGGATTGCGCGGCATGCCAAGGCGTTCGCGCCAGCGCTGGGCGGTTTCCAGTGCCCAGGCCCAGTAGCTCAATTCGTAAGCCGGATTCTCGCTGCTCGATTGGTCGTAAATCTCCTGCGCGATCCACAGCGGCGGGCCGAGAACGAAGCGCTTGCCTGCCGCATCCCAGTTCAGCATGGATGCCATCGCGTCCGCCGTTTCGAAAACCAGCTCGTTATAGCGCGCCAGGGTTTCGTGTGTTGGATTGGCGCGGTACAGCAACTCGGCCAGATGAATGGCATGCGGCTGATTCCAGACAATGAGAGGATTGCCGCCGGGGCTTTCGCGTCCTTCCGGCCCGGTCATCTTCATCCAGCGTGCGCCCTTCAGGCCACGTTCCGCAGCGACGGCGCGTGCAGCCGGCAAGGTACGCTGGAACCAGCCCAGTGTGCGTGCGGTGTATTCAGGGCGGCCCCAGAGTGCAAAGTGTGCGGTGTGCCACCAGACCATCTCCGTGTGGTGCTTGCCGAACCAGGTGGCGGTGGTCAGGCCGCTTTCCTGTGCGGGGATCGTGTCGCCGAGCTGGATGGCGGTCAGGTATTCAGACAGCACCACGCGGCGTTCCAGTTCCGCTGCGCGCGGATCGGTACTGCCGCTGAAGTCAACGGCCGCGCCGGATTGCCAGAAGGCGCGCCAGTGTTCGGCGCTGCGCGTGAAGACTTGCTCACTTTGCTGGGCAGGTGCGCGGCCGTTCTGTGCGAAGGACACAGTCAGGTCGAGCGTGTCGCCGCCAGCCGAGGGAGAAATTTCAAAGCTGTGGGGACCGGAGCGCTTGATAGCCAACGGCGCGGCGCTGGCCAGGGTCATCGCATAGCGCGCGGCGTCGCGGCGGTGTTCAATTATCAGGAGGCGCGGGCTTTGCTCCAGCACCGTGCTGGTGTGCGTGCCCGACCAGTCCAGCGGCGGATTGTGCTTCACGCGGAAGTCGTAGCCGAAAGGCAGCGCGACGCGCACGGCGATGCGCCCGCTGGCCAGCAGCGGAGACTTGATGCGCAGGGCCAGCGTGTCGCTGCCGGGATCGACGGCGCTGCTGACGCTGACGGGCTGGCCGAGTAGCTGCACGCGGCTATCGAGCTGCCCGCGCCACATGTCGAGCTTTTGGTCGACGGACGTGACATCGGCGGCGGCCAGCGGGCGCGCATCGGCGCCGCCGAGCACAAAGCCGATCTGCGGCAGCGGCTGAACGTGCGGATTCAGACGCAGCCACTGCCCTGCCGGTGAATTCTGATTGGTCGGATAACCAAGCGTGCGTCCGTGCGCCGTGTAATCGCGGTTGGCATCGGAGAGCTTGTAGTGATTGGGATTCGCGTTCTCGTGCCAGGACCAGCGTGCCTGCGTTTCAGTCGGCGTGCCGGTCTTCCAGTACAGGTCCGGCAAGCTTTGCAGGCCGGTGACGTCCGCGGTAAAGGCGAAGCGTCCATTGCCCACGCTAAGCGGCGCCATGGTGTCGATGGAGTTCAAGCTTGGATTATGGCGGGATACGAGAGCTTGGCGGTCTATGCTGGCGGCTTGCGCGCCGGCGACGGCCAGGAACAAGGTGATACAGACGTAGCGATGTAGCGTCATGGATCGAAGGGAGAGAAATAAACTGCGGGCCCGTTCCCAGGCCCGCAGTGTCAGGACAAGTCTTTAGAACTTGTATTCAACGGAGAAGCGATACACGCGGCCCAGCATGTCGGCCATGCTGGTGATGTAGCCACCACTGTAGATGGTGTCTGCAGTCAGCGGCGGCCATTCCTGCGTGATGTTGTTGATACCGAACGAGAGCGTCACATTCTTATTGGCCGCATAGCTCATGTTCATGTTGTACTGGCTGTAGGAATCCACCTTGGTCATGGTGGACCCTGCACGCGGAGTCAGATCCGTGAAGCCGGTATTAAAGCGCTGCGACAGCGTAGCTTTCCAGTCACCATACTTATAGTTCAGCGACAGGGTGTGCTTCCAGCGTGGATTCAGCTGTGGCATGCCGGCCAGGCCGGAGTTCGGACCTGCGCCACCGTAGCGGCCATCGTTGGTGATGATGCCCACGTTCTGCAGCCATTCGCCGCCCTTCTCTGCCTGGAACTCATACTTCTGATACCAGGTGCCGTCCAGCTTCGCATCGAAAGTACCGAAGCTGGTTTTCGGGAAGAGGTAGCTGGCCGAAACGTCCGCACCACGGATGCGGGTCTGGCCGCGGTTCGCCTGGCTGGCCACGATATGGTCGATGGTGCCGTCGGCATTGCGCAGGATGTACTCCGCGTACTTGGCCGGGTTCTGCTGGATCTCGGCGATTGCCAGGGCACCCAGCACGTCGCGGATCTTCAGGCCCCAATAGTCAACGGTGATCGACAGATTCTTCACCGGCTCCAGCGCGAAACCGAAGGAGAAGCCACGCGATTTCTCAGGTTTCAGGAAGGAGTTGTTCGGCGACTTGGTCCAGTAGGTGGTGGTCACGTTGCAGACCTGGTCCGCGGTGTAGCCTGCCACCGGCTTGCCGGTGCCTGCCACAGTCGGCTGCGAGCTTGGGCACAGGACCGGATCGTCCATCACCTGGGTACGCACTTCCGGCGTCGCATTCTGAATGTCCATGATGGACGGCGCACGGAAACCGGTCGACACCGAACCACGCAGCACCAGCTGCTGAACCGGCTGGTAACGCGCAGCCAGCTTCGGATTGACGGTGGTCTGCTTCAGGTCATCGTAATGGTCGGCACGCACTGCGCCGTTCAGCAGGAACTTGTCGGTGATCGGCGCATCCAGCTCGAACATCAGCGAGGAGATCTGGCGCTTCACCTTCTTGCCCACACCCTGCGGCGTTTCGCCCACCAGGTCAGTCTGCACAACGTTGCCGGACTTGTCGATGTTGTAGCTGCCGTCAGCCTTCTTCAGCACGTAATCCAGCGGCGCATCGAAGCTGCGCGCCGAGTCCTCACGCAACTCGCCCGACACTGCCAGCGTCAGGTCACCGCCCGGCAGTTGCCAGATCGGGTGCGTCAGCGTGCCGTCGATGCTCTTGTTGTAGGCCTTGTTCAGGCGGTAGGTATAGTCCTGCGCTTCGATGCTGTTCAGGTAATCCAGGCCGGCCTGGTCCTGCAGTCCGAATGGATTCAGGATGCCTTTGTCGAAGCCCGCTTGGGCGGCGGTGTACAGGATGTAGCCATTGCCGGCGCGGGTGTCGCGCTTGGACTGGCCGTAGTTCAGGCCCACGCGATAATCCCAGCCAAACACTTCGCCTTCGGCGGTCAGCACCACGCGGTCGTTGGTCTGCTCGTCGTTACGATATGCGGGGCCAAGTTCAGCAGGGCCCCACTGGAAGTAGATAGGCCGGTTGTTCATGTTCAGGTTCGACACGGCGCCAGGAGTCTTGGACGAGTCGATGAACATGGTCGGCGTATTGGAGCCGGTATTGCTGCCCACCACCTGCACGGCCGGGGTGATGCCATTGCCCGGATAGTATTTGCTGCTTGGCGACAGCGAGTAAGTGGTGAATGGATTGGTGCTGCCCGGTACTTGCATGCCGCGGAACTTCTGCACGTTGAAGTCGGCGTGCAGCAGATCCAGGTCGATCTTGTGACCGCCCGGCAGATTCAAGCTTGCACGGCCGCTGACGGTGGTGATCTTGCTGCCGTCGGTCACGGCGGTCCAGTACAGCGGATTGCGTGCGCAGCCCGGCGCATAAGTCGGCGTTGCGGCAGTGCTCAGATTACCCAGGGTCGGGTAAGCGTATGGCGATGCGCAACCGCTGGCGAAATACGGGTTGTAGTTCGTATTGGCGGCGCGGGTGAAGCCGAAGTTGGCGATCGGCGAAGCATTGCGCGCGTCCGGCGTGATGCCCAGGCCGAGGGTCTGCAGGATGGCCGGATCATGCTGGTCAGGCCGGTCCGCCTGGAACAAAGCGCCCTTGTATTGATGGTCGACCGCGATGTAGGCGTTCCAGCCGTCTTCGTTCAGCTTACCCCAGCCCATGATGGCGCCGATGCTGGAAGTCTTGCCGCCGCCGCTCATTTCCGGCGTTGCGTATTCAGCCTTGATGGAAGCGCCCGTGTAACCGCGCTTGGTGATGAAGTTCTGCACACCGCCGATGGCGTCCGCACCGTAGATGGATGCAGCACCGCCGCTCAGGGTTTCAACGCGGTCCAGCGCCATGCGCGGAATCACGTTGACGGATACGTACTGGTCCTGCAGCGGCTCGTTCGCCATGCGGCGGCCGTTCAACAGCGTCAGGGTACGCATCGGGCCCAGACCGCGCAGGTTGGTGATTGGTCCGGCCGCGCCGGAATTGGTGCCGAGGGACAGCGATTGCGGCTGCTCCAGCACAAAGTCTTTCAGTTCGGTGTTACCCCGTGCTTCCAGGTCGCTGGACTTGGTGGTCATCAGCGGTGTTGCGCCTTCATCCGCCACGCGGCGGATCAGCGAGCCCGTCACCACCACGGCCTGGACTGGCTCAGCCTGGGTTTGGGTCTGAGCGTGCGCCTGGCCGGCCATTTGCAGGACAGCGGCAGCAACTGCCGATGCCAGCACGGCACTTTGGAGTTCGGGTCGGCGTGCAGAATTCATTACGTCTCCTCCTAATTGGTTCGATGATCTGGTCGATCACTTATTTTTTCTGGTACAACCAAATACTAAACTGGCCAGACCAATTCAACAAGAAGAAAATACAACACATCTGAATAAAGGGGGCTCTCCCATACAAACCGATGCAATGTGGCCGGACCAGATCGGCCCAGTCCGTTGCATTTTTGCCTCATCAGCTGATGCGGAGCGCGTTTAGACCGCGTTTACGCCAGGCCCGGCGCCTTTTACAAATTCTTTACTGGATCGCTGATAGTCTGCTGGTCATGCCAATCCTGCCCATGCAGCCATGATCCAAACCGGCACGCCAGACGATATACCGGCCCTGTTGGCGATCGAAAACGCCAGCTTTGAAGGCGACCGTTTGACGCGCCGCAGTTTCCAGCACCTGCTCAGCCACGGCAACGCCCTCACCCTGATCGAGACGCATGAGGAGCAGCCACGCGGCTACGTCATGCTGCTGTTCCGCGCGTCCAGTTCCATCGCGCGTATTTACTCCATCGCCACCCATCCGGACTGGCTGGGGCGCGGCGTGGCAGCCAACCTGGTGCTGGCCGCGGAGCGCGAAGGGCTTGCACGGGGCAACGCCCTGATGCGGCTAGAGATCCGCAAAGACAATCTGGCCTCGCAGCGCCTGTTCCGGTCGCGCGGCTACCGCATCTTCGACGAGTACCCGGCCTATTACGAGGATGGCGAAGACGCCTATCGGCTGGAAAAGTCCCTCACCCGTCATCTGAGCCCGGAGCGTCCGAACTCCAACTCTGGCGCGAAGCCTTCATGACGGAGAACCACAGCGGCTGCGGCGCGCACGGCCTGGCCCCGCCGGGTCGCGGGGGGCAGGCATCAAAGCAGTAGTAACCATTTATTCACGCACTCGTTCAAGCAACGGAAATCATGTCAAAAGCCCGAAGTAAGCTGCCCCTCATCATCGTTGAAAACCCGAAGGACTGGGAAGGCGAAGGCCGCGCCATCAGCGCAGCCGAATACCTGGACGCCAGCTCGCCTGGCATTCCATCCGACACAACGGTCGTCAACCTGTGCCGGGGCTATAAATATCTCTCCATCGGCTATTACTGCTCGCTGCTGGCGGAAGCGCGCGGCCACCACGTACTGCCTTCGGTCAAAACGATCAACGACCTGTCGCGCAAGGCCATCTACAGTCTCGATACCAGCGAATTGAATGAGGCGCTGAACGCCCTGCTCACCGAGCATGACGAAAGCACCATGCCCACCGAGTTCGCCATGGATATCTTCTTTGGCCAGACCAGCTACAAGCCGTTGGCTCGTCTGGCGCGCCAGATCTTCGAAACCTTTCCCGCTCCGGTCCTGCGCGTGGAATTCGTGTATGACGACGAGTGGCAGATCCAGTCGCTGAAGGCCCAGCACATCGGCTCACTCAACGAACGCCAGGAGGGCCAGCTCGCCGATATCCTGGCGGCCTTCGACGATGGCCTGCTGCCGAACGCCGTAGCGCGCAAGCGTCCGCGCTACCAGATCGCGATGCTGCACAATCCGGACGAAGAGCTCCCACCCAGCAATCCGGAGGCGCTCGAAGCCTTTATCCAGGCGGCCCGCGACCTGGGTATGCAGGTAACGCTGATCGAGAAAAAGGACTATTCGCACGTTGCGGAATACGATGCGCTCTTCATCCGCGAAACGACGGCCATCAACCATCACACCTATCTGTTCGCCAAGAAGGCCGAGAGCGAAGGCCTGGTGGTGGTGGACGATCCCGTGTCCATCCTGCGCTGCACCAACAAGGTCTACCTGGCCGACCTGATGCGCCTGAACGGCATTCCGACACCGCGCACCCGCGTATTGTGCGAGGAAGACATGGACGATGTCAGCGCGCTGGAGGAACAGCTTGGTTACCCGATGGTGATGAAGATTCCGGACGGCGCTTTCTCCCGCGGCGTGATCAAGGTGGCAAACCGTGAAGAGTTTTGCGACAACGCCCTGAAGCTGTTCAAGCAGTCGTCCTTGATCCTGGTGCAGGAATATATGTACACTGAATTCGACTGGCGTATCGGCGTGCTTGACCGGAAGCCGCTCTTCGCCAGCCAGTATTTCATGTCCAAAGGCCACTGGCAGGTCGCCAAGCGCGACGCCAACGGCAATGCGGAATTTGGCCCGGGCTGCGCGGTGCCACTGACGGAAGTTCCGGCGGACCTGCTGGATTATGCCGTGCGTGCCGCCAACCTGATTGGCGATGGCCTGTATGGCGTGGATATGAAGATGACGCCCAATGGTCCGGTCGTCATCGAGGTGAACGACAACCCAAATGTGGACGCCGGCATCGAAGACGGCATCCTGCGCGGAGGCTTATATCGCACGATCATGCAAGTGTTTGCCGATCGGCTCGACCGCCAGTATCAGGACATCCAGTCGCTGCGTAAAAGTGCGTAGGCCGCGATATCGCGCGGTTCTTCGGCGACGATCCAGCGCTCCCGCATCGTCCCCTCGCGGCGGAAGCGCAATTGCTCAAGCAGTTTGATGGAGGCGTGATTGCGCGGCTCGACTTCCGCCTCCACTCTGTTCAGGCCCAGGCCAGTGAAGCCATATCCCAGCATGGCGGCCAGCGCTTCCCTTCCGTAGCCAAAGCCCCAATGCGGGCGGGCCAGGAGATAGCCGAGCGTCGCGCGCCGGCACAGCGGCATTAACTCGTACAGAGCACAGCTTCCTACCAGGCTGCCACTATCGCGGTGTTCGATCGCGAGATGAAGGCTGCGTCCGTCGGCATAGTCCTGGTGCGCTTCAGCTATCGCTGCGCGGGCTTGTGCAGGCATCATCCAGGCCTCGTGGCTCCAGTAGCGCATGACGTCAGGATCGCTGTACAGCGCAAACAGGGCAGGTGCATCGCGTGCATCGAGCGCCCGCAGAATCAGGCGTTCGGTCTCAATTACTGGCGGCTTCATCACGGCAGGATACACCGCAAGCGACAGCTTATGTACCTGCTTATACGCCGCGTTTATGCGGCGCCGCCAAGTTTTTCGATCTTTTTTACGAGGCGGTTGCTAAGCTCATGTCCATGATTATCGCCATCGTCAACCAGCACAACACTCAGGACCGCAACATCGTCGCACGCAACCTGGCCGTGCTACGCGCACGCAGCGGACGCAAAGTCTGCCTGGCCATGCCGGAGCATGCGCGCGACGACAGCGACTGGTGTGCAGACCGAGGCGCCGCCGCCATCCTGCCACGCATCGAAGCACGCCACCTCAATAACCGGACCGCCGGCAGCAGGCTTGCCCAACTGCGTTTGCTATTCAACGATATGCTGATCGATGCCGGCACGCGCGACACCGAGGCAAGCCGCTGTGCGCTCGCAGCCGCGCGACTGGTCCTGATTCCGGTACGTGGCGCCGAGATCGATTTAGCAAGCCAGTACGCGTTGATGACACGCCTTAACGCGGCACGTGCGCTAAACCGGAATCTGCCCGTGATGTTCCTCATGGTCAGCGGCGCCTGCGGCCCGGGCAACCACGAGCGTGAAGCCGTGCTGGCGCACATGTCGCGCGTTGCCGGCGCCACGCTGGCGACTACCGTGTTGCGAGAGCCAGGCGTCCGCGGCTTCGGCGCCGGCCGCTGCGCAAGTGACGGCCTTACGCCATCCGCCGATATGGCAGAACTCTACCGGGACGTGTACGGCCCCTGAACGATCAGAGGAAGGGCCAGCTGAGAATCCCCTTGACGTGCAGGATCGGCCGAATAGTGAAATAAGCGATGACCAGCGCAAACGCAGCCAGCGAGCGTGGGTCGCCCAGGAATGCGAGCCAGACGCCGCCCACCATGACAAAGGCCATCAACAGCACGAGGCACACCTCTATGCTCTGGAAAAAGACGCCCGCCGCCCGCCACACGCGCACAAACTGTTTTCTGAGTTCCTGGTAGTCCATGATAGGAACGGCAACCATGCCGATTTTGAAATTTCGCCCGTAGAAATGAAAAAATCGCCGGACGAGCGGCGATTTAGGCATTATGCTAACACAGCGGCAGAAAGCTCGCAGAGCGTGACGCCATACCAAAGGAGTGTGTGGATATGAGCAAATCCAAATCGCCATCCAGCCCCATCGCGCCTCCGGTTTACCGTCCGCCGCAAGGCAAGTCCGTTACCGCGCCAAAGGCCGTGCAGCTCAAACCAAGCGCTGTGATTCAGCGAATGCAGGCTTTCTGCCGTTGGTGTACGACACCCAACTGCCATAACGGTTCGATCTGCAAAGGATCAGGTCACAATGCGGGCATTTATGCAGGCCGTGTGGACGACCAGAAGCGCCTGGAAAGCGTGTATGGTACCCGCGTCAGTGGCGCTACCCATCAAATGGAACACCCGTATGGCTACAAGGTCCTCGCGGGGCCAATGCATCAGACGGGGGCTCGCGCCGCCACGCCAGCCACGCGGGAGATCGAACAGCAAGCGCCGGCGTATCACGAAGAACTTCGCCAGCATCGCACTCATGAGGGAACCGGCAATAGCGGCAACGCAAGGGAATCCGGCCTGAACGCGGAGCAGTATCGCAACTGGCAGCGTACCGCGCTGGCCGACCAGAATCCGGAACTGGCGATGGCAATTAATCAGATGACGTATGCGCATCAGGCTCTGCCCCACAACCCTGTGGCCCTGGCTCAGGCAAACAACTCGTATGGGGCCATGGTCAACAATATGGGCCCCATTCCTTTTGGCACACCGGGCGGCGTGCAATACCTGCCCGCGCCGACCGACGACCAGAAGTTCGACATGCTGGTATTCCGCTTCCAGGTCACGTTTAAGCGCGACCCGACCGATGAAGAACAACTGGCATTGATCGCCAAATACAACTTACGGGTGTCCTGGCTTTGATGCATCAAGCAGGCGAAGATCCGTCTCAAGGCGGATGTCATCGGACGCGCTCCCTACCATCAGTTTAAATTCGCCCGGCTCCGCGCCCCACTTCAACTGGCTGTTGTAGAAAGAGAGCATGTCGCGGTCGATGATGAACTGCACGCGGCGGTGCTCGCCCGGCTTTAGATGGACCTTCTGGAAGCCTTTCAGCTCCTTCAAAGGACGCACTACCGATGCGACCATGTCGCGCAGGTACAGTTGCACCACTTCGTCGCCTTCGCGCGCTCCGCTGTTGGCAAGGTCGACGGACAGCGTGGCTTTGCCGTCGCCACGCAATTCGCTGTGGTCCAGCCTCAGATCGGAATAGGTGAAGCTGGTGTAGCTCAGGCCACGGCCGAAGGCGTAGCGCGGCGTATTGACTGAATCGATGTAGGCGGACTTGTACACGACATTGTGTTCGTCCGTGACCGGGCGCCCCGTGTTGTACTGCGCATAGGACAAGGGAATCTGGCCTACGCTGCGCGGGAACGTAATCGGCAGCTTGCCCGACGGGTTGTAATCGCCAAACAGCACATTCGCCACGGCGTTGCCGCCCTCAGTACCCGGGAACCAGGCGTAGACGATGGCGTCCGCCTGATCGGCGATGGTATTGAACACCAGCGGACGGCCAGCCAGCATCACGACCACCAGCGGTTTGCCGGTTGCCTTCAGCGCAGCGAACAACTTCTCCTGCTGGCCCGGCAGTGTGATGTCGGTGCGTGACTTGGCTTCACCGCTCATATCCCAGGTTTCGCCAATCGCCAGCACAATCACATCGGATTGCGCGGCGGCCGTAACGGCGGCATTGAGCGCGGACGCGTCCAGCGTCGCGCAGCCGGGCGCGCAGGCCTGGGCGTGCACGACTTCCGTGCCCTTTCCCGCATGGCTACGCAAGCCTTCGAGAAGGCTGGCCACAGGCGCGCGGTCGCCCTGCACTACCCAGCCGCCCTCAAGGTCGCGCTGCGAATCAGCGAGCGGGCCAATGACGGCGATGCGCTTCAGGTCGCGGCTCAGAGGAAGCGGTGTCGCCGCAGCACCCGGCACTCCGTTCTTCAGCAACACCATCGACTTCTGTGCCACGTCCAGCGCGGCGGCACGGTGCGATGCATCGCCCAGCACGGCCTTCTCGCGCGAAGCATCCGAGAACTTGTAGGGATCGTCGAACAAGCCAAGCTCGAACTTCTTATACAGGATACGGCCAACGGCATCATCCACCAGTTTCATCTTCACCTTGCCGGCCTTGACGGCTTGTTCAAGGTGCGCCGAGTAGGCATAGCCTTCCATATCCATATCGCTGCCCGCCGTGATGGCCTTCACCGCCGCGTCGGACAAATCGGCCGCGTACCCATGCGGCACCATTTCGCGTATCGATCCCCAGTCGCTGACGACAAAGCCCTTGAAGCCCCAGCTGCCTTTCAGGATATCGCGCTGCAGGAAAGCGTTGCCGGTGGCCGGCACGCCGTTCAGCGTATTGAAAGAGTTCATGAAGGTCGCAGCGCCCGCGTCCAACGCAGCCTTGAATGGCGGCAGATAGACCTGGAACAGCTGCTGATTGCTCATATCGACTGCGTTGTAGTCGCGGCCTGCGATGGCGGCGCCATAGGCCGCGAAGTGCTTGGCGGTCGCCATCACGGCATCGGTGCCGCCCAGCTTTTCACCCTGGAAGCCCAGCACGCGCGCTTTTGCGATTTGCGAGCCGAGATAAGTATCCTCACCGGCTCCTTCCATCACCCTGCCCCAGCGCGGATCGCGCGACACGTCCACCATCGGTGCGAAGGTCCAATGAATGCCCGACGCAGCAGCTTCCTGCGCCGCGATATGCGCGGACAGACGAATCGCATCCATATCCCACGACGCCGATTCGCCCAGCGGTACGGGGAACACGGTCTGATAACCGTGGATCACGTCGAGGCCGAACAGCAACGGGATCTTCAGCCGGGATTGCAAAGCCAGCGCCTGGATCTCGCGCGTGTCCGCGACGCCCTTCACGTTCAGCATCGAGCCGACACGGCCGGCGCGGATATCCGCCAGCTTGTCCGCATAGTTGCTGCTGGTCGGTCCGGTGAACTGGCGGCCGGAGAGCTGGTGCAACTGGCCAACCTTCTCGGCCAGCGTCATCTGCTTCAGCAAGGCCGCCACCTTGCGCTCGATCTGTGCATCCTGGGCATGCGCCAGGATGGGAGCGGCCAGCAGCAAGCCGGCCGCAGCGCGTGCCAAGGCCGCACGGTGCGATGTCTTCATTTGTATTGTTTCTGTTTTTGATCGTAGTATGCCTTCAGTGTGTAGAAGGCCTGCTTTTTCTTGCCGCTCTGAGTCAGCAAACCCTTGCGGTTCCAGAAGTCCTGGAAGTAAGGATGCGGACGGCGTGGCGAACGGAAGTCCACCAGCACCCACGGCGTCATGCCGCGCAAGCCTGGAATCGCATCCAGCATCTTGAACTGATTGCGATACAACTGGTCCTGATACTCTTCACTCCAGCGCGAATCGGCATCGCCGTGGTAGCCGCCCAATGCGTCCGCGCCAAACTCGGTGATGATGACCGGCTTGTTGGCCGTGATATTGAAGTGGAATTTCAACATATCGCTGTTGTTGGCCCAGTACCAGCCTGCGTATTCGTTGAAGCTGACCAGATCCAGCTTGTCCGCCAGCGGATCTGCCACGGTGATTTCGTCGCCGGTACGATGTACTTCCAGCGCGGCGCCGACCAGGCGCGTGGTGTCCAGCGAACGGACGGTATCGGCCATGCGGCCCATGAAGTTCGTGCGCACCTCGCTGACCGGCGTCTCGTTACCGATGGACCAGATCACCACGCTGGCGCGGTTGCGGTCGCGCACGATCATATCGGTCATCTGCTGCTTCGCATTGTCGAACACTTCCGGCTTCTGCCAGGAGATGGTCCAGTACACCGGCACCTCAGCCCATACCAGCAAGCCCATTTCATCGGCCAGGCGAATCATCTCTTCGCTGTGCGTGTAGTGCGCCAGGCGCACGTAATTGCAGTTCATCTCCTTGGCCCATTGAAGCAGCATGCGCATATCGCCCTCGCCGCGCAAACGGCCCGGAATCAGCGGATTCTCGTCATGCACCGAGACGCCGCGCAGGAAGATCGATTTGCCGTTCAGCAGAATGTCGCGGCCATGCGTGACGATGGTGCGGAAGCCGATGCGGTCATTCACTGTGTCGGTGGCGGAAGACAACGTCACGCCATACAGCTTGGGATCTTCCGGCGACCAGTAGTGCAGCTGTTTGGCTGTCAGCGGAATGCTGATGGCGGCGCGGCCATCAGCACCCGCATGTACGGTCGTTTTGATGCCGGCTTCAGGAATGGTCACCGTCACATCCTGCGCGCGCTGCGGGCCATCGATCTGCACGAAACCTTCGATGCGGCGCATATCGCCTTTCGCCAGCTGGATCTGGTAATCGGCGATGTGCGTCTCCGGCACTTCGGCCAGCAGCACATCGCGCGTAATACCGCCATAGTTCCACCAGTCCGTGCTCACGGTCGGGATATCGTCCTGATGGCGCGTATTGTCGGCCTTGACGATCACTGTGTTCTGACCCGGCTTCAGCTTTCCCGTGACGTCGAACTGGAACGGCGTGAAACCGCCCTTATGGCTACCGATCTTCTTGCCATTCAGGTAGACGTGGGCTTCGTAATTCACTGCGCCAAAGTAGAGGAAGTAACGCTTGCCCTCCTTCGGTGCGGCGTTGAACTGCTGGCGCATCCACACGGTGCCTTCGTAGTTCTCCAGCTTTGCATCCTGCGAATTCCAGTCGCCGGGGATCGCCAGCGTCGGCGAGCCTTCGAAGCTGTACTCCACGATGTCGCCCTTGTCCTTCGGTTTGCGGTCATCGTAAAAACCACCACTGCCGCCTTCCGATTGATCGTAAGGCTGGCGGCGGTAGTTGTAATAACCCGTCTCATACGGGTCCACGATGTAGTTCCAGCGGCCATCCAGCAGCAGGTGCTGGCGGCCATAAATATTGTGCAGCGCCGGCTCGGCGGACACGCTGCCACAGACTAAAACGGTTGCAGCCAACAGCAACTTCAAAGGGGACCAACGCATGTGCACCACCTTTCGATTGGAAAACGTTTAACAGATACTATTGGATTTTTTGCTACAGGTAAAGCTGTACGAGTTGACGTTCGGATAAATTTGGTGCTAACTTAAGTAAAACGTTTAACTTACAAGAAAACTACGGAGACACCCTTGCCCAAGCTATACCCGCGCCCCTTGCTGCTGCGCGCCGCTATTCTCGCGGCACTGTCCGCAACGCCCTTCATTCACACCGCGCATGCCGCAACGAGTATCACGCAGCAGGAGTCCGCGCTCGCACCGAAAGCCGTGCTGTCGGTGATGGAACGCGCCGCCGACTGGCAGCTCGCCAACCCCAGCAAACATCGCCCCGACGACTGGACCCAAGCCGTCGGCTACAACGGCATGATGGCCCTCGCCGGCATCTCCGGCGACCGCAAATACCGCGACGCCATGGTGCAGATGGGCGAGAAGAACGGCTGGAAGCTCGGCTCCAATCACTACCACGCGGACGACCACATCGTCGGCCAGACTTACGCAGAACTCTACCTGCAATTGCGCGAGCCGAAGATGATCGCTCCCATGCGCGCCCACATGGACGACATTCTCGCCAATCGCCGCAGCGGTCCGCTGGACTTCACGGTGAAGGGTAACCAGGAACGCTGGTCGTGGTGCGACGCGCTGTACATGGGGCCTCCGACCTGGCTGCGCCTGTGGGCCGTGACCGGCGACCTGCGCTATCTGGACTTCGCCGTCAGCGAATGGTGGGTGACCTCCGACTACCTGTACGACAAGGACGAACACCTCTACTTCCGCGACAGCACCTACTTCGACAAGCGCGAAGCCAACGGCAAGAAGGTCTACTGGGGCCGTGGCAATGGCTGGGTGATGGGTGGCCTGGTGCGCATGCTGCAGTATCTGCCGGCCAGCCACCCTGCCCGCGCGAGCTTCGAACAGCAATACCGCGACATGGCCGAAAAAATCCTCACACTGCAGCAGGACGACGGCCTGTGGCGCGCCAGCCTGCTCGATCCTTCCAGCTATCCGATGAAGGAATCCAGCGGCTCCGGCCTGTACACCTATGCACTGGCCTGGGGCGTCAACCAGGGCATGCTGGATGCGCAGCGCTTCGGTCCTGCCGTGCGCAAGGCCTGGCAGGCGCTGGTCGCCAACGTCAACGCGGACGGCAAACTGACCCACGTGCAACCGATCGGCGCTGCGCCCAAGACCTTCGACAATGAGCTGACCGAAGTCTATGGCGTCGGCGCCTTCCTGCTGGCCGGCAGCGAAATGTACCGCATGGCCGTGATGGCGCAGGCCAAGCCGCAAGTGGTCACGATCCGCAATCCGTCCGACGTGCTGCGCGGCGATGAACTGGCCGAAGTCGCACTGGGCAGTGCCCCGAAGGCACCGGTAGTGATGGATGCCTCCACTTCCGCCATCCTGACCTCGCAGACGATCGGCAAGCAGCTGCTGTTCAGCGTGAACATCCCCGCCCACGACACGCACCGCTACCTGCTGCTGCCCGCCGACCGTCTGGCAGCTGTGCCGCCGGCGGACGTGAAGACCCACGCGCGCTTCGTGCCTGAACGTCTGGACGATTTCGCCTGGGAGAGCGACCGCATCGCGCACCGCGTCTACGGCCCGGCCATCATCAAAGACCCGAAAGAGCACTTGATCAGCAGCGGCGTGGATGTGTGGGTCAAGCGCGTGCGCTACCCGGTCGTCGACAAGTGGTACCGCACCGGCGACTATCACGCAGACCATGGCGAAGGACTGGACTACTACAAGGTCGGCCCTGCGCGCGGCTGCGGCGGCACCACGATTTACGCCGACGGCAAGCTGCATAACTCGTCCAACTTCGCCGGCTGGAAGGTGCTGGCTGACGGTCCGCTGCGTTCCGTATTCGAGCTGCGTTTCGCCAATTGGGACGCTGGCCAGGGCCGTCAGGTGTCGGAAGTGAAGCGTTTCTCCATCGACGCCGGTTCCAATATGACCCGCGTCGAAAGCAAGTACACCAGCACCAGCAAGGCTCCATTGACGGTCGGTGTCGGCATCGTCAAGCGTGATGGCGACGGCCAGTACGCCAGCGATGCGGCCGCAGGATGGAGCAGCTATTGGGAGCCAGCAGAGGGCAACCAGGGCAGCACTGCCTGCGCCGTGATCGTGCCGGGCGGCGCCAAAGGATTTGCCGAAGCCGAAGGCCAGCAGCTCACCCTGGCCGACGCGCAGCCGGGCAAGCCTTTCGTCTACTACCTGGGCGCCGGCTGGAGCAAGAGCGGCGACTTCGCGGATGCCGCGGCATGGCAGTCCTATGTGCGCAACTTCGCCCAGCGCCTTCAGGCGCCGCTGGCCACCAGCATCGGCAAATAGAAAAACAGGGCCTGCGCCATACCGCAGGCCTTTTTTAGACCGGGAATTGGAAACGTTCCCAATAATTATACGGAGACTTAAAAATGCATCCACACCCCACCCTGCGCCCCATACCGGCAGCGCTTGCACTCGCGCTTCTCGCACTGTCGTCAGCATCGCACGCGGACGACACGAAGCTTGAAACCGTGGTCGTTACCGCCAACAAGCGCGCCCAGAATCTGCAGGACGTACCGGCATCGATCACGGTGCTGAATGACGCCACGCTTCAGCGCAATAACGTGCGCGACCTGGAAGACGTGCCGAATCTCTCCCCTGCGCTGACGCTGTCCTACGGCACGCAGCCGGGCAACTTCAGCATCAATATGCGCGGCATCGGCACCTTCTCGCTGGGTATCGGCGTCGAAGCGGACGTATCGGTGATTGTGGACGATGTCCCGCTGGGCATGCAGGCCAACGCCTTCCGCGACCTGGCCGACGTCTACCGCATCGAAGTGCTGAAAGGCCCGCAAAGCACGCTGTATGGCAAGAGCTCGATTGCCGGCGCGCTGAACATCACTACCAAGCCAATCGGCGGTCCGGTGAAGACCACGGCTTACGCCTATCATTCGAACGATGACGAATGGCGTGCAGGCGCCAGCATTTCGGGCGCCGTGTCCGACACGCTGCGCGCGCGCCTCGCTGTCAGCAAGACCGATTTCAAAGGCACGCTGAACGACCTGACTACCGGCGGCAAACTCAATGGCAGCAAGGGCGACAACGTCAGCGCCAAGATCGAATGGCATCCGATCGACGAGTTCACCGCGACCTTTATGCCGCACTACAACCGCACCGAAAAGTTCTGCTGCTCGAATGCGTTCAGCTCCATGTCGCCGGGCGGCATTTACCGCAATGCGCCGCAGCTGCCGGTGTCGCTGGTCCTGGCCGGCATCAATATCGGCCCGGACAACCGCTCCGTGCGCAACGACTATCCTACCGGCGGCAAGTTCCACGACATCGGCGCAGGCCTGAAACTGGACTGGACCTTTGGCGACGGCAGCCCGCTGGCAGGCCACACGCTGAGCTCCATCTCGTCCTTCGACAAGTATCACATGGACGACTACCAGGACAACGACAATACCGACGTCGACATCCTGCCTTTCCTGCTGCTGCCGAACGGCCAGCCGACCGGCATGCACGGTGGCCTGTATCAGTATGGCTTCTTCAACGTGCGCTCGACCACGCAGGAATTCCGTCTGACCTCTCCGGACAAGGGCGCGATCCGCTACGTGGCGGGCCTGTGGTATGGCCGTAACGCCCTGACCCGCGAGCTGACCAAAGTGCCGCTGATTCAGGCTTACGGTACGTCCTACGGTGCGGATGCCTACAACATCAACAAAGCGGTCTTCGGCCAGGGCAGCTGGGACTTCCTGCCCAATACCAGCCTGACGCTCGGCGCGCGCTACAACCTGGAAGACACGGGCTACAACTTCCGCCGCTACACCGTGCCACCGCAAGCCTTTGCGCTGACCGAGTTCTACACCAAGAACGACAGCAACAACAGCCGCACCGGCAAGATCGGCCTGGAGCACCGCTTCAATCCGGACACCATGGTTTATGCGATGGCGTCCACCGGCCACAAAGGCGTGGCCTACGACCTGACCAGCGGCTTCACCGCCGCCACCGCCGCCCTGCCCGCCGTGCCGCCGGAGTCGGCCCGCAGCTACGAGCTTGGCCTGAAACAGAGCCTGCTGAACAACCGCCTGATGTATTCCCTGGCCCTGTTCCGCACCAACTTCAAGCACTTCCAGCAATCGTCCAGCTTCTTCGACAAGGACGGCACCTTCCGCACTGGCCTGAACAGCATCGGCGGCCTGCGCACGCAAGGTGTGGAACTGGAAGGCAGCTACCGCGTCAACCGCGACCTGCAGTTGAACGGCAGCTTCGCTTACACCGAAGCGACCATCCGCTCGTTTGAAAACGGCCCTTGCTACAACGTGCTGAATGCCGCAGGTACGGGCGCTACGCCAGGCCCGGGCTGCGCGCCGAATCCGAAGTTCAACAACACCAATGTGCAAAACCTGGCCGGCAAAACGCTGCCGAACGCGCCGAAAGTACGCGTGAACCTCGGCGGCCAGTACGACATTCCGTTGCCAAACCAGAGCTTCGGCGGCTTCGTGGCCTTCAACACCCGCTTCCAGAGCCGCACCCAGTTCTCCCTGAGCCAGGACCCGATGACCGAACAAGGCGCCTACAGCATCACCAACCTGAGCTTCGGCGTGAAGGACGTGCGTGACCGCTACAAAGTCACCCTGTTCGCCAACAATCTGTTCGACAAGCGCTACGCCGCAGGCCTGAACAGCACCATCGCCAGCAGCAACTGGAGCAGCCGCGCACCAAATCCACCGGTAGTCGTCAACACCACCGAATGGATGCCCCCACGCGACTTCCACCGCTACTTCGGCCTGCGCGTAGAGGGTACGTTCTAAAGGCAGCGTTGTGCGACAATCGCGGCATGGAGAAATTTGAACTACGCCGCGATCGTTTCGCTTTGTTTGACGGGATGGATAGTCCCGCGCTGAATCTGACCTTCACGCTGGACTTGCCGGACTTCCGGCCCTGGTGCAAAGCCCAGGGCCTTCCTCCCTTCCATGTGATGCTGTGCGCCGTGCTGCGTTCGATCCTGAAGATCGAGAACTTCCAGTACCGGATACACGATGGTGAAGTGATCCGCATCGACAAGCTCACGCCTTCGTTCACCGCAAAAAACCAGCACAACGACCTGAATTTCGCCATGTTCGAATGGTCGGATGATTTGCGCGAGTTTGTGGCGCGCAGCCAGGCGGCCGGCGCGGAAGCGTCTACGATGGCGGGGCTGAATCAGAAGTACCGCGCCATGTCGCCGCGCGAGGCGAAGGAACAGGTATTCGTGACCTGCGTTCCCTGGCTGGACTTCACGTCGATCCAGCACCCGACTGCGGCCCTGAAGTCACCGGATATCCCATCGCTGGCATGGGGCAAGTTCAGGGACACGCCGGGCAACCGCGTACACCTGCCCTTCTCCGTGCAGGTGCATCACGGCTTCGCGGACGGCTACCACATCCACTTGCTGGCGCAGCAGATCGCCGCCGAGCTGACGGCGATCATGCAGGCTACTGCCACTTGATCGGTGTGGCTGTTTTCGACAGCATCCAGCGCGCCAGCATCTGGCCCAGCGTGCGCCAGGTGCCGACGTTGGACATCACGTAACGCTGATACGACCACACGTAGATCATTTGCGCGATGGCGCCGCTGACGCGCACGTGCCGGCTGCCAATCGCGCGCAGCAGAATGCCGACGGTACCGAACGGGCCAAGCGACACCAGCGCGCCATAGTCGCGGTAACGGAAAGCCGGCAGGCGTTCGCGGTCCAGGCGCAGCAGGTGGTCCGCGAGGAAGATCGCCTGCTGCCGCGCGGCCTGCGCGCTGGGCGGCACCATCACATTGGTGCGCGTGTTGACGATCGACGCGCAATCCCCCATCGCAAACACATGCGGATCATCGCGCGTGGCGAGGCATTCGCCGACCACGATCTGCTGGTTGCGGTTCACGGCCAGACCAAGCTGCGTGGCCAGACCCGAGCCTTTCACGCCCGCGGCCCATACGGTGATCGCCGAGGGGAAGCTTTGCCCGTCGGTCGTCAGCACGGCGTTGTCGGTCACTTCAGCCACTGCCGTTTCGGTGCAGATTTCGATGCCGATGGCCGCCAGACGTTTTGCCGCGGCAGCTGACACCGAACGGTCCAGTCCCGGCAGCACGCGATCCGAGCGTTCCACGATTCGAATGCGCACGTCACGGGCGAAGTCCCGCTTGCTGACGCGGTAGCGCACCAGCGTATCGACGGTGTGGCGCAAGTCGGCCGCCAGTTCAACGCCGGTCGCGCCCGCGCCGACGATCACAATGTCCAGGCTCTGGCCCGTCATGCCTGCGGCGAGGCAGCGGTCCAGGAAGCGCTGGCGGAAGGCTTCCGCCTGTTCGACCGTATCCAGCGACAGGCAATGATCTTCCGCGCCGGGCACGCCAAAGAAGTTGGTCACGGCGCCGAAGGAAAGCACCAGGCGGTCGTATTCAATCACGATCTCCGGCGAGGACGCATGCGGCAAATGGCGGCGTACCGTCAGCGAACGCTCGTGGCGATTCACATTCACCACATCGCCGCACACGAATTCGAACCCGTTGTCGATCGCCTGGCGGGCGTAGTCGATGTGGTGGGTGGCCGGGTCAATCGTTCCCGCTGCGACCGAGTGCAGCAGGGGTTTCCAGAAATGGGTGGGGGCACGATCTACAAGAACGATGCGGCGTTTGCCGCGCTTACCGAGGCTGCGACCCAGACGGGTTGCGAGTTCGAGTCCTGCGACTCCACCACCGACGATAACGATTGATTTCATGCTTTCCTCCCTTCTTGATGAATTCAGCTTGTACAGATATTGAGCCGCGCGCTATAGGCAGCGTTCACTGCGCGCGGCGAATCGGCGACGACAAGAGCGTCTTCGGGGGCGACTTCAAGCAGGCGCAGAACCACCTGATAAGGCGATTCGTGACCGCTGTCGGTGAAGTCGGCGCCAGCCAGCACCACGGAGAAAACGTGATGGGCCGTATCACCGAACATCGACTGCAAACGCTTCTCCGCCAGGTCGTGGGGAAGCTCGGTGATCAAGGCGCAGTGCGAGCCGTCGCTCTGCACCTTGCGCAGCATGGAGGGGTTGAGGGTTGCCAGATCGAAGATTACCGCTTGCGTTGCCATTTTGACTCCTTTCGCAGATAACGATTTGACTATAGTGGAGCCTCACATAAAATAAAAATAAAATATCTTCGTAAATCCATTAGGGATCGCTTATGTATCCAACCAGTTTCAAGCAGCTCCAGGCGCTGGCCCAGGTGGCCCGCCACGAGAGCGTTTCGCGCGCCGCCGAGGCCCTGCACGTCACGCAGCCAGCCATTTCTTTGCACCTGCGATTGCTGGAGGAATCGGCCGGCATGCCGCTCACGCGCAAGCACGGACGCAATATCCAGCTCACCGCAGCGGGCGAGCTGCTGGCCGGTTATGCAGAACGTTTGCTGACACTGTGGGAAGAAGCCGGCGATGAAATCGCAGCACTGAAAGGCGTCACCAGCGGTACTTTGCGCATCGGCGCCGTGATGACGGCGGAGCACTTGCTGCCGCCGATGCTGGTGCGCTTCACGACCGGCCGTCCGCATGTGCGCATCAAGCTGCAGGTGGGCTCGCGTCCCGAAGTGATCGGCATGTTGAGCCGTAATGAAATCGACCTAGCGATCATGGGCACGCCGCCGCGCGAGTTTCCCACGCATGCGGCGCGTTTCGCCCGTCACCCCATGGCTTTCTTTGTCGCGCCCAATCACAGCCTGCTGAATGGACCGCCCGTGACGCTGGCCGAATTGGCGCGGCACAATCTGCTGGTGCGCGAGCGCGGCTCAGGCACGCGTACGGCGATTGAGCGGCTGTACGGCACGGCGAATTTGCCGCTGTCGATTGGCTCTGAACTGTCCAGCAATGAAGCGATCAAGCAGATGACGGCAGCGGGCCTCGGTGTTGCGTTTCTGTCGCTGCACGCCTGCACGCTAGAATTGAAAAGCGGCCTGCTGACGCCCCTGCCGATGGAAGGCATGCCCTTCGAAGGCGACTGGCACGTGATCCATAAAACCGACCGCCCGATGCCGACTGTGGCCGCGTCGTTCCAGGACTTCATCGTGCAGCACGGTCAGGAAGTGATCAGCGATGAGCTGGAACGGATCGGCAAGTAAAGTTTGACTAGTAATAGCTCAGTTGGTGTGCAAAAATCCATTAGCACCTAGCCATTTAGAAGCTGGGGCATGATCGATGGAGGCCCACCCGTGTCATCCACACCTATCCCGCCCGACCTGAAACGCGTGGCGATCGAATTCAATCGCGGCTTTGGCTCGGTCGTCGCATGGCAGTTCCTCGCCAAACACGGCGTGGCGCCGGAGCAGATCTTTGCCCTGCTGCGCGACGCTGAAGGGCCGGAACGCGCCATTCCCCTGATGCAGTCACGCCGGCGCCTGTTCCTGGTAAAGCCTTGACCGCCTTACTTCCGCTGTTGACGGAATAACCAATCGCGCCACCAGAATCCCGGGTAGATGTCGGCCGGTGGCTGGTGATCCAGGCCTTGGTACTCCCGCAGTGATACTTGCCGTGCACCCTGGTTTGCAATGGTTTGAACGAATCGCCTGTCCGCAGTGATGGGATTCTCCTCATCCGCGTTGCCATGGATCGCCAATACGGGGAGATGAATGAAAGTGCCTGCCTGGGAGTCTGGCGGCGCCACGCCCGAAATGGGAACGATACCGGCGAACACACGGGGGCCCATCGTTGGCAGCAACCACGCTGCTGAGCCGCCCATGGAGAATCCGGTAGCGTAGAGTCGTGACTTGTCCACGGGATTAACCGCCGCAAATTGAGCGACCAGTTCCAATGCATCCTGAAGCGCCGCCGACGCTACGGCATGCTGGTCCGGCGCTGCGGGGCCATAGTTCGCGCTGCGGATCGGAAATTGCGGGATCAGGACAAACGCTTGATAGCGATCGCGCACCTCGGGCATTGTCCAGCTCTTGGCGAGCCGTTCCAGCTGGCTTAGATTATCCGTGCCAATGCCTCCCGAACCGTGCAACTGAACCACCAGCGGATACGATTGTCCCTGGCTCAGCCTCGATGGGCGAAGCAAGCGATATGGCAATTGTGTCCCACGCGATGAGGTAAAGCTGGCGCTCTCGAATTGATCTGAGGAAACAGCTTTGAAAACATCCCGCCCCAGGGGCGCCGGATTGTCCACCAGGACGTGCCGCCCTGGCGCTATGGCACAGCTTGTCAGCGCTGCGCAAAGGAGAAAAGCGGAAGCGATTGTTTTTTTCATTTAGTCCGTTCGGCGAACACTTGCCCATTTCATCAATTTCCGATATATTGAAAAAAAGTTCGGCATAGCGGATTTATTCGTTATCAAACTATTTTGCATCAAGAGTCGGTTTTCCGACGCCAACCTGCCTCTCCCGGGCAAGGTGGATGCCATTGCGGCGATGCGGCCTATTAACGGCAACGAAGCGGGTGCGACATGGTTGCTCCGAATCGAGCCAAGATTTCTGGAGAAACCATGACAACTCAGACTTCCTTCACTCCCTCCCAAGACGTCAGCGCCTGGCGCAGCGACTTCCGTTTGACCCACACCTTTCAGGTCGTATCACATACCAGCGAGCCTAACGCCGGCCAGCTGGAATCGACGCTGAAAAACTTCAAAGCGCAAATCGAGAAATGGGTCATCTTGCGTCGTGGCGGCTGGCACGAGCATAGCATTACCGTCGAGGGCATCAGTGACGATTCGGCGCGCGAATTGCGCAAGGAACTCGCCAGCCTGAATGGCGAGATCAAGGTGCACGTCGAACATATGCTTCACTTTGAGAGCGAAGCCGTTCACGCCTGAGATCAAGTATCGGGGCTGGGCGACAGCTTGTCGGCGTGGCGATGGATCAGCTTCCACTCGCCGTCCTCGCGGCGGAAAATTTCCGTGACGCGGAGATTCATCTCGGTCTTTTCCGATTTGCCTTTCATCGCCACGTTGGAGCGCTGGATGCCGACCCAGTAAGCCAGAACACCGTCACTCGCCTTGTGCATGATGTCGAAGGCGTTTTCGCTGCCTTCGGCGAATGCATGCGAGCCCTGTTCGTTCGCCTTGTTGACTTCTTCAGCGCCTTGAACGCAGTCGCCCTTGGGTCCGAAGATTGTCGCAGGCGAAGTCGGCGTCGAGATTTCCTGCAGTGGGCGGTAGTCGCCATTGACGAATGCCGTTGATGCTTCTTCCCGCCGCTGCAGAAAATGCGGGAAGTCGAGAGATGTGCTCATGATGCCCTCCGCGTCGCTATCCGGCAGTGATGTTAGCGGAATGCGTCTGGCAAACGGCGCGCAGTTGCCCGATCTTGCTTTCTAATTTCTGAAATGCCAGAATCGCTTGCACACCTATCTGCGGGGATCTCCATGAAGCCATTGCAGCGCCTCATCTTTCTGTCCACCTTGATGCTGACCGCTTACAGCGTGCACGCTGTGACGCTGCCGCCGGCCGTCATTGCTGATCCGGTTCGCGATCAAAAAAATCCGCCGGCAAACAAGCAGCTGCTGATTCCTAGTGCAGGCGTGGGCATGAATGCCTTGATGATGAAGGCGTCAGGGGCCGGTCCGAAACCGACACTGGTGCTGCTGCATGGCCTGCCCGGGAATGAACAGAATCTGGATCTGGCGCAGGCAATACGCCGCGCCGGATGGAATGTGCTGACCATGCACTATCGCGGCAGCTGGGGATCGCCCGGCAACTTCAGCATCGAAGGCGCGATTGAGGATGCAGCGGCGGCCATGAGCTTCCTGCAGCAAGCGGAGAGCGCAGCCAAATACAACGTCGATCCACACCGTTTGTATATCGGTGGCCACAGCATGGGCGGCCTGGCCGCAGCGCTTTACGTCGCCAAACACCCCGACGCGGCAGGACTGGTGCTGCTCGATGCGTGGAACGCTGGCCTCGATGGCAAAGAGCTGGCCGAGCATCCCGACATGATGAAAGAGTTTGTCGCGGCTTTCGATGATCTGGGCAACAGCCTGGCAGGCACCGATGCTGAACATCTTGGCGACGAAATTAAACGGCACTCGGACGAGTGGAATTTGATCAATTACGCACCGGCACTGGCTGCCAAACCGGCACTGGTGATCGGCGCAGCCAAAGGAGGCGGCGAGCCGAACAAAAAGCTGGCTGACGCCATTCGCGCTCAGCACAAAGGCAAAATCACCAGCCTCACCATGGACACCGATCATCCATTCACCGACCACCGCATCGCCTTGTCAGCCGCAGTGGTAAGCTGGCTACAGCATCAGCCAGCGGCGAAGCCCTAGCACTGCGCTGGCAGCACGGCTGTAGACCACGGCGCAAGCAGCTGCCAGCCCAGGCTCAGATACAGGCCACGCCCCTCTTTCGTGGCCACCAGCAGGCGCTCGGTCGCCCCGGCATGTTTGGCCAGCTCGTCCAGTCTCTGCATGACGAGCGTGCCCAAGCCCCGGCGGCGGTGCGATTCCGCAGTGACGATCTGATCGAACACGGCGCATCCCTCATGCGTTGCAGTGCGGCCTGAGGCAGCCTGCTCTCCAGCTGCATGCAGCACGCGTACAAGCGTTGTGGCGCCGTCCTCCACGACGTCGATGCGATACCCAGACGGCAGTTCTGTTTGCCTGGATAGCGATTCAGGCCCGCGCATCAGATAGCCCGGGGCCTCCACCGTCCATCGCGCTGGCAGCGCAGTGCGTAGCACCTCAGGCTCAACCGCCGCCTTCAGATAGATGTGCGGTGCCTGTATGCGGTCGGCACAAGCCTGCAGCGCTGGCCCGGCATCCGGAAACACATAGCGGCGCAGCTGCAGCGGCATGCCCACTTCAACGCGCAATCCACCTTCTTCCCTGACAGGCAGTGGCACGCCGCGCGACAAACTCCAACCCGTCAGCCAGCGTTCCAGCAAGGGCAAATCGATCCCGGTCATACCCGCTTCTCTCTCGCTCAAATCTACCAGCTCGCAAGCCTAGCAGTTTTTGCAAGCTATTGCTGGGAACCCTCTTGCTCCGGCGGATAGGTAATTTGAAGGCCGTCGACCTGCGCGAATGGCGTGAGCTTGTGGGGGCGGCGCTGGCGCGCATCGATGATGTCGTCCACACGCACGCCGCGGACCAGTAAGGCGTCCGCCACCAGCGAACGGTGGCAGCGCCACGGCACCGCCTCCGCGCACATCAGCACGCAGCACTTTTCGCGGCCCAGCTCCTTGACCGTCTCGACGTTGGCCGCAAATTCTTCCGTCTGCATGTAGTCGGCATAGCCGCGGAACGATTCGTTGCGCCAACCTGCATTGGGAGAATCCTTGCGCGGACGACGCAGGCCGCCAAGGCCGCGCAGGTAACGGTACTCGATGCCCGCTTCGGCCAGCGAAACGGACAGCTGGTCCTGGCCGAACTGCGGATTATGGCGCGACTTTGGCACCGTACGGATGTCGAGCAGACAGGCGATGCCGTTCTGCCGCAGCAGTCCGATGAACTCCTCGATCGTACGGTTCGAATGGCCGATGGTACAGACAAGTTCCTGTGTCATTCGTCCATTCTGGCATGAACGCTCCGCGCGCAGCGCACCGCCCATGAACTTGCTGTGGCTTGATGAGAGCCATATCAAAAATGATATAGCTCGCGAGCATTTAGTTATTGGAGATACATACCCGAAGGGGATAACATGATCCGCACCATCGCTTTGGAGTCCCGTAATGCCAGGTCCTGTTTCTGCTGCATCCTCCGTCGTTGAACCGCAATCCCAGTCCAGCGCCAGCTACGGCGCGGTGATGTCGCTGCTGGCGAGCCTGTTCTTCACCTGGGGCTTCATCACAGTCATTAATAACACCCTGCTGCCGCACTTGCGCAGTGTGTTCGAACTGAATTACACGCAGACCACGCTGATCGAATCGGTATGGTTCATCGCCTACTTCGTGGCATCGATTCCTTCAGCAAAGCTGATCGAGCGCGTCGGCTACAAGAAATCGCTGGTGATCGGACTGACGATCATGGCGGCCGGTGCGCTACTGATGATCCCCGCGGCCCGTCTGCCTTCCTATGCGGTAACGCTGTGCGCGCTGTTCATTGTCGCTTGCGGCATCACGCTACTGCAGGTGTCGGCCAATCCTTATGTGACCGTCGTCGGCTCGCCGCAGACCGCGTCTTCGCGGCTGAATCTGGTGCAAGCCTTTAACTCGCTGGGCACCACGCTGGCGCCGCTGTTCGGTGCTTACCTGATCCTGGGACGTTCCACTTCCGGCACCGCCGGCGCAGGCCAGGTGCTGACGCAGGCCGAGCGGCTGGCCGACGCGCAAGCGGTACAGCTGCCTTATCTGATCGTGGCGGCCGTGCTGGTGGTGCTGGCACTGGTCATCGCGCGCTTCCCGCTGCCTGCGCTGCATCACTCGTCCACGGCACGCGCCAGCAAGGACCAGCGTGCATCGATGTCGCTGTGGCGTCACCGCAATCTGGTGTTCGGCGTGCCGGCCATCTTCATTTATCTGATCGCGGAAATCGGCGTCGCCAACCTGTTCATCAATTTCGTTGGCCAGCCAAACATCGGCAACGTGAATCACGAACAAGGCGCGCATTACCTCTTCCTGCTATGGGGCGGCATGATGGTTGGCCGCTTCGTCGGCAGCTTCCTGATGCGTCTGACCACTGCGGAACGCGTGCTGGCAGGCTGCAGCATCGGTGCCTTTATCGTCATGATGATCGCGGCACTGGGTTCAGGACACGTCGCAATGTGGGCGCTGATCTCGGTGGGCCTGTTCCACTCCGTGATGTTCCCGACCATCTTCACGCTCGGCATCAAGGGCCTTGGCCCGCTGACCGAAGAAGGCGCCGGTCTGCTGATCATGGCGATTGCAGGCGGCGCGCTGGTCGTGGTGCAGGGCTGGCTGGCCGACACCTTCGGCCTGCAGCTGTCTTTCCTGCTGACCGCCGCATGCGAGCTGTATGTGCTGTTCTACGCCGTGTGGGGCGCGCGTCCGACCAACGCGTTCCCCGACGAGCACGCGGAATAAGCTAAGACCATAGCCAGCGCAAAGCGTCCGCCAGGATGGCGCCGCCGTGGCGCAGAGAGTGGCCACCCTCGCCTATCACCAGCTGGTATGCGTAGCCGCGATAAGCCAGCGCTTCCGCCAGCTGGCGATTGGCCAGTTGCCAGTGCCCGAACGTGATGTTCAAATCATGCTCGCCCGTTTGCAGGAATACCCGCAGCGGGCGTTGTTCTTCGCGCCGCACCCGCTTCGCACATTGATCACCGCCGCGGATGTCCACAAAGCTGCCGCAATGGCTTAGCACCTTGCCGAATGCGTCCGGACGTTCCCATGCGGCGTTGAAAGCACAAACGCCACCGGAGCTGATGCCGGCCAGGCCACGCTGCGCAGGGTCCGAGGAGATGCGGTAGCCTTCCGTCGCTTCCGGCAGCAACTCTTCCAGCAGGAAACGCACATAGGTATCGCCTTGTGCATCGTATTCGATGCTGCGATTGTCGGAGCCGCCGTAGACCGGCAAGCCCGGTCCCCTCTCGCCAGGATCGACAAATACGGCGATGGTTGGCGGCAGTTCACCGCTCGCGATCAGGCTATCCAGCACACGCGCTGCATTCGCTTCCGGCCCCAGATAGCGGGAGCCATCCTGGAATACCAGCAGACTGGCGTCCGCGCTACCGTCGTACTGCACGGGCACATACACCGAATAGTTGCGTTCGACGCCGGGATAGATCTTTGCGCCGCGATGGCGCCGGCGCAGGACCGGGCCGGCGGGCACAGAATCCGGCACCTGGATGGCCTGATAGGGCTCAGGACGTGACAGTGCGCGCGCAAACGGCTCCAGATCCCGCGCCGGAATCGCCGGCAAAGCGTCGGACAGCGCCTTCATCACTCCCTGCAGTGCGGCATCGATGTCATACATGGCCACGCTCCACTAATCGTTCAAAGCCCGCACGCGCGTGTGCCAGACCATCTTCACGCTCAAGCAGGCGGGTATCGTGCTGCGCCGCCAGCAGCAAGGCATAGATCTCAAAGACCAGCTGTTCCGGATCGGTGCCAGCTGCGAGCTGCCGCTCTGCGACAGCCAGCCGTGCGTTGCTGATGAAGGCCTCGCGCCACGCCCGCACACTGCTCGCGAGTTCGTGCCGCACGGTGCCCGGCCGGTCGTCATATTCATACGCGCAGCTGATGTAGAAGCAACCGGCGGTCGAGCCGGACGCCACTTGTTGCAAGCTGGTGTCGAACAGGCGCCGCAGCCGCGCCAGGCCCGGATTCACGCGGCGCGCCGGCGACATCACCTCCGATTCGAAGCGGCGCCGATAGTTTTCCAGCACCGCCAGTTGCAGCGTCTCGCGGGTACCCACGCGCGCCACCACGCCGCTCTTACTCATCTTCATGGAATCGGCCAGCGATCCCAGGGTTAGTGCCTCCAGCCCGCCATGGCTTGCGACCGATAAAGCGTGGTCCAGGATGGCGGCGCGGGTTGTCTCCGATTTGCGAGGGATCATCCAAATCTCCCATTTTTTCAGTTAACCTGTCATACATGTTACTGTAATATCTCCGAACAAATCCACAATTTTGCAAATTTTCCGTCAAACATATACGACAGGTTATGAATACGATCTTGCATCTGGGCCTTGGGGCTTTTCACCGCGCGCACCAGGCAGCCTATCTACAGGCCTTGCACGACAGCGGCGATACCAGCTGGCGAATGGTCAGCGCAAATATACGCCCCGATGCGCAGGACCCCGCGCCCGGATTGCGCGCGCAAGCTTGCCGCTACACGCTGGAGACGGTCAGTCCGAACGGCGGCCGGCGATACGCCACGATCAGCGCACTGTCCGATGCGATTCCTTATGCGCCGGGGCTGCGCGAAGTCGTCGCACTCGGCGCTGACAGCAACACGCGCATCATTTCCTTCACCGTCACGGAAGCAGCTTATTTCCTCGACGACGACGGCCGGCTGGATCTGTCGGCTGGCGAGCTGCAGCAAGCCCTGGCCGACGCGCAAGCCGGATTCCCCGGCACGAATATCTACAGCGTGCTCACCGCCATCCTGCGCGAGCGCACGGCGCCGGTCACCCTGCTCTGCTGCGACAATCTGCGCCACAACGGGCGCCGTGTGCAGCGCGGGCTCCAGCATTTCCTCGCCCTGCTCGGCGACAGTCATTTGACCAGGTGGGTCGCCCAGAACACACGCGTGCCGAACACCATGGTGGACCGCATCACGCCGCGCGCCACACCGGAAGTCTGCACGCGTGTGCGCGCCGCGACCGGGCGCGAAGACCCGATGGCGGTCAGCTGCGAAGAGTATCTGCAATGGGTGATCGAGGATGACTTCTGCAATGGCCGTCCGGCATGGGAGCATGTGGGCGCGGAACTGGTCGCTGCGGTCGAGCCTTACGAGGAAGCGAAGATCCGCATCCTGAACGCCGCCCACAGCGCCATCGCCTGGGCCGGCGCGCTAGCGGGATACCAGTACATCCACGAAGCGCTGCGCGATCCCCGCATTCACGCCATCGCGCAACATTACATTACCGGCGCGGTATTCGACTGCCTGCGTCCAAGCCCCATCGATCTTGCCCGTTATCGCGACCTGGTGCTGGTGCGCTTCAGCAGCGACGCCATGAGCGACACGGTGGAGCGCGTGCTGGCGGACAGCTTCGCCAAGCTGCCTGGTTTCATTGTGCCGACGATTCGGGAGCGCATCGTACGCGGCCTGCCGCTCGATGCGGTGGCGCTGCTGCCGGCCCTGTTCCTGCAAGTGCTGCTGCGCTGGCATCGCGGCGAGCTGCAAACGCCCTACCACGATCAGGCGCGCGACCAGCAGGTCGCCAACGCGATCTGTATGGCGCGAGATCCGGTTGAATCCTTCTGCGCGCAACGCTCGATCTGGGCCGAGCTGGCGGACCACGCTACGCTGCGCAGCGCTATAGCAAAGGCGATGGCCGCATCAGTACCTGCTTGAGCGCGATGCTCGATTTGATATGCGCCACGCCGGGGATGCGCGTAAGCGTGCGGGTGAGGAAGCGCTGGTACCCATCCAGATCCGGCACCACCACGCGCAAGGTGTAGTCCGCGTCGCCCGTCATCAGAAAGCAGCTCATCACTTCCGGCGCGAGCGCAATCTGTTCCTCAAAGCGCGCGATGACTTCTTCCGATTGCGTGACCAGCGTGACCGCCACAAACACGCTGACCTTGCCCGCCAGCCGTCCTTCATCCAGCTGCGCAACGTAGCCGCGGATATAACCATTCTCCTCCAGCTGGCGCACGCGCCGCAGCGTGGGCGTCAGTGACAGCCCAACCTTCTCCGCCAACTCGCTCCAGGCCACGCGGCCATCACGCGCCAGCACTTTCAGGATTTTGCGGTCGGTTTTATCGAGCTCTGGCCCGTTAGTCATATTTACCTCAATTGTAGATATTATTAGTCAGATTCAACTAATGATCTCATGAATTACTAGTCATTTCAGTGAAATTCACTCTGGACCTTGCCGTACCATTTTCGGTATTCGATAACTACAGAGACACATCATGAGCAATACCATGTTCCTCAGCGGGATTCAGGCGCTGGTCCAGCTGCCGATGATCCAACGCCGCCGCGACCGCGCGGCCGGACTGAATACCGCGGGCCTGATTTCCGGCTATCGCGGTTCGCCGCTCGGCGCCTACGATCAGCAATTGTGGAAGGCATCGAAAGACCTGGCCGCGCACGACATCGTGTTCCAGCCCGGCCTGAACGAAGACCTGGCCGCAACGGCCCTGTGGGGCGCGCAGATGCATAAGGCGTACGGCCAAACCAAGGTCGATGGCGTGTTCGGTATCTGGTATGGCAAGGGGCCAGGTGTGGACCGCACCGGCGATGTGTTCCGCACTGCGAACATGCTCGGTACTTCGGCGCTGGGCGGCGTACTGGCCGTGTCGGGCGATGACCACGCCGCGCAGTCGTCGATGTATCCGCACCAGACCGACGGTATCTTCCATGCTGCGTCCATGCCGGTGCTGCAGCCGGCGAACGTGCGCGAGGTGATTGAACTGGGCCTTGCGGGCATTGCCCTCTCCCGCTATTGCGGCTTATGGGTCGGGCTGAAAACCATTGCGGAAGTGATTGAAACAGCGGCCACCGTGTCGCTCGACGGCATGCCCGCTTACCGCCTGCCCGATGCGCCGCTGCCGCGGCATGGTCTGAACTGGGACCCGAAACTGGCTTGGCCCGCACAACGCGCCGAGCTGGAACGGCGCCTGATCGAAGAGCGTCTGCCCGCCGCGCGTGCGTGGGCGCGTGCGAACGGTATCGATCGCAGCATCATTGCCGCGCCACATAAGCGTTTCGGCATCATCACCGTCGGCAAGGCGCATCAGGATTTGATTCAGGCGCTGGAAGATCTTCAACTGGATCACGCTCAGCTGCGCCAGATGGGCATCTCGGTCTACAAGGTCGCCATGAGCTGGCCGCTGGAAACCGAAGGCGCCAGCGCTTTCGCCAGCGGCCACGAGGAAGTGCTGGTCATCGAAGAAAAGCGCGCCAACGTGGAGGCGCAGCTGAAGGACGCGCTGTACGGCATGGCCGTTCGTCCGCGCATCACTGGCAAGAGCGATGGCGAGGGCGGCACGGTACTGCCCGAGATTTCCGAATTCAGCCCGATCATTGTGGCACGGGCGCTGGCACGCCGCTTTGGCGACGCGCTGCCGCTGCTGCGCCAACGTCTCGCGGCATTGGAAGGTTCTGCTACGCCGCTCGCTGCCGCCGTGATCCCGGTGCGCGCGCCCTACTTCTGCTCCGGCTGCCCGCACAACAGCTCCACTCGTACGCCGGAAGGCTCGATGGCGGGCGGCGGCATCGGTTGCCATGTGATGGCGTTGTCGCAGCCGGAGCTGAAGACGCCGACCTTTTCGCAAATGGGCGGCGAAGGCGCGCAGTGGATGGGCGCCGCGCCGTTCTCCGCGACCGGGCATATCTTCCAGAACCTCGGCGACGGCACCTATCAGCATTCCGGCTTGCTGGCGGTCCGCGCTGCGGTGGCGGCCAACACCAATATCACCTACAAGATTCTGTACAACGACGCCGTGGCCATGACGGGCGGCCAGGCCGCGGAAGGCGTGATCGATCCGGCGCGCATCACGCGCCAGCTGCATGCGGAAGGCGTGCAGCGTATTGCGCTGGTGTCCGACAATCCCGAACGCTGGCAAAGCGACGCGGCCCTTGCACCACGTACGACCGTCCACGACCGCAGCGAGCTGGATGAGGTACAGCGCACGCTGCGCGAAGTGCGCGGCGTGACTGCCATCATCTACGAACAGACCTGCGCCGCCGAGAAGCGCCGCCGCCGCAAGCGCAAGGCCATGCCCGATCCGGAACGCCGCCTGTTCATCAATGAGCGCGTGTGCGAAGGCTGCGGCGATTGCTCCGTGCAGTCGAACTGCATCTCGGTTGAGCCCCTGGAAACTGCCTACGGCCGCAAGCGAAAAATCAATCAGAACGCCTGCAATAAGGACTTCTCCTGTGTGAACGGCTTCTGTCCCAGCTTTGTGGACGTTGAAGGTCCGCAGCTGCGCAAACCCGACACCACGCGTCTGAAAGCGCTGGAAGCCGAGCTGTCCGCCAGTCTGGCCATGCCGCACATTCCGGCGCTGGATGGCCCGTTCAACGTACTGGTTGCAGGCATCGGTGGCAGCGGCGTGCTGACGCTGGGCGCCTTGCTGGGCGGGGCCGCACATCTGGAAGGCAAAGCATCCACGGTGCTGGATTTTACGGGCTTGGCGCAGAAGAACGGCGCGGTCGTGAGCCAGGTGCGCCTGGCGCCAAGTGCGGAGCAAATTGGCGCTGTCCGCATCGGCAATGGGGCGCTGGATCTGATGCTGGCGGCGGACATGGTAGTTGCCGCCTCCGCCGACAATGCCGCGCGCCTGTCGTCGCAGCGTTCCGGCGCAGTGCTTAATCTGGATGAAACGCCGACCTCCGAAATCGTCCGCAATCGCGACGCCACACAGCCATCGGCCCTGCTGCGCGCCCGCATCCGTCAGCGCTGCCAGGCGGAGCGCTTCCATACACTGCAAGCAAATGCGCTGGCGCAGGCACTGTTCGGCGACACCGTCGTCGTGCACACGCTGATGCTGGGCTATGCATGGCAACGCGGACTGCTGCCCTTGTCGCTGGAGTCCCTGCGCCGCACCATCGAACTGAATGGCGCCGCCGTTGCGCTGAATCTGAGCGCCTTCCAATGGGGCCGTATCGCCGCCGAGTACCCGGACGTGCTGGAACGCGTGCGCCCGGCACCTGCTGTCGTCACGCCGGCCACGCAAAGCCTGGACGAGCTGATGGCAGCACGCGTCAGCGATCTGACGGCCTACCAGGACACCAGCTACGCGCAGCGCTTTGGCGCGCTGGTCACACTGGCGCGCGAAACCGAAGCGCGCGTGGCACCGGGCAAGGATGACTTCAGCCGCCAGGTTGCCATCAGCGCCTATCGCCTGATGGCCTATAAAGACGAATACGAAGTTGCGCGCCTGTACAGCAGCGAAGAATTCCGCGCCAGCCTGGCGGCGCAATTCTCCGATCATCGCAAGCTGTCGCTGTGGCTTGCGCCACCGCTGCTGTCGCGCCGCAAGCGCAAGTTCGGTCCCTGGATCTTCAGCGCGATGCGGGCTCTCGCTAGCCTGAAGGGCCTGCGCGGCACAGCGTTCGACATCTTCGGCTACACGGAGGAACGCCGCAGCGAGCGTGCCATGGCGGAGGAATTCATGCACCTCATCGAGCAGGAATGCGGCCGCATGGACAGCTCCCGCTATGAATCGGCGCTTGAACTGGCGCGCCTGCCGCAGGAGGTTCGTGGCTTTGGCCACGTGAAGCAGCAGGCGATGGAAGAATACCGGCGCAAGCTGCAGCAATGGCAGCACACGCCGCGCGCGGTCACTTCAGAACGCGCAACGCGAACTGCCTGATCAACTCCGCAAACTCGGCACTGCGGCGCAGGCTTACGCCATGGTCGCAGTCCGGGAAGCGGTAGGTCGTGGCGTGCTGCGCCGATCCCGCGTAGCTCGCCTCACCGCTCACGTGGAAGGTATCCGTTTCACCGTTCACAAACAGGATCGGCTGCGGAATCGCGGACACCATTCTGCGGAAGTCGATCTTGTGCAGCGCCCCCATCGCCTGCGGAAATACCGCGAGACTCATCCCCGAATTCATCGTGGCCTGTACATCCGCCGGGGCCAGACCGAATTCGTTCGCCAGCAGACCCGGCATTTTCTCGGCCACCAGTTTGCGTTCATCCTTCACCGCAAACATCAGGCGGAACAACCACGCCTTCAGCAAATGGGGCCACAGCCTCGGTCCGGAAAAATCGCGGCTGCTGCCGCCTAACACAAGCCCCTTCAATTGCTCACGCGGCAGATGGCTGGCCGCGGCCTGGGAGGTATAGCCACCCAGCGAATCGCCAGCCAGGATGACCGGCGCCGGCGCCACCGACTTCGCCGCCGCTACCACCGTATCGATGGCTGCCTGCAGCGTGAACCTTTCGTTGAGCCGCGCACCGTGGCCAGGCAAATCAGGCGTCAGCACATTGAAATCAGGTTCGAGCGCACGGCGCACAGGCGCCCATGAGGCGCCGTTCAATGTTGCCCCGTGAACAAGAATGATGGTCGGTTTCAAGAAAGTCTCCTCTTATGATTGTCTACTTGTTGGACAGGTTACCGCAATTCCGCGTAAATAAGATGCGTTTGTGCCATCCCGCCAACAAAACTTATACAACATGTTTGACATGTTTTGAAAAACACTTGTATTCTGGCTCAAAACAAAGCAAACGAGGAGACCATGAAGCCAGCCGTAGAAGAAGTCATCCGGACACTGCAGGACCGCTATGCGGACCGCGTCAGTGTTTCGAACGCCGTGCGCGAGCAGCATGCGCGCGGTGAAGGTCTCGCCACCAGCCTGCCGCCGGACGCCGTAGTCTGGCCGCTGGACAAACACGAGGTCTGCGCCATCCTCGCCCTGTGCAATGCGCATCGCGTACCGGTGATTGCTTTCGGCGCGGGCAGCTCGCTCGAAGGCCATGTCAGCGCGCCTTTCGGCGGCATCTGCATCGACATGTCGCGCATGAACGCCGTGGTGCAGGTCAATGCGGAAGACAGCGACTGCGTGGTCCAGCCGGGCATTACGCGCGAAGACCTGAATGCCTACCTGAAGGGTACGGGCCTGTTCTTTCCGGTCGATCCCGGCGCCAACGCCACCATTGGCGGCATGGTGTCCACCCGCGCCTCCGGCACCACCACGATCCGCTACGGTTCAATGGCGCACAACGTACAATGCCTGGAAGTGGCGATGGCGGACGGCAGTCTGCTGCGTGTAGGTTCGCGTGCCCGCAAGTCGTCCGCAGGCTATGACCTGGTACATCTACTGACAGGTTCCGAAGGCACGCTCGGCGTCATCACCGAGATCACCTTGCGCCTGCATCCTCTGCCGCCGGAGGTCGCCGCTGCCAGCTGCGCCTTCCCGACGCTGGACGCAGCGGTGCAGGCGGTGACGGATATGAGCATGTCCGGTCTGCCTTTCGCCCGCATTGAATTCCTCGACGAGCACACCGTTCGCGCCGTCAACCAGCATTCCAGTCTTGGTCTCACCGAACTGCCCACGCTCTTCCTCGAATTCCACGGCACCGAAGGCGGCGTGAAAGAACAGGCGGAACTGGCGCAGGAAGTCGCAGCCATGCACGGCGGCGTTGGGTTCGAGTGGGCGACGCGTCCGGAAGACCGTTCGCGCCTGTGGCATGCCCGCCACCTGGCTTACTTTGCAGCCCTGGCTCTGCGGCCGGGCTGCCAGTCGGTGGTGGCGGACATCTGCGTGCCGATGTCCGCCCTCGCCGGCAGCGTGGCCGAAGCGCGCTCGCTGATCGACAGTGAAGGCCTGGTCGCACCGATCCTCGGCCACGTTGGCGACGGCAACTTCCACGTGCTGTTCATGCCAATGCCAGACAAGCCTGAAGAACACGCGGCCGTTGATCGCGTGTACAGCGCCATGATCAATCACGCCCTCGCGGCCGGGGGCACCTGCACCGGCGAGCATGGCATCGGCATGGGCAAGAAGAACAAGCTGCTGATGGAGTACGGCGAAGGCGTCATCGGCTTGATGCGCTCGATAAAGCAAGCCTGGGACCCGAACGGAATTCTCAACCCGGGAAAAATATTCAGCTGAAAAAGTAGTCCCATAAAAAATAAGTAGGAGACAATCATGCAGCAAAATAAGCACTATCCCCGTACCGCCATCGCGGCAGCCGCCGCCCTGTTCTGCGCACTGCCTGCCTATGCGCAGCAACAACCGGCCGATGACGAAACCGTCGACAAGGTGATCGTCACGGCGCAAAAGCGCGAACAGGCGGCGATCGACGTTCCCGCATCCGTAACCGCCGTGCGCACCGAACAGCTGGCGCGCGAAGGCAAGACGCGCCTGGAAGACTATGCGGCGCAGATCCCCGGACTGTCGCTATCGTCCTTCCGTCCCGGCTTTACGCAGGTGACCCTGCGCGGCATAACCACCGGCGTCACGCAATCCGCCTCCTCCACTGCTTTCTATATCGACGAGATGCCGATCGGCTCCGTGAACGCCTACGCGGCCGGCAGCTCGGTGACCCCGGACCTCGACCCGGCGGAATTGCAGCGAGTGGAGGTGCTGAAAGGCCCGCAGGGCACGCTGTATGGCGCAGGCGCCATGGGCGGCCTGGTACGCTACGTCACTGCACCACCGGATTACCGTCAACTGCACGCCAGCGTTGCCGTCGGCGGCAACAAGGTCAAAGACGGCGGCGACGGCTGGACCGGGCGCTTCTCCCTCAACGTGCCAATCAACGACACCATGGCGCTGCGCGTATCCGGCTTCGAACGCCAGGATGGCGGTTTTATCGATCGCACCAACGGCGCCGAGGACGTGAACAGCTCGCGCGCCAAAGGCGGCCGCATCGCATTCAACTGGAACATCACGCCGGACTGGAAGCTGGCCCTGTCCGCTTTGAGCAACAAAGTCAACACGCGTGGCAATACCATTATCGACGTCGATCCGGCCACCTTGAAGCCTTTGTTCGGCGATATGAAGCAGAAGCGCTTTACCGATGAACTGTCCTCCGTCGACCTGAAGGTCTACAACCTCACGCTGAATGGGGAACTGGGCCCGTTCAGCATCGTGTCTTCGACCACCGTGCAGGATATGGATGCCGACCAGGGCTCGGACAGCACCTTCGGCTACGGCGCGGGCCTCGGGCCGCTGCTCAAGATCCCGGATCTCGGCATCGGCTACACCCAGAGCACCACGACTCACCGCGTATCGCAGGAACTGCGCGCCCGCTCCACGGCCTTGAACGACCGGCTGGAATACGAGGCGGGCCTGTACTACACCAGCGAAGACGACACCAACCGCATCCCGGACTTCAAGCCTTTCTCCACCACCACCGGCGCAGCCTATCCACTGCCGCGCATCGCCAAGGCCTCCATCGACACGACCTACCGCGAATACTCGGTGTTCGCCAACGCGACGTATGCGATCACGCCCGAATTCGACCTGCTGGGCGGCATCCGCCACGGCAAGGACGACCAGCACTACACTCAGGACTACAGTGGCTTGCTGATTGGCCCGGTGCCGGTCTTCATCAATTCCGGTTCGTCCAATAACAAGACCACCTACCTCGGCACCTTGCGCTACAAGCCCAACGCCACGACCGCCTTCTACGGCCGTGTGGCGACCGGCTATCGCCCGGGGGGCCCTAACGCCGTGCCGCCGACCGGCATCGGCAATGCGCCGCAAACCTTCCAGCCGGACACGCTGACCAGCTATGAACTGGGCTACAAGTCGGTGCTGGATGGCGGAAAGGTATCCATCGAAGCGGCCCTGTTCAGCACCAAGTGGAAGGACATCCAGATTCAGACCAGCGCCGCCGGTTTCAATTTCTACGTCAATGGCGGCGCTGCGCGCAGCCGCGGCGCGGAAGCCTCGATCATGTGGTATCCGGTTTCCGGCCTGTCGCTGCGCGGTTCGATGGGCTACACACTGGCCGAGCTGACCGAAGACGCGCCCGCAGCAGGCGGCGTCGATGGCGATCGCCTGCCTTTCGTGCCCAAGCTGAGCGGATCGGTTGGCGCCAACTATCGCTGGCACCTGTCCGGCAACTGGAGCGCCAACGCGGGCGGCACCGTCAACTACACCGGCAAGCGTGTCTCCGATTTCAGCAGGCACGCATCGGTGGACGTGGGTTCTTACACCACGCTCAATCTGAACGCTGGCATCGAAAACAACAACTGGCGCTTCTCGCTATACGCCAAGAACCTGAACGACAGCCACGGCATCACCTTCGTGAAGACCGAGTCCCTGAAGGCCGATGGCAGCCCGTTCGGCGAAGGCATTATCGCGCCGCGCACCATCGGCATCGAAGCCGGCTACCGATTCTGATCATGAACCAGTACACGATGCAAGACTTCACACTGTCCAGCGGCGTGGTGCTGCCGCGCATGGCAGTGGCTTACCGCCAGCTAGGCGAGATCAATGCGGCACGGGACAATGTGGTGCTGGTCCTGCATGGCTACACCACCGGTCCTTCCATGCTCGATCCCGGCGCCAATGTGGCGGAAGGATCGTGGAGTGATCTGGTCGGGCCGGGCAAGCCGATCGACACCAACCGCTACTGCGTGATCTGCCCGAATATGCTGGGCTCCTGCTACGGCTCGACCGGTCCTGACTTCATGCCGGACTTCCCGCCGATCACGGTGCAGGACATCGTCAATGCGCAGAAAGCCCTGCTGGATGCGCTGGGCGTGCGCAAGCTGGCAGCAGTGACCGGCCCCTCCTTCGGCGCTTATCAGTCCTTCCAATGGGCGGCCAGTTATCCGGACATAGTGGGCCGCGTCATCGCCGCCGTCGGCGCGCCCTGGCATCCCGCGCCGCCAACGGCTGCGGGCATTCTGAAATCGCTGCAATCCGATCCGGGTTGGGAACCCTGGTGCCGCGGCGACCGCAGCGCCATGCTGCCCTATCTGACTGCACAGCGCGTGAAGACGCTCACCCTGTACGGGGTCGATGCCGAATTGGCGCCGCGCATTCCCGATGCCAGCGAACGCGCAGCGGAAGTGGAGCGTCTGGCGCGTGAATGGGCAGAAGCCTTCGATCCCATGTCGCTGTTCGTATTGATGCAGGCGGCGGAAACGTTCGACGTGCGGCCGCAGCTGGCCGCAATGCAGATGCCGGTGATGTTCGTCTTATCGCGCACCGATCCCGTGTTCTCGCCAGCCCTGGGGAAAACGGTCATGCAAATGCCCGGCACCGAAAACTGGACCTATGTGGAACTCGACAGCGACAAAGGCCATTTCGCTTCCGGCGCGGACGCCGCGCTGTGGGCTGACGATCTGCGGTGCTTCATGCCGCAACAAATGGGAGAAGCCGCATGAAATCAGCACTCGACCGGTTGCCGCCGGACGTCCAGGCACCAGCCCCCGCAATGAAAAGCTTCAGCCCCGCCTATCGTGCTTATGTCCTGACAGCGCTGGCCGTGGTGGGCTTCATGTGTTCCGTCGACAAGGTCGTGATCTCCATGTTCATGGAACCGATCAAACGGGAGTTCCTGCTCAGCGACACGCAACTGGGCCTGCTCAACGGCCTCGCCTTCTCGCTGCTGGGCGGCCTGATCTCGATCCCGCTGGCGCGCATGGCCGACAGGGGCAGCCGGAAATGGATCATCTTCCTCAGCTTCGCCGCCTGGACGCTGATGACCGGCGCATCCGGCATGGCCAGCAGCTTCATGTTCCTGCTGGCGGCGCGCATTGGCGTCGGCGTCGGTGAAGCGGGCTGCGTGCCGGCCAGCCACTCGATGCTGGGCGATTACTATCCGCGCGAGCTGCGAGGCCGCGCCTATGCCGCGCACTTCAGCGGCGTCTATCTCGGCATGCTGGGCGGGATGCTGGGCGGCGGACTGCTAGTGAATTCAGTCGGCTGGCGCATGGCCTTCGTGTGGCTTGGCATTGCCGGCATGGTGATGGCGCTGATCTTCCAGCTGACCGTGCGCGAGCCGCTGCGAGTGGACCAGCCGCCAGCCGGCACGCTGGGCAAAAACATCTGGTCCCAGCTGGGCGACCTGCAGTGCTTCTTCATGCTGGTGCTGGCCTTTGCCTTCGTTGGCGTGGCGGGTGCGGTCGGCGCATGGCTGCCAAGTTATTTTGAACGGTCCTTCGCCTTGTCGCCACCGGTGGTTGGATTGGGGCTGGGCTTGTGCATTGGCCTTGCGAGCGGCATTGGCGCGCTGGCGGGAGGACAGATCAGCGTGCGGCTGGCGAAGAAGTCCCGCGCGCATGGCGCCAACTATTCGGCCTGGGTCAGCTGGGGTGTGCTGGTGCCGCTGATCGCCAGCTTCCATGTGCCTGACCCATGGGTAGCAATGGCGCTGCTCTTCATCACCTTCCTGGTGGCGGGCACGCTGGCGGGACCGGTCTTCGGCACCGTGCAGGACCTGGTTGCGCCGCAAGCCCGCGCTACCGCAGTCGCCATCATCGGCGTGGCGGGCGTGATCATCGGACAAGGCATGGGGCCAATGCTGGTGGGCGCGCTGAGCGACCTACTGGGCACAGCGGACGGCGGTGTCGGCGGCTTGCGCACAGCCATGACCGCCATCGCGATGATTAATATGCTGACGGGTTTCTTCTTCTGGACACTGTCGCGCCGCATCAAGCGCGTCTATGGCAGCAAGCCTGTTTGACAGGTCTCAATCGAGCGGTTAGGCTTCAAGCATGGATACCACTGCCACCATCTCTCCGCTCGAACGCCCCACACTGTCGGCGCAGGTAGCGCGCCACCTGCTCGCGCTGGTGCAAAGCGAACATCTGCGTCCGGGCGACACGGTGCCCAGCGAAGTCAAGATCGGCCTGGATCTGAAGGTCAGCCGCGGCAGCGTACGCGAAGCCTATCGCAGCCTGGCGGCACTGGGCATCCTTGAAATTGAAGGCGGACGCCGTCCGCGTCTGCGCGCCATCGATCCTTTCGTGCTGGCGCAGGTGTTCGATTACGCGCTCAACACGGCGCAAGTCAGCATCGCCCACGTCATTGAAACGCGCCGCGCCATCGAGCTGCAAACTGCGCAACTGGCGGCGCGCTATGCGACGCCGGAACAGCGCCAGACCTTGCGCGAGCTGGTCGCGCAGATGCGCGCGGCCGGCTCCGACCACGCCCGCCGCGTGGCCTGCGACACCGCCATCCATAGCGTCATTGCAGAAGCCAGCGGCAACCCGCTGAACAGCATCCTGCTGGCGGCCTTGCGCACGCCAGTGGAAGCCTCTTCCCGCATCCACTTCGACGACCGCCGCAGCGAAGCCGATCTGACCCGCGTGATCGATGCCCACCAGGCCGTGGTGGATCGCATTTGCGAAGGGGATGCGATGGGCGCGGTCTCGGCGATGTCCTATCACTTCGACATCTCCATCGTCCACGTCCCCCGCCAGGATGCCGCCTGACCGGTCTTCAGCCGAATTTGTCCACGTAAAGGGCGAACAGCTCTTCCACCAGCGCTTCGTATTTCGCCAATTCCGCCGGGCCATCCGGTGTCTGCCAGTCGTTCATCCAGGTGACCGTTTCACCTTGCGGCAACTGCATCTCCGCCATCACGGTGTCGTGCGGTTCATAAGAACAAGCCAAGGCCCAATAAAAATCGCGCCGGAAGCCGCGCCGCACATTGCCCAGGCCGAAATCGATCAGCACGGAATCGTCAACTACGCAGACCGCATGGCCTTCGATCTGGCCCGGCGCCGCATAGCCCGGGCTGCCCAGATTGAAACTGTGCTCGCCACGGATTATCTCCACATGGCAGGATTCGATGCGCGCATTGAAACCGTAAGCCGTCGTCACGCGTTTCACCAGCGACGACATCAGGAAGCAGATCCCGCCAAAATTGTGCAGATACAGCCAGCCGATATCGTAGAAATGGTCGTACAAGGTTTCGACCAGGTGCTGCAGGCGCGCATCCGGCGCCATGGCCAACAGCTGTTGCGACCGCAGATCCTTGCGCAGGATGAAGTGGCTTTCGAATTTGGACTGGTACTGCTTCAGTAATTCGACAAAGCGCTGCGTGGGCATGAGCCGCACCGAGCCCCCGTCCGCGCCAGTCTGCGCAACCAGCAGGCCCGAATCCACCATCGCCGCAATATGCGAGCGCAGCTCCGCTTCCGAATGTGGCATTTCCTGGAACACCACCTCCAGTTCCAGTGGCTTGCCGGAAACAAAATCATTACCGATTTTCAAAAATAAATCATAACCAACCATCGACGACGACAGCGGGATGTGCTCTACAATCCAATTGCGGACATCAGCGACGCCCTGCAATAAGGACGGTACGCGCTGGATTTGCATCTCTACTCCTTCCCAATGTGAAACACGTAAGAGTTTCCCTCATTCAACAGGTAAAACTCAAGCGTGCGCGCCATTTCAATTGTTGGAAGATGCAACAAATTGTAACGCCGCAGACGTCCTTGTCCGCTCAGCAGCACTGCAGGAACGCAACAGAATTACAGTCTCTTACAAATCCCGCTGCTGAGCCCACACGGTTGGATTACTCTTTCCTAATAGCAAGGACAGACAGGACCCCGCCATGACTTCTTCTGCCGCGATTTCCGATAACGATGCCGCCCGCTTCCTTGCGCAGGCGTCGATGGGCGCCAGCCGGGCGCTGATTGCCGAGGTCAAGTCCCTCGGCTACGGCGGCTGGCTCGATGCCCAGTTCGCCATGCCGTCCAGCGGAACGCGCTGGGACTGGCTGGTGGCCAAAGGCTTCAATGCCCTCACCTACAAAAATTCCGAGCAAGGCTTCGACGCGGCCGTCTGGCGCAAGTTGATTGCCGCGCCGGATACCTTGCGCCAGCGCGTTACGCTGGCACTGTCGGAAATCCTGGTCGTGTCGATCGACAGCCTGACGGGCTCCGGCTGGAAAGCCTTCTCGGCGGCGGCCTATCTCGATCTGCTGGAAGCGAGCGCTTTCGGCAACTACCGCACTTTGCTGGGCCAGGTATCGACCAGCGTCGCCATGGGCCAGTACCTGACCTTCCGCGGCAACCAGAAAGCGAATGCCGTCACCGGCTCGCATCCCGACGAGAACTACGCCCGCGAACTGATGCAGCTCTTCACCATCGGCCTGGTGCAGCTCAATCAGGACGGCACGCCCAAGCTGGTCAACGGCAAGCAGGTCTACACCTATACGCAGGACGACGTCAGCGGTCTGGCGCGCGTGATGACAGGCTGGGACTTCGACCTCGCCGGCGGCGACAAGAACACACCGGACTTCGTGCGCCGGCCGATGACCCAATACCCATCCCGTCACGAAACGGGCACCGCATCCCTGCTTGGCCGTACCCTGTCCGCCGGCATGAGCGGCGCGGACTAACTCTCCGCAGCGCTGGACGTGATCTTCGCCCAGCCCAACGTCGCCCCCTTCATCAGCCGCCAGTTGATACAGCATCTGGTGACGAGCAATCCGAGCCCGGACTTCGTCTCGCGCATCGCCGCCGTGTTCAACAACGACGGCAACAACGTGAAAGGCAATCTGCGCGCCGTGATCCGCGCCCTGTTGCTGGACCCCGAAGCGCGCCAGTCCAGCGCTGCCTCCGCCAGTTTCGGCAAACTGCGCGAACCCATGCTGCGCTTCCTGGCTTGGGCGCGGGCTTACAACGCCACGTCGGCCTCCGATGCCTGGGCGATCGGCAATACCTCGGATCCCGCGACCAGGCTGGGACAAAGTCCGCTGCGTTCACCGTCCGTGTTCAACTTCTTCCGCCCCGGTTATGTGCCGCCCAACAGCGCGCTGGCCACGGCAGGATTAGTGGCGCCGGAATTCCAGCTGTCGAACGAATCCTCGACTGTCGGCTATGTGAACTATATGCAGCGCGCCGTCTACTCCGGCATCGGCGACGTGAAGGCCGATTACAGCACGCTGGCGCCGCTGGCCGACAATGGCGCCGCTCTGCTGGCCGAAATCAACACGGTGCTAGCCGCCGGCCAGCTGGACGCGGAAACGCAAGCCCTGGTCGCCGGCGCCCTGAACGCCATGCCCAAAGGGACGGACAACGCCCGCCGCAACCGCATCGCTGCCGCCCTGACCCTGGTCATGGCCGCACCGAACTTTGTCGTTCTCAAGTAAGGAGCCGCCATGAACCGCAGCATGAACGCATCACGCCGCGCCTTCCTGAAGCGCGCTTCTGCACTCTCCGTCGCCGGCGTGGCAACGCCGTGGGCGCTGAACCTGGCCGCCATGGCCGAAGCCTCGGCCGCAACGGCCACCGATTACAAGGCCATCGTCTGCGTCTTCCTTTACGGCGGCAACGACTACGCCAACACGCTGGTGCCCTACGACGCGGCCAACTACAACGCCTACTTCAATCTGCGTCCCAAGCTGGCGTATGGCCGCGACGCGCTGGCGCCCACCGCGCTGCTGCCCGTCACTGCGCCGGTGGACTCCAGCGGTATCGCCCGGCAATACGCGCTGGCGCCTGAACTGGCCCCTCTGCTGCCGCTCTTCAACGCGGGCAAGATGGGCGTGCTGCTGAATGTGGGTACGCTGATCCAGCCAACCACCAAACAGCAATATCTGAGCAACGCCGTGCCGCTGCCGCCCAAACTGTTCTCGCACAACGACCAGCAATCCGTATGGCAGTCCTCCGCACCGGAAGGCGCCACGTCCGGCTGGGGCGGACGCATGGGCGATTTGTTCGAGTCCGGCAATGGCAACGCCACCTTTACTTGCGTGAACGTGTCCGGCAATGCGGTGTATTTGTCGGGACGTTCGGCGGTGCAGTACCAGGTCACGCCCAACGGTTCGGTCGCCTTTGCGGGCTTGCAAAAGCCGCTGTTCGGATCGACCGCCGCCAGCGCCGCCTTGCAAGCCCTGGTCACCCAGCAGCGCACGCACTTGATGGAGCAGGAATACACGCGCGTCGCCAAGCGCGCCATCGACGCCAACACGGTGCTCAGCGGCGCTCTGGCCGGTGGTCCTGCGATCAACACGCCTTTCCCGGCTGGGAACAGCCTGGCGGACCAGCTGAAAATGGTGGCGCGCATGATCTCCGTCGGCAGTTCGCTGGGCGCCAGGCGGCAGGTCTTCTTCGTCTCGCTGGGCGGCTTCGACAACCACGATGGCCTGAGCACCGTGCATCCGGGCTTGCTGGCGACAGTGGCGAATGCCATGTCTTCGTTCTACGCGGCGACGCAGGAACTGGGCGTGGCGGACAAAGTCACAGCCTTCACTGCCTCCGACTTCGGCCGTACGCTGACCGTGAACACCGACGGCTCCGACCATGGCTGGGGCAGCATGCACTTCGTGCTGGGCGGCGCCGTCCAGGGCCAGCGCTTCTACGGCACGGCGCCCATTGTCGCCAACAACGGCCCCGACGACGTCGGCCAGGGCCGCCTGCTGCCGACGACATCGGTCGACCAATACGCCGCCACGCTCGGCCGCTGGCTCGGCATCAGCGACAGCAACCTGCTCACCCTGCTGCCTAACCTGGCCAACTACAACGCCTCCGCCCGCACCCTCGGCTTCCTTTAATTCGGGGGCGTAATTCGGGGCAGGTCTGTCATTCGGACGCCCAAGCAGATTCTTTGCACCCGATCAAGGCGCTTCGGCAAATACCGAAGCGCCTGCAATTTGCGGTACGTCCTGACAGGAATCAACGCGCCGAGCCAGCGCCGCGCAACCGAGTCTCCAAATGACGGATCCGACCCAGAATTGTGAAAATAATCACATTTTTGCGGCTTCCTCGCGGCTTTCAAGTCTATTGCATGACGCGGAAAAAGATTTCGTCATGCGAAAGATTCCAGATTGAGTAAAATATAGGCCTTGTACGAGGAAGGCGGCCCACGCCTCACTCGCGGAACTCACATCTGATCGCATACGAGGGAATCAACATGGCAGCAGAAAATCCAAAAATCATCTATACCCTGACTGACGAGGCGCCGCTGCTGGCAACCTATTCCCTGCTCCCCATCATCAAGAAGTTCACGGCGCCGGCTGGCGTTGATGTCGTTTCCAGCGATATCTCGGTCGCAGCGCGTGTTCTGGGCGAGTTCTCGGAATACCTGACCGACGAACAAAAAGTACCGAACAATCTGGCCGCACTGGGCGCTCTGACCCTGCGTCCGGAAGCCAACATCATCAAGCTGCCGAACATCAGCGCCTCCGTGGCCCAGCTGAAGGCGGCCGTGCTCGAACTGCAAGGCCGCGGCTACAAGCTGCCGGACTATCCTGAGAATCCGAAGACCGACGAAGAAAAGGCCCTGAAGGCACGCTACGGCAAGTGCATCGGCTCCGCCGTGAATCCGGTCCTGCGCGAAGGTAACTCCGACCGCCGCGCGCCAAAGGCGGTGAAGGAATACGCACGCAAGCACCCGCACTCGATGGGCGAATGGAGCCAGGCTTCGCGCACCCACGTTTCGCACATGCACCACGGCGACTTCTACCACGGCGAAAAGTCCATGACCCTGGACAAAGCCCGTGAAGTGAAGATGGAACTGCTGACCGCTTCCGGCAAGACCATCGTGCTGAAGCCGAAGGTCGCGCTGCAGGCCGGCGAAATCATCGACTCCATGTTCATGTCCAAGAAGGCCCTGCTGGAGTTCTACGAAAAGCAGATCGACGACGCCTACAAGACCGGCGTGATGTTCTCGCTGCACGTGAAGGCGACCATGATGAAGGTGTCGCACCCGATCGTGTTCGGCCACTGCGTGCGCATCTTCTACAAGGAGGCATTCGCCAAGCACGCCAAGACCTTCGAGGAACTGGGCGTGAACGTGAACAACGGTATGGTCAATCTGTACGAAAAGATCGAGACCCTGCCAGCGTCGCAGAAGGAAGAGATCCTGAAGGACCTGCACGCATGCCACGCCAACCGTCCGGAACTGGCCATGGTCGATTCGGCCAAAGGCATCACCAACTTCCATTCGCCTAACGACATCATCGTTGACGCTTCCATGCCTGCCATGATCCGTATCGGCGGCAAGATGTGGGGCGCCGATGGCCGTCCGAAGGATGTCAAGGCCGTCATGCCTGAATCGACCTTCGCCCGTATCTACCAGGAGATGATCAACTTCTGCAAATGGCACGGCAACTTCGACCCGACCACTATGGGCACCGTGCCTAACGTGGGCCTGATGGCGCAGCAAGCCGAGGAATACGGTTCGCACGACAAGACTTTCGAAGTACCGGAAGCCGGCGTTGCCAACATCACCGACCTGGCCACCGGCGAAGTGCTGCTGACCCAGAACGTGGAAGAAGGCGATATCTGGCGTATGTGCCAGGTCAAGGACGCGCCGATCCGTGACTGGGTGAAGCTGGCCGTGACCCGCGCCCGCAATTCCGGCATGCCTGCCGTGTTCTGGCTGGACCCATACCGTCCACACGAAAACGAAGTGATCAAGAAGGTGCAGGTGTACCTGAAGGATCACGACACCAGCGGCCTGGATATCCAGATCATGTCGCAGGTGCGTGCAATGCGCTACACCCTGGAGCGCGTATCGCGCGGCCTGGACACCATCTCGGTGACCGGCAACATCCTGCGCGACTACCTGACCGACCTGTTCCCGATTCTGGAACTGGGCACCTCGGCCAAGATGCTGTCCATCGTTCCACTGATGGCCGGCGGCGGCATGTACGAAACCGGCGCCGGCGGTTCGGCTCCTAAGCACGTAAAGCAGCTGGTCGAAGAAAACCACCTGCGCTGGGATTCGCTGGGCGAGTTCCTGGCGATGGCGGTGTCGCTGGAAGACCTGGGCCTGAAGTTCGGCAACGAGAAAGCCAAAGTGCTGGCCAAGACCCTGGACGAAGCGACCGGCAAGCTGCTGGACAATAACAAGTCCCCATCGACCCGCACCGGTGAACTGGATAACCGCGGTTCCCACTTCTACCTGGCGCTGTACTGGGCACAAGCCCTGGCAGCTCAGAACGAAGATGCTGAACTGAAGGCGAAGTTCACGCCACTGGCGAAGACGCTGTCCGAAAACGAGACCAAGATCGTCGACGAACTGAACTCGGTACAGGGCAAGGAAATGGACATCGGCGGTTACTACTACCCTGATCCAGCCAAGACCGAAGCCGTGATGCGTCCAAGCGCAACCCTGAACGCAGCGCTGAATTCGATCTAAATTCATTCGCTGAAACGGCGGTGCACAGCAAATGTGCACCGCCGTTTTCTTTTTTCAAATCAAAGGCTTGGATCTCAGTGGCCGGCCTTGTTAACAGACTTGTCCACAAAACCTGTTAACAATTGCTTGCGCAGAAATGCGCGCGTGATGCCGCTGGTCTCGTCCAGTTTCGTATCCATGACAAAGTGCCCGCCATCGAGTATGTGCACTTCCGCGTTCGGGTTATCGCGGCGGAAGGCGTGGGCACCGGGCTCGATGAACGCAGGATCGTACTTGCCCCACACCACCAGCGTCGGCAGCTGCCGCTGACGCAGCCAGGCTTGCCACTGCGGATACGCCGCCAGATTATGCTGGTAGTCGTAAATCAGGTCGGCCTGAATGCGCACCTGGCCGGGGCGATTCAGATACGCCCATTCGTCCATCCACAAATCGGGGTTGTAGGCTTCCACGTCGGGATCGGTGCCGATGTGGCGTCCGCGTGTGACGGCGACCGATTGGTGCGCAGCGATCACTTCCTTCTCATGGGCCGCGCGGTCCGCCCAGAACGGCTTGCGCTTGGCCCACATGGTACCGAGACCTTCTTCATAGACGTTCCCGTTCTGGAAAACCAGCGCCTGCACAGCGTCAGGGCGCGCCATCGCCATGCGCATGCCAACCGGTGCGCCGTAATCCTGCATGAGCAGCACATAGCGGCGCGCACCCACTGCGTCGGTGAATTTCTGCATGAGCTTTGCCAGGTTATCGAAGGTATAGGCGAAAGTGTCCGGGTCCGGCGCATCGCTGTTGCCGAAGCCGGGATAGTCGGGGGCGACGAGGTGGTACTCGTCGCCCAGCTTGCGCAACAGGCCCTCGTACATGCGTGAGGAACTTGGTACGCCGTGGAGCAGGAGAACCGTGGGCTTGCTGGCATCACCGGCTTCGCGGTAAGCGATGGTGACGTCGTCTACCTTGACCGTACGATAGGCTACGGGGGCTGCGTGCGCGGCGCCGGCCAGCGCGAGAGCTGCTGCTGCAAGGGCTTTCATCAGGTTCTCCTGGTCAGGGGTATCAGAACGAAAATACGGTGTAGCCGTCCGCCGAGATCTGCGCGATGCTTGGCAGGCCGGAGGTACCGGGTACGCTGTTGTCGGTGATCAGATCGAAGCCCGCCTGCTCCACTTCTTCACGGGCGCCAAACACGTCGGCGCAGCCGCAGGAAACGCCAACCACTTTGTCTTCGACGGCTTTGTAAAGCGCGTGGATTGGGTGGGCGGAATTGGCCAGCACACCTGGCCAGCGCGTGCCGGTGCCCTGGAAGTAGATACCGACTTCGGTGCCTTTCTGCTTGAAGTCATAGGCGGCTGCCAGGCCGTTGAACATACGGCCCAGTGCTTCTTCGCCGGCTTTGGGATCGGACAGGATGATGATGGCTGCTTTCATGGTTTTCTCCAATTGGTTGCTGGTCAGGGTTGGTCAGGTCTTTCACCGCAAGCTGCAGCGGATGGAAGCCATTCTATTTATTGACCAGCCGGAGAAAAACTATGCAAAACTCAATTCATTATTTCGCTCAGCGAAATCAGCGCCTAATTCAGATGGGCATGCGCGCGCAGGTCAGCCACCAGCCGGTCGATAAAATTGCGCACTTTCGACGAACCATATTTGCTTTCGCGATGCAAAACGTGGACGGGCCACACCGCCTCCTCGTAATCGGCCAGCACAATTTGAAGGCGCCCGGCGGCCACGTCATCCGCAATCTGGTAGGACAGCAATCGGCAGATACCCAGGCCAGCCAGTACCGCATCGATCGCCGCATCATTGCTGGTCACCGTCAGACGCGGCTTCATGCGCACCATGGTCGGATCGTCCACCGCGCCGAATTTCCATTCCACCCGCGGCGATATGCCACTGGCGGCGATGATGGTATGGCGCAGCAGATCCGCCGGATGCTGCGGTACGCCGTTCTTCGCCAGGTACTCGGGCGAAGCGCACAGCACGCGCCGCACCTGCCCTACTTTCAACGCCTTCAGACTGGAATCCGGCAGATGGCCAATGCGCACGGCAACATCGATTCCCTCATCGACCAGGTTCACAATTCGGTCGAGAAAGTAGGCCGATACTTCCACCTCAGGGTAGTCCTTCAGAAAACCCAGAATGCAAGGCATGATGAATGACTTCCCGAACAGCACTGAGGAAGTGACGGACAGATTGCCCTTGGGCGCCGAATTCACGCCCGCCGCCGCCTCATTCGCTTCCGCGATACTGGCCAGGATGTTGCGCGTGTCATCCAGGTAGCGGCGGCCTGCTTCGGTCAGCCGCACATTGCGCGTGGTCCGCAGTAGCAGCTTCACGCCCAGTTGTTCTTCCAGGCTCGAAATGGCGCGCGTGACAGCGGCAGGGGATAAATCCAGCCGGCGCGCGGCAGCCGCGAAGCTCTCCTCGTCGCCGACGGCGGCAAATACGTTCATCAGGTGGATCTGATCCATTTATTTCTCCGTGCGAAATGCTGATTTGCGTTGAGCGCGTATTCTTGTTCGCCGCATTATTTCGCAAAATGCAGACTACAGCAATCATCACCAGGAGAATGCAATGTCTGACAATAGCAATTTCCACGCGGGCGAACGTGCAGTGCAGGAAAGCGCGGGCGAAGCGGCGATCGCGGACCGTAACATCGCCGTGCTGACAAATACCGTGATCGCCGGAGCCCGGCCGTTTATCGCCAAGCAGTTCATGGCCGTTTTCAGTAGCGTCGACCCAGCCGGCGCCGTATGGGCGTCCCTGGTGTTTGGAAAGCCCGGCTTCCTGCATACCGATACCGGCAGCACCATCGCGATCGACGTGCCGGAAAGAGAGCGTGACCTCGCCGATCCGCTGTGGGACAACATCGCAAAGCACAGCGATGTAGGCATGCTGTTCATCGAACTCGGTTCACGCCGCCGCTACCGCGTCAACGGCCGCGTACAGCGGCTCGATGCGCACGGCGCGGAAGTCGTGATCGCGGAAGCCTATCCGAACTGCCCGAAATACATCCAGCGCCGCCAGCTGCGCCAAATGGGCGATCCTCGCTTGCCGGTGCCTTCGGCGCATGGCAATGTCCTGCGCGGCACTGTGGAAAGCATCATTCGCAATGCCGACACCATCTTTGTCGCCAGCCGGCACGCCGAAGCCGGGGCGGATGCATCGCATCGCGGTGGCGCACCGGGCTTCATCAGGCAATTGAACGAAACCACGCTGCGCATTCCCGATTACGCCGGCAACAGCCTTTTCAACACCTTCGGCAACTTCAAAATCGATCCGCGTGCGGGACTGTGCATTCCCGATTTCGAACACGGCCAGCTGCTGCAGCTTACCGGCACGGTTTCCGTGCAGTGGGATCAGAACGATCCGGCCAACGAAACCGGCGGCACGGGGCGGTTCTGGGAATTCAAGGTGGAGCAATGGATTCTTCGCGACACGCCGCAGCAGCTGGCGTGGGAGTACCTGGACGCGTCCCCTTTCAATCCACCCGTACAGGCCTGACCATGAAATATCTCGTCACCGATATCGTCCGCCACGGTGCGGCCATCAAGGAATTTCAGCTGCGCCGCGCTGATGGCGAAGCACTCCAGCACTGGGACGCCGGAGCGCACATTGTCCTGCAATTCTCCAGTGCCGACGGCAGCGCTTTCGAACGGCACTATTCATTGATTGGCCAGCCGGGCCAATCCGATGCCTATCGCATCGCTGTACAGCGCGAGGAAAACGGCAAGGGTGGCTCAGTTTATCTGCATGAAGAAATTGCTCAGGGCAGCGAAATGGAAGTAAGCGGACCTTTCAACAGCTTCCCATTAGCTGCGCCCCGCGGACGGGTCTTGCTGATTGCGGGCGGTATCGGCATTACGCCAATGATCTCCATGGCCCACGCGCTGAGCCAACTCGGGAAGCCGTTCGAGTTGCATTATCTGGCGAAGAGCGAGGAGCGGCTGGTGCTGCTGCATGAACTGCGCGCCATCCGGCACGCTACGGTCGTCCCTCACTTGTCCCGAACCTCAGGACGACTCGACCTGGCCCAACTGATTGGCGCCTACAACACTGGGGACAGCTTCTATGCTTGCGGCCCAGCGGCAGTGCTGCAAGGCTTGGGCGAAGCGGCTGAACGCCAGGGCTGGCCGGGCGATGCACGGCACTTCGAAAGCTTCGGCGCGCGCACCCAACCAGACGATGAACCACTGACGGTCGAACTATCCCTGTCACAGATGACGGTGCAAGTTGCGCCGGGAACTTCCATTCTCGATGCACTTATCGCGGCTGACGTCTTCGTTTCCTATGACTGCAAGCGCGGCGAATGCGGCAACTGCTACGCACAGGTGCAGGAAGGGCAACCTCTTCACCGCGATGTTTGCCTGACACCGCAGATGCGCACCACCGGCATGTGCACATGCGTTTCCTGGGCACAGCCGGGGCGCGTCGTGCTGGAGCTCTGACGCCCTACTCTTTCTGCGGCGGCAGCGGTGCGAATTGATAGTCTTCACGCGCGTAGGGCTTGCCGCGCTTGACGGTCAGCGCCACGCTGCGCACATTGGCGATGTTCTGCAGTGGGTCCTGCTTCAGGAACACCATGTTCGCCAACTTGCCCGCTTCCAGCGTGCCGAATTCGGCTTGCTTGCCTAGGGCTTGCGCCGCATTGGCGGTGGCCGCGATGATGGCTTCGTTCGGCGTCAGGCCGCCATACTGCACCAGTCTTTCCAGCTCGCGGTCGATCACCGGATAGGGATCGTCGCGCTCGCCGTCGGTGTCCGTTCCTGCAATGATTTTCACGCCAGCCCGATGCGCGGCGCGCGTGATGTCGCCCGCCAGTTCGATTTGACAGTGCGGCCCCTTGCGCGTGTAGACGCTGAGCGTCGCATCGAGCAGCGAGCCTGATTTTGCAAGCGCCGTGATGTATTTGCTGATGCCGGGATCGGCCGCAGTCAGGCCTTCGTAGGACGGCTCGCCATCGTGGCCGTATTGCGCCTTGTCCGACTGGCGCACATAACGCGCGATCATGCATACGTGGGACACCGCGGTCGCGCCCAGCGAATCGTATGGCGATGCGGGATAGACCTGCTGGTGCGTCCACACAGGGAAGTGCTGGCGTCTGGCTTCTGCGATCAGCTTCCTCACCAGTGGTCCCGGCAGATTGGCGTAGATTTTCAGGCCTGTAGCGCCGGTGCCGCGCGCTTGCGCCACCGCCAGCGGAATGTCGGTGTGCTCGTCCACCGAGTATAGCCAGGGCACCTGGCCCGGCACCATGCCACGTGCCGCAGCCACCGTACGCGGGTCCTTGAAGAAGCTGGGGCCTGCGACCAGCGAGGCGTAAAAGATGTCCGGCGATGAAATGTCGTTCAGCAGCGCGGCACGCGACAGCGACGCCAGCTCGCGCGCATCGCCCGCCATATCGCGTACGCCGGTCACGCCGCCATAGATATCGCGCTTCAGCTCCGCCTCGGCATACGGCCGGTCCGGATCGGTGGCGTAGTGCACATGCGAATCGATCAGGCCCGGCATGGCGTACATGCCCTGCATATCGTGGACTTGTGCATCGCCCGCTGGCTTGACTTCAGCCACAGGCATAATGGACTTGATGCGCTCCCCTTCAACCACGATCGCCATATTTGCGCGTGGCGCGGCGGTGGTACCGTCGATCAGCGTGACGCCGCGGTAAATCACTTGCTTGTCTGCCGCGTGCGCGGCCGTTGCGGCACACAGCATTGCTGCTGCCGCCCAAATTGTTCTTCTCATCCCCAGACCTCGTTGGCAACACGCAGGAAATTCAGACCCAGTATCTTGTCAATGCGGCTTGCGCTGTGACCGCGCTGCGCGAGCAGGTCGGCCAGCTTGTGGAATTTGTCCGGCCCTTGCAGATCCGGCAGGAAGGGCACGATATCACCTCGTTCGCCCGGTGCGGAAATCCCCGCGGCGCGGCGCTGCTGCACCTCCTGTTCCAGCGCCTGCATATAGGCCGGCATATCGTCGATCGCACACACGCTGCCGTCCGTGCCGATGCCGACATGGTCCTCGCCGCAGACTTTGATCGCATGCTCGATATGCGCCACCAGATCCGCAGCCATCGGCTGGCGGCCAATGGCCAGGAAAGGCATGAAGTAAATGCCGACAAAGCCGCCCTTCTCCGCCACCAGCCGCAGTTCGCGATCACTCTTATTGCGCGGCAGATCGGCCAGCGCGCGGCAGCCGGTATGCGTGATGGCGATCGGCTGGCTGGACGCAGCCGCCGCGTCGAGGCAGATGCGTTCACCGCTGTGGCTCAGATCCACCAGCACACGGTTACGGTTCAGCGCCTGCACGAGATCTCGTCCAAGCGGTGTCAGGCCGCGATTGTCCGGCACCATGGAGCCGTCACCGAATTGATTGGGGCCGTTGTAGGTCAGCTGGATCACGCGCACGCCCGATTTGGCGAACGTGTCCACGCGGCCCATATCGCTGCCCATCATGGCCGCATTCTGGAAGCCAAGGATTACGCCGGCGCGGCCTTGCTCGTGCGCCCGGCGGATGTCGGCCGCGCGCAGCACAGGCAGCAGCGCTTCCGCGTGCTGGTTCACAAAGGCGTTCCAGGCCGCGACTTCACGCACGCTTTGCGCGTACGGATCATCCTTACCGAACACGAAGCCAATGGTCATGTTGAAGGCGCTCAGCCCCGAAGCACGCGCATCAGCCAGCGAGCGCGCATCGATGCCGATCACGTTCGGGTCATCGCGCTCCGCCTGCGGACGGTTGGGATTCTCGATGCCGCCCAGCGCATCGATGATGAGCGGACGGCGTGCCCGTGAATCGCGTGCGTCCGCAGGCTGTGCCAGTGCAGGTGCGAGCCCGCCAAGCGTCGCGGCCGATGCACCGAGTCCCAGCATGCCCGCCTGCTGCAGGAATTGACGGCGGCTACTCAACGCTTGCCCTTCTCTGCTGCCGGTGCGTAAGCCAGGCATTCAATTTCCAGTTCACCGCCCAGGGCCAGCGCGTTCACGCCAAACGCGCTGCGCGCCGGCAGGCGTCCCGGCTTGAAGTAGCCCACATAGATCTTATTGAAATCGCCCCACTTGCTCATATCCGCCATCATGACCGTGCACTTGACGACATCGTCCATGGAGAGATTCATGCCCTTCAACACGGCGGCGATATTGTCCATCGCCTTGCGCGACTGGGCTTCGAAGCCGCCGGGCACAAGTCCCTTGTCGTCCGTGCCCATCTGGCCGGACAAATGGATGTAATCGCCGGCCCGCACCGCCAGCGTGAACGGGCGCGTTGGCGGATTGCCCTCGTTGTAATACTCCAGCGGCGCCGCGCCCGCGACGCCTGGCAGTGCGAGCGCCATGGCGCCGAGCATCTTCTTGTAGTGCCTGCGTTTCATATTGTCTCCTCCAGTCGCGGTCGATTATAGGCAAGCTTGCATCGAATGAGTAAACAATTTGTTGAAGCAAGCCTTCCTGTTAGAATTCTTAAACATTTTGTTGAATCCAATGAAAACAAAAATCCAGATCGAACGCGAAGCCGTCATTAGTGCCCTGCACCAGGTTGTGCCCATGCTGGCCGCGATGGCCGGGCCGCATCTTGAGGTGGTGCTGCATGACGTCAGCCGCCCTGCCAACTCGGTGATCGCCATCGCCAACGGCCACATCTCGGGCCGCGGAATCGGCAGCTCTGTGCTGGAAGGTCCGCGCGAAGACCGCGGCTTTGCAGCAGCCACGCGCGTGGTGTCGTCCGAGGGGGCGGTACACAGCATTGTGGACGACTACGAGACCGTGACGGCATCGGGGCGCAAACTGAAATCGGCTTCCGCGATCTTCCGCGACGCCGACGGCATGCCCTTCGCTACGTTATGCCTGAACGCGGACATGTCAGCGTTTCAGGCCACCCACGCCTGGCTGACACAAATGCTGGCGCCATTGCAGCAAGCCGTCGCGGTGCCCTCGGCACCAGCTACGCCGCCAGGCGCGCAGCAACTGGATACGCTGATGCATGAAATTATCGGCAACGCCGTGCCGCCGGGAGAAATGAAGCGCGAGCAGAAGATCCAGGCCGTGCGCGAAATGCAGCGGCGCGGCCTGTTCATCGTCAAAGGCGGCGTGCAGCGCGCAGCAGTTGCGCTTCAAGTTTCGCGCTTCACGATCTACAACTACATGGAAGAACTTCGCCAGCGCGAGGAACGGCGTTAACTGCCGTTCAGACGCGCACCCTCTCTCTGGCCTCAAGGACACTGCGGAACGCTTCGGTGCTCTTCAAGACATCTTCCGTCCCCAGCTCATAACGCATTCCGTATTGCCGTTCCAGCCTGGCCAGCTTCTCTTTTACCAGGCCTCGCACTTCGGCCGCCGAACGCACCGCACGATGGCGCGCTTCGAGTATCAACTCCAGACGCTGCTCGACACCCGCGCCGAGGATGAAGTAGCGCAACAGACCCTCGCCAAGCAGGCCTCTGAACTTTTCGCTTTTGGCCAAATCCCACAGCCGGTCCGCAACTTCCTTGTCGGCATTGGCGCCGTTCATGGCGGCCAACAGGGCCTCGCGGTGGGATGCATGCAGCGCCTCCCAAAGCCTGATGTCCGCGCGGCAAAGATACTGATGCGCTGTATCGCCAAGCGCCTGCACGGGACCTACGAAGCGCTCAAAGGTCAACAAGCTGGCGTGGTCGGCGACAAGCCAGTGCCTGAACCAGTCCGGAAAACGCTGTTCGACATCGAGCGCTTGAAGGATCTCGACGCCGAGGTTCTCGCGCAAACCCAGTGCAATCGAAACTGCCCGATACACAATCGCCCGGTCGTAAGCATCCAGCGCTGCCCTGCGGCTCTGTTTCATATCATCGGCAGCAGAGAGGACTTGTTCACTTAACTTCCGGTTACCGACATGCCCCCAGTAATGTGCGCAGCGCAGAATGAACATGCTTTCACTCGCCCATACCGGTTCTCGCACAGTGCCGTCCATGCCTGCGCCGGCTGCATAAATGCTGAGGCCTGACGTCAGGCGAAGCTGGTTTTCCTCTACCCATGCGACCAAGTCCTGCCGGTTCACCCGCAAAACGCGGTTCTCGATGTGATCGACGCAAAACAATTTATACCAATGACTGAGCGGGTCGCTGTCTTTACCAAGCCGTTCATACAATTCAATCAGGCAGTTAATGCCCAGTTCAAGATCATCGCGCGAGCCATAGTATTTGTGCGCTACCAGCTTGCTGACGCAACGATGCGCCCGTGCACTGTCACGCACAAGTAAATCGACAAGGCGCAGCTCGTCTAAACAGATATCGACATACCCTGCGTCGTAGAGATATTGCTGAATGCTGACGTCCCGATCTAGCAGCTCGAAGAAAGGCTTAAGGCTAGCCGGGCGGGAAATGAGACAGCCCAACAGCAGCTTGAATGCATCACGGCCGAAGCTGATCACCAATTCGCCGAGCCTTGCGCCAAACGGCGTCAGATCACACTGTGCCAGATAATGCGCAGCAAAGTATTCATGGAAGGTCGGATGCGCAAACTCGATTCCCTGCTCGGCATTCAGAGGATCAGTGCTCGCCCTCACGAAAGGGAGCTCTTTAAGCTGATCGACAAAGTTTTCCTCCTCCAGCAACTCCTGGTCGATGCGTCCAATCGTTTTTCCAGCGCGCGTCAGGCTCTCAAAGCACAGGCGCTCAAATCGTTCGCGCCATGCGAGATCCTGCAATACAGCGCTGCCACCATGATCATCGCCGAAGCGGCTGTCGTACTTTGCCTGCGCCACGTCCGAGATGAGCGCCTCGAACAAGTCTGCCCTGGTGCGAATGATGGGCGAGTAACCGGTGCGCTCATCCGACAGCCTGCGGATATAAATGGACAATGCCATCGCCAGCAGCAGCGGGTTGGATTGTATGGCTTCCACGCTGACGTCCTGCGAGGCACCCTGGCCGCCGGTCCTGTTCAACCAGTCGAAGAAACTGGACGCCTTCAACGCTTCCGAATCCTTGTACTTCTTCAGCTGCTTCAGTATGTCCAGCCAGCTCTGGCAATAATCCCGAACATCCTGCAGATCGGGTGGCGCAAGCGACAGGACGGACGCGGGATCGGGTACGCAGCCCCTTCCAAATGTCTCTTCCCAATCGAAGGCCATCAGTTCATTATGGCCCGGTCTCGACGACAGTAACAGGTAGGTGAATTCGCTACCCATCTTCTTCAGCCAGCGGCCCAGCAAAGTCAGGTTCACCGCCTCGGAAGGCGCCAGCTGATCGTATCCGTCGACGTACAGGGAAATGCGAAAACGCGTGAACAGCGCCGCCAAACGGGATGTAGATAAGGAGGGCTCGTTGGCGCCTGTGCCAATCAGTTCCTCAATCACAGCGATATAGGCGCCATCATGCTCATCGTCTATGCTATCGGGCAGCGTACGCAGCTTGGCCGCGTCGCGCTGGAGATCGATGAATACCGGGAACCCCAGCCGATGCCCGGCGCCGCCGGCGCGCCACAATTGCTCGACATGCGAGTTGTACAGATACTCAATCAGCGTCGATTTTCCTGCGCCTGCTGGGCCGCGCATGATCCTGATGGTCGGCAGCTGCTCGCCCTCGCCCGGCCTGGCCCATGGCACGACAATCGACAGCTCGCGTACCACTTGCACATTGCGATAGGTGCCGCAGCGTAGCGGAATTGGCGAGATCAGGCTCGCCATTTTGCTGTCGCTAGATGGCGTAAGCTGAAACACGCCACACTGCCGCCCTTTGGCATTGACCGCCTCTCGCAGCAAACTTACCCAGCGATTTTGCGAAACCGGCCGATCGCGCCGGACTGCCGCAACATACTCCTGCAACACATAAGACCAGGGGTCCAGCACGAAACCGGGCTCCCATAGCTCCGATACGGTCTGCGTGTGTTCGAGCGAGCGTTTCCCCAGATCAGGCAGGTGAAGGTGCTTCAGCAGGCGGGGCACCAAGCAAGACGAGGCCAGTCGTTGCAGGGCCAGTTCATTTGGCGGCGCTGCAAGTTCGTTGGGGGCGGCGATAGTCAGCAGAATCGCTGCGGCGACACCACACTCCTGTACTGCCGTCTTGCCATCAGTGCCGGCGATGACATTGACGATTGTCAGGTCGCCGTGAACGAGCGAGTGATATCGCATCACGGACGTCCCGCTTGTTAAAGGCTGATATGGCCACTCGCGTTGGTAGCCATACTCCGGCGCTGCCAGATATTCGGCGACGGCCTGCTCATCCAGCCTCGCCGATTTCGAACCGACGATGATGACCTTGTCCGGTGGATGCGCCGCGCCTTTCGTAATGTTATCGAGCGATTTGAATGCGAGGACAAATTTGTCGAACGGCGATGCGCTGGTCCATTTACATTCGGCGATGAGATGGGTTCTTGTGGAACGGGCTGTGAAGACGAAATCGGGCCGCTGTCTGTCAATCTGAACCTCGGACCGCAGCTCGCAGTCGCCATCCTTCAGCGGTGCGCCGTGGCTGCGCTCAAAGTGCGCGCGGTAACCAATACAGGCGACCAGCCCCAGCGCCCACTGTTGAAACGCCAACCCCATCGAAGCGTGTACCGATGCCATAACAGCTCCTCCAAAGAGTAAGCAACTGTCTGGTTTCCATTACTCGATCGGCGTGAAGCGCTGGACAATCACTCCGTCTACTTCAATCTTCTCGAAAAATACATCACGAGGGCGGCACCAGATCGAGCCGTTGGCCGCGCGGTACACGATCAGCGGCGTATGGTCGGCCTCCATCGTGGCCTCGCATACCAGTTCGTATATGCCGCCTTTGTAGTGTCGATATTTCATGGGTGCTTTCTCTATTTGATCCGCTGCTTTTCCAGCTTGCGCGCCAGCGTGCGGCGGTGCATGCCGAGGCGGCGGGCGGCTTCGGAGATGTTGAAGTCTGTCTCGGCCAGCACGGCATGGATGTGCTCCCACTCCAGCGTCTTGACGGACGTGGTGCGGTTGGTGACTTCGACGTCGGTGGCGCCGGCCACGTGGTTGAAGGCCGCTTCGATATCGTCGGTGTTGGACGGTTTGGCGAGGTACTGGCGGGCGCCCAGCTTGATCGCTTCCACCGCCGTGTTAATGCTGGCGAAGCCGGTTAGCACCACGATCTGCATCTCCGGATCGTGCGCGTGCAGCACCTGCACGCAAGCCAGGCCCGAAGAATTGCCCTTCAGTTTCAGGTCCACCACGGCATAGCCCGGATCGTGGTCGGCCAGCACGGCGCTCGCTTCGTCCACATTTTCAGCCAGCAGCACTTTGTAGCCGCGGCGCTCGAACGAACGGCCCAGCGTGCGGGCAAATGCCGCGTCGTCTTCCACAATCAGCAGGACGCGTTCTTCTTCCATCGTCATTCGTATTCCTCAGGTAAAGCAATGGCGGACATCGGCAGCGTCAGGCGCACACTCGCGCCGCCTTCGGCACGATTGCTGGCCGTGACCGCGCCACCCAGCATGCGCGCCACATTCACGACCAGGAACAGGCCCAGTCCCCTGCCCGGCTGTCCTTTGCTGGACTGGTAAGGCTTGCCGAACTGCGCCAGCATCTCGGACGAGAAACCGGGTCCGGCGTCCGTCACCAAAAGCTCCAGCATATCGCCATTAATGCCGGCTTGCATGCGCAGCCACTCCGGCGAGGCTTCCAGGGCGTTGTCGAGCACATTGCAGATCATCTGCTGCAAGGTCGAGTCGGACACCACACCCACGTCGCGCGAAATATGGTTCACGAATTCGAAGGACGCCACGGGCCGGCTGCCGCGCCACTCTTCCACCAGTTCGGACAGGAAAGTATTGATGGTGGTCGGTTCCGACGATTCGCCGCGCGCCTCGCCCGCCGACAGCAGAATGCCGCTGACAATGGATTTGCAGCGCTGGAGCTGGGTCTGCATTTCCGCGATTTCTTCCAGAAGTTCGGGATTGCCTTTGAATTCGGGCATGCGCCGCCAGTCGCCCAGAATCACGGCCAGCGTCGCCAGCGGCGTCCCCAGTTCGTGCGCTGCGCCGGACGCCAGCAGGCCCATACGGACAATGTGCTCTTCCTCAGCCGCGCGCTGGCGCAAGTCGGCCAGCTTGGCGGCGCCGGCGCGCGAGTTCTCCATGATGCGGCTGGTGAAGAACACCAGCAGCGCCGCGTCCAGCACGAAGCACAGCAGCATGCCCTGCACGTACAGGCTGAAAATGCCGCGTCCATGATCGAGCGGCAGCGCCAGAGGTTTGGAGAACACTGCCAGACCAGCCAGGCAGGCCGCAGTGACACCGACGACCAGCCAGGTCGATCCTTTATCCAGCAGCACAACACCCAGGATCACCTGCAGCAGATAAAGGAAAACAAAGGGATTGGTGGTGCCGCCGCTTTGATACAGCTGCAAGGTGAGACTGGCCACATCGACCAGCAGCGCCAGCAGCAACTCGCGGTTGGACACCGCCATCTGTTCCTGCCAGCGCAGGGTACTCGCGATATTGAAGGCGGCCAGGCAAACCAGCACGCTAAGCATGGCGGGCAGCGGCAGTTGGATGCCGAAGCCCAGGGTGGCGACGGCGATGGTGATCACCTGCCCGAAAACGGCGAGCCAGCGCAGCTGGATCAGCTGCTGCATATTCTTGTGGCCCGCCGCGTGCGTGACAGCCTGGCTGTCATTGGCACTTACCATGTGCACCTTTCAGTTTGTCTCAACGTTCTCGCCGAACGATCCAGTAACAAGCCCAGGCCACCATCAGCGCCAGGACATACCAGGTGAGAGCATAAACCAAATGGTTGTTGTGGAAGGAAACCACGGTCAAGCCACCGATTGGCGCGTCGGCCGCCGCACCCGGTGTGGCGTCGGCGTCGACAAAGTACGGCGCCACATTCGACAACTGGCGCGACGCCGCGATCGCCTTCACGTCGCGCGAATACCAGCGGTCGGCCGCCGGGTCGTTATCGCGCAGCACGCCGCCATTCGGTTCGCTGATGCGCAACAGGCCAGTCACGCTGGCCGCCGCGCCTTGCGCGCGGGCTTGCGCACAATCGGCGGGTGCAGCGTGCGCCGCGGCGCCCGGCGCACCGCCGGCCACGAAGCCACGGTTGACCAGCACCACGCTGCCATCTTCGCGGCACATCGGCGTCAGCAGCCAGAAGCCGCTGCCCAGTTCCGTCGATGCCTGCACACGGGCCGTCGCGTCCAGAGCATAAACGCCGCTGAGGCGCACGTGACGGTATTCGTCCCGCTCGGCGCTGACCTGCGGCCAGTCCGCCACGGCGGGCGCATCGACAGGTGCTGCATGCACGCGCTCATTCACGCGTTCGATAAGAGCCAATTTCCACTGCAGGCGCTGCACTTGCCACGTTCCTAAAGCGAAAAAGCCTGCAAAAAGCAGGCTTCCAATCACCAGGAGGACTAAGCGCAGGCCAGCAGAACGGCGCCTTGGCGCCGCCAGATCTGCTGAACCTTGCTGTCTCATCGTCATGGCATGTCGTGAGCCATACCGGACGTCATGCCCGGCATCATATTGTGGTTCATATGATACATGACCCAGATCGAGCCACTCAGCATGATCACCACGATCATGACCGTGAAGATCGTCGCCAGCATATTCCAGCCGCCTTCCGACTTGGTGTTCATGTGCAGGAAGTAAACCATATGCACCACGATCTGCACTGCGGCCAGACCGAGCAGCACGAAGCCGGTGGTGCTGGACTTGTCGAACACCTTGCCCATCACCAGCCAGAACGGAATGGCGGTCAGGATAACGGCCAGGATAAAGCCGGTGACATAGCTCTTGACGCTGCCGTGATCGTGATCATCGTGACCGTGATGGCCGTGGCCATGGTCGTCGTCGTGGTCGTGATTGTGGTCGCTCATGGCAGGACTCCCATCAGGTAGACAAAGGTGAAGACGCCGATCCAGACCACGTCCAGGAAGTGCCAGAACATCGACAGGCACATCAGGCGGCGGCCGTTTTCAGGGGTCAGGCCATGTTTCTTCAGCTGGAACAGCAGCGTGATCAGCCACACGATACCGAAGGTCACGTGCAGGCCGTGGGTGCCGACCAGGGCGAAGAACGAGGTCAGGAAGCCGCTGCGCTGCGGACCGTTGCCTTCGTGGATCAGGTGTACGAACTCATACAGCTCGAAGTAGATGAAGCCCGCGCCCAGCAGGCCGGTGATGGCCAGCCAGATCATGGTCGGCTTCAGCTTCTTCTTTTGCATCTCCAGCATGGCGAAGCCATAGGTGATGGACGACAGCAGCAGCAGCGAGGTGTTCACTGCCACCAGCGGCAGGTCGAACAGTTCCGCGCCGGACTCGCCGCCGGCGTAGTTGCGGCCCAGGACCGCGTAGGTCGCGAACAGGCAGGCGAAGATGAGGCAGTCGCTCATCAGGTAAATCCAGAAGCCCAGCAGGGTGCCGTTCTCCGGATGGTGCTCGTGCACGAAATAGCGCGAGCTGTCAGCAGTAGCGTTATGGTTACTCATGTCTTTACGCGTGGCTTTCCAACAGACGGGTGCGCGCATCTTCGGTACGAACAACTTCTTCCACCGGAATGTAGTAGTCGCGCTTGTAGTTAAAGGTGTGGGTGATGATCGCAGCCATCAGGACAACGAAGCCCACCACGGCCGGCAGCCACATTTGCCAGATCAGCGCGAAGCCGATCGCGAAGCTGATGGCCGAGATAATGAAGCCGGCGCCAGTATTCTTCGGCATGTGGATGGACACGAAGTCTTTCAGCGGACGCTCATAACCATTCTTCTTCATATCGGCCCAGGTGTCGTTGTCATGCACACGTGGAGTGAATGCGAAGTTGTAGTCCGGCGGTGGCGAGGAAGTCGACCACTCCAGGGTACGGCCGCCCCACGGGTCGCCGGTGACGTCGCGCAGCTTGTCGCGGCGCAGGAAGCTGACCACGAACTGCATGATCATCGCACCGATACCGATAGCGATCAGGCCGGCGCCGATAGCGGCGATAACGAACCAGATGCGCAGCGAAGGATCTTCGAAGTGGCTCATACGGCGGGTCACGCCCATCAGGCCCAGCACATACAGCGGCATGAAGGCTGCGTAGAAGCCGATCACCCAGCACCAGAAGGACACTTTGCCCCAGAACTCGTCCAGCTTGAAGCCGAAGGCTTTCGGGAACCAGTAATTGATGCCGGCGAACAGGCCGAACAGCACGCCACCGATGATCACGTTGTGGAAGTGCGCGATCAGGAACAGCGAGTTATGCAGCACGAAGTCCGCAGGAGGAACCGCCAGCAGCACGCCGGTCATACCGCCGATCACGAAGGTGATCATGAAGGCGATGGTCCACATCATTGGCAGCTCGAAGCGGATACGGCCGCGGTACATGGTGAACAGCCAGTTGAAGATCTTGGCGCCGGTCGGGATCGAGATGATCATCGTGGTGATGCCGAAGAACGAGTTCACGCTGGCGCCGGAGCCCATGGTGAAGAAGTGGTGCAGCCACACCAGGTAGGACAGCAGGGTGATCACGACGGTTGCATACACCATGGAGGTGTAGCCGAACAGGCGCTTGCCGCAGAACGTGGACACCACTTCCGAGAAAATACCGAAGGCCGGCAGTACCAGGATGTAGACCTCAGGGTGGCCCCAGATCCAGATCAGGTTCACGTACACCATGGCGTTGCCGCCCAGGTCATTGGTGAAGAAGTTGGTGCCGAACATGCGGTCCAGGGACAGCATGGCCAGCACGGCGGTCAGCACCGGGAAGGCAGCAACGATCAGCACGTTGGTGCACAGGGAAGTCCAGGTGAACACTGGCATCTTCATCATCGACATGCCAGGCGCACGCATCTTGACGATGGTCACCACAAGGTTAATACCGGATAGCAGTGTTCCCACGCCGGCAATCTGTAATGACCAGATATAGTAGTCGACACCCACATCCGGGCTGGCCAGGATGCCGGACAGCGGCGGATACGCCAGCCAGCCGGTACGGGCGAATTCACCCACGAACAGGGAAGCCATGGTCAGCATGCCGCCGAACACGGACATCCAGAACGAGAAGTTGTTCAGGAACGGGAATGCCACGTCGCGCGCGCCGATCTGCAGCGGCACCACGTAGTTCATCAGGCCCGTCACCAGCGGCATCGCGACGAAGAAGATCATGATCACGCCGTGGGCGGTGAAGATCTGGTCGTAGTGGTGCGGTGGCAGGAAGCCATGGGCGTCGCCGAAGGACAGCGCCTGCTGGGCGCGCATCATCACCGCGTCGGCAAAGCCGCGCAGCAGCATGATCAGGCCGAAGATCATGTACATGATGCCGATCTTCTTGTGGTCGATACTGGTGATCCAGTCGCGCCACAGGGTGCCCCACAGCTGATACTTGGTGATCAGGCCGAGGACGGCCGCGCCGCCCAGGGCAACGGCGATAAAGGTAACCAGGAGGATAGGTTCATGGAACGGAATCGCTTCCCAGCTCAGCCGTCCGAAGATCAGCTGTGAAAGAGTCATATGGTCTTGCATGATTAATTCTTCTTCGCTTCAGGGGTGATGCACACTTCGCCGTTCGAAGCCACGGTCATGCGCTTTTCGCTGCGTGCGGCGGCCAGTTCGGCGGTCGAGGCGCCGCGGGCGCGGGCTGCGTCTTCGGCCATCATGTCCTTGATGCAGGTGGCGTTGCGGTCCACGCATCGGTTGACGATGGCGTCGTACAGGTCCGCATCGACGGAGGCGTAGTGGCGTACCGGCTCTTTGATGCTTGGCTTTTCCAGCACGGTGTAGTTGGCACGGTCCAGCTTATCGCCGCTGGCCTTGTTGTCCTGCACCCACTTGTCAAAGTCCGCCTGGGTCATGCCGTGGAACTTGAAGCGCATGTCGGAGAAACCGGCGCCGCTGTAGTTCGACGAGAAGCCTTCGTATTCGCCCGGCTTGTTGATCACTGCGTTCAGCTGGGTTTCCATACCCGCCATGGCGTAGATCTGGCCAGCCAGTGCAGGAATATAGAAAGCGTTCATCACGGTGGACGAGGTGATCTTGAAGCGCACCGGCACGTCCACAGGTGCGGCCAGCTCGTTCACGGTCGCAATGCCCTGGTCCGGATAAATGAAGAGCCATTTCCAGTCCAGCGCCACCACTTGCACTTCCAGCGGCTTGACCGAAGTCGACACGGCGCGCTGCGCATCAATGCGCTGCAGAGGGCGGTATGGGTCCAGGGTGTGGGTGCTAATCCAGGTCAGCAGGCCCAGCACGATGATGATCAGCAGAGGCGCGCCCCAGATGATCAGTTCCAGACGGGTCGAGTGATCCCAATCCGGCTCATATTTGGCGGTTTTGTTACTCTGACGATAACGCCAGGCGAACAAAATGGTCAGGGCGATAACAGGAACGATGATCAGCAGCATCAGCAGCGTGGACACCGTAACCAGGTGACTTTGCTGCGCCGCGACATCTCCAGACGGGTTCATCACCACGGTATTGCAGCCCGCAAGCGCAATCAGTGGTGTAGCGAACAGTCCACGACGAACGAGTGAAGATAACATGCGATAAAGGCTATGTAGATTGAGAGAAACATCGCACTGTAACTCTCCCGCCTTCATTTGGACATTGGACACTTTGTCCTCCCTGTCGCGCTGCACCAATCATTCGTTGAGAAAAAAGTAAGGTTTACGCGCGATAAAGGACTGTACAGAGCGAGCAAAACCTGCCAATGTAGTTCCAACGTCTCGTTTTGGACATTGGACACTTTGTCCTACCCCGTGTCCAAGGCCAGGACTGGACGTGAAGACAAAGATATAACTAAGAAGTGAGACAAAGATATGGCCAGCATGCATACGACCCATGGCGGCGATGTGCCGCACGACTTCCCGCAACGCGACAGCGCAGACGATGCGCGCCGTCTCAATACAGATAACAACCCGATTTCCCCAGGAGACATAGCGGTAGGCGTTGTGATCGGACGCGCGTCCGAATATTTCGATTTCTTCGTGTATGCCATAGCCTCGGTACTGGTATTCCCTTCGCTATTCTTCCCGTTTGAAGGACGGCTTGAAGGAACCCTGTACTCCTTCATCATTTTCTCGTTTGCCTTTATTGCACGTCCGATCGGCACCGTGCTGTCGATGGCCATCCAGCGCCGCTTCGGGCGCGAAGTCAAACTGACCATTGCCCTCTTCCTGCTGGGATCGACCACCGCCGGTATTGCCTTCCTGCCGCCGTATTCCGATTGGGGCTTCAATGCCGTGATCATTCTGGCTCTGCTGCGTATTGGCCAGGGCCTGGCGCTGGGCGGCTCCTGGGACGGCCTGCCGTCGCTGCTGGCCCTGAACGCGCCGGAAAACAAGCGCGGATGGTACGCGATGCTGGGCCAATTGGGCGCACCGGTGGGCTTCGTGATTGCCGCCGGCGTGTTCTGGTATCTGATCTCCACGCTGGACAATCTGGACTTCATGGACTGGGGCTGGCGCTATCCCTTCTACGTGGCTTTCGCCATCAACGTGGTCGCGCTGTTTGCCCGCCTGCGCCTGATTTCCACCAATGAATATTCGCACCTGCTGGAAGAACGCGAACTGCAGCCGATCAGCGTCAGCGAAATGACCCACTCGCAAGGCCGCAACGTGGTGATCGGCGCACTGGCTGCGCTGGCCAGCTATGCACTGTTCCACCTGGTGACGGTGTTCCCACTGTCCTGGATTAACCTGTATTCGCCGCGCACGGTAACGGGCTTCCTGATGACCGAGATGGAAGGCGTTTGCCTGATGGCGATTGGCGTCGTGGCCTCCGGCTTCATCGCCGACCGTTTCGGCCGCCGCAATACCCTGGGCACGCTGGCTGGTCTGATCGCCATCTTCAGCTTCTTCCTGCCGGCGCTGTTCAATGGCGGTGAAGCAGGACAGGACGCCTTCATCCTGATCGGCTTCACCCTGCTGGGTCTGTCCTACGGCCAGGCCGCCGGTGCGGTGACGGCCAATTTCCCTGCCCGCTTCCGCTACACCGGCGCCGCGCTGACGTCGGATCTGGCCTGGCTGGTCGGCGCCGGTTTCGCGCCCCTGGTCGCGCTGGGCGTGTCGGCCAAGTTCGGTCTGGCTTATGTCGGTCTCTACCTGCTGTCCGGCGCAGTCTGCTCCATGGCGGCACTGAGCCTGAACCGGGCCCTGGACATCAAGAACTGATCGCCAACCCGCTCCACGCAAAAGCCCGCAATCGCGGGCTTTTTGCTTTATAGGCGCTGGCTATGATGGCCATTAAAAAGTTTTCCGTGCATAAATTATTCACCGGCCTATACTGAAGCCATCGAATCGCACGCTACTTAATAGCCAACTATCCAAAGGAAAAGATCATGAACCGCTCTTACATCGCCATCTCCGCCCTTCTTTTCGCAATCGCCGGTTCCGCTTCGGCCATGCCTGCAGTCAAAGTGACCGCGCCAGCGGCCGCCGTCAACAGCGGCGAAGGCTATCAGGGCAACACCAGCTTCGTCTCGACCAAAACCCGCGCCCAAGTGGTGCAGGAACTGCGCGAAGCGCAACAGCGCGGTGAAATCTATGCCGGCGAAGCCTATCCAGGTCCATTCCCGGCATCCGTGAAAGCGCGCAGCGCGGTAGTGGCTGAACTGGCAGGCGTCCGCATCGCTGCCGACGACGGCTCCTTCGTCCGCTAAATTTAATCGGCGTGCGTGCCCGGTCGCTGTTACCGGGCATGTTGCCGATCTCATCACACCGCCCTTCCGCCCCGCCTGCGCAAGCCGCGCCGGCACCAAAGGCCGTCGCTCCGCCGCAAGTCAATGCGGGCATCGACAAGCTGGCCGCTATCCGTGAACGCATCACCCAAATCAAGCAGCTGATCGAGCAGTTGCGCCAGATGCTAGCGTCGCTGGGTGGTTCCGCAGCCAAGTCCGTACTCCGGCAAATCGGGCAATTGGCGGCCGAGCTCGGGCAATTGGCTTCCGCGCTGAAAGCAGCAGGTGATAGCGGGAGCTCAGCCGCGCCTGCTGCGCCGTCCGCGCCCGCAAGCGCACCGCCCGCCGACGAAGGACGGGCCGCTTACGCCGAGCAGCAGCAAGCCGCCGAGACCGACACGCTTCCAGCCGAGTCCGGGGCATCCAGCACGCCGTCGAAGCAAAGCGTCCAGGACGATCTGGACGACATCGAAGAACTGCGCAAGGCGCTGCATTGGCTGAAAAAACAGGCCGAGCGCGTCCTGGAGCAGGAGAAGCGTGTGCACCCCGAATAGGTGCTATGCTGGATCTACACCCCGCCACACGGAGGTCTTATGTCCGCATCCCATGACACCTATACCCGGCAACAAGGTCAAAAAAAGACCTACGATGTCGAGTACACCGCACTGCGCTACAAAATCTCGCTCGATGGCAAAGTGCTGAAGAACATCGAACTGCCCATCAAAGTCGGCGCCATCCATGGTGCCGACGACGTATGGACGAATGCCGTACGCGATATCGAGTATTTGCGAGGAATGCCCGAGGCGTAGCCTTCAGACCGGCAACACCCGTCCGCGAATCCGGGACAGGTAGGTGCGGAGCACTTCAGGGTCAACCGGCTTGACCAGGTGGTGCTGCATGCCGGCGTCCGCAGCGCGCCGGCGCGCATCATCGTGGCCCCATCCTGTCATGGCGATGAACACGATCTCTTCATCGCCCATGCGCTCGCGGATGCGGCGCGTGACTTCGTAGCCTTCCATATCAGGCAAGCCGATATCCATCAAGATAGCGTGTGGATGCATGCGCTGCGCCAGTTCGATGGCGGCAGCGCCATCGTTTGCCATGTCGACCGCATAGCCATCCATTTCGAGCATCATCTGCAGCATGTCGGCGCCGTCTTTGTTGTCGTCCACGATCATGATGCGGACCTGGTCTTCCGCGCCATGCAGCGACGGCTTCTGCGCCAGCCGCTCCTGGCTGCCCCGCTCCACCACCACGATAGGCATGCGCATGATGAACTCGCAGCCCCTGCCCGCGCCATCGCTGGACGCATGCACCGTTCCGCCATGCATGCGGGTAAAGCGTTGCGCCAGACTGAGTCCGATACCCAACCCGCCGAGCGAATGCGAGCGTCCCGCTTCGCCCTGCACGAACAATTCAAAAATATGCGACAGCGCTTCCGGCTCAAGTCCCGCGCCATGGTCGCGTACAGCGAACACAATTTCGTTGCCCTCCACCCGCACGTGCAAATGGATGGTCGAACCCGGCGGCGAAAACTTGACCGCGTTACCCAGCACATTGGCCAGGCTCTGGACCAGCCGCGCACGATCGCCCACCAGCAGCACATTGCCTGCCGGCTGAAGCAAATCGAGCGTGTGCCTGCCCGCTTCAATCTGCTGGCGGCAGATTTCCACCGCGTGCTGGACTACGGTGGCAACGCTGACCCGCTCGCGCTGCAGCGTGACCTTGTCGTTGGTGATGCGCGCCACGTCGAGCAGATCGTCCACCAGCCGCGTCAGATGCTTGACCTGACGCTCTACAATCTGTGTGATGTTGCGGACCTTGGGGCCGCTGTCCGGCATGGCATTCAGCACATCCATGGCGGTGCGGATTGGCGCCAGCGGATTGCGCAGCTCATGGCCCAGAATCGCGAGGAATTCATCCTTGTGGCGGTCGACCTCACGCATCTCATACTGGCGCCGGCGCGCACGCCGCGCGGACAAGGCCGCGCTGACCAGCGTGGCGCTGCGCACCGGACGCTCAAGCAAGGTCACATTGCCCACTTGCTCAAAGATGCGGCGGATGCCGGGCGAATCCAGGCCCTGCTTGCTCAACACCACCACCGGCAAGTCCGACCAGGTTGGCTGGGCCGCGAGAAATTCCGTGAGCTCCTGCAGGAATTCAGCGTTGAACGCTTCTTCAATGACAAACAATGCCGCAGCGCCTGCGCGAAGCTCTTGCACGACATTTGCCCAGTTCAGCGCAGATATGGCAATTGAGGCGTACGTGTTCCAGCACCTGATTGATCAGGCGTCCATCCTTGCCCACCGGGGCAAAGATCACGATACGCTGTTCGATCTCAGTCATGCTTTCCTTCATCCTTGCCATCGCTGACACGGACAGGTACACCGGTCAGAATGCCACGGAAGTCCTTCAGCACCGCTCCTACCTTGATGCCTTGACTGGTGATGGCAAACGAGCGTAGCGTCGTCTCATGCTGGCTGCCGCGCTTCTTGAATACCGACAGCGCCTTATGCACCGCGCCACCGGCCTCGTAATAGCGCAGGACCAGCACGTTATCGGCGAGGTAGCTGACGTCCACGGTACTGCCCATCGGACCGATGATGCCTTGCTGCACGCCGATCAGGAAGGTCACTACGCCGCGCTGGCCCAGGTAGGTCAGCACCTCGCGCAAATGGGTGGTGAGGAAGCGCACTTCGGGCATCGCGTTCAGGTAGCCATTCAGACTGTCGATCACGATGACCTTGGCGCCGTCATCGGCTGCTTTACAGACGGCATGCGAAAACTGGCCGGGTGTCAGTTCGGCCGGATCGATCTGGTTCACGGTCAGCAGTCCGGAATCCAGCGGAGCGCGCAAGTTCACGCCAATGCCCTCGGCGCGGTTCAGCAGCGTGTTGAACGACTCTTCGAACACGAACATGGCCGCGCTTTGCTTGCGGTCCGTAACAGCCTTGACGAACTGCACCGCGAGACTGGATTTGCCGGTGCCGGGCGGACCTGAGATCAAAGTACTGGAGCCCTCTTCCAGTCCACCGCCGAGCAGTGCGTCGAGGGCCGGCAGACCGCTCGATACCTGCGGCCGGCGCACCAGTTCACGCGATTCGGCCGCCACAATGCGCGGATAGGCGACCATGCCTCCGGTGATGATGACGTAATCGTGCGGACCGCGCCGGTAGTCGATGCCCCGGTATTTCAGCACGCGCAAAACGCGCCGCTCGGCGCCATAGCCCGACTCAATCTGCTGCAACGAAATGACCGCGTGCGCAATGCTGCGCACCTGCTGGTCGCCGCCAACCGCGGTCTTGTCGTCCAACAGCAGCGCGGTACAGGCCCGCTTGGCAAAGTATTGTTTCAGCGCGAGCACGTGGCGCCGATAGCGCAAGGGGCTACCTGCCAGCAACTGAAGTTCAGACAAGGAATCCAGTACCACGCGCGACGGGCTGAGCCGCTCGATCTGCGAAAGGATGAGCCGGTTGGTTTCGCCCAGTTCCACTTCGGAGGGATGGAAGACCGTGTACTGCTCATCCGGATCGAGCACACTTTCGGCCGGGATTACCTCATGCACGGTAATGCCGTCCATCGAAAAGCCATGCGACTGCGCGACCGCATGCAGCTCGACGTCATTTTCAGCCAGGGTAATGTAAAGCACCTGCTCGCCGCGCCTGGCGCCTTCCACCAGGAACTGCAGGGCCATGGTGGTTTTGCCGGTGCCGGGATCGCCTTCCAGCAAATAGAGCCTGTCCTTGGTCAGACCTCCACCGAGGATGGAGTCCAGCCCGGGAACGCCGGTCGAAATGAACGCATCGGTCTGCTGATTCTGCGGCTGGAGCATAGTGACCCTGCACGAAGAAGTTGTCGACAAGTCACTATATCATTTGTTGCCGTTTGGCCTGTTTCGTTTGGCTGGCGACTCTACGACTCTCGCGGCTTCGGCTCCAGTGACGAATCGATGGTCGCATGGTGTCCATGCATGCGGCGAGCCCCGGCCTCCGCACTCAATACGCGCTCAATGACTTGAGCAGGCGTACCGGAGGCCACCAAATACCGCCGTGCGTGCGCCTTCCCCGCGATCAAAAGCAAGGCAATCCCCTGCTGAACTTTCTCAGCCATGGCGAAATCCTTGCGCCGGAAAGTGTCGATGGATGAGGTCATGATTCCCCCCGAGCCAATATCAGCTTCCAGTTTACACGCCATCCACCATTCGTCCATCCACACCATGGGGTCAGATCCGACATTCGTACACGAACTCATCCTATACGAGCTCAAATACCGCTGCACGGCTCCAAGAAGAAATGCAGCTCTGCTTACCTAGATTTAGGGATGTTGCAGCATCCGCCGCGGGTGTACCCTATGACCTCCATTCCGGGTGCTCAGTCTCATAGGCCGATTCCTGTACTCGATGCGTTCAAGCGCCAAGAGCACCAACACTTCAATCAATCTCTTATTGGAGGTACCAGCGATGCCTACGATCACCACTCCGGACGGCGTAAAGATCTTCTATAAGGACTGGGGGACCGGTCAGCCGATCATCTTCAGCCATGGCTGGCCCCTGTCGGCCGACGACTGGGACGCCCAGATGATGTTTTTCCTGCACCACGGCTACCGGGTGATCGCCCATGACCGGCGTGGGCACGGCCGGTCCGAGCAAGTCGGCACCGGTAACGACATGGACCACTGGGTCGCCGACCTCGCGGCACTGACCGAACAGCTCGGCATCCGCAATGCGGTCCACATCGGGCACTCCACCGGCGGCGGCGAGGTGGCCCGCTATGTCGCCCGCCACCAGGAGCGGGTCGCCAAGGCAGTGCTGGTGGCCTCGTTGACGCCGAACATGGTGAAAACCGACGCGAACCCTGCCGGCCAGCCGCAGGAATGGTTCGACGGAGTCAGGGCTGGCATGCTTGGCAACCGGTCGGAGTTTTACCGGGCAGTCCCGGAGGGGCCGTTCTACGGATTCAACCGTCCGGGCGCCAAGCCGTCTGAGCCGGTGATCGCGAACTGGTGGCGCCAGGGCATGGCTGGCAGCGCCCATGCCCATTACGAGACCGTCTCCTCCTGGCTGGAGGACTACACCGAAGATCTGAAGAAGATCACTGTGCCGGTCCTGGTGATGCATGGCGAAGACGACCAGATCGTCCCGTTCGCCAGTGCCGTGCCGCGCGCGGTTGACCTGCTCGCGAACGGCAAACTGAAGGCATACCCTGGCTTCCCCCATGGCATGCTGACCACCCACGCCGACGTCCTCAACCCCGACCTTCTCGCGTTTATCAAATCCTGACGGGACGCTGGCCCGAACCAGAACCAGGCAATTCGAGTGGCGCGCTCCATGGGGGCGCCACTCGCCCCACCTGTCCGCTTAGGGTTGCAGATTCAACGGGTCGACGACCCACTCGGCGTTAGCGCCGGCGCAATTCGCTCGGACTGAAACCGATAGTGCGCTTAAAGACTCGGCTAAACGCGCTTGGAGAGTCGTATCCCACCGCGAGTGCGGCTTGCTGCAAGGTGCGGCCTTCATGCTTGATGAGCTGGCGCGCCCGCTGCATACGCCAGCCGGTCAGGTAACTTAGTGGAGACTGTCCCACGACTTGCTTAAACCGCGCCGCAAAGGCAGAACGCGACATGGCGGCCTCTTTGGCGAGCGCCGAAAGTGCCCACGGATACTCGAGACGTCCGTGCATAGCACCGACCGCCCGGCTAAGCTGCGGATCAGCCATGGCGGCGAGCCAGCTTCCGTTCGGCAGGACACCGCTGTTGGCGTAGGCGCGAATCGCATACACGAAGATCAGCTCATAAAAGCGGACGATGGCTGATTCCGACGCCAAGCCGGGTTGCGTCAGCTCCAGCGAAAGCAACTCCAATACATTACTGATCGCCCTCCCCTGTACCTGCTTTGCCGTCAGATGCATGAAGCGCGGCAGCACGGACAGGATGGGTTCCGATTGCAGTTGGTCGACCTCCCTCTTCGCAGCAGCTCCGCGCATCCTGTTGCAGCAGGACAGAACTCGGACCCGGCATGCCAGGCAATTGCTTACGAATGCTTCCGATGGCGGCCGGCAAGCACGTTGCCCCAAGTAAGCGTAAGCCGGTCAATTGATGAAGACCCTGCGAGTGCGCATTCGACCGTCCATACACACGTTATGGAAAGTACCTCCAGCTGCCTTCCGACACTACCGCAACCTTGCCCTCGTCCACCGTGATGGCCGTCTGGTCGTCGATGGCATATGCCGGGCCGCCAATACCAGCCGCCCAGCGTTCGGCGTTTGCCAGCGAGTTCTCGGGCATGGACGCGTTGTCCAGGTGGGGATAGATTGAGAAGTCGACCAGGCCCAAGGTACGGTCCCCATTGGGCGAGCGCCAGTTCACGAAGTCCTCACCGATGCGCGGCGTCATGACCATACTGCCAGCGCTGACGCCAACCCAGACCAGCTTCGGCAGCGATGGAAGAAATGCCGCAAGCCCAGACTGCGTCATCCAGTGGGACAAGTAACAGGCATCACCACCATCCACCAGCAACACGTCAGCGTCGCTCACCCACGGCTGCCACCGCTCAGGTCCGATGCTGGGAAGCGCAGTGAGTTCCAGCAGGCCCACTGACTTCCAGCCCAAGTCGCTCATCGGCGATGGCGACTTCCCTGCCACAAAGCGCCAGGCCGACGCAGGGGTGCACATGGGGTGGCCGTATTCCGCAGTGGGTATGCAGAGGGCCTGGCACTCGCCAAGCGGTTTACCGAGGAGAGCGGCGAGTGCACTGCGGATGCTGGCATTCGTAACTCCACCGGAAGTAAGCAGCAGCTTCATATTCTTAAGGAAGTCTCGCGCGACGTGGATAGCATCGTGCGGCAGCGATGCGGCCATGATTCAAGCCATCGCCAAGGGCGCCTGGTCCTGTTATCGACCGATATCCATGTTTCAACGCGAAGGCGGCAGTAGGCCGAAGCATAGCATCTTGTGCCGGTGACATCGTCACAGCCATGCGATCTGGTCCGGCGTCTCACTGCAAGGCTTCACGCTTGCCAGCCCGAGGGACGCAGACGCTCAACGGACCGGCCACCATGCCTCACAGCGGCTTTTCCTAAAATTCTACGATGTCCACGTCAATCATTTTTTGTGCTGTTGTAGCGATGCTGAACGTGATTAATGGAGACAATCTGGCCGCGACCTACCTTCTAACATTCTATGTGCCAATACGCTCGCGCTAACGCGGCAACAGAACCAGGAGGCAAACATGGTATTGCGAACTGTGACCGTCGCCAAACGCCTTGGCATCGGTTTTAGTCTGGTCTCGCTCCTGCTGCTGGTGATCATCGCACTCGGGCTGCGCAGCATGCAGCAAATTCAAGCGCGCATGATCGAGATTACCAATGTCAACGATGTGCAAACCCGGCTGGCACAGACGATGGATCTCACGGTGACAGAGCGGGCCCTGGCGTTGCGCAACCTGATTCTGCTTAAGGAAGATCAGGAAATCCGAATCGAAATCAAGCGCATCGCCGATCAGGAAAGAAAATACGCGGATGCGCTGGACAAGTTAAGCAAGATGTTCTCGGACCTCAGCCTCACTACCCCGGAGGAAACCAAGCTGCTGGCGGACATACGCCAGCAAGGCGAACTGGCAGCGCCACTTTACAAGCAAGCGCAAGCACTCGCGCAACACCAGCAGCAGGACCAGGCCTACCAATTGCTGCGCTATCAATTCCGCCCCGTACAAAAGCAATGGTGGGACCTGCTGCGCCAGCTGATCACCCTGGAGGACAAACAGAACGCCGACGCGGTGGCTGTCGCCCAGGCGGCCTATGACAGCGCACGCCAGCAGATACTCGTGGTGGGCACGCTGGCCGTGCTGTCCAGCATCGCCGCCGCGTGGCTGATCACCCGCAGTCTGGTGCACGAGCTGGGCTGTGAGCCAACTGAAGCCGCGGCCATTGCCAATGAAATCGCGGCCGGCAACCTGACCGTACCGATTCATCCCCGCGACGGTGACAAGCACAGTCTGCTTTGGGCCATGCTCACCATGCGCGACGGCCTGACCCGCATCGTCGGCCAGGTCTACACCAGCAGTGACACGATCGCCAGCGCAGCAGGGCAAATTGCCAATGGCAACCTCGATCTGTCCTCTCGCACCGAACATCAGGCCAGTACGCTGGAGGAAACGGCGTCGTCGATGGAGGAGCTGACCAGCACGGTACGCTTGAACACCGACCGGGCCCGCCAGGCCAATGGCTTGGCCGCGAGCGCCTCCGATGTCGCAGCCAAAGGCGGGGCGATGGTGGCCCAGGTTGTCGATACCATGGCGGCAATCGACAGCTCCTCCCACAAAATTGTCGACATCATTGCCGTCATTGACAGCATCGCCTTCCAGACCAATATTCTGGCGCTGAATGCAGCCGTCGAAGCAGCGCGCGCGGGCGAACAGGGGCGCGGCTTTGCGGTCGTCGCCAGCGAAGTGCGCACGCTGGCGCAGCGCAGCGCCGCAGCCGCCCAGGAAATCAAGGAACTGATCGGCGATTCGGTCAACAAAGTACAGGCCGGGAATAGCCTGGTGTCGCGGGCCGGCGCGACGATGGATGAGGTGATCTCCAGCGTCAAACGGGTGACCGACATCATGTCCGAGATCATGGTGGCCAGCCAGGAACAGTCGGCGGGCATCGAGCAGATCAACACGGCGGTGACCCAGATGGACGACGTCACCCAGCAAAACGCCGCGCTGGTTGAAGAAGCAGCTGCGGCCGCGCAAGCCATGCAGGACCAGGTCAACAGCCTGAACCTGGTTGTCAGCACTTTCCGGCTGGCCGGCGCGCACCACGGCACCTCCTCAGCTGTGATCCCAGTGCCCCAGACCGCCAAGCCCTTGCGGCGGGTTGACCACGCCGCCGCTGCATCGGTCCACAGCATTGGCCAAACCACCACGCAACTTACTGGCGGCTAGCACGGAAGAACGACATCGCGCGCACCGGCAATTTACAGCGGCATCGCGCAGCGCCAAACGGGAACCATGCCGCCCTAGTCTGCCCCGCCGGCTTGCCGTGCTGTTTGGCCGCGTCGCGTTGCGATTCCGGTTGGAGCGCGCGCGTCTGGATCTCCTGCTTTTCGCCGGCGTAGCGGGCTAAGGCGGCACGGTAGTCCGCCCCCTTGCTGGCATACGCTGCCGGCGCGGGATTCTCCAAGGCCAGCGCCCGGGCCTCCAGAACGGGATGCGGACTTACCGTTCCCAGTGGCCGCGCGTCCATTCCCATTCATTGTGGCGCCAGGTCCAATGACCGGGGCCCCGGAAATGGCTCAGACTTGGTGCCACGGTAATCTGCTCCACGATGACCGGTGGCATCGGGCGCGCGCTGCCCTTGTGCCCGTGGCCAGGCTGCCACTGCCAGCCCTGGTCGCGCCAAGCCCAGTGGCCCTGAATCCAGGTGTATCCGGGCGCAAGCGGCTGTGGGACCGCTTCCGCGACCGGCGCCGGCATCGGGCGCACGGCCACTGGCGCCAGTTCTCCGCGCTGCACTGGCACGAAGCTGCTCCGTCCGCGTACAATCGCGAGCGCGGGCGTCCCCACGGGAACGGGACGTCCGCCTTCCGACCCATCTTGCCAAAGGACCGCATGAGCGAAAGAAAACAGTTTTTCCCGCGCCAGGTCGTGGACGCCGGCAACCGGTGGGATTGGGCTCTGCTGCCCATCGTGCTGGCGGTGCTAATCCTGCTGGCCTATGGCGGCGCGCAGATGGCGCACCCGTACAATCTGGGAGAGCCGCTGCCGCTGTCGCTGGCTCCCACGGCCTTGCCCTACTACCTGCTGCGCACTACCCTGCGGATGTTCATTGCGCTGGGCGCCTCGCTGATCTTCAGCTGCGTGTTCGCCGTCCTGGCCACCAAATACCGCGTCGCCGAAAAAGTGCTGGTGCCGCTGCTGGACATTCTGCAGTCGATTCCCATCCTCGGCTTCCTGTCGATCACGGTCACCGCCTTCATCGCCCTCTTCCCTGGCAATCTGCTGGGCGTGGAATGCGCCGCCATCTTCGCCATTTTTACCTCGCAGGCCTGGAACATGGCCTTCAGCGCGTATCAGGGATTCCGCATCGTTCCGGCCGAGCTGCTGGAAGCCGCGACCGTGTTCCAGCTGTCCGGATGGCAGCGCTTCTGGCGCCTGGAGCTGCCGTTTGCGGTACCGGGCCTGCTGTGGAATATGATGATGTCGATGTCCGGCGGCTGGTTCTTCGTGGTCGCCGCGGAGGCGATCTCGGTCTCGGGCCAGTCCATCAAGCTGCCCGGCGTCGGATCGTTCATCGCGCTGGCCATCGAACAGCGCGACCTGGCGGCGATCGGCTGGGCCATCGGCGCCATGCTGATCGGCGTGCTGCTGTACGACCAGTTGTTCTTCCGCCCCCTGCTGGCGTGGGCCGACAAGTTCCGTGTCGAAGAATCCGGCGGCGACACCGCCCAGCAGTCGTGGCTGCTGACCTGGCTGCGCCGCACGGAACGCATCCAGGGCTTCGCGCTGCGGCTGGTCGGTCTCCTGGAACGCTCGTTCTCCCTGTTCCGCCGGCACCACGACGGCACCTCGGTGCGCGCCCAGCCGCCGGCGAAATCAGCGGCGACAGAACGTATCTGGGACGCCATCATCGCGGCCCTGGTGCTGTACGCGGCCTGGACCCTGGTGCACTTCGTGCACACCGAGGTCGGCTGGTCCGAGGCGGGCCGTGTTTGCGTGCTCGGTTTGTACACCCTGTGCCGCGTCATGCTGCTCCTGGTTCTGGCGGCCCTGGTCTGGGTTCCGGTCGGCGTTGCGATCGGCTTGAATCCACGCCTGGCGCAGCGCGTGCAGGCCGTCGCGCAATTCCTGGCCGCCTTCCCGGCCAACCTGATGTTTCCCGTGGCTGTGGTGGGCATCGTGCATTTCAAACTGAACCCGGATATCTGGCTGTCGCCACTGATGATTCTCGGCACCCAGTGGTATCTGCTCTTCAACGTGATCGCCGGCGCTTCCACCATTCCGTCCGAACTGCGTTATGCGACCCAGAATTTCGGCCTGTCCGGCTGGCTCAAATGGCGGCGCTACCTGCTGCCGGCGATCTTCCCGAGCTTTGTCACGGGCGCCATCACCGCCACCGGCGGATCGTGGAATGCCAGCATCGTGGCCGAATACGTCACCTGGGGCAGCACCACCCTGCAGGCGCATGGCATCGGCAGCTATATCGCCGAGATGACGGCCAAGGGCGATTTTCCCCGCATCGCGCTGGGCATTGGCATCATGTGCATCCYGGTCATGGGCCTGAACCATTTCGTCTGGCGCCGGCTGTACCTCCTGGCCGAGAACCGGCTGCATTTCTAAGCGCATCGCACGCATCAATTCAAGGACCCGCCCATGCCAACGCCTATTCTCGAACTGTCCGGAGTCGGAAAATCCTTCCGCGCCGCGGATGGCTCCGCCCGTCCCGTGCTCGACAACGTGGACTTCACCCTGCACGAGGGGGAAATCGTGGCCCTGCTGGGGCAATCCGGTTCCGGCAAATCCACCATGCTGCGTATTCTGGCGGGACTGATCGGCGCCGACAGTGGCCAGGTCATGTACCACGGCATGCCCCTGCACGGTGCTGCCCGCGGCATCCGCATGGTGTTCCAGTCGTTCGCGCTGTTCCCCTGGCTGACCGTGCAGAAGAACGTCGAACTGGGACTGGAGGCGCAAGGCGTGGCCCAGGCCGAGCGCGCGCAGCGCGCCGAAAAAGTCATCGATCTGATCGGTCTGTCTGGCTTCGAAGGCGCGTTACCGCGCGAGCTGTCCGGCGGCATGCGCCAGCGCGTGGGCATCGCGCGCGCGCTGGTGATGGAGCCGGAAGTGCTGCTGATGGACGAAGCCTTCTCCGCCCTCGACGTGCTGACGGGCGAGCGCCTGCGCGAGGAAATCCTCGATCTGTGGGAGTCCGGCAAAATTCCCACCAAGGCTATTCTGGTGGTGTCGCATAACATCGAGGAAGCGGTCATGATGGCCGACCGGGTGCTGATCTTCGCCAGCAATCCTGGCCGCGTCCGCGCCGAACTGCCGATTGCCCTGCCGCGCCCGCGTACCGTCGACGCCAACGAAGTGCGCCAGCTGATCGACGAGGTTTACGGCCTGATGACCGCGGGCTCCGCGCGGGCCGGCCGCAGCACCAGCGATAAGGAGGCCAAGCTGCAACTGGGCGATCGGCTGCCGGAAGCCGACAGCGCACGCATCGAAGGCGTGCTGGAACTGCTGCAGGAGGAGCCCTTCCATGGCAGCGCCGACTTGCCGAAGCTGGCCGAGGAAACCGAACTGACCGACCGCGAACTGCTGGAGGTGTCGATCGCCCTGGCCCTGCTCGGTTTTGCCAGCCTGGCGCACGGCGACATTGCCATCACGCCGCTCGGGCAGCAGTTTGTCGCCGGCGACCATACCGAGCGCCAGACCATCTTTGCGGGCCAGCTGCTGGAGCACGTCCCCCTGGTGGCCTATATCTGCCACGGCCTGGAACAGGACCGGTCGGGTGATCTGCCCAAGGAACTGTTCCTGCGGCTGCTGCGCTTCACGCTCAACCCCGAGGAGGCGGAAAGCGCGCTGCGCGTCGCCATCGAATGGGGCCGCTATGCCAACCTGTTCGAGTACACCTTCCACACCGGAACGATTCAACTGCCCAGGGGCGAAGCCGACGAATAGCAGCAGTCTCACGTACTGACCATAAGAAACGCTCCATGCGGCCGTCTACCAAGTGGTTAAACACACTGATATCGGCCATGAAGCGCTTAGCTGAAATGACCATGGTCAGGCACTGGCCCCAGGCACGCGCTGTGCGATGGGCGTGGCGACAATCACGGAAGTATTGGTGGTCGCATATGGCAGCAGCTGGTCAATCAGGGCCTCCAGATGGGCGACAGAGGGAACCATCGCCTTCGCGATGAAGCAGTCCTCACCGGTCACCCGGTCGCACGAAACCACTTCGCCCATCGTCCTCAACAGCGCCGCCACTCGCTCCAGTTCGCCGGGCATCGGGCGGATGCGCAGGTACACCCCTATCGGCAAGCCAATTGCGGCCGGATTGATGCGCGCGGAATAGCCTTCGATCACCCCGGCTTCCTCGAGCCGGCGTACGCGTTCGGCCGTGCTAGGCGCCGATAATCCGATTTGCTGGGCCAGCTCGCGCATCGGCATGCGTGCATCCTGCGTCAGTCCTTGCAGGATGGCCGTATCGAAGGCATCCAGTTCTCCATTTGCATAGCGGAAACGTTTCATCGCAGTTCCATCACAGAAAGACCTGAAATAAGGCGAAATATCATATTTCCCTTGGAAGTATAGGGAATTGGTGAAATTCACGCTACATTACCCATGTACTCCTGCCTGTACGGTGTTCAGAATAGTCATCCATTCAACTGCAATCTTTCCTATTCTCTCCTTCTGAATAATCAGCAGATCTATGGACTATGTGAATCTCGGCCATTCCGGCCTTAAGGTATCTCCTATCGGCCTCGGCTGCATGAGCTACGGCGTGCAGGCACGCGAATGGCGCACTGACGAAGCCACGGGACGCGACTACATTCGCCAAGCCCTCGAGTCAGGCATCAACCTGTTCGACACCGCCGACATGTACGGTGGCGGCGAGAGCGAAGAAGTTCTGGGGCGCGCACTGCGCGATTTCGCCGTGCGCGACGATGTCGTCATCGCGACCAAGGTGTATTATCCGATGCGGCCTGGTCCAAACGGACGCGGCCTGTCGCGCAAGGCAATCTGCGCCGGCGTTGATGCCAGTCTGCGCAGGCTGGGCACCGACTACATCGACCTCTACCAGATTCACCGCTGGGACCCGTGCACGCCGATCGAGGAGACGCTGGAAGCGCTGCACGATCTGGTCAAGGCCGGCAAGGTACGCTATCTGGGCGCGTCGTCAATGTACGCCTGGCAGTTCTGCAAGGCGCTATACCTGGCTCAGCAACATGGCTGGACCCGCTTCGTGTCGATGCAGCCTCACTACAACTTGCTCAACCGCGAGGAAGAGCGCGAGATGCTGCCATTGTGCCGAGCCGAGGGCATCGGCGTATTGCCATGGTCGCCGCTGGCGCGCGGGCGCCTGGCGCGGCCCTGGCAGGAGGCATCGAGCAGCGACCGGGTGCGATTCGACCAGACGGCGGCACGCCTCTATAACGCCACGGAAGCTGCCGACAAGATGGTGGTCGATGCCGTAGGCGCAGTGGCCAGCCGGCGCGAAGTGCCGCGCGCGCAAATCGCGCTCGCCTGGCTGCTGCAACAGGAGTGTGTGGCCGCACCCATCGTCGGCGCTACTAAAGCGCACCACTTGGCGGACGCGGTCGCTGCACTGTCGTTGCAACTCGATCGTCATGAACTGGACATGCTTGAGCAGCACTACGTGCCGCATGCGGTCAGCTTTTTCGAATAGCCGGCCGTCCCGCATTATCTATACGCCGAACGTGGAGCCCTATATGCCGACCAAACCAGCGGTGATCGCGATTGGAATCGACCCGAAATACGCAGACTTCAGTGCCTTTCCGCACCTCACAGTAGAGCTCGTGCGTCAGTATATCGATGCTCAGATCGATGGTCTGCGCGCCATGGGGTTCGACGCCGATAGCTGCTGGATCGACCGCGGGGCGACCGCCGAAGCAGCTGTCGCGGCAGCATTGGAAGCCAAACAGTACGACTGCATTGTGATCGGCGCCGGCTTGCGCGAACCGCCGGAGCTACTCTTGCTGTTCGAGAAGGTACTGAATCTGGTCCATGCCCACGCACCGAAAGCAAAGATCGCTTTCAACAGTAATCCTGCCGATACCGCGGATGCGGTGCTACGGTGGCTTTCGCAACCTTGAAAAAATACAGACGATGGACACAAATGATTTGTCTCGCCGAATCGATTTTTTACGCGAAATCGACCAGCTAAAATCGGTAATTCGGCAATCACCGCTGCTTGACCAGAGCAGGAACGAAAATTCTGCCGAGCACTCGTGGCATCTCGCTATGTATGCGCTGATACTGGCGGACTATGCGTCAGGTTCCATAGACATTACTCGCGTCCTGACGATGCTGCTGATTCACGACATCGTTGAAGTCGATGCGGGCGATACGCCAATTCACGGTGCATCGAACGGCAATCAATCGGCATTGGAGCAAGAAGCGGCGGAGCGCATTTTCGGCCTCCTTCCAGAAAACCAGAATAGCGCATTGAGCGGAATGTGGCGGGAATTTGAGGAGGGAAAGTCCGCAGACGCGCAGTTTGCAAAAGCGTTGGACCGCTTCCAGCCGTTGTTGGTGAATATCTTTACGCACGGCGGAACGTGGTCACAAAACCGTGTGGAGTACGAGCAGGTACTCGACAAATACGGACCGATCATTCAGCGCGGCGCGCCGGAGCTGTGGAATCTGGCTCGCGACTGGGTAAGGTCTCACTTCGAGAAATAACCTGCCCCCTATGCCAGCAGCCGGGAGTCCCGGCTGTCCCCGGCAGATTCGCAGTGCGGCACGCAGCCCTGGGACGGCATTCACCTCCCCAACTCGGACCTTTGTTCAGCTTTTCGAAAAGCCTAGGAGCGGTCGATATCTGGCAGCCAATCTGCGGCGGTTGCTTAGCGCAGCGGCCGGAACGCTGCCCGCATCTCTTCCGCGAACAACACCGGCTGTTCCCATGCAGCGAAGTGGCCGCCACGGTCGACCTCATGGTAGTAGCTCAGATTGCGATAAGCACGGCGTGCCCAACTTTCCGGCGGACGGTACACGTCATCCGGGAATACCGAGATGGCCACGGGTAAGGCTAATTCCTGCGTCTTCTGCGGAGCGGAACCGATCACGCTGCCGCGGGCGCCGTTTTCCCAATACAGGCGGCCGGCCGATGTCGCCGTGTCGGTCAGCCAGTACAGGCTCAGGTCATCCAGCACTTCGTCGAGGCTGGGCGATTGCGTGGCATCGGCACCGAACTTCCAGTTAGCAAAGCCCGGATGGACCAGCATCAGCGCCGCCAGGAAGGCCGGCGAATCCGTCATGCCGTAGCCTATGGTTTGGGGCCGCGCGGTCAGCATCGTGAAGTAGGCCGAGTTGCCCTTCTTACCATAGGCAAGCAGCGCATCGAACACCGCGCGTTCCTGCTCGGACATGCCGGCCGGCGCCATGCCAGTGGCCAGTGCGGCCGACACTTCGGGCGGCACGGCGGCCGGCAGGTTCAGATGGATACCCAGCAGCCCCGGCGCCCCCTGGCGCGCCATCGCGCTGGTGATCGGTGCGCCCCAATCGCCGCCTTGCGCGACATAACGGCTGTAGTTCAGCCGCTGCATCAGCTCGGCCCATGCGCGCGCAATACGATCCGGGTCCCAGCCCGTCACAGTCGGCTTGCCGGAGAAACCGTAGCCGGGAATCGAGGGAATCACCAGGTCGAACGCGTCCTCCACACGGCCGCCAAAGGCTGTCGGATCAGACAGCGGGCCGATTAGCTTAAGGAATTCGAAGATGGAGCCGGGCCAGCCGTGCGTCATCAGCAGCGGCATCGCGTTTGGATGGCGCGAGCGCACGTGGATGAAGTAGATATCGACGCCATCGATATTGGTCAGGTACTGAGGCAGCGCATTCAGTTTGGCCTCCGCCTTGCGCCAGTCGTAGCGCTTTTCCCAATAGCGCACCAGTGGCTGCAGCTTGGCCAGAGGCACGCCCTGCGAGGCGTCGTCGACGGTTTCCTTTGCTGGCCAGCGGGTCGCCGCCAAACGGCGGCGCAGATCGACCAAGGCCGCATCGGCGATATGCACGCGGAACGGACGGATAGCGTTGTCTGCGCTGGCGGCAAACAGCGTAAGCGGCAGCAATTCCATGGCGCCGGCAGCAGCCAGCGTGGCGAGAAAACTGCGGCGGGCAAATAATGGATATTTTTTAGACATAGCGACCTCGTGTTGAATGAACCAAGAGGGCCGGTGATGAGCGCGGCACAGTCAGCATGGATGGATCACTTCCAAATCTGATTATTTGAAACCGGATACGCGACGCTGTGAATTCGATCCAGGCGCTTATCCTAATAATAGGACGATTTCCAGGCGCTGCAGTAAGGGGTGCGCTGTGCCTTTGCTGTTCAATGGCGAGCAATATCGCTTCTTACAGCAGTGGGAATCCGACGGTGGGGTTCATATTGAGGCGACGCACCGACGGAAACCACATGATCGGCGACGCAAGTAAAGCCCCTCCCCCGAAAAAGGCACCAAAAAATTCGCACTGCGCCATGCCGGGCGGTTCATGTAGCGCTCCTGCGCCGAGTTTGGCAGCAAGGTCCAGTGACGGCAGCGCGTCACGGAGCGCGTATGCGAGCCGTTTGCTACTCGTTTGATCATGATTTGATGAAGCGGCAGCTCCGCTGCTTGTGGCGGAACGTTCGAGCAGGCTGATTCAGTGGATCAGTGCGTCAAGTGGAAATCGAATGCACCTGTTTGCGTTACGAAGAACAGGCATTCAGTGGCGGAGATGCAAGTAACGTAATAATCTGGGTAACTCGAGAAGACAACTTATTCATAATTTCCTCAGTAAGATGGGCTGATGAGAAAATTCTAGGCAGGCGACTATTGAAACAGTAGCGCTTCGCAGCGCAATTTACTATTTCACTTTGCGAAGGAATAGGCCCAGTCTGGAGCCGCCTGCTCGCCCCGCGACCCAGCCCCGTTGACTTCTTTTCCCCAATTCCATCGCCGACCCTCGGCACATTTCGACCATGCACTATGCGCCTAGCCGACGCCCCCACTCAGGCACCAATCAGACTGACTTGACTTCCCCACCGTCGAAACGCACAACAGACCCTGTCATCCACCTTGCCTTCTGAGAAACCATGAACGCCATCAGTTCAGCAATTTCCTCGGGCTCGCCGAAGCGCCCGATACCGGCCTGAGCCAGGAAAATCTGTTTAGCTTGGTCGAGTGTTACTCCCTTCGAAGCAGCCACTTTCTCCAACATCCCCAGCCGCCGGTTCGTCATGACGGCGCCGGGCGACACGCTATTCACCTGTACACCGTCTTCTATTCCGCGTTCTGCAAACGCCTTCGCTAACGCCTCAATCGCCGCGTTAATCGCGCCAACAGCGGCCGCGCCCGGTTTTGGGTTAATCGCAGCTGTTCCAGAAACAAACACCACCGCGCCTTTTGATGCCTTCAGCGCTTCCCATGCGCGGATCGTCAAGCGCCGTGCACCGTGAAATTTGAGTTCCATCCCCGTGTTCCATTGCTCATCCGTCATTTGAAACACATCAATTCCTGGCACAGCACCCGCAACATTAACCAAAGCGTCGACTCGACCAAACCGCGCCATGGTTTCGCCGACAATTCTTTCTGCCGCCGTTATCGCTGACAAATCCTGCTCAATCATCAGTGACTCAGCCCCCATCGCCCTGACCTCTTCTGTAACTTCCGAGAGGTGCTCGCCTCCTCGTGCAACGAGCACCACGGCCCCAAAGTCAAGCGCCAAGCGCAACGCCGTTGATCTTCCAATTCCCGAGCTAGCGCCGGTGACAATCGCCACAGATTTCATGTTCTTTCCTAATTGTTAGTTGGCCGACACAACCGCCGAATTTACGTATCCACATGACACGCATTGGCCCACTCTACGCCCACCCCAATAACCCGTCAAACATAATTTAACAGGTTACTTTAGTTTGCCACGTCACCGCTACTGAGACGTAGGTCAGGTACGTACCGCGGCATCGTCAAAGAACGACGCACGGTCGACGTGTCAAAAAGCATGAGCGCGGCCTGCATCGCGGGCCATGTCCACATCCGGGCACTGCGCCAGACGGCATCAACGCATACTATTTTCAATATCAAAACACACAAAGAAGTTATGGGTTCAATGCCAACTTCCGCTTTACATTTGCATCCAATGTTAACGCAACCATTTCGACACCCCCGCTAACATGGAGCGTATATGCGGAAGAAAAAAAGCGACCAGACAGGCCGCAAAGGAGACAAGAAAAACGAACTGGCGCGTGCAGCGCTGTACGCCGCATTGAGCTGCGCGGCGGCTGGCCCTGGCGCTGCAATCGGCGCCGAAATCCGGGCCGACGCGGAAGCAAGGCAGGGGAATCCTGGCACCGCCAATATGGCAGTGACTTCGCACGCAACGTCACGGTCGCCACGCTGACGCCGTTCCTGCCGGACCCGGCAAAAGCCAGTGGCGCCGCAGTTGTTGTGGCGCCCGGCGGCGGCTTCCGCACGCTGTCGATGAGTAATGAGGGCTGGGAGGTCGCGCAGGCGCTGGCCAGGGAAGGCATCGCCGCCTTTGTGCTGAAGTATCGCCTGATTCAAACGCCAGAAGATATGGACGCGTTTGAGCAAGCCATGGCGAAGCTGTTTTCCGAGGACGCGCGAACGGCCGGCGCATCGGCCCAGCAAAGTCCTGCGCAAACTTATGCCGTCCAGATTGCAGATGCCTGCGCCGCCTTTGCGCTACTGCGTTCGCGCGCCGACGAATGGAAGATAGACCCCGACCGTATCGGCATGCTCGGTTTTTCGGCCGGCGCCATGCTGACAATGTCCACGGCGCTGCACGCACAGGACGTCAGCCCTGCCTTCATCGCCAATATCTACGGGCCGCTGGCGCCGGTGACGGTGCCTGCCAATGCGCCGCCCTTGTTCGTGGCCCTTGCTGCGGATGACCCGCTGTTTGGTCATGGCGGCTATGGTCTGATCGACAGCTGGCGGACGGCAAAGCGTCCGGTGGAATTCCATTTCTACGAACAAGGCGGCCACGGTTTCGGCATGTATCCCAAGACCACGACCAGTACCGGATGGTTCGACAGCTTTAAACGCTGGCTGGCGATGCACGGCTGCCACTTGCGAGGCGACCGGCACTTCAATTGAATAGACCAACATCGCGGCGTTGTCATATCGAAACACATCGCTACCGAGCATCGCAATCTTGGCTCCTTGAGCAACAAGACAAAGACAAGGTCTTGCGATGTCGTGTGCCAGCTCCTTGTTAGCGCGAGATGCACGCATTACGTGGGCGCCAGGAATTGGAAGGTCGAAATTTCCGTCATGCGGAGTATGCGCGAAGAGCAATTGAGCTAGTTCACGATATTTCTCAGAAACTAAAGTATGCAAGGGCTTCATCTGGTCGAGCTGCAGTGGAGGCGTTACTTACTAACAAAAGAGAGTAACAGAGCAGCCGATTCTAGGTGGTGATTGCCCACCCAGATTGCCCAAAACTCGCGAAATGATTGCCCATTTTACCGGCGAACTCCAAAGGTAATTGCGGAAATGGCGAGTGCGGAGGCCCCGAGGAAATCGCGGCGCCTGGCGTCGAAGGCGTTATGGGTCATATGGATGTCGGTCTGATGAGACTTGGATGCGGGAACGCGACCAAGCATAAAGGCTCAATCGAGCTTCTTTTGATTGAGGAAAGTGGACACCAGGCCGGCGATCTGCACGTTGTTCAGGTCGGACATGATGAAGTGCGTGTTTCCGCGGATGCCCACCTCAGGTAGGTGCACCAGCCTGGCATCGCCCCCGTGTTTATTGAGTGCGTCGACCCACATTCGCGCCATCGCAAGCCGCACGCGCCAGTTGTCCTGGCCTCGTTCGGTGGTCGGCTCCGATGGGAAATTGTCGCCGTAGTAGATGACGATAGGGATTCTCGTCAGCTTATCGAAGTCTTCGGCCGAAACAACTTCAGGCGCGAGCGTCCCTGCCGCACTGGGCATCGCAGGGGGAAGCTCTCCCTGCGGGAAGATGAATCCGCTACCAGGCTCAAATGCAACGATAGCTTTAACGTTCTGCGTCTTGACGGCCGTCAGCCAGCCAGGGCCTCCGCCCTGCGAGTGTGTAAAGAGAATTGCGGGGCCGGTTTTCTTCAGCAAAGCTGCCATCGCGTCTGAAATCACACCAGCGTCGTAGGGGCCGGTACTGGGCGTGACGGAGCGGAAGAATTGGTTGAGAGTCTCCGGCGTGTGGTCGAACTGCACGTTCTCGAAGTATGTCGGCCATTTACCAATTCGGAACTGGTCAAAGAAAAGCTGATCGTTCGGCGTAGGAGCGACAGATGCTGCAACCGTGCTATTCCCCGCGCGCCCTCGGCGCGGCTGGTCGACTAAATAGACCGGGAAGCCGCGACGTAAGAACAAGGTCTGGAAGCCCTCACGGCCATCCGACGTTGTTTCCCAGCTGCGCGCTGACTGAAATGCCCCGTGCAGCATGACGATGGGCAAAGGCCGCGGATTCAAAGGCACTTGGTAGAAGGCGTAAAGGTGGTCGCCATGGAAGCTCTGTCCCGCAGACGTCGGATTATTGTTATCGAAGCTACCCGGTGTCTTTAATACCGTGCCACCGATTGCAAAGCTCCCTTGGGATTGAATCGTTATAGCACCAATGGCGACGTTACCGGCACCATTTGACTTGGTCGCGCACCCAGCGACAAGAGTTGTCATGGCGGCGGCAGCCGCCATCAGGATTCGATTGATGTTCATGTTTATCCTTTCGATGCAGCGGCCAGGGCCTCGGTGAGTGCTTCGTGCGCACGGGCCCCAACCTCAGGGCTGACTTCGTCGGCCAGAGCCCGCGAAAGCTGACGCAATTGAGCGGCGGTCAACCCCACGCGCAGGCTTGCTCTCATGTGGGACCGCAACTGCGCCTCGGCGCCTGGTGTTGCTGCCAGTGCACCGACGGTCGCCAGCTCCCGGCTCTGCCAGTCGAGGTTGTCGCGCTCGAAGATATCGCCGAACAGGTGAGCCTGCAGGAACTGGTTGATAGCGGGTGCGAAGTCGAACACAGCGCCTTTTACAGGCCCGCCGGAAATCTCCGTCTGGTTCGCCTTACCGACCGCTATCAGATCGGCGCCTGTGGCAACCGGCCGGCCAGGCTCACGGCCCTGTGTGTCCGCGACATCGCGCTGCTTACGCAACTCCACCACCTTCAACAGTTCGCCAAGTGCGTTGAGACTTCTTGGAAAACCTGTGTAGGCATATAACTGAACCAGGATTTCCTTGGCTTCGTTGATGCTCAATCCTGCATCAAGGCCTTGATTCAGGACGGCGTTGAGTTTGGGCATATTGCTGCTCGCCTCGAACGCAGCGATTATCGGAATAGTGCGCTGTCGCGCCGACAGCGTGTCGGACGCAGGGAGCGTTCGAGGCTGGACTGCTATCGCCGGCGTCAGATCGGTACTGCGCACGGCTGAAAGGTATTCTTCATCGGTCACTTTGTTCTGCCAAGTGACCGCGACGCCGCCCTCCTTCTCCGCGATAGCTATGTGAGTCATCAGCCCATTGGGGCCCGCGCCATGCCAGTGAAATACATTCGCGGGAATGCTCACGACATCACCGGTTCGGATAATCCTGGCTGCCTGTCCCTTTTGCTGGACTAAGCCCTCGCCTGCTGTGACGATCAGTGTTTGCCCCAGTGGATGACTGTGCCAGGCAGTCCTGGCGCTTGGCTCGAAGCTTACTGTGGCGCCGCCGGCCTTGCCCGGTGGGGCTGCCTGGAACGGTGAGCTGATACGAGCGATACCCGTAAAGTTGTTCGGGCCTCCTGTGGCGACGGGTTGGGTTGATGTCGAACGTACTTCAATCACCGGCGCAGCCGCGGAAGCAATGGATTGTGCTTCAGCAGCCACCGCCACTCCGGACAGCGCGATGCAAAGGGAAAGTGATTTCATGAGAGCGCCTTTTGCTGTTGTGCCTGCCGCTCTCGCTGCGGCACGACAATCAGGAACCAGGAAACGAGCAGCCCTAAGCCAAGGAGCAACGCGCCGACATCCATAACCGCTGAAATACGATGCGCGAGAGCGGGGGCATCCTGCGCTTGTGTGGGTGCTGCGTTTGCAAAGACAAACACAAGCAGCGCAAGCCCCAGTGCTCCGCCAAGCTGGTGCGCCACGTTCACCAATCCTGACGCTGCTCCGGCATCCTTTTGAGCGACACCAGACACGCCAGCAGCAGTCAGAGGAGCCAGCAAAAGACCTTGTCCGAGTCCAATCAATAACATGGGCAGTGCGACACTGGTCCAGTAGCTAGACTCGGCATCGGCCTGACCGAGCCACACGAATCCAAGCAAGCCAATAGTAAATCCTGCAACTAGCAGAACTTCATTGCCGTAACGGCGGGCCAGTTTCGGTATCGCCATCGCAGACGCAAAATTCGGGAGTGTGACAGGTAGAAACGCCAACCCGGCTTGAATCGGACGGAAGTGAAGCACTCCCTGTAGGAATTGAGTCGAGAAAAACCAGAATCCCACGGCGCCGCCAAGAAACAGCATGCGGGCGAGATATGCCCCTGTCCGCTCCCGGCTAGTCAACAGGCGCAGAGGCAGAATGGGCTGGCTGACGTTCCGTTCGATGAATACGAAGGCAACGATCATCAACACACCGACAGCCAACGCTACCCGCACGAGGTGGTCACCCCAGCCGGAATCCGCGGCCCGGACAAAGCTATAGACGAGTGCGGCCATGCCCAGGGTGGAGCTGATGGCGCCGCTCAGGTCGAACTTTCCTGCTTGCTTCTGTGTCTCGCTGATGTGGCGGCGTGCCGCAACGATGAGGCAGGCGCCGATGGGCAGATTGATGAAAAAGCCCGCACGCCAGGAGACGAGGTCAGCGAAAAATCCTCCCAGGACCAAGCCCAGAGTGGCACCTACGCCGGCAGCCGCAGCGTACAAAGACAGTGCACGGGTTCGTTGGGCGCCCTCGGGAAAATTGGTGGAAAGAAGAGCTAACGTCGATGGGGCCAGCACGGCCGCACCGGCTCCTTGAACGGCTCTGGAGGTTAGCAGCCAGGTCACGGAAGGAGCGATACCAATCGCTACCGAGGCCAGCGTGAAGAGTGACAGGCCCAGAATGAACATCCGCCTGCGACCCAGTATGTCGCCCGCTCGAGCGCCCAGCAACAGCAGGCCACCAAAGGTCAGGGTGTAGGCATTAGTTACCCAGGACAACTGGGCTGAGGTAAAACCCAGACTGTGCTGGATGCGAGGGAGGCCCGTGATGACGATAGAAATGTCCACCACGATCATGAGGTAGCTGACCACGATGATGGCCAGCACCGTACCCTGATGGCGGTCAGACGAGCGCAGCGAGGCGAGGGTCATGGTGCACCTCAGATATCGAGCTTGCGCTCGGACATCCATTTGACGATAGATGGATCGCGGTGTGAGAAGAAGCTGCTCGTGTTGGTGTCGAGTGCCGCGATACGTGCCATGTCAGTGTCATCGAGTTCGAAGTCGAAGATGGCGATGTTCTCCGCCATCCTTTCCTTGCGGACTGTTTTGGCAAGTGCGACGATGCGCCGTTGAACGAGCCACCGCAGGACTACCTGGCCAACGGACTTTCCGTACCGCGCTGCGATTTCCACCAAAACTTCGTTCTCGAAGAGACCATTGCGGCCTTCAGCGAAGGGCGCCCATGCTTCGGCCTGCACGCCGATTTCTGCCATGAACGGAACTGCTTCCAGCTGCTGCTGAAACGGATTGACCTCGACTTGATTGACCGCCGGCGCAATCTCGTTGAACACCTTGATGTCCATCAGGCGGTCCGGATGGAAATTACTGACGCCGATGGCACGCAATTTACCGGCACGATAGGCGTCCTCCATTGCGCGCCAGGAGCCATGCACGTCACCAAACGGCTGGTGAATCAGATAGAGGTCGAGGTAATCGAGTTGCAAGCGGCGCAGGGACTTCTCGATTGCTTGCTGGGTTCGCTCATAACCGGTTTCCTGGACCCATAGCTTGCTGGTGACAAACAGCTGTTCGCGAGCGATGCCACTGGATTTCAATCCCTGGCCAACCGCCTCCTCGTTCATGTACGAAGCCGCGGTGTCGATGAGTCGATACCCGGATTCGATAGCGTCGACAACGCTACGTTGGCACAAGTTTGCGTCGGCGATCTGAAAGACACCATAGCCAATGATCGGCATGTGCAGGCCATTATTAAGGACGACGTGTTGCATGTGGTTCTCCTCATAAGAAATCTGATGAAAAGAAGTGTAGGCCGCACTCTGACATCTGAATAGTGACAGGTAGGTTGATGAATTAGCATAAAATTGATGATAATGAGCACGCAGGGAGCCCAAAATGGCAATTAACGAACTCCGTTCCATCACAACTTTTATTAAGGCGGCAGAGTTGGGTAGCCTTCGCAAGGCGGCCTTGGCGCTGGGAATTAGTCCCCAAGCAGCAAGTAAGGCATTGGCCCAGTTGGAGGCGCATTTGGACGCCCGCCTCTTTCACCGTACCACGCGAGTAATGTCACTAACTGACGCGGGCCAGCGGCTGTTTGAGGACGTCCAACCATCGTTGTTAGGGATGCAACGGGCACTTCAAACGGCAAAGTCAGCCAAAGACGAATTTGCTGGCCCCCTTCGAATCACCGGTCCTCGAACGACGTTCCAACCCATTCTCTGGCGGCTGGTTGAAGAGTTTTGCGACACGTACCCGGGAATTCAGCCTGACGTACTCTTGGAAGACCGAATCGGGAACTGGGTGGAAGATCGGGTGGACGTAGGGTTCCGCCTGGGACCATCACCCCATGAAGGTGTCATCGCACGGCGTCTGTTCCCTGTGCAGATGCCCATCTGCGGCGCACCTTCATATTTCGAGAAACACGGTATTCCGGATTCTGTAACAGCCCTGGCCTCACATCGCTGCAGCGTGTACCGGCATCCGAGCACCGGAAAAGTGGTTCCTTGGCGGATAAGGCTGGGCGATCAGGTGGTCGACCAGCCAGTGGTCCCGGCGATTTACAGTAATGATGAGTTATTCGAATTACAAGCAGTTCTGGCTGGCAAAGTAATTGGTCAGCTTGCAGGCGTCACCGCTGCTCCGTTCATCCGTTCGGGCCAGCTGATTCCTATTCTTGCTGACCACATGCCAGATTACGCCAGCTACTTCGTCTATTTTGGAAGCCGATCATCGCAGCCAGCGAGGGCACGAGCGTTCATCGATCTTGCAGTTCGGCGGCTTGATGACAATTCTGAATACGTACTCAAGCACAAAGATTTGCAGCGCAACACATTATGATGGTGTGTTGCGTTGACAGATTGAATCCGCAGCTGTTCTCAGTCGACGGTGCGTTTGACTCATTTGACCGCCTCGCAGTAATCAGGTTGGAACGCGATACCAGATCGATCTACAGCAAACATCAAGTGCACCGGTTTGCGCATAACCGCCCCTATCACCTGAAGGAACTAGGTTACGCACACTGAGTGCCGCGGCTGTCGTGCAAGTCCACTCCAAACTTCTGAATAGCGAAGTCCAGGAAGCTGCGCAGCTTTGGCGTCATGCGCCGATCAGGGGTGCCTTCCACCGATTAACAGCAGTAGCCATATTCAATCGTCCGCGCCGCATACTGAGGATGCAATGCTGCCCGATATCAATCGCGCCCAAGCTGCGCGGATGGCTGGACGTAGCCCACCAGGTAGCTCTTGCCAGCCTCCAGCGACAATTCGTAGTGGCCGGGACTAATCTGTCGCGGCACGCCCATGCTGCTGTGTGGAGCCACCGCGCTAGTGAAGCGCAACACGCCTTGCCCGCCAGGCGCACTCACCTTGATCTCATTCACGCTCATCGAAACGGCGATATCGCCACGCGGCGTCGGCACTTTCCCTTCAATCCATTGAAGGCCGCCGAGATTCGGCTCGACCACATAGCTTGCATAACCGGGCTGCGTAGGCTGCACGCCCAGGTAGTATCGGCCCAACAGATACAGCGGGCTGGCACCCCAGGCATGACATAAACTCATGCCGAAGGCTTTGCCATACATGGCATACCGTTCCACTCCCTGCTGCTTGGGATCATACTGTTCCCAGAAGCAGGTGGCGCCCGCGCGCAGCATGCCGCCCCAGTAGTCCTTGATCTGGCCGGTAACGTAGGCCTGCTGTCCGCTTTCGGCCAGCGCCGCTAATTCATAAAACCGCATATACGGCGTGGTGATCTCGGGGATCTGGCCGTTCAGCAGCACGCTACGTTTGACCGCCTCCCGTTGCGCCGGATCGAGATAGCCGAACAGCAGCGCAAACATGTTCGGATGGCGGGTCACCAGCGTGTCCAGTTTGCCGTCTTTGCGGCGATGGATGAAGGCCTGGCGCTGCGGGTCCCAAAAGGTTTGCATGATCCTGGCCTTCAATTCCTGCGCCAATTGACGGTAACGCAGCGCGTGCGGCTCATCATGCACCAGTGTCGCGCTGTCGGCCATTGCTTCCAGGCTGCGCGCGAACAGCAACTGAATCACGGTCAGCTCGCCATCGGTCGGCATCTTGGCCCAGTCAACGAACACCCAGTCACCCGGCAGGCCTTCCAGCATGCCATCGGCGTTGCGGCGCGCCAGCACGAAATCCATCAGCGACACCATGCGCGGATAGATGCTGCGCACGAAAGCCTCATCGCCGGTGTAGCGGTAGTAGTCCTGGATGCCGATGAACCAGTACAGCGAATAATCGAGGATGGTGTTGATGTGCATGTCCACCGGATCGGCGCCGCGCAACGCCCAGGCGGTGCGCTTGACGGCATCGCCATCGAAGAACGAGTAGTAGTTCATCAGGTAGGCCTGCAGCGCATCGCCGGACCACAACCAATGATCGCGCTTGACGCCATCGATGAAGAATTCGCGGGTATTCAGCTGCAGCGAACGCAGCGACACGTCCCAGATCCGGTTCAACTCCTCATCCGAACTGCGGAAGCTGCCGCGCTGCGTGAGCGGCAGATATTCATACATCAACGACACGTCGTCCACGCTCATGCCTTCGTCGAGCTGGATGTTCACGTAACGCATGGCGCGGGAATTGGTGGCGGTGAAATCGCCGGCACTGTGCACGCTATAGCGATCCAACGTTTCACAGGCGTCAGTAGCCTGCGCTTCCTCCAGGGATTCGCCGTAGTACAGCACGACCTTGCCGGTGCCCTGGAGGTTTTTCAGTTTGACGAAGCCGGTGGTCTCACGGCCGAAATCCACCAGCAGCCCGCGCGGGTTGCGCTGCATGCTCACGGCCGGCACCTCGCGGGTAGGCAACCGATAATGCGAGGGAGGGGTATCGGGAGCGTTGAAATTCCAGCTCGCGGCTTGAATAGGCGCACCATTCACCGGCTTGTAATGCGGTGTCGGTCCCAGCGTCCACGTAGCGTCCGAGCCGATGGTCTTGCCCCGCACCAGAATGGCAGGCGGCGACGCGGCATTGTAGACTTGGACATTGATGGTGTGCTTGCCGGCAGGTAGCGCAATGTGCTGTTGATCGCCCTGCACGAATTTGCCATCCACAACCACGCTGTATCTGCCCTCGGCAGTCAGGCTCAGTTCCTCGGGAGCGGCCAGCTCGACCTGCCTGGAGAAGTTCACCTGCGGCTGGTGGCTGTAGAAGCGCCAGAACGGCATGAAGGGCGCATCACGCTCGACGCGCTTGACCTGCATCTGGTTGCTCAACCAGATTTCGAAATCACCCGGATACCAGATCCAAGTGGCCGGACTGGCAGCGGCAGCCCAGCTGCTATATAAAAAAACGAGGGCCATCATGGCCGTGCGAAGGAAGTGCGTTCTCATAACTTCTCATACTATCCAGGCGGTCCTGCCCTCGCGATTACTTTTACTACCGAAGCAATAACCATTTCGATATCAGATTCTTTAGAATTTTTGGCCTAAGACGACTGATATCACGATTGAGGAGGCGTCGCTTGTATGCTCGCGTCTCCTCGTCACATCACCATTAACATTTCTATCTCTGTCGCCATCATGGTCTGCGTGTTGATCGCCAGCATCCGGAATACCGCGCACTTCAACGCTGCTGTCTACTTGGAGGCAACCGTCCGGAATGATCGTCACGCCGCCTTTGTCCCCAACGCTGCGCCGCAAAAGCCAGGTGCGGCGCCCCGGCGCCGGGGCCGTGCTCCAGATAATCGCGGCCTGGAACACAATGCCTGCAGGTGAGCCCTGGTCGCTACTGGGGCGAGACTGTAGCCGCCCCACGCATAAGGGTGTGCCCTAGGATGAAAACCCATGAAACCGACAAATCTGTCCGCTCCGCCACGTCAGCTGCTGGTGGTGGGCTCTCAGTCGATTCATTGAGCCCGTGGCGTAATAGAAGCCCTTGGGTAAGAGCGGATGTTTGACGCGCAATTCAAATTTGCCGCGCCGTTGGGTGATCGCTGCTATGCTGCCTCCATGACAATTGGTGGCAAATCGCCAGGTACCGCACTGATGGGTCAACTCGTATAGACGCCCAACCGAGGCCGTTTTGCGGCGGTTTGACCGCCCGAACCGGGCGGTTCTCAACGGTGTCGAGGCCATTGGAACGCAAAAAAGCCCGGAAGTTCCGGGCTTTTTCGCATGTAACCACATGATGTTATGGAGGCGAGGACGGGAGTCGAACCCGTCTAGACGGCTTTGCAGGCCGCTGCATAACCGCTTTGCTACCTCGCCAGAGAAGTCTGGGCTAGATCGGCAGCTGGTTACTTTCTGCCGTCTGGAATTCTGGAGCGGGAAAAGAGTCTCGAACTCTCGACCTCAACCTTGGCAAGGTTGCGCTCTACCAACTGAGCTATTCCCGCATTGGGTGAACTACTGGAGCGGGAGAAGAGTCTCGAACTCTCGACCTCAACCTTGGCAAGGTTGCGCTCTACCAACTGAGCTACTCCCGCTTGGAGTTACAACTATCTTTACTACTGACTGCCCCAGCGAACTGGAGCGGGAGAAGAGTCTCGAACTCTCGACCTCAACCTTGGCAAGGTTGCGCTCTACCAACTGAGCTACTCCCGCATTTCGAAGGAACCGTATTATCGCAGAAACATTCCTAACTTTCCAGCGATTGTTGCTGATGACCTGGAGCGGGAGAAGAGTCTCGAACTCTCGACCTCAACCTTGGCAAGGTTGCGCTCTACCAACTGAGCTACTCCCGCATCGCTCTTTACTGCTCGCCGTCATCAACAGCAGGCCAGCATTATAGAGGATACAGATGCCCTGTCAAGGGCAACATTGGCATTTAGCTCAAGTTCCCCGCTTTTTCTTTAATGAGCGGCCAGGCCTTCTGCAGGTAGTAGCACATCGACCATACCGTCAGCACGGAGGCCAGCCACAGCAGCTTCTCGCCCCAGTAGCGCGTGTCGATGGCGCCAAACACCACTTCGTAGTACAGCAGCATCGGAATCGCGACCATCTGGGCCGCAGTTTTGATCTTGCCCAGCGAGCTCACCGCCACCGATTTGGACGCGCCAATCTGCGCCATCCATTCACGTAGCGCGGAAATCGTGATCTCGCGGCCGATGATGATAAAGGCCAGGATGGCGTTGCAGCGGTCCAGCTGCACCAGCACCAGCAAGGCGCCCGTGACCATCAGCTTGTCGGCGACCGGGTCCAGGAAGGCGCCAAAGGCGGACGTCTGGTTCCAGCGGCGGGCCAGAAAGCCGTCAAACCAGTCGGTAATGGCGGCGATGATGAATACGAGGGTTGCCGCAAAATTGCGGTCGTGCAGGGGAAGCCAGTTTTCGGGGAGGTAAAAGACGCCTACTACCAGGGGAATCAGTGCTACGCGGAGCCAGGTCAGCAGAATCGGAATATTGAAAGGCATAGGCGATCTTATTGAATTGTAGTTATGCGCCGCTAGTGTATAACGGCGATGCCGCCAATGCCAGTTTAGTGCAGTTGTTTGTAGATTTCCTCGGCCAGCGTGCTGCTGATGCCTTCAACGGACATCAAATCCTCCACACTGGCGTTCATCACGCCGCGCAAGCCGCCGAAGCGCGCCAGCAGCTTCTGGCGCCGTTTGACGCCAATGCCTTCTATCTCCTCCAGGCGCGAGGTCTGGCGGGCCTTGGCGCGCTTGGCGCGCATGCCGGTGATGGCGAAACGGTGGGCTTCGTCGCGGATCATCGCGACCAGCATCAGCGCCGCGGACTCTTTGCCCAGCTCCTGCGGCGCGCGGCCGTCGACGAAGACCAGCGTCTCCAGGCCCACGCGGCGCCCTTCCCCTTTGGCTACGCCGACGATCAGGCTGATGTCGAGGCCCAGTTCCACAAAGACCTGGCGCGCCATTTCGACCTGGCCTTTGCCGCCGTCGATCAGCACCACGTCCGGCATCACGCCATCGCCGCCGGCCACTTTTTCGTAGCGGCGCGTGAGCACCTGCCGCATCGCAGCATAGTCGTCGCCCGGCGTGATGTCGTTGATGTTATACCGGCGGTATTCGCCGTTTTGCATCTGGTGGTGATGGAACACCACGCACGACGCTTGCGTCGCTTCGCCTTGCGTGTGACTGATGTCGAAGCATTCCACGCGCAGCGTATCGAGGTCTTCGTTTTCGAGACCCAGCACATCGGCCAGCGCGCGCGTACGCGATTGCTGCGAACCCTGTTCGGACAGCAGCCGCGCCAGCGAAATCTCGGCGCCCTTCTGCGCCAGCTCCAGCCATTGCCGGCGTTGGCCTTGCGGCTGGAAGATCAGATTGATGCGGTGGCCGCATTGCTCCTGCAGCGCGATGATCAGCTCCGGCTGATCGAACTCGATGTTCAGGATCAGCGTGCCGGGGATGTATTTCTCCGTGTAGTGCTGGACCAGGAAAGCTGCCAGCACCTCAACTTCAATCGCGTGTTCGGCCACGGCTTCCGCATCCATCACATGGGCCGGGAAGTAGGCGCGGTCCCCCAGGTGGCGCCCGCCGCGCACCATGGCCAGATTGACGCAGGCGCGGCCGCCCTGCACCACCACGGCCAGCACATCGACGTCCTGATCGCCGGTCGTCTCCATGCTTTGCTGGTGCAGCACTTTGGACAGCGACTGGATCTGGTTGCGCACCGATGCCGCCTGCTCGAACTTCAGGTCCGACGCATAGGCGAGCATCTTCTGCTCCAGTTCTTCCATCACCTCGGTCTGGCGGCCACGCAGGAAGCGCGCGGCGTTATTGACGTCGTTGCGATAGTCCTCCGCGGAGATCAGGTCCACGCAAGGCGCGCTGCAGCGGCCGATCTGGTGCAGCAGGCAGGGACGCGTGCGGTTCTGGTACACGCTATCTTCGCAGGTGCGCAGCAGGAAGACCTTCTGCAAGATCTGCATCGATTCCTTCACCGCCCACGCGGACGGGAAAGGCCCAAAGTATTGGTTCTTCTTGTCGACCGCGCCGCGGTAGTAGACCATGCGCGGGAAGTCGTCGCCCGTGATCTTCAGATACGGGTAGGACTTGTCATCCCTGAACAGGATGTTAAAGCGCGGCTGCAGCGTCTTGATCAGGTTATTTTCCAGGATCAGCGCTTCGGCCTCGCTATGCGTGACCGTCGTCTCCAGGCGTGCGATGCGCTCGACCATCATCGCGATGCGCGGGCTGGCCAGATTCTTCTGGAAATAGCTGGATACGCGCTTCTTCAGATCGCGCGCTTTGCCGACGTAGAGCACTTTGTCTTCTGCGTCGAAATAGCGGTAGACGCCCGGCAGGTTGGGCAGCTTGGCCACGGTGGCCAGCACCTGCTCGCGCGAATCGTTGCTCTGTTCAGTCATTCGCTTGCTCGACGATCGCGTAGGCGACCGCGTAATCCTCTTCATCGCTAACGGAGACATGCGCCGTCAGCCTGTGTTCCTTCATATAGCCGGCCAGCGCGCCGCTGAACACCATCACCGGCTTGCCGTTGTCCGCATTCAGCATCTGCGCCGCATGCCAGGACATCGGCGGCGTCAGGCCCAGGCCGAGCGCCTTCGAGAAAGCTTCCTTTGCCGCGAAGCGCGTCGCCGCGTAGCGCACGCCACGCACGGGATTGCGCTCGCAGCGCTCGAAGTAGACCTTGATTTCGTCCGGACCGAGTATCTTGCGCGCGAAGCGCTCGCCGCTGCGTTCCAGCGCGGCGGCAATGCGTGGAATCTTGCAGACGTCGGTGCCGATCCCGTAGATCATTTTGCTCCCAGGCGGGTCGACACCATGATGGCCTTCATCTCGCGCACGGCGTTTTCCCAACCGGCGAAGATGGAATGGGCGACGATGGCGTGGCCGATGTTCAGTTCCGCGATGTCCGGGATGGCGGCAATCGCCTGCACATTGGTGTAGTGCAGACCGTGGCCGGCGTTGACCTTCAGGCCTTTCTCGACGCCCCAGCGCACGCCGTTCTTCACACGCTCCAGTTCCTTCAGCTGCGCTTCGCCTTCAGCGTCGGCATAGGCACCGGTGTGCAGTTCGATCACAGGTGCGCCGACATCGGCGGCGGCGGCGATCTGCTGCTCATCGGCGTCGATGAACAGGGACACGCGGATGCCCTCCCCTTGCAGCTGCTTGACTGCAGCGGCGACTTCCTTGTGATAGCGGATCACGTCCAGGCCGCCCTCGGTGGTCACTTCGGTGCGCTTCTCAGGCACCAGACACACGTCGGCCGGCTTGATGCGGCAGGCGAAGTCGATCATCTCCTGCGTCACGGCCGCTTCCAGATTCATGCGGGTGATCAGCTGCGGCGCCAGCGCGATCACGTCGGCGTCCTTGATGTGGCGGCGGTCTTCGCGCAGGTGCAGGGTGATGCAGTCGGCGCCGGCCTGTTCGGCCAGCAGCGCGGCACGGATCGGGTCTGGATACACGGTGCCGCGCGCGTTGCGCAGGGTGGCCACGTGGTCGATATTCACGCCCAGGTCGATCACCGGGCCGGATGGGTGCAGGAAGCTCATATTCTTTTTACAGTTGCATCAGGTCGATCAGAATCTGGCGCGTGTTCAATGGCGCGCCACCCAAATGGTGGGCCAGCAGGAAGCGCATCAGCTGCTTGCTTTGCGCTTGCGTGGTGGCGTCGTGGTAATCCTCGCGGTCCATGTCCAGCAGGGTCTGGCCCAGCACACGCGGTGCGTTATCGCTGGCGCGTTCGGGACGGGGGCCGCGTTCGGGGTCCACAACGTACTGTACATCGGCTTGCACTTTTTCGCGCGAGTCGATGCTGCGTGTAAGGTCCGCCGCCACGCCCGTAGCCCTAAGTAAGGCCATTTCGAATTTGCGCAAGACGATGGGCGCAGGTTCGTTGTGCGCCAGCTGGTTCAGCGTGGACACGTAGTGATCGAACAATGCCGGATGGGCATCGTCGCGCGCAGTCAGCTTGACCAGCAGTTCGTTGAGGTAGAAGCCGCACAGCAGTGCGGTGCGTTCGAGGGGCAGCATGCCGCCGACCCATTCGGCATCGGTCAGCGTGCGCAGTTCGTTCTTGCCGGTCCAGCTGGCGGACAGCGGCTGGAAGGTTTGCAGCACGCCGCGCAGCTGCGAGTGCGGACGCTTGGCGCCCTTGGCGATCAATGCCACGCGGCCGTAATCGCGCGTGAACATGTCGACAATGAGGCTGGTTTCCTTGTAGGGATAGCTATGCAGCACGAAGGCCGGCTGGCCCTGAACGCGGGTACCGACCGTGCGTTCCGCGCGCGCCGGCGCCTTGCGCCTGGTCGTCGCAGCCGAGCCCGTGTCTCCTTTGGCGCCTGACCCCAGATTCACATTGGGGTCAGGCGCTAGATGGGACACGGGCTCGGCAATTGCGTCGGACATTATTCGTAGCCGTAGGCGCGCAGGCCAGCCTCGTTGTCAGCCCAGCCGGATTTGACCTTGACCCAGATTTCCAGATACACCGGACCGCCAAAGAGCTTCTCCATGTCCAGGCGGGCCTGGCTGCTCACCTCTTTCAGGCGCGCGCCCTTGTTCCCGATGATCATGGATTTGTGCGAGTCGCGCTCCACCAGGATGGCGGCAAAGATGCGGCGCAGATTGCCTTCCTGCTCGAACTTCTCGATCAGCACCGTGGAGGTGTAAGGCAGTTCATCGCCTACAAAGCGGAACAGCTTTTCGCGCACGATCTCGGACGCCAGGAATTTCTCGCTGCGGTCGGTGATGTCGTCTTCGCCGAAGATCGGATCGTTCTCCGGCAAGAAGCGCTTGATCTCGTTCTGCAGGCCGTCCAGCTGGAAGCGCAGCTTGGCGCTGACCGGCACGATGGCGGCGAAGTTGAACTTGGCCGACAGCTGCTGCGCAAACGGCATCAGCACGGCTTTGTCCTTCACGCGGTCGGACTTGTTGATCACCAGGACCACCGGCACGTTTTTCGGCAGCAGGTCCATCACCTGCTGGTCGGCCTGGCCGAAGGTGCCCGCTTCCACGATGTACAGAATCACATCGGAGGAATCGAGGGTATTGGTAACGGTCTTGTTCAGCGTCTTGTTCAGCGCATTCGAATGGCGCGTCTGGAAGCCCGGCGTATCGACGTAGATGAACTGCGCATCGCTCACGGTCTGGATGCCGGTGATGCGGTGGCGCGTGGTCTGCGCCTTGCGCGAAGTGATGCTGACCTTGGCGCCGATCAGGGTGTTCATCAGCGTCGACTTGCCCACATTCGGGCGGCCGACGATGGCAATGTATCCGCAGCGGAAGCCGGCGGGAGTAGGTGCATTCGTCATGATACGGACTCTTAAATTATTTATTCGCCAGCTGCTTCTTTTCCGCCGGCTGGTCGCTCTGGACCGTGGCGATGCCGGCCAGCTTCAGCTGCGTAGCGCGCGGCTTGGATTTGCGCGTGGTGCCAGGTGCTTTTTGCAATGCCTGTTCGGCCACTTCCAGCGCCAGCTTGGCCGCCGCCTGCTCGCCTGCGCGGCGGCTGCCACCGCGGCCATACACCTGGATGCCCAGCTTGGGTACCAGGCACTCGATCTCGAATTCCTGGCTGTGCGCGGCGCCATGGGTGGCCACGACATTGTAGGTCGGCAGCGAGATCTTTTTCGATTGCAGGAATTCCTGCAGCAGGGTCTTGGCGTCCTTGCCCAGGGTCTGCGGATCGACGGAATCGAGAATCGGGATGTAGAAGGAACGGATCGCTTTGGCGGCATTATCGAAGCCGCCATCCAGGAACACGGCGCCCAGCAGGGCTTCCAGCGTGTCGGCCAGGATCGAAGGACGGCGGAAGCCGCCCGATTTCAATTCGCCCTCACCCAGGCGCAGGAACTGCGACAGCTCCAGCTTCTGGGCGATTTCGTACAAGGATTGCTGCTTCACCAGGTTGGCGCGCAAGCGGGACAGGTCGCCTTCGTCGATCGCGTTATAGCGTTCGTACAGGATCGAGGCGACCACGCAGTTCAGAATGGAGTCGCCCAGAAATTCCAGGCGTTCGTTATGCAAACTGCTATGGCTACGGTGCGTCAGGGCCTGCTGGAGCAATCCAGCATCCTTGAACGTGTAGCCTAATTTGGTTTGCAATAACTCTAATTTCATTGTGTCTTATTGGTCGTTTTTAACTGGTGGTCCGTTCTTGGCCGTGGAACCGGAATATTCCAGCAGCAGGCTGGCAGGCCCGAACAGCGGAATTTTCTTCTCGTAAGCGAAGCTCACTTCCGTCTCGCCATTCTCGCGCGAAATGATCAGGTCACGCCCTGTCAAGGTACTGATGTAGTTTACTTCCGCGCTGCGATCGAAGGAATCCTGGATCGCCTTCGCCGAATCGCCGGCCGACTTGGCCTTGACGATTGCCGACGAAATCGCACGGTACTCGCTGTAGGTCGGCACGATCTTCATGGCCAGCACGCCGAGGAAGCCAAGAATGGCCAAAACGACGATCAGACCCACCAGAGAAATGCCCGCCTGCTGCTTCAGACCCTTAACTTGCATAAATCCACTCTCCCCGCTGATAGTGAAATTAATGAATGCTGCCAATTCGTTTGATATTGCCCAGGCTCGTGTTCATCCACACGAAAAATGCCTTGCCGACGATGTTCTTGTCCGGCACGAAGCCCCAGTAGCGGCTATCGGCACTATTGTCCCGGTTATCGCCCATCATAAAGTAGTTTCCGGGCGGAACGACGCACGTAAAGCCTTCATACCGGTAAGTGCAGGCTTCGTGATGCGGGAAATCCTTCACTTCGCTCAGATTCAGCGTTAATGCACGCTCATCGTTAAGCACGCGATGGGCCACGCCGTTCAGGTTCTCGGTGAATTGCTTTTTGTAAACAAGACTTTCATCGTCCAGATAGTCGTCGAGCGGGGTGTAGCTGACTGGCTGGCCGTTGACCGTTAACTTCTTGTTTTCATAGGTGATTTTATCACCGGGAACTCCGACCACCCGCTTGATGTAATCCTGGGTCATATCCATCGGATATTTGAACACCATCACATCGCCGCGCTGCGGGTCGTTGATCTGCACGATCTTCTTGTTGATGATCGGCAGACGAATGCCGTAAGTGTATTTGTTGACCAGGATGAGGTCGCCCACCAGCAAGGTCGGCACCATCGAGGACGATGGAATCTTGAACGGCTCCCACAGGAAGGAGCGCAGGAAAAACACCAGGGCAATCACCGGGAAAAAGCTACCCGAGTATTCGATCCAGGTCGGCTGGCGCAGCAGTGCCGCTTCGATCTGCGTGCGGCTGGCCGCGCCCTGGTCGGTCTTGATGCCATCGGCGGTCAGCTTGGCGTGGCGCGAGTCGAACTCGGCCAGCGCCTTGTCGGCTGCGGCGCGGCGCTGCTTGGCCAGGTAAAACACATCGAGACACCAGATGACACCGGTGACCACCATCAGGACGAACAGGATGAGTGCGAAATTGCCCAGGATGGATTGCAGTGTCATTTCTCTTCCACTTGAAGGATTGCCAGGAATGCCTCTTGTGGGATCTCCACAGAGCCCACTTGCTTCATGCGCTTCTTACCTGCTTTCTGCTTCTCCAGCAGTTTCTTCTTACGGGTGATGTCGCCGCCGTAGCACTTGGCCAGCACGTTCTTGCGCATCGCCTTCACGTTTTCACGCGAGATGATGTTGGAGCCGATCGCCGCCTGGATCGCCACGTCGAACATCTGGCGCGGGATCAGTTCGCGCATCTTGGCCGCCACGGCGCGGCCGCGGTATGGCGCGTTGGCGCGGTGCACGATGATGGCCAGCGCATCGACCTTTTCGCTGTTGATCAGCATGTCGACCTTGACCACGTCGGCGGCGCGGTTTTCCTTGAACTCGTAATCCATCGAGGCGTAGCCGCGCGAGGTCGACTTCAGCTTGTCGAAGAAGTCCAGCACGATCTCGGCCATCGGGATCTCGTACACCAGCTTGACCTGGCGGCCGTGATAGCTCATGTCCATCTGGATACCGCGCTTGGCGATACACAGGGTGATCACGGAACCCACATACTCCTGCGGCATGTACAGGTTCACGGTCACGATCGGCTCGCGCACTTCGTTGATGTGGCTTGGGTCCGGCATGCGCGACGGGTTGTCCACGTGGATCACGCTGCCGTCGCGGCGCTCGACCTCGTACACCACGGTCGGCGCCGTGGTGATCAGGTCCATATCGAATTCGCGTTCCAGACGCTCCTGCACGATTTCCATGTGCAGCAGGCCCAGGAAACCGCAGCGGAAGCCGAAGCCCAGCGCCTGCGAGACTTCCGGTTCGTACTGCAGCGCGGCGTCGTTCAGCTTCAGCTTTTCCAGCGAGTCGCGCAGTGCGTCGTACTGGTTGGCCTCCACCGGGAACAGGCCGGCAAACACCTGCGGCTGGACTTCCTTGAAGCCCGGCAGCGGTGCCGGAGCCGGCTTGGCCACGGAAGTGATGGTATCGCCCACGCGGGCGGCCTTCAGTTCCTTGATACCGGCGATAACGAAGCCCACCTGGCCTGCGCTCAGCGCCGGCAGGGACACGGAGCGCGGCGAGAAGATGCCGATGTCTTCCACCAGCTGCACCGAGTCGGTGGCCATCAGGCGGATCTTTTCTTTCGGACGCATGGTGCCGTTCACCACGCGCACCAGCATCACCACGCCCACGTAGGCGTCGTACCAGGAGTCGATGATCAGGGCCTGCAGCGGCGCTTCCGGATCGCCCTTCGGCGGCGGGATCTTGGCGATGATCGATTCGAGCACGTCTTCCACGCCGAGGCCGGTCTTGGCCGAGCAATGCACGGCATCCTGCGCCTCGATCCCGATCACATCTTCGATTTCGGCGATGGCGGTTGGCGGGTCGGCGTTCGGCAGGTCGATCTTGTTCAGCACGGGCACCACTTCCACGCCCAGGTCGAGCGCGGTGTAGCAGTTGGCCACGGTCTGGGCTTCCACGCCTTGCGAGGCGTCCACCACCAGCAGCGCGCCTTCGCAGGCGGACAGCGAACGGCTCACCTCGTAGGAAAAGTCCACGTGGCCGGGGGTATCGATCAGGTTCAGATTGTAGATTTCGCCGTTGCGCGCCTTGTACTTCAGGGCTGCAGTCTGGGCCTTGATGGTGATGCCGCGTTCACGCTCCAGGTCCATCGAGTCGAGCACCTGCGCTTCCATCTCGCGGTCGGACAAGCCGCCGCACAGCTGGATAATGCGGTCTGCCAGCGTGGACTTGCCGTGGTCAATGTGGGCGATGATGGAGAAATTGCGAATGTTATTCATTAAAATTCAAAACGAGCTATAGCAAAAAAGCGCCCTGGCGAGCGCCTTTTGTGACAATCGATGCAAGGGTAATCTGTCACATTTTACCGGATTTCAGAGGGGAAAGCCCGATTTCTGAGGTAAGGGACAGGAAATAATGTTGAAATACTAATTATTTCGACAACAGTGTGCGCACTTTGTCTACATCCAGAAAATAGTGGCACAGCTCAGGCTCATTCAAGTCGGCGAATAAAACCGGCACCAGCTCATCATATTTCGCCACCAGGGCCTGGTCCGCATCGACGTCGATGACTTCGACGGTAAATGGCTTTTCCGGGGTTTGCAGGGCGTTGAGGGCGTTGAACATGTCCTCGCAGAGGTGGCAATAAGTGCGCGAATAGAGCGTGAAGTGCATCAGGGTGGCTTCGGGTTCGGAGCCTGCCATTGTACCGCGCCGGGCGGGGATGACGATGACTATCGGCTGGGCCGCCGATGCCGCCGCTGGCTCTGTTTCCACTTGCTTCGTTGTCAATCTCAGGCGGTGGGATATCGGACGCCATCTTCCGACTATACGCGCGCCGCCGTGCCGCGATTTGAGGCGCGGCAAGCGGCGACGGAGTGGATTACTTCGTTGCGGCGGCTGGTTTCACCGAGATGAACTGCGACTGCTCGCCGCGGCGCACCAGCACGACGGCGGCCTTGCTGCGGTCCAGCTTGGCCACGGCGGCGTTGAACTGCTTGGCGTCGGTGACTTCCGTGTTATTCAGCTGCAGCAGCACATCGCCTTCGCGCAGGCCGGCCGCTGCCGCAGGGCCATCGGCATCGTCGATGATCACGCCACCGCTCACGCCCAGCTCCTTCTTCTGCGCGGCCGTCAGATCGCTGACCTTGAAGCCCAGTGCGTTGGCGGCGACCTCAGGCTTCGGCTTCACGCCGCGCTCGTTGCGCGCTTCCTTGGCAGGCTTGTCGGCATCGGCCTCGCCTACTACCAATGGCAGGTCGACAGACTTACCCTTGCGCCACACCGTCACATTCGCCTTGGTGCCGACTGCCGTGCCACCGACCATGCGCGTCAGGTCCGACCATTTATCGATATCGGTGCCATTGAACTTCAGGATAATGTCACCGGCGCGGATGCCCGCCTTATCGGCTGGACCGCCAGCCTCAACCTGGGACACTTCCGCGCCCTTATTGTTCTTCAGGCCCAGCGATTCGGCCACATCCTTATTCAGCTCGCTGATTTGCACGCCGATGCGGCCGCGGGTTACCTTGCCGGTTTTCTTCAGCTGCTCGGCCACGCGCATGGCCTCATCGATTGGTACCGAGAAGGAAATGCCGTTATAGCCGCCGGACAGCGTCGCGATCTGCGAATTGATGCCGATCACCTCGCCGCGCATATTGATCAGCGGACCGCCTGAGTTACCGGGATTGACCGCCACATCGCTCTGAATCAGCGGCAGGTAGTCGCCCGTATCGCGCGCCTTGGCGGAGATGATGCCGGCGGTCACCGTGCTCTCCAGGTTGAACGGCGAGCCGATCGCGATCACCCACTCGCCCACGCGAATCCTGGACGAGTCGCCAATGGTCAGATAAGGCAGCTTGCTGCCATCGATCTTCAGCACGGCCACGTCGGTACGCGTGTCCTGACCCAGCACCTTGGCCTTGAACTCGCGCTTGTCGGTCAGGGTCACGTAGACTTCATCGGCGCCATCCACCACGTGGGCATTGGTCAGCACAAAGCCATCGGCCGAGGTAATGAAGCCGGAGCCGACGCCACGCTGCACCTCTTCACCAGGGGCACGGCGCCCGCGTGGCGTCTGGCCGCGCGGAATTTGCGGCATCTGGCCGCCGAAGAAGCGGCGGAAGAATTCCTGCATCTCGTCGTCGCCCATCTGGTTATCGCGTTGCTTGATGCGCTCGGTGGTGCGAATATTGACCACGGCGGGACCAACGCGGTCGATCAGGTCAGTGAAATCAGGCAGTCCGGCAACGGCGGCGGGAGCTGCCTTGGCAGGCGCCAGGCCCGTTACAGCAGGTAATCCGAGGGAAGCTGCGCTAAGCAGCAGGACCGGCAATACTTTAGCGCCAGCAGAGAACATGTTTTTCATGGGTGCTTTTGTAAAAGTGAATGAATACGCGCAATAGTAGACCATAACTTGCGTCCGTTGCGGCGCATTTCAAGACACTACAGCAGCGGCCGGCGCGGAAACCTCCTCATCCAGCCGTGCGGCCAGACGTTCGCTGAAGCCAGGGCCAGGCGCTACCTCCTCCGCCCCGTCGCGCAAGGCTGCGCCGATGGCCTGCCAGACATCCCAGTTGGCCTGGGCCTCCTCGTCGGCAAGTGCCGCCAGAGCCAGATCAACATCGTCTTGCGGCAGCTCGCCATCCATCAAGGCCGATAATTTTTCCATATCCCCTTCCATTGAATGAGTGTTGGCTGGCTACCAGCGCTTGTCAACCGGCAAATCGAGAAGCGGACGCAGCTTTTTCGCAATCGCCTCGCGCGCCCGGAAAATCCGGCTGCGCACCGTGCCGATCGGGCAGCCCATGATTTCGGAAATCTCCTCATAGCTCATGCCTTCGATTTCCCGCAGGGCGATGGCGGTACGCAGGTCGATCGGCAAGGCATCCATGGCCGCGTTGACGGTCTCGGCGATCTGCTTGCTGGCCAGCTCGGACTCGGGCGTATTGATATCGCGCAAGCGGTCTTCGTCCGGCGGCTCCGCCCTCGCCACGGTTGGCTCGATTGGCCCCGTCGCATGCCGTTTGCGGTTCAGCAAAGCGTTCTTGGCCGTATTGATGCCGATCCGGTACAGCCAGGTGTAAAAGGCCGCGTCGCCGCGGAAGTGCGGCAAGGCTTTATAGGCCTTGATGAAGGTGTCCTGCACCACGTCTTCCGCTTCAGTCTGGTCGTTCAGCAGGCGCGCGAGCAGCCGCATCAGCCGGCGCTGATACTTTGAGACGAGCTCGTCAAATGCGGCCCGTTCGCCTGCCCGGGCGCGCTCGACCAGCAGCTGATCGCCTTCGCGGTCTGTCGTCACACTCGGTCCTTTTCTTGGATGGCCCGCGCCTCCGGAAGGTTCAAGCTTTTTCAGCCAGGGCCAGCACTGCAACCGCCAGCCGCCGCCTCGCATCGGCCGGCGCGCTATCCGGCAGCACGGCCAGCCAGCGCTGGCGGCCACCCTCTTCCGCCAGGCGCAGCAGCATCAGGCCCGGCCACACCGTGCAGCCGGGTAGCAAAACCGCAGCCCTTGTCTGCTGGTATACCGTCAGCCGGATTTGCCCGACACCGGAAATATCAATGCGACAGGGATTGACTTCGCGTCTTTGCCATACGAGCCCCGCGCCCGCCGCCAGCATCAGCGCCGGCCGCATCAGCAGCAGGCCCGCCGCCAGCACGGACGTGCACAGCCCCGCCTGCAGCAGGCGCAGGCAAAGCGATGGCCGAACGACGACAGAAGCCGCAATCGACATGGCGCACAAAGTGAAAGTGGAAAGCAAAAACGCCCGCGGCTGCGGGCGTTCTTAGCGCTCACCCCGGTTGTGACCGAGGCGAGGCAGGAAAGTTCAAACTAAATTAAACCTTGCCGAAGACCAGGCTGCCGTTGGTGCCGCCGAAGCCGAAGGAGTTCTTCACGGCGTACTGGATCTTGGCATCACGCGCGATGTTCGCGCAGAAGTCCAGATCGCAGGCAGGGTCCTGGTTGAAGATATTGATGGTCGGCGGGATCACCTGATGGTGGAGCGCCAGCACGGTGAACACTGCCTCCAGGCCGCCCGCGCCACCCAGCAGGTGACCGGTCATCGACTTGGTGGAGCTCACGACCAGATTCTTCGCATGGTCGCCGAAGGTGCGCTTCACGCCCTGCACTTCCGCCACGTCGCCCAGCGGGGTCGAAGTGCCGTGTGCATTCACGTATTGCACCTGGTCCGGATTGATGCCGGCGTTGCGCAGGGCGGCGATTGCCGACTTGCTGCCACCGCTGCCATCTTCCAGAGGCGAGGTCATGTGGTATGCGTCCGCGCTCATGCCAAAGCCATGCAGTTCTGCATAGATCGTGGCGCCGCGCGCTTTCGCGTGTTCGTACTCTTCCAGCACCATGACGCCGGCGCCTTCACCCAGCACGAAGCCGTCGCGGTCCTTATCCCATGGACGGGACGAGGTAGCAGGGTCATCGTTACGAGCCGACAGCGCACGAGCCGAAGCGAAGCCGCCCAGGCCCAGTGGCGACACGGTCGATTCCGCACCGCCTGCAACCATGACGTCAGCGTCGCCGTACTCGATCAGACGAGCCGCCGCGCCGATGCAGTGCAGACCGGTGGTGCAAGCCGTCACGATGGCCAGGTTAGGGCCACGCATGCCGTACTTGATCGACAGGTTACCGGAGATCATGTTGATGATCGAAGACGGTACGAAGAACGGCGAGATACGGCGTGGGCCGCGCTTGTCGTAGTCTTCCTTCTGCTCTTCAATCATCGGCAGACCGCCGATGCCGGAGCCGATGATCACGCCGATACGGTCGGCGTTCTCTTCGGTTACGGTGATACCGGAATCCTGGATCGCCTGGATACCAGCCGCCATGCCGTAATGGATAAAGATATCCATATGGCGCGCTTCCTTGGCGTCGAGATATTGCTCGACGTTGAAGCCTTTGACTTCACCCGCGAAACGGGTGGAGAAAGCCGACGCGTCAAATCGGGTGATGTTAGCGATCCCGGATTGTCCCTCGGTGATTGCTTTCCACGCATCGGCAATCGTATTGCCGACCGGGGAAACGCAGCCGAGGCCGGTAACCACTACACGACGGTTTTTAGAACTCAAGCGAATCTCCTGGAGTGGATCAATCAGGCGATCAGGCCTTTACGTGTGCAGTTGCGTAGTCGATCGCTTGCTGCACGGTGGTGATCTTTTCAGCCTGTTCGTCAGGGATTTCCATCTCGAACTCGTCTTCCAGTGCCATTACCAGCTCAACGGTGTCGAGGGAATCGGCGCCCAGGTCGTCCACGAAGGAAGACTCGTTCTTGATGTCTGCTTCAGCGACGCCCAGTTGTTCAGCGACGATTTTCTTAACGCGTTGTTCGATATCCGACATGTTATGGCTCCATTTTGTTTGTTACGGAAAGCGCGCATTTTAGCAGGTTTGCGCGCCGAAAAACTAATTTCAGTGATTACATTGATCTACACCGAAACTACTACTAAAAGATTCGATCACGCGGCAATTATGCCGCATGAGCTCATCAATTCATATACATACCACCATTTACATGCAGGGTGGTGCCGGTAATATAAGCGGCTTGCGGCGATGCCAGGAAGGCCACAGCTGCTGCAATATCTTCAGGCTTGCCAAGACGGCCCAGCGGGATCTGCGTCAGCAGTGCTGCATGCTGATCATCGCCCAGCACCTTGGTCATATCGGTGTCGATGAAACCAGGCGCAACACTGTTCACGGTGATGTTGCGGCTGCCGATTTCACGTGCCAGCGCGCGGGTCATGCCCTCCACGCCTGCTTTCGCCGCGGCATAATTCATCTGGCCGGGATTACCAGCCGATGCCACCACCGACGTAATGTTAATAATACGCCCGGTCTTCGCTTTCATCATGCCGCGCAGGACAGCGCGTGCGAGGCGGCCAACCGCAGTCAGATTGGTGGAAATAACGCTATCCCACTCTTCATCCTTCATGCGCATGGCCAGCTGATCCTGGGTGATGCCCGCATTGTTGACCAGAATGCCAACCGCGCCGAATTCTTTGGCGATCTCATCGATCACAGCGGTGCAGCGCTCAGCATCGGTCACGTTCAGCACGATGCCTTTGCCGGCGTCGCCCAGGTATTCGGAGATGGCTTGCGCGCCAGCTTCAGTCGTCGCGGTGCCGATTACTTTGGCGCCCTGCTTTGCCAGTTCCTGCGCGATGGCCTTGCCGATGCCGCGCGATGCGCCCGTTACCAGGGCGACTTGATTTGCCAGAGTCATTGTCATTCCTATTGTTATTTGAGTGTTGCCAGCAGACGTTCCAGCGATGCCTGGTCGGTGATCGCGTCGCCCACCAGGTTGGCATCGATACGCTTGGCCAGGCCCATCAGGACCTTGCCCGGACCGCATTCGATCACATTGGCGATGCCGTCGGCAGCGACCTTCTGCATGGTTTCAACCCAGCGTACCGGGCTTGCAGCCTGGCGCACCAGCGCATCCTTGATGGAAGCCGGATCGGTCAGCACGGCCACGTCCACGTTGTTGATCAGCTGGATCTGCGGTGCGTTGAAATGGATGTTGGCCATGTAGTCGCGCAGACGATCCGAAGCGGGCTTCAGCAGCGAGCTGTGGAACGGCGCCGACACCGGCAGGCGCATGGCGCGCTTGGCGCCTTTGGCTTTGGCGATTTCGCATGCCTTGTCGACGGCGGCGGTGTGGCCAGCGATCACAACCTGTGCTGGCGCGTTGAAGTTCACGGCCTCCACCACTTCACCAGGCACGGCGGCCAGCGCTTCAGCGCAAGCGGCGCGCACATCGTCGTCGGACAGGCCCAGCACCACAGCCATGGTGCCCTGGCCTACCGGCACCGCTTCCTGCATCGCTTGCGCGCGGAAGCGCACCAGCGGCACAGCGTCTTTGAAATCGATCACGCCAGCAGCGACCAGGGCGGAGTATTCGCCCAGGCTGTGGCCAGCCACTACGGAAGGCACGGGACCGCCGGCGGCGATCCACGCACGGTAAGCGGCAACAGCAGCGGTCAGCATGACCGGCTGGGTGTTGGTGGTCAGGTCCAGTTCTTCTTTCGGACCTTCAGCCATCAGCTTGCCGAGGTCGAACTGCAGTGCGTCCGATGCTTCAGCGATGGTCTGTTCTACGACGGGGTTGCCCGCGAAGCCGTCCATCATGGCGACCGCTTGCGAACCCTGGCCTGGAAATACGAATGCGAATTTGCTCATTGATTAGAACTCTTATTCTAAAAACGCACGAATTTTACACGCTCGGCTTACATGCGCGCCAGCACGGCGCCCCAAGTGAAGCCACCACCCACACCTTCCATCATCACCACGTCGCCTTTCTTCACGCGGCCATCGCGCACAGCGACGTCCAGCGCCAGCGGAATCGAGGCAGCGGAAGTATTGCCGTGCTGATCGACAGTCACCACCATCTTTTCAGGCGACATGCCCAGCTTCTTCGCCGTGCCGTTCATGATGCGGATATTGGCCTGGTGCGGAATCAGCCAGTCGATCTGGTCGGACGTCATGTCCGCCGCTTCCAGCGCTTCGTATGCAACCTTCTCCAGCACGCTGACTGCCAGCTTGAACACCGCCTGGCCATCCATGTACAGGTAAGCAGAGCCAGCCACCGCGCCACCAGCCACGTTGCCTGGGATGCTCAGGATGTCGGAATGGCGGCCGTCCGCATGCAATTTGCACGAGAGAATGCCCGGCTCTTCTGACGCGGTCATGACAATCGCACCAGCGCCATCGCCGAACAGCACGCAAGTGGTGCGGTCTTCGAAGTTCAGGATGCGCGAGAACACTTCAGCGCCGATCACCAGCACATTCTTGTGCATGCCGGATTTGATGAAGGAATCCGCGCTGGCCATGGCGTAGACGAAGCCGGAGCAAACCGCTTGCACGTCCACTGCTGCGCAGTTGTTGGTCATGCCCAGCTTCTTCTGCACGATGCAGGCGGTGCTTGGAAAAGAACCGAAGAAGTCAGGCGTGGAGCTGGCAACGATGATGAGATCGATGTCATCAGGCTGCAGTCCAGCCATCTCCAGTGCTTTTTTCGAGGCCAGCACGCCGAGGTCGGACGAAGCCTGTTCCGGCTCCGCATAGTGGCGCGCGGAGATGCCGCTACGCGACACGATCCACTCGTCCGAGGTCTCGATGCCTTTAGCCGCCAGCTGGGCGGCCAGTTCATTGTTCGTTACGCGCTTCTCAGGCAGGTAGCTGCCCGTGCCGATGATTTTGCTGTACAGGGTCATGCGTGTCTCTTCCGCCGTTTGACGGCTCAATTAGGTTTTCCTGTGGCATAAGTTCGGCAATCATTGCCGACAAATGCTCTTGTACGTCATTTTTTGCAGCATCATACGCCCTGCGGATGGCCCACTCATAGCCTTCCGCATCCGCCCCGCCGTGCGACTTCAACACAAGGCCACGCAAACCAAGGAGGCTGGCGCCGTTATAGCGCGACGGATTCAGGCGTTTGCCAATCATGTTCAACGCACTCTTGGCAATCAGCGCACCCAGCATGGTCAGCGGGTTGCGGCGGAATTCGGTGTTCAGCACATCTTTCACGAAACGCGCCAGGCCTTCCACTGCCTTCAGCGTAACGTTGCCGACGAAACCGTCGCAGACGACGATGTCGGTGGTGCCTTTGAAAATATCGTTGCCTTCCACATTGCCGTGGAAGTTCAGGGCGCCGCGGTCGTGGTCAGCCTGCAGCAGCTTGGCCGTCGCCTTCACGACTTCGTTACCCTTGATGTCTTCGGTGCCGACGTTCAGCAGGCCGATGGTCGGGCGTTCGATGCCCTCCACCGCTTGCACCAGCACATAACCCATGATGGCGAACTGGTGCAGGTGGTGCGGTTCGCAATCCACGTTGGCGCCCAGGTCCAGGGTGTAGGTTGGCTTGCCTTGCTGATTCGGCAGAATGGAGCAGATGGCCGGGCGGTCCACGCCAGGCATGGTCTTCAGGACGTAACGCGACACCGCCATCAGCGCGGCAGTATTACCGGCGGACACGCAGGCGTGGGCCTTGCCGTCCTTGACTTGTTCGATCGCCACGCGCATCGACGAATCCTTCTTGCGGCGCAAAGCGACCTCAAGCGGGTCATCCATGGTGACCTGTTCGGATGCGTGAAGGATGGAGATACGCGGCTGCGATTCGGCGTGGTGCTTCTTCAGTTCAGCGCGAACGACGTCTTCCAGGCCGACAAGGATCAGCTCTGCGTCAGGTTCATGCTTGAGAAAGGAGAGTGCTGCGGGGATGGTGACCGACGGGCCATGATCGCCACCCATGCAGTCGATAGAAATTTTGATTGTCATTGCTGGATTGCTTAAAACCTAAAGAAAAAGCGGCGCGACGACAGAAAACCTGCGCAGCACCGCTTTGTCTAGGCCGAAGCAAAAACGTCGATTACTCGTCGTTTTTGGTCTTCAGAACCTTGCGACCACGATAGAAGCCGTTCGGGCTGATATGGTGACGCAGGTGGGTTTCACCGGTGGTTGGCTCAACGGCCAGGTTCGGTGCAACCAGGAAATCGTGCGAACGGTGCATGCCGCGCTTCGATGGGGACTTCTTGTTCTGTTGAACTGCCATGATGACTCCTAATACTAAAGTTCTAAGATTTTAACACATCCGATGCGCAAAAACATGCGTATCGAGTATCCAAGCGGCAAATCGGCCGCCACGTACTGCTACTCCCATGCCAATACTCGATGACTACACGCGTTTTGACACGTTCTTTACATGGCGGGTCAATGACCCGCCCTACAAAATACTTATTGATCCGCTTTCAAACCCTTGAGGGTGGCGAAGGGCGACTCCTTCGCGCTTTTCGCTTTGTCGAGCAGCGAAGTGTCAGGACAGACTTCGTGCTTCGGCGCTTGCGGCAAGGCCAGCAGGGCCTCGTCTTCAATCAGATCCATCAGGTTCATCGAACGGGTGCCGACGATAACGTCGATGCTTTCGTCGTCGATGATTGCCTCGATTTCGTCGGCTTCCTCATCATCTTTACCCAGCATCAGCAGGGTGGAGGAATCCATTTCGTATTCAAACGGGGTCATGCAGCGCTGACACACCAGTCGCACTTTGCCGGCAACGGTCAGGCGCAGCTGCGGGTAACCCTGTTTGCTTGTGCCGCCTTCAGCTTTCCAGGAAATCTCACCGGAAGTGTCAGCACAATCCTTGCTCAATCGGGTCATTTCAGCCACAGGCGTTACGCCTTCGCGGGTGCTGTTGGTCCGACAGAATTCAAAAGCGTCGATCTCAAAAGCGTTCATTGGCTAAATTTTCCCTCGAAAACCTGCGATAATAACAGGATTTTCCCCGCCACGTCAAAGACTTGCGCGATTTTTCGCGGCATTTGGACGGCGCAGAGAGCATATAACATTTCCCTGATGAAAACAACTCAACTCATCCTCGCTTCCAGCTCGGCTTACCGCCGTGAGCTCTTGTCGCGGCTACAACTGCCGTTCGAAGTGGATGTGCCGGATATCGACGAATCTCCCCTGCCCGGCGAGACCCCATCCGCCACCGCCCTGCGCCTGGCGCGCGAGAAGGCAGCCGCAGTAGCAGCGCGCCATCCGGACGCCCTCGTCATCGGCTCCGATCAGGTCGCGACACTGGATGATGAACAGATCGGCAAGCCCGGTAATCACGCCGCCGCCCTGGCCCAATTGCAGAAAATGCGTGGCCGCGAAGTCATCTTCCATACCGCGCTGTGCCTGTGGGATGGACGCAACAACACACACCAGCTACAAGACATCCGGACCGTGGTGAAGTTCCGCGACCTGCCGGATGAGGAGCTGGATGCCTATCTTCGCATCGAACAGCCTTACGACTGCGCCGGCAGCGCCAAGAACGAGGCGCTCGGCATCGCGATCCTGGAACGCATCGACTCGAACGACCCGACCGCCCTCACCGGCCTGCCCCTGATCGCCCTGACCGGCATGCTGCGCGCCGCTGGCGTGCGCTTTTTCCAACCCAAGCAAACCTAGTGGCTGCCACATCGTGGCAGCCACTTTGTTTCGGTTTACCTAAATAAAAGAAATGACCGGCACACTCTTCCTGATTCCCAACACCCTCGGCGCCACCGAAGCGCTGAACCACGTCATTCCCGAGCACGTGCAGGCTCTGACCGCGCAACTGCCCTACTTCGTGGCCGAGAACGCCAAGACTGCGCGCGCCTTCCTCAAGCTGGTCGGCGCCGTGCATCCCCTCGCCCGCCCGCTGCAGGAAATCACCATCAACGAGCTGAACGTCAATACGCCGGCCAACGCACTGGCAGCACTGCTGGAGCCGATCAAGGCCGGCCAGGATGCCGGCCTGCTGTCCGAAGCTGGCGTACCGGCCGTAGCCGATCCCGGCGCGGACCTGGTGCGCCTGGCGCATCAGCACGGCATTCCCGTGCGCCCACTGGTCGGGCCAAGCTCAATCCTGATGTCGGTAATGGCCAGCGGCCTGAACGGCCAGAGCTTTGCCTTCAACGGCTATCTGCCGACCGACGCCGCTGCGCGGGCCAAACGTCTCAAGGACCTGGAAGCGCGCTCGCGTAACGAAAAGCAGACCCAGCTCTTCATCGAAACGCCCTACCGCAATGCGGCCATGCTGGAAGCGCTGGTGAACAGCTGCAATGGCACCACGCTGATCTGCGTCGCGACCGATATCAGCCTGCCGTCGGAAAGCATCCGTACGATGACGGGAGCGCAGTGGAAAAGCCTGCTCACCGCAGGCAAGGCGCCGGACTTCCACAAGAAGCCGACCGTGTTCCTGCTACTGGCGCAATAACTGGATCAGCGCACACCCTGAGCGTAGTCATTGACCCACTCAAAAGCCGCGACCTGAATCGCGTATAGCTCGGAAGGCGCGAGCTCAAGCTTGTGCAGGATGCCGGTCAGCTCCGGCCCTTCCTGCGCACGCTCGATCATCTCGATGAGGTGCAGCACATCGCCGTAATCGCCATCGCGCTTCAGCAAGGCATCGCGCACTTCATCCAGCACGTTCACGCAATCGAGAATCTCCTGCATGCGCACGGAGAACAGCGCATCCATCAGCGACATGATGCCCACCGTGAAGGCGATGTCAGCGGCAACGCGCTGCTGCGGCTTCAGCTTCTCCATCATCAATTCCATGGTTTTGCCGCGCGTGGTGGCCATTTGCAGCAAGGGCGAATCGAACTCGGCGCCCTTTACGTACAGCAGAATCTGCAGCCAGCGCTGCAGCTGCCGGCGCCCCAGCACGATCAATGCGTGCCCAACTGAGTTGATGCGGAAGCGCGCGCCGACGGCCGGCGTATTCACCAGCCGCAGCAAGTTCAACGAGATCAGGGGATCGTGCTTCACGCTGCGCTCGACCTCGCGCTGATCGGCATCCTTGCTCAGCAGGTTGAGCAGATTCATGATGGTCATCTGCGACGGCGCAATCTTCTTGCCGCTCAGGATAACGGGACGCGAAAAGTAATAACCCTGGAAGTATTCGAAGCCGAGGTCCATGCATTCGCGGAATTCCTCGACCGTTTCAACTTTCTCCGCCAGCAGTTTCTGGCCCGGCATTTTCAGCGCGCGCGCCAGCACAGGCAGGCTGCCCGGTGCGATCTGCTTGATGTCCACCTTGATCACGTCCATCAACGGACGCAGCTTTGCCACAGCTTCGGTTTCAGTGGCCACATCATCTAATGCAAACTTGAAGCCCGCCTGCTTCAGTTCGTTCAAGCGGGCCAGCACATCGGGCGTGGGCTGAACGGTTTCCAGCACTTCAAGGATGACTTTATCGTTCGGCAGGAAGCGAATGAAATCGCTCATCAGCCCCGCCGTATCGACGTTGACGAAGGCCAGCTGATCGCCCACCACCTGCTCCATGCCCAGCTCGGAGGCGTGCGCGATCACGGACGCGGTGGCGTGCGTGCCGTTGGTAATGCGGGCTTCGGAGACTTCAGCGTTGCGATACAGCAGCTCGTAAGCGACGAGCCGCTGGTTTCGATTGAGGATAGGTTGCCTTGCCAGGAAAAACTGATTGGCATAAGGCATCGGGACTGGCGCTAACTCTTGTTGCAATGTCGCTGTCATGGGTTTCCCCACTGCTGGACTCATTACCCCCAGACTAAACCCGATTTACAGTCTTGACAATGTTTTTATGCGCGCTTCGCATCGCCTTTGCGACTTGTGGTCACTTCGCCACTCTCCAGCGTGAACTTGGCGCCCGAATCGCGGCCCAGCACCTTGACCAGGTAGGGCATCACTTCCTTCAGGATCGGCTCCAGCGTGTACGGCGGATTCAGCAGGAACATGCCGCTGGTGTGCAGCGCGATGCCATCCGGCGTTGGCGTGCTGATGCACAGCGTCACGTTCAGCCACGACTTCGCGTCCAGATGCTTCATGCGCTCGGCAAAGTTGCGTGCCTCGATGCGCTGCAGCACCGGATACCAGACGGCATAAGTGCCGGTCGGGAAGCGCTTGAGCGAATCGCTCAGCATATCGGTGACTTTCTTGTAGTCCTGCTTGTCTTCATACGGCGGATCGCACAGCACGAAGCCGCGGCGCGACGGCGGCGGCAGCAGCGCTTTGACGCCCAGGAAGCCGTCCGCCTTGTTGACGATCACGCGCTTGCCGCGCGCTGTTGGACGCTTGCCTTGCGCCGCTTCGTGCCTGGCCAGGTTATTGAAATTGTCTTCCAGGATCTTGGCGTCGGACGGGTGCAGCTCGAACAGGCGGATGCGGTCTTCTTCGCGCGCCACTTTCTCCGCGCAGTAAGGCGAACCCGGATAGAAGCGCATCTTGCCGCTCGGGTTCATGTCTTTAATCAGCTTTACGTACTCGGCCAGCGGCGCCGGCAGGTCATCACGCTCCCACAGCGGCGCGATACCCGTTTCGAATTCGCCCGTCTTGGTGGCTTGCGCACTGTCCAGCGTGTACACGCCCGCACCGGCGTGGGTGTCGATGTAGGTATAGGCGACGTCCTTCTGGTTCAGGTACTGGAGCACCTGGATCAGGACGAAATGCTTTAGGACATCGGCATGATTGCCGGCGTGGAAGGCGTGGCGATAACTGAACATGAATAAGGCAGAGTGATGATTCGACCTACCATTATCTCACGAGCGGCGCTGGCGCGCGGTCCAGCCGACGAGGGCCAGCCCTGCGAGCAGCATCGCGTAATGCGCCGGCTCGGGCACCGGATCGAGCGTGCCGGAGCCCGCGTACATCCACATTTCCATCGATACCCAGCCCGCCTGCTGCTGGTCGGTGCGGTTCAACCAGGAAGTCTGCACCAGATCGAGGCTGTCACGCGTTTCGCTGAAACCGCGCGCGCTTTCCAGCCGGAAGTCCTGCAGGTCCAGGTCCACGCCCAGCAGGCCATCCGGCTGCTTGGGATCTTCAATCGCCAGCCAGAACAGGGCGAAGATATCGAACCAGTCCTGGCGCTGCTGCGGCGGCGTGACGCTGGCCTCGATCTGCACCGTGCTGTAGAAGGCGACGCCGGTATTCGGCGTCAGCGTGAAATGCGCCTGGTCGCCTTCGATCGATGTGTTCAGGCCGCGGCTTTCGCTCAGGCTGGTCACGATGTGCGCCTCGCCTTCCACGCTCTGCTTCCAGGAGTCATCCCTGCCCAGCACAGCGACGTGCGCGGTCTCAACGTTATTCAGGTTATAGCTGTATTCCCACGGCTGGGGCGTGGCGGGTGGATAGAACTGCTCCCAGTAATTGCCGCTCGGCGTGCTGGCCGAGATATAGCCGTAGTCATTCTCGTAGCGCGTGCCCACATGGGTCATGGTCAGCGCCGGCGTGATGCCATCGTTCGGATCGAGATCAATCAGCGTGAAGCCGATATTGCCCATGCGCGCCTGGCCGCTGACGTCCGCCGACGCGGCGCCATGCCACAGCAGGCCGCCAAGCAAAGCAAGTGCTGTCATTGAATGCTTCATCGTATCCTCCGTAATGTTGTTGGTATGGGAGGCATACGGTAGCAGCGCGCAACGCGCGCGAGATACACAGAAAATCACTAGTAAAAAAGGCCCGGCAACCAAGGATCGCCGGGCCTCAGGACAGGTCAGAGACCTGTCATTGCTTATGCTACTTTCTTCTTGTCGTCAAAGAATTGCTCGTCTTCAGTCGAACCATGCAGGGCGGTAGTCGACGACTGGCCTTGCTGGATGGTCTGGGTCACGGCGTCGAAGTAGCCGGTGCCGACTTCGCGCTGGTGCTTCACGGCGGTGAAGCCCTTCTCCGCTGCGGCGAATTCGGCTTCCTGCAGTTCCACGAAGGCCGACATCTGGCGGCGTGCATAGCCGTGTGCCAGGTTGAACATGCCGTAGTTCAGCGAGTGGAAGCCAGCCAGCGTGATGAACTGGAACTTGTAGCCCATGGCACCCAGCTCTTTCTGGAACTTGGCGATGGTTGCATCGTCCAGGTTTTTCTTCCAGTTGAAGGACGGCGAGCAGTTATAGGCCAGCATCTTGCCAGGGAACTTGGCGTGCACGGCGTCGGCGAATTTCTTGGCGAAGACCAGGTCCGGCTTGCCGGTTTCGCACCACACCAGGTCGGCGTAAGGCGCGTAAGCCAGGGCGCGCGAGATGGATTGCTCCAGGCCGTTGCGGACCTTGTAGAAGCCTTCCACGGTGCGCTCGCCGGTGCAGAATGGCTGGTCGTTCTCGTCCACATCGGAAGTCAGCAGGTCGGCTGCTTCCGCATCGGTACGGGCGATCACCAGGGTCGAAGTGCCCATCACGTCGGCAGCCAGGCGGGCTGCGACCAGCTTCTCAACCGCTTCACGCGATGGCACCAGCACTTTGCCGCCCATGTGGCCGCACTTCTTCACGGAAGCCAGCTGGTCTTCAAAGTGCACACCGGATGCGCCCGCTTCGATCATGGACTTCATCAGTTCGAATGCGTTCAGCACGCCGCCGAAACCGGCTTCCGCGTCGGCCACGATTGGCGCGAAGAAGTCGATATCGTCTTTGCCTTCGGACCACTGGATCTGATCAGCGCGCTGGAAGGTGTTGTTGATGCGGCGAACCACCATTGGCACCGAGTTCGCCGGGTACAGCGACTGGTCCGGATACATTTCGCCAGCCAGGTTGGCGTCGCCCGCCACCTGCCAGCCGGACAGGTAGATCGCTTTCAGGCCGGCCTTCACCTGCTGCATTGCCTGGTTGCCGGTCAGCGCGCCCAGGGCGTTGACGAACGGTTCGTTATTGACCAGATCCCACAGCTTCTCAGCGCCGCGCTTGGCGATGGTGTGTTCGATCTGCAGGGAGCCGCGCAAGCGCACCACGTCTTCCGCGGTGTACGGACGGGTGACGCCTTTCCAGCGTGGGTTGGTGTCCCAGTCTTTTTGCAATGCTGCGATTTGTTCTGCGCGAGTTGTCATGATCTTCTCCTTGGTAGCTAGATGAAAAACGAAATCCGTTAGAGACATCATATGCTTTGTTGTTCAGCGCAACAATAGTCTTATATAAGACATATGAGCAAATATTTTCAACAAATAATCAATAACTTACGTTTTAATTTCCATGATACGGAACGCCATTTCTAGGCATGAAAGCAAAATCGCTGCTTAATTTTGTGCGCTTTTCAAAGCGTGAGATCAGCATTTTGCATCGTGAAAAATGCACAAATTAAGGGCAGAAAAAACAATGCCCCGACTCGCGGGGCATTGTTTTGTGGGGGATCAAGCTCAGGCTAGTTGCTGTTCTGCGACAAGAATGCCGTCGGCATCGGCATAAATCCAGTTGCCGGGGCTCACCGGCACACCGGCGATGTCCACGCGCAGATTGCGTTCGCCCTCGCCTTTCCGATTGCTACGCTGCGGATGCGTCGCTAGCGCGCGGATACCGACCGCGCAGGCATTCATTTCATCAGCATCGCGCACGCAGCCGTTGACGATCACGCCGGACCAGCCATTGTTTTGCGCCAGCACGGCCAGCTGTCCGCCAACCAGGGCGCGGCGCAGACTGCCGCCGCCATCCACCACCAGCACGCTGCCATTACCCGGCGTTTCCAGCGTGGCGCGCACGAGGACATTGTCTTCAAAGACTTTCAGCGTGACCGCCGGGCCGGAGAACTTGATGTTCTGGCCGAAGTGCTTGAACACGGGCGGCAGCACGGCGAGGCGGCCATCTTCCAGCAGGCCGGGGTTGTCGTCGCAGATATCGGTGGTGGCGAAGCTCATGGTCAGTCCTGTTTAGCGTTAAGAATGCCTTCGATTCTAAGCACTTTTCAGGCGCGTGGATCGAGTATTGCCTCCAACGCCTACCGCCGTGGCAATCGCCATGAACTGGAACAGGGCGATGCCGACAAAGACCATGGCGGGACGTCCTGCGTCCATCATCAGGCCGAAGATCAGCGGGCCGACCGACAGGCCGCTATCCAGGCCGGAATACACCACGCCATACACACGGCCGGTCGCATTCTTCGGCGCGGCAGCGCGGATCATCAGGTCACGCGATGGACCCGCAATGCCGGAGAAGAAACCGATCAGCCCCATAAGGATCAGCGCCATCCATGCAGGCGGCGCTCCACTCGCCAGCACCAGCGCCAGCAGCGCGGCCAGCGCAAAGGCGGCAGCGATGGTGCGGTCGTGATTCTGCGTGCCTGAGCCGACGAAACCGCCCAGCACCATGCCGCCGGCGGACGCCAGCATATACGCCGTGTACGCGCTGGTTGCCATCGTCAACGACATGCCATACATCTTCACCAGTCCGGTGGATGCAAAGCTCTGGATACCGCCCAGCGCCAGCGCCGTCAGGAAGAAGAAGGCAAAGCACATCCAGACCGATGGCAGCTTCAGGAAAGCCAGCGTGCCGCCCTGCTGTTGCGAGGCGGCGTGTGCGCCGATCGGATCGGGGCGGATCGCGTCGCGGTTGATGAACAGGATGGCCAGCACAATCAGCGGCAGCGCCGCGGCGCACAGCAAGGCCAGGCGCCAGCTGCCCGCAGCCGCAATTGCCGTCAGCAGAATCGGCGAAGCGGCCCAGCCGATATTGCCGCTGATGCCGTGCACCGAGAAGCCATGCGCCAGACGCGCCTTCGATACCCGCTGGTTCAGGATGGTGTAGTCCGCCGGATGGAAGATGCTGTTGCCGACGCCGGCCACCAGCGCGCCCAGCATCAGCGCCGTATAGCTGTTGGCCGCCGACAGCAGCACAGCCGACAAACCCAGCACGCCGATACCGAAGAACAGCACGCGGCGCGCGCCGACGCGGTCCACCACGAAGCCGGCCAGCGCCTGTCCGATGCCGGACACGATGAAGAACACCGTCATCAGCATTGCCAACTCCGCGTAACTCAGATTGAAGGCAGGCTTCAGCCACGGGAATAGCGCGGCAAGAATCAGGTGGTAGAAGTGAGAGGTGCCGTGCGCCAGGCCGACCAGGCCGATCACGCGGGCATCCTGTTTGAGGAGGGCTTTATCTGTATTCATCCGTACAGTTTAGGCAAGAGCGCTGCGTCTGGTTTAAGATAGCCTGACATCATTTGTCGAGAATCTGCCATGCCAGCTGCCAGCCGCCATGTAGGAGTCGCACCCAGCCGCGAAGAGCCGACGGATACCCGCCCCGTCACTGTGGTGGCGCGCGAACTGGATGCCGCGGAATTCACCGGCGCCCACGCCCACACCTGGGGCCAGTTCACTTACGCGCTGGAAGGCGTGCTGCGCGTGTCCGCCGCCAACAGCAGCTGGATTGTGCCGCCGCTGCGGGCGATCTGGATCGAAGCCGGCACCATGCATGAGGTGACCGTGCTGGAAGCGGCGAGCATGCGCCTGCTGTGCGTGGACATGGCGCGCTCGCCGTTCGCGCGCAATCTGGAGGTGGTCGAGGTGTCGCCCCTGCTGCGCGAGTCGATCGAGGCGCTGGAGCAGATGGGCTTTGGCGACGAGTCGCCACGTTCCCGCTTGCTGTCCGAGCTGATTCTGGACGAGCTGCCGCGCAGCGCCACACGCCCGATCCGCGTTCCCCTGCCCTCCGACAAGCGCCTGAAGACGCTCTGCGCCAGCCTGCTCAACGAGCCCGGTTCGCCGCAAACGCTGGAGCACTGGGCACGCCAGGTCGGCGCCTCCGAGCGCACGCTGGCCCGCCTGTTCGAACGAGAGCTGGGTTTAAGCTTCAGCCAATGGCGCCAGCAAGTGCGCCTGGCGCACGCTGCGCCGCTCATCGCCCGCGGCGTGCCCTTGTCGCAAGTCGCCGATCAACTCGGCTACGCCAGCCAGTCCGCCTTCTCCGCCATGTTCAAGAAAACCTTCGGCTCCACCCCGACCGCCTTCTTCCACAAGCGCGCCTGAATCACATCGGCTCGATTTTAAGTGTGGTATGCAGCAGCCTGCTGAGTTGATCTTTCAGCGGCCTCGCCGCCGGCGCCTCCTTGGCAACCCGCTTTCCATCCCGAATGACGTGAAAGGCAAACTGGACGTGATCGATGAGCGGACCGCGGTCCGGTGGCGAGTTATCGCGTTCAGTAACGCTAACAATGCGGTTAGCCTGGCAGGCGACTTCTTTTGCTTGTGCAGACGTCGCCTTGATCACGGTGACCATCTCGGCGCGATTCAATTGGTCGTCTTTGACATAGCGAAAGAGCTGATTTCGCTGCGGACGCTTCGGCGGCCTGGGCGGCTTGCCGTCGTAGCTGAAACCATCGACCGCGATAAAGATGGCGCGGTCGAAATCGTAGGCCAGCCAGGTTTTGTACAGCGCCCCGACGAGCGCGATGGAAATGGTGTAGGCAATCACGCCATTTTTGATACGCGTGATTTCTGGCGGATATTTCTGCCCCTCCTTCTCCATGCGCGCATCGGCTTTGGACAGCGTCAGCGGAAATGGCCGCGGGTCGCAATCCTGCGCAGCCGCGCCGCCGCAAGCAATCAGAAGCGCCAGCGCAAAAAGCCGCATCATGTTCACGAACCGCCAACCGGTTCTTGCTGCATCTGATGATCGACCAGCTTTTTCATCGGACTCTCGCATCAACAGGACCGGATAAATATACCGGTTCGCGGACGCCAGAAGTGCGCGGATTGTCACACGTCGCGCGAGTAGCGCAGGATGGCCTTGGTGGTCTGGTGATGGATTGGCGCCGAGGTGTGCTCGTGGATGACTTGCCAGCCGTCGCCGTGGCGGCGCATGGCGACCGTGAGGCGGTTGCTCAGCGAGCGCAGGGTTTCGCCGGACGTAGAGCGCGCGGTGTAGGTCAGGATGGCGGTGCCGATACAAAGATCGGCGCCTTCGGTGCAGGAGATTTCGTTGGCCGCCACCACCACGGTCTCGTCCTCAAGCGACGAGAACCACTGCTCGGCCATGCCGCGCCAGGCTTCGATGCCTTGCTGCGACCAGTTGCTCCACATGTCAAACACTTCCACGTCATCATCGTACAGCGCGGCAAAAGCCTGGACATCTTTCGCCAGTACGGCGGCGCAGTAAGATTCGATGAATTGATGAACGGGAGTCATGCGGAAGGTTCCTTATGCTGGCGCGTACGAACGTGATGCCGCGTCTCTTCGTCGATCAGCGCACGCAGCTCATCGAACACGGGCCTGCCTGTGGTGTACTTCGTGCCGTAGCCCAGATTCCAGTCATAGTCGAAATCCGGCGGATTCGCACCCTGGTTATGCTGGAGCATTGTCTCCAGTTTGTCAAAGGCCTTCACCGCACGCGCTTCGGGCGTGGCCGCCGCTTCGTATTCATCCCATAGCGACAGGACTTCCGCGCGCATGGCTTCATCCAGCGATGAGCTTAACAATAGCAAGTCTTCGCGCTCCTGCGCGCTCTTGTCCGGATGGGCGTGCTGCTCGATGGCGGGAATATCGCCGTGAATCGCCTCACCAAGGTCGTGGACGATGCACAGCTTGAGCACCTTCAGCATGTCCAGATCCGGCAGCTGGTCGGCAAAGGTCAGCGCCATCAGGCACAAGCGCCAGCTATGTTCGGCCGTGCTCTCGCGGCGGCCACCGGAGGTGTGGCCGCTGCGCAGCACGTTCTTGAGACGCTCCGCCTCGCGCAGGAACGCGAGGCGGGCTGCCAGGTCAGGCCTTGGCGAAGACAAGCTCGTTGCCCTGGGCGTTGACGCTGATCGTATCCTTCGGGCCGAAGCGTCCTTCCAGGATCAGCTTGGACAGCGGATTCTCGATCTGCTGCTGGATCGCCCGCTTCAGCGGACGCGCGCCATACACCGGATCGTAGCCCGCCTCGGCGATCTTCTGCAGTGCGTCTTCCGTCACCACCAGGTCCATATCCATGCGCTTCAAACGCTGCTCCAGGATATGCAGCTGGATCTTGGCAATCGCGCCGATGTTCTTGTCGTCCAGTCCATGGAACACCACGATCTCGTCGATACGGTTGATGAACTCGGGGCGGAAATGTCCGCGCACCTCGGCCATCACAGCCAGCTTCACCACGCCCGGATCGGATTCATCCAGCGACTGGATCTTCTGCGAACCGAGGTTGGACGTCATGATCACCACCGTGTTCTTGAAGTCCACCGTGCGGCCCTGGCCATCGGTCATGCGGCCATCATCCAGCACTTGCAGCAGCACGTTGAACACGTCCGGGTGTGCCTTCTCGATCTCGTCCAGCAGGATCACGCTGTAAGGCTTGCGGCGCACGGCTTCCGTCAGGTAGCCGCCTTCGTCATAGCCTACGTATCCCGGCGGCGCGCCAATCAGGCGGGCCACCGAATGCTTCTCCATGAACTCACTCATGTCGATGCGGATCAGCGATTCCTCCGTGTCGAACAGGAAGGACGCCAGCGCCTTGGTCAGCTCCGTCTTACCGACACCGGTCGGGCCGAGGAACATGAAGGAACCATACGGACGGTTCGGGTCCGCCAGGCCGGCGCGCGAACGGCGGATGGCATCTGCCACCGCGTTGATCGCCTCGTCCTGCCCTACCACGCGCTCGTGCAGCTTCTCTTCGATATGCAGCAGCTTGTCGCGCTCACCCTGCATCATGCGCGACACAGGAATGCCCGTCGCACGCGACACCACTTCCGCAATCTCTTCCGCGCCCACCTGGGTGCGCAGCAGCTTCGGCTTGTCGCTGGCCTGTGCATTCGCGCCGATGGCCTCGGCCTGTTTCAGCTGCGCCTCAAGCTGCGGCAGCTTGCCGTACTGGAGTTCGGAGACGCGCTGCCAGTTCGACGCCCGCGTGGCCTCTTCCATCTGCTGCTTGATCGCTTCGATTTCCTCCTTGATGTGCGTGGTGCCCTGCACATTGGCCTTCTCGGCCTTCAGGATTTCTTCGTAGTCGTTGTACTCGCGCTGCAGCTTGGCGATTTCCTCGTCGATCAGGTCGAGGCGGCGCAGCGAAGCTTCGTCCTTCTCACGCTTGACAGCCTCCTTCTCGATCTTCAGCTGGATCAGGCGGCGTTCCAGCTTGTCCATCACCTCCGGCTTGGAATCGATCTCAATCTTGATCTTGGACGCAGCTTCGTCGATCAGGTCAATCGCCTTATCGGGCAGGAAGCGGTCCGTGATGTAGCGATGCGAGAGCTCGGCCGCCGCGATGATGGCAGGGTCGGTGATCTCCACCTTGTGGTGCAGCTCGTACTTGTCCTGCAGGCCGCGCAGGATGGCGATGGTCGCCTCCACGCTTGGCTCGTCGACGAGAATCTTCTGGAAGCGGCGCTCCAGCGCAGCATCCTTCTCGATGTATTTGCGGTACTCGTCCAGCGTGGTCGCGCCGAGGCAATGCAGCTCACCGCGCGCCAGCGCAGGCTTGAGCATATTGCCCGCGTCCATGGCGCCTTCGGCTTTGCCCGCGCCAACCATGGTGTGCAGTTCGTCGATGAAGACGATGGTCTGGCCTTCGTCGTGCGCCAGTTCCTTCAGCACGGACTTCAGGCGTTCCTCGAATTCGCCGCGGTACTTGGCGCCGGCCAGCAAAGCCGCCATATCGAGCGACAGCACGCGCTTGCCGCGCAGGGAATCCGGCACCTCGTTGTTTACGATACGCTGGGCGAGGCCTTCCACGATGGCGGTCTTGCCCACGCCCGGCTCACCGATCAGCACCGGGTTGTTTTTGGTACGGCGCTGCAGCACCTGGATGGCGCGGCGGATCTCGTCGTCACGGCCGATCACCGGGTCCAGCTTGCCCATGCGGGCGCGCTCGGTCAGGTCGAGGGTGTATTTTTTCAGCGCTTCACGCTGGCCTTCCGCTTCCTGCGAATCGACCTTGCCGCCGCCACGCACGGTGTCGATGGCCGCTTCCAGCGATTTGCGGGTGAGGCCTGCTTCGCGCGACAGCTTGCCCGCTTCCGACTTGTCGTCGGTCAGGGCGAGCAGCACCATTTCGCTGGACACGAACTGGTCGCCGCGCTTCTGGCCTTCCTTGTCCGCCAGGTTCAGCATGTTCACGAATTCGCGGCTGACCTGGGTGTCGCCGCCCGTGCCGGACACTTTCGGCAAGCGGTCCAGCGCCGATTTCAGCGCATTGCTCAGCCCCCCCACGTTGACGCCCGCGCGCTGCAGCAGCGAGCGCGCGCCGCCGTCGTCCTGGTTCAGCAGGGCGACCAGCAGGTGGACCGGTTCGATGTATTGATTGTCGTTGCCGACCGCCAGGCTCTGGGCGTCGGCAATCGCTTCCTGAAGCTTCGTCGTTAGTTTGTCTTGGCGCATCTCACGCTCCTAAATTATCTCTACGACAAAATTGGGCTGAGCGACGAGTTTTCAAGAGGAATTTGTGACGAGAATCACATTTCCCATTTTTTCAGCGCCTGATCGTCGCTGACGCGGGCGTCCACCCAACGTGCACCCTCCGGCGTCTGCTCCTTCTTCCAGAACGGCGCCTCGGTCTTGAGGTAGTCGATGATGAACTCGCAGGCCGCGAAGGCTTCTCCCCGGTGGGAAGTGGTCACGGCCACGAGCACAATCTGATCCAGCGGCTTCAGCGGGCCGACGCGGTGAATCACCAGCGCGTCATAAATCGGCCAGCGCGCTTTCGCCTGCTCGATGATGGCCTCGATCGACTGCTCCGTCATGCCAGGATAGTGCTCCAGCTCCATTTCGGAAACGTTGGCGCCCTCGTTCAGGTCGCGCACGGTTCCCACGAAGGTGACTATACCGCCAACCTTGCCGTTCCCGGCGCGCAGTTGTTGGACTTCCTGGGCGAGATCGAAGTCTTCGGTCTGAACGCGTACGGTCATCGGTTGCCCTCCACCGCACCGATGCGGCGGAAGAGCTGCTCGATGCGGCTGGCCGTGCGCGCATCGGCCAATGCAGGCATGGCGCACAGGGCCAGGAACTGGGCCGCGTGGCTGCCCGGCTTCTGGCCGGATTTGAGGGACGATTGCAGCACTTCCACCTGCATCTTGAGGCGGTCGCGCGCGAACTCCGGACCGCTGTCGATGCCGGCCGCAATTTCCAGGCGCAGCACTTCGGACAGCAGACGCGAACGATTGGCTTCCAGTTCGCCGGCATAGGCCGAGCGGGCCGATGCGCCCTCGCCTGCCGCTTTCAAAGCCGCATCGAAGCGGGAACGCAGAGTACGCTCGTAATCGTTTGGCAGCGCAGGCTGGTCTTGCCAGCGCTGGTTCCAGTCGTCGGCATTCACATCGTCCGGTGCGGCGATGGCGGTTTCCAGCGACTGAGTCAGGCGCAGTTTTTCGCGCAGCGCGTTGGCCTGAGCGGCGCCGGCCTTCTTGCGCAAGCCCTCTACCTTCGATTGCAGCGCCGATACTGCGGCACGGTAGCGTGCTTCGATCTTCTGCTCGGCGGCGCGCGGCACGCTGCCGGATGCATGCCAGGCTTGCGACGCATCCTTCAGCGCCTTGGCGATGGCGGCCTGCACGGCTTTGTCCTCGCCTTCGAAGGTGGCCGATTCCAGCCCGGCGCAAATCGCCTCGCGCTCGTGCAAGTGGGCTTTGCGTTCGTGGTCGGCAGCGTGGGCGGCTTCCTTGCGTTGGGCGAAGATGGCGTCGCAAGCGGCGCGGAATTTCTGCCACAGCGCTTGCTCAGCCTTGCGTTCCAGCGGCAGCGCGCGGGCGTGCTCCTGCCAGGCTTCCTGCAAGCCGCGCAGAGTGTCGATGGTGTGACGGTCGGCCGGATTCAGCTTGCCGACTTCTTCAATTAATTGTTCACGGCGAGCGACTTCAATGCGGCGCTGGGAATCCAGCGGCGACATCAGCGTATCCATGGCCTTGTTGAAGGCGGTGTCGAGACGCTTCTTGTCCTTGCGGTCGATGGTGCCGAGCCTGCTCCAGGCCTGGCGCAGACGCTGCGATGCGGAGGCCAGCGTGCGCCAGTCGTGCGTGTGCGGCAGCTGGCCGCTGGCCGCGTCGCGCCTGTCGGCCTGGTCGCCGCCGGCGGCTTCGCGCTGCGCGGCGTCTTTGGCGACCAGGGCGTTGGCTTCATCGACCAGGGCTTGCGCCTTGGCTGCGTTGGAATGGCGCTCGTCGGCCAGATGCTTGAAGTGGGCGGCTGCCGGTGCGTAAGCAGCGGTGCAGGCGGCGTCGAATTTTTCCCACAAACTCTTGGGCGCCGCGCCGGACACGCCATCCAGTGCCTTCCAGCGTTCACGCATGGCGCTGACCTTTTTGGCCAGTTCGCTCATCGGCAAGCCCTGCTTCGGCAGTTCCTCCACCGCCTTGACCAGCTCTTCGCGCGAGACATTGCCGCCCCAGCGCGCCCAGTCGTTCATGCGCTTCAACTCGGCGCGCACATGGGACAGACGGTCGGCCTGATGCGGGTTCAGGCGGCCGGTCTTGGTTTCCTTCAGCTTCTTGTCGAGGTCGGCGGCGGTGTGCAGATGACCCTGCTCCAGCGCTTCGGCCAGTTGCTCGACTATGTCCATAAAGTGCTTGTTGGCTTCCTTCTCGGCCACGCTCGGCTTGTGCTTTTCGCGCGGTTGGCGCGGCGCGGCAGGTGCGCCGCCCGTACCTTCAGCCGTTACAGGCGGGTGTTCGTCTGGCGCATGTTCGGCAGCGGACCCCGGCCCAGGCGTGGCTTCCACGCCAGCAAGCTCCGCGCCGGTGCGCGCAGCCGCCGGCTCATCCGCTACGTCTGCCGCAGCAGCCTCGCCTGGCTTGGCCGCTGCTGCCGACTCCACTGCCACGGCCGCTGCCGGTGAACGCTGCGCGCCGGAGGCGCCATGCGCCGCTTGCGCCGGCGCGGGCACAGGCTGGCGCGGCGTCAACGCCGTACGAGCTGCACCGAGCGCCTGCTCGAAATCATTCAACAGATGACGTGGCAGCGAGGAGTGCTCCGGCGCAGCCAGTTGCGCTTCGTGTTCGGTAGCCAGGCGTTCCAGCTCAGCCAGCGCAGCCTCGCGGTCAGCGGCTGACGATAACTTCTTTAGCGCAGCCAGCGCATCGATCATGCCGCGCTGCAGATTCACTTGCGCCTCCAGCCGCTGCGCCAGCGCCTGGCGCACCCCGGCGAACTGCGCTGCCGGTTCCGGCGTGGCTGCAATCACCTGCCATTGACGATCCAGATCCACTACCTGATTCGGCGCGAGCTTTTCCTCCTGCAACAAGCGCTGCGCAAGAGCAATGCACGCCTCGGCCTGCTTCTGTTCAGCCTGCTGGTGGCGCAGCGCATCGAGACGCCCCTGCGCCAGCTTGGCCACGCGGCGGTCCGTATTGCGCATGGCCTGCTGCACTTTTTCCAGTGCAATCTGCGACATCACATGCTCGGCCGCAGCCAGCCGCACATCGGCAAATTCGCTATTGAGGATCAGTTCGACGGCAGCGTCTTCATTGCCCGCCAGATTGCGCGCAAATTCCGCTTGTGCAGCGCGCCTGTCCGCTGCGCCGTTCGGGCTTGCCGCGCCATTCCCTGCAGCTTCCGGCCCCTGGGGCTGGGCATCTGCCTGCGCGTCGGCGCCCTTGTCGCCGGGCCGCTTAAAAAGGAATTCGAACATGATAGGCTATGGATGGATCAAAACCACCATCATAGCGCAGCGCCGGCTTCTTTGTCGGGCGCCGGGGCGCGGAACGGCCGATGGCCGTCCGCTTAGCGAATCAATGATCCGCTTGTGCGCGTTCAACCGGGCGCTGGTGACGGTGGTAGCGCAGCTCCGGCGCAGGTTCAAGCTCCTCCGATTCTTCACGCACGGCTGCCAGGGCGCGGCGCGCATCGGCCAGAGCTTTCCTGTTCGTCGGAGGCAATGAAGGCTGGCCGCTTTGACCGCGGCGCGCCTCAACCATCTGCGCATCATGCGCCAGGAACTGATTGGCGATGGCAAACCAGGCCTCGCCGCTGATGGCGCTGCGTGCCAGCGCAAACAGTTCCTTCTCTTCCTTCTCCAGCCGCTGCAGCATGGCAGCGCAGAAGGCTTCGATTGCCTCGCAAACTTCGGTCACCTGCTGCTCGCTGCGCATGCCGGCGCTGTCAAGCTCCCCTTGCAGCCGGCGGATCACGCTCAGCGCATTCTGGTTCAGGCGACTCAATTCGTCGAGCAATTGGTTGGCCTGCTCGGTGGCCTCGCGCAATGCGGGAATCAGGTAGAGTTCGATCTTTCGCCAGTGGCAGGCCTGGTACAGGCGCTCCAGGGTTTCGCATGCATATTCGAGCTGGGACAGCGTAAGGCTTTGCTGGCGCAGGAAAGTCGATTGCACGTATTTCTGGAACGATAGCAGGCTGAGGCGCACGTTGGCCTGTTCTACCGACAGGGCAACCAAGGTGTAAGTGGCCGTTAACATTCTTGCTCCCAAATGACGCTGTGGCGGAACGGAAGTACAAGTGTAAATAAGCCCGACAGATCCACCCTTGATCTAGCTCAAACTTCTGCGGGTGGCGTGCTAATAATTTACGGTGCTTTCGGCTGCAATTCAAGACGAAGATCTACCATACCAGCTTCTGCCGATGCCGTCACGCGCCCGCCGTATCTACGCATAAGCTGTTGCATTCCTGCATTCTCCGCCAGCGCTTCGCCATGCAATTCACGTGTGCCGCGGCTACGGAAATAATCGATCAACTTGCGGAACAGAATGTTGCCGAGGCCTAGTCCTTTCAGATCGGAACGCACAGCGATGGCGAATTCGGCGGCCTGATTGTCCGGGTCGGCGATAGCGCGCACGACACCTAAAGTCTCGGGCTCGCCATCAGCGCCCGTACGGGTGGCGATGAAGGCCATGGCGCGGTCGTAGTCGATCTGGGTCAGGCGCGCCAGTTGGGCGGGCGGCAGCTCCTTCATTGCTGAAAAGAAGCGCAGCCGCACATCATCCCGATTCATCTGGCTGAAGAAGCGCACGTGGGCCGGTGCATCTTCGGGACGAATGGGCCGCAGCAGCAACGGCGCGCCCTGCCAGCTGATCTCCTCTTCCTGCTCCTGCGGATAGGGGCGAATGGCCATTGCCGATTCCGGCCTTTTCGGCCCCAGCGCAATGCGTGCTGAGCGCGGCGACAGGCCGTTTTCCGCCGCCACCAGCGGATTGATTTCCAGGCTGGCGATTTCGCCGATGTCGGCCACCAGTTCGGCGACCTGAATCAGCATGCGGCACACGGCGTCGCTATGCGCGGCCAGCGCGCGAAACACGCGCGTGCGTTCGAGCATCTCGCGCGCCAGCACCATGTTCAGCGGCGGCAGGCCGACGGCACGATCGTCCACCACTTTCCCGGCGCTGCCACCGAGGCCGAAGCTGATGACGGGACCGAACACGGGATCGACGGCCATTGCGATCCGTAGCTGCAGATTGCCACAATCGATGCTTGCACCTTCTTCCAGCACGACGCCATAAGCCGCCAGCACGGCACGCAAATCTTCCGGCGCCAGCTCTTTGGCGCCGCCGGCCTGTGCTGCTTCGACTGCAGCACGTGCGGCCTGCCGTTCCGGCGCGCTCGCCACCGGCGCTTGTCCCGGCACCTCATTCAGCAGCAACTGGTTGCGGTGATAGGCCACGACCTGGCTGAAGGCGCGCACCGCTTTTTCCGGCGTGTCGTAGGCAGGCAAACCCGCATCCGCAAACACCTGGCGCGCGCCTTCAACTGCGCCACCGCCCAGCCAGCAAGTGAAGACGCTACGGTTGCTGGCCTTGATGATCGGCGCCACGGCTTGCGCTACTTCCATGCTGCCGGTGGCGGACGTAGGGCCGTGCACCAGCAGGAAGCCATCGGCCTGCGGCTCCTTCAGCAAGGCTTGCAGCGCCGCGGCATGGCGTTCGGCGCTGGCTTCGCCGCCGATGTCGATGGGATTGGTCACCGCCAGACCTTCGGGCAGCACCGTCTTCAAAGCACGAGCCACCTCCGGCGACAACGGCGCCAGGCTGCCCTTGACCCAGGACAGCGCATCCGCAGCCAGCTGGCCCGGCCCCCAGCCATTGCAGATGATGCCCAGCCGCTCGCCGCGCGTCGGCCGCGCATTGGCCAGCGTCTGTACCGCGTCGAACAAGTCGGACGAGGAAAACACGCGCAGCATGCCCGCGCGGCGGATCACGGCGTCATACACGCGGTCATCGCCGCTGCGGCCCGCTTTCAGCACCACGACGGGTTTTCCGCGCGCAGCCAGCCTAGCCGCCGACAGGAATTTGCGCGCGCAGCTCACGGATTCGATATGCATAAGGATCGCGCTGGTATCGTCATCGGCTGCGAGAAAATCCAGCATATCGGCCAGGTCGATATCGCCGCCCTCGACCAGCGACACCACGCGCGAAAAGCCGATGCCGTGCAGGCGCGCCCAATCCAGCACGGCCGTCATCACGGTGGCAGATTGTGAAATAAAGGCCAGCTTGCCCGGCTTGGCGCCGACATGGGCAACGCTGGCATTCAATCCCGCTGATGGCGCTATCAGGCCGATGCCGCCCGGTCCAAGAATCCGCATCAGATAAGGCCGCGCGGCCTTCAACAGAGATTGGCGCACGTTGTCCGATACCGGCGTCAGCACCAGCGCGCCGCGCGTGCCGCGCTTGCCCAGATCCGCGATCAGACCGGGAATGCTATCCGGCGGCGTGCAGATAATGGCGAGGTCCGGCACACCGGGCAGCGCCGAGAGCTTCGCGTAGCAAGGAACGCCCAGCAGCTCGCCATACTTCGGATTGACCGGCCAGATGGCGCCCGCGAAACCGCTGTCCGCCATATTGTTCATGACCTTGGTGCCCATGCGGTCCGGCCGCTGCGAGGCGCCAAAAATGGCCACGGAAGACGGTTCGAACAGACTGTCCATATTCCTGATGCTCATGTCTGCCCTTTCTTACCAGCGCGAGTAGTGGTCCTCCGTCACGCCCGCCAGCTGCGTGACCATGCGTTTCGGTTCATTCGGGCCGCTGCGCACCCAGCCGCTGAACGTGCCGATAGGCTGAATATAGCGGCTGGCTGCTACAACCATATTACGGTTCTGCCGGCGTGCGCCTTCCGGCGTGAAGAACAGTTCGAACTGGTCGTCTTCTGTAAAGATATGCCAGCGTTCCATCGGATCGTCGGGATCATAAATGAAATGCGCGGGCGCCAGCGGCAGCACCTGTCCATCCAGCCACAGCGCGTTTTCATTCCCGCCGAAATAGCCTGCCTGCAGATTGAAGCCCATTTCCAGATTATGCCCGGAAGCCCAGCGCCACGAGGTTTCCCGCGCCAGCAGACCGTTCGAATAGTCGAAACTGGCCACGCCGCCTTCCAGCTTGTATTCATCGCGCCAGGTGCGCACTTCGCCGGTCAGCGGCATGCCGGGCGACTTCTGCGTGCCATGCAGCGCCCCACCCTGCACCGGCCCAGTAGCCAGCAGCAGCGGGCCAATCGGCGGCCCCATTTCGGCGTCGATTTCCAGGTAGGGGCAACGCAAGGTGAGGCGGAAGCGGCCGCCGTCCAGCGGTTCGATGTCGATGCGCGTGCCGCGCGCCTTGAACCAGCTGCCACCGTCCACGTTGTCCGCCACGCCGACCGAGAGACGGCCCGGCAAGCCATCCTGGGAGAAGTTGGCAACGATGTCGCCGTCGTTGCGGTCGTAGGCGTAGGCGAAACAGGTGCTGGTCCAGCCCAGGTCCACGATGGCGACCGCCGCCATCACCTGCTCGCTGACCAGCGACAGGTAATGCCATTTCTTGTGATGGAAGCGCCGCCACAAGGCGCCGCGTGCATGAGGTTTGGACAGCAGGTGCCAGTCGAAGGCCTGGGTTGCACCGGCAAAGCGGCCCAGCGCCGGCTGGCCGTCCGCGCCGACGACCCGTAGAGGAGCTGCGGAGAGCATCATTGTTCCACCGCCTGTCCATCCAGCGCCGCCTGCAGCAGCTCGGCGAAAGGAGCAGGTTCGGAGCGCGCCACCTGCACTTGCGGGCACTCGTGCCAGTTGGCCAGCCGCTGCAATGCCCCTGCTACATCGCGCGTAAAGCGGTCCGTGACCTTGACGCCCGGCTCCAGCGCAACGAACTTCACTTCAAAGATTCCGCTGCGGCGATGCGCTTTCGCGTCCAGCCGTCCGACCAGCGCGCCGCGGCGCAGGATCGGCAAAGTGAAGTAGCCGTAGCGGCGCTTTTCGGCGGGCGTGTAGCACTCCAGCCGGTAGTCGAAATTGAACAATTCCTGGGCGCGGCGGCGGTCCCACACCACCGGGTCGAACGGCGACAGGATCGTGGTCGCGGTGGCGGACAAGCTGCCGTCGGCCGCAGCCTGCGCCAGGTCGGCCAGATCCGGATGGATGTAGACCGGCTCCTTCCAGCCGTCGACGCGGGCGCGCAGCAGCGCGCCGTCATCAACCAGCGCTTCAAGATCCAGGCGCGGCGGCTTGGTGCGGTAATAGTCCGCGACCCAGGCGGACTTCGCCAGGCCGAGCGCCCGCACGGTTTTCAGCGCCAGTTCGCGGCGTGTTTCTTCCATGGCGGGCATGCGCTTGTCGTCCCAGCCCGGCAGCACGCGCTCGGCCAGATCGTAGACGCGCTGGAAGTTGTGGCGGCGCGCGATCATCAATTCGCCGGTCGTGAACAGCACTTCCAGCGAGCGCTTTTCAGGCTTCCACTCCCACCAGCCGCCGGCCTGGCCATCCTTGCGCTCGAAATCCGAGGAACGCACCGGCCCTTTTTCGCGCACGTGCGCCAGCACGGAGTCCACTTCCTGTCGTCGCTCTTTCAGCCACTTTTCGTTATACTTCCAGCCCATTGCGGACGGGTCCACCATGCGGTGACGCATCAGACGGTAATCCTCGATCGGCACGAAGCAGGCTTCGTGCGCCCAATACTCGAACAGCGCACCTTCGGCCAGATGTTCCTCCAGCCAGGGTTGGGGATAGTCGCCGAGGCGGCTCCACAACACCAGGTAAGGACTGCGGGCCACCACGTGAATGGTGTCGATCTGCAGCACGCCCATGCAGCGGATCGCTTGCAGCACGTCGGCCTTTTGGGCCTTGCGGCGGCGGGGCTGGAGCAGCCCCTGGGCAGCCAGGTGCAGGGCGCGTGCGGCGGGCAAGCTGAGAGTAAGTTCGGTCAAGTCCGGAATCCCGTAGAAAACGAACGACTATTCTAATGGCGAACTGCCCACTTTTTGTTACTTTCTGCACAGTCCCATGGCAGAATAGGCACACTGGACACCGTTCCACGCCACCTGGGGCCAAGGTCAATTGAGTAAGATTATTTCCCCTGCCCGACGCACGCTGCGCAAGCTGTATCGCGTGATACTGCTGCCGTCCTTTACCCTGGCCTTACTGGTGGGGATGTGGTTCGACCTGTTCTATCAGCTCAACCTGGAAAAAGACGGCGCCCATCACGAGGCCGTGCAGCAGAGCCAATCGCTGGCGCGCACGCTGGCCGAACACGCCAGCTACCTGTTGCGCCAGGGCGACCACGCAACCCAGCTGTTCAAACTCAAATACGAAGAAACCGAAGGCACTCTGCGCCTGGCTGAATTCACGCGCCGCGGCGGCCTGCTGGATTCCGTGATGCCGGCGCGGCTGGAGCTGCCGATTGCGCTGATCGACGCCGACGGCCAGCTGGTGGAAAGCCGCAATGGCCTGTTCCATGACAATTTTGGCAATCAAAGCTTCTTCCGCACGCTCTCCACCAGCATGGAGGACGTGGCCCTGGTCACCAATCCCATGGTCGATCCGGTCACCAAGAAATGGCAGATCCAGATTGCGCGCCGCCTGAATAACCGCGCCGGCGCCTTCGAGGGCATCATCCTGCTGATGGTCGACCCGGCGTATTTCGTGGAGGATTACGACCGCATGCAGGTCGAGCCGGGCGGGCTGGTGATGCTGGTCAGCCGCGATACCGGCCTCGCTGTCGGCCGTGTCGACGAGCGTCTTTTCATCAGCGACACCGTCGATTACGTGGCGCCCGCCGATCCCGTGCAGTCGCCCGATGAACTGGTGCTGAAGCGCCCCATTGATGGCATTGACCGCATCTACAGCTTCCGCGACATGCCGCGCTTTTCGCTGACGGCAGTTGTCGGCAACACCACCGAATTTGCGCTGGCGCGCTTCGACCGCCAGCGCCGGCTGTATCTGGGAGCGGTGATTCTTGGCTCGCTGGTAGTGCTGGGCTTTGCCGCCCTGCTCACCCAGCAGGCGCGCCGCCTGCGCTCCAGCATGCGGGCCGCCAACGAGGCGCAGGAAAAGCTGCGTGCCGCATCGGACGCCAGCCTGGACGCCTTGTTCCTGCTGCGGTCCTGCCGCAACGGCGCCATGCAGAACGAGGTCAGAGATTATGTGCTGATGGACGTGAACGAACGCGGTGCGGCCATGCTCGGCCATCCACGCAAGGAAGCCATCGGCCAGCGCATGGGAGAAATGATGCCGGAGTGGCGCAGCGCCGGTTTCTTCGACAAATGCATCTCGGTGATGGAAACGGGCCAGCATCTGGAAGAGGAATTCGAATCGGAGCTGGGCGGCCAGATGGTCTGGCTGCGCCACCAGATCGTGGCGATTGAAGACGGCGTGGCGGTCACCATCCGCAATATCACGGAACGCAAACGCGCCGAACTGGCGGTGCGCAAGAATCAGGCGGAGCTGGCCGCCGTCAACGACGCCTCGCCACTGGGCCTGATCCGCGCCGACAGCCAGGGCATGTGCACTTATGTCAATCGGACCTTTGAAGCGATCACCGGGCTGTCGCGCCAGGCGGCGCTGGGCAAAGGCTGGCTGCGAGGCGTGCACCCGAACGACCGCGACATGCTGCAATCGGCGCTGCTGCAGCTGTATCACAGCCAGCAATCCTTCCAGGAGACGCTGCGCTGCGTGCACCCGGACGGCAAGATCGTGTGGACTTCGATCAAGGTCGCGCCCATCGTCATCGATGGCAAGATCGACGGCTACGTCGGCACGCTGGACGACATCACGCTGGTGCGCAAGTCGGTGATGGCCCTGCGCGAAAGCGAATCGCGCCTGCGCACCATTGCCGACACCCTGCCAGCGATGATCGCCTACATCGACTTCGAGGAAGTCTACCGCTTCCACAACCTCGCCTACGAGCGCGAATTCAGCAAGACCGGCGTGCACGTTACCGGCAAGACGATTCACGAAGTCGTCAACGAGCAGCGCTACGCCTTCCTGCAGCCCTATATTGCACGCGCACTGTCCGGCGAGACGCTGAATTTCGAGGAAGACGACGACAGCGAAGGCGCCACACGCACTTTCGAGGTGGTCTACATTCCGCAGTTCGACGAGGACGGCATCACTGTGATCGGTTTCCACGTCATGCGCCAGGACATCACGGCGCAGAAGCGCGAGAAGCAGCGCCTGCTGCGCCTTTCGCAGGTCGACGCGCTGACGGGCCTCACCAACCGCGCGGGTTTCCTGCAAAAGCTGAACGACAGCATGGCCTACTGCCGCGACAACGATGCGCTGATGGCTGTGATGTATCTGGACGTCGACCGTTTCAAACCTGTCAACGACACCTACGGCCACGCGGTGGGCGATGCCTTGCTCAAGGCTTTCTCCGCTCGCCTGTCGCATGCCATGCGTTCCAGCGACACGGTGGCGCGCCTGGGCGGCGATGAATTCACCGTTATCATGGAGCGCATCCACAAGCCGGAAGACGCCATGGCTGCCGCCGCCAAGATCGTAACGACCATGCAGTCGCCGTTTGAGCTGGACGGCATGATTGTCAATGTGTCCACCAGTGTGGGGCTTACCTTCTATCACAGCGAAGACGTGAGCGCGGCAGAACTGCTGAAACGCGCCGACCTGCTGCTTTACGAAGCCAAGCAGGCCGGCCGCAACACCTTCCGCAGCGGGAAGCTGCTGCCCGAAGGGCGTGCCGCGTAGGGCGGACCATCGATCCACCGCAGCGTGCCGCCCACATTGGCAAAGATCAAGCCGCGCGCAATCCGGATGCGTTATATTGTGCGCTTCCTACGCGATTCGAACTCCCATGCGTCTGCTGCACACCTCCGACTGGCATCTTGGCCAGTCGCTCCACAATTTTGACCGTCACTACGAGCACCAGCGTTTCCTCGACTGGCTGCTCGATACGATCGTGGCCGAGAAGGCCGACGTCCTGCTGATTGCGGGTGATATCTTCGACAACGCCAATCCATCGGCGGCGTCGCAGAAGCAGCTGTACGGCTTCCTGCAACAGGCCCGCGCACGCGCGCCGCAGCTGGAAGTGGTCGTCATCGCAGGCAATCACGATTCGCCGGGACGGCTGGAGGCGCCAGGTCCGCTGCTGGAAGTGCACGGCACGCAGGTGATCGGCGCCGTGCAGCGCCACGCCGACGGCGCAATCGACGTATCACGCATGGTCTTGCCGCTGAAGCGCCGTAACGGTGAAATCGCCGCCTGGTGCCTGGCCGTTCCCTTTCTGCGCCCCGGCGACGTGCCGCGCATCGCCCCCCCGGCAGCGGAATCCACCGGCGATGCACCCCACACCGCCGCACTGACCGCAGGCTCCGCAGAATCCGCTGAATCCAGTCACGCCGATAATGCGCCACTGGCCGCCGATCCTTACCTCGCCGGCATCGCCGAGCTGTACCGGCTCGCGCTCTCGCACGCGCAGACGCTGCGCCAGCCGGGCCAGGCCATCGTCGCCATGGGCCACTGCCATATGGTCGACGGCCAGATGTCGCACGATTCCGAGCGCCGCATCGTCATCGGCGGCACCGAGATGCTGCCCGCGGGGATGTTCGCGCCGCCGATTGCCTATGCCGCCCTGGGCCACCTGCACCTCGCCCAGCAAGTGGGCAGCCACGCACATCTGCGCTACGCCGGCAGCCCGATTCCGCTGTCCTTTGCCGAAGTCGATTACAAGCACCAGGTACTGCGCATCGAGCTGGATGGCGAATCCGTCCGCGAGATCGCGCCAATCCACATTCCACGCGCCGTGCCGCTGCTGCGCGTTCCCGCGCGCCCTGCGCCGCTGGCGCAAGTCCTGGAAGCCCTAGCCGCGCTTGAGCTGCCGGACGCGCCAGCGGAAGCCCAGCCTTTGCTGGAAGTACGCGTGCGGCTGGACGCCCCGGAACCCGGCCTGCGCGCCCGCATCGAAGAAGCCCTGCAAGGCAAGCCGGTACGGCTGGCAAAGATTGAAACCTCCAGTGCGGCCCGCGCTACGCTGGAAGAAGCGGCCGTCTCGCTCGACCAGTTGGACCGGCTGAAGCCGGACGACATCTTCCGCCGCCTCTATCAGCAAAAATACGGCAACGAAGCGCCGCCCGACCAATTGAGCGCCTTTGCGGAGTTGATGCAGCCATGAGAATCCTGCGCATTGGCGGCAAAAATCTCGCCTCGCTGGCCGACGAATTCTCGGTCGACTTCGAAAGCCAGCCGCTGGCATCGTCCGGCCTGTTCGCCATCAGCGGCCCCACCGGCGCCGGCAAAAGCACGCTGCTGGACGCCCTGTGCCTGGCCCTTTACGACGCCACACCTCGCCTGCTGAACGCCACCGGCAAAACACCGGACGTCGGCGACCACATCTCGTCGCAAGATCCACGCACCCTGCTGCGCCGCGGCGCGGCCGAGGGTCACGCCGAAGTCGACTTCGTCGGCAACGACGGCCTGGCCTACCGTGCGCGCTGGAACGTGCGCCGCGCCCGCACACGCGCTGCCGGCGCGCTGCAGCCGACCGGCATGTCGCTGCATAAGCTGCCGGAGCTGCAACCGATTGGCGGCACCAAGACTGAGGTGAAGGCCGAGATCGAACAGCGCATCGGCCTGTCGTTCGGCCAGTTCACGCGCGCCGTCCTGCTGGCACAAAACGAGTTTGCGACCTTCCTTAAAGCGGCCGACGATGAACGCGGCACCCTGCTCGAAACGCTGACCGGCAGCGCGATCTACAGCGATATATCGATCCGTGCCCACGAACGCGCCAAACAGGAGGCCCAGGCCTTGCAGCGCCTGTTGGGACGCCTGGCCGACCAGAAGCCGCTCGATGCCGACACGCGCGCGCAAACCGAGTCGCAAAGCACGTCCGCCGAAGCCGCACTGGCCGCTGTCGACCAGCGCAAGGCCGTGCTGGAGGCGGAGCTTCGCTGGCACCAGGAAGCCGCGCGCCTCGCCACCGGCGTGCAGCAGGCGCACGAAGCGCTTGTGGCCCGCTGCGCCGGCGCGGAAGCTGCAGCACCGCGCCGCGCGCGCCTCGCAACGCTGGAAGGGGTGCAGGAAGCGCGTCCGTTGAATGACGCGATTATCCGCATCGCCGCCGAGCGCACGACAGCGCACGCCGCGATGGAGCAAGGCCAGCACGATGCCGCCCTCGCGGGAGAACGCCAGCAGCAACTGGCAGCGTCCGCCGCGCAAGCCGTTGAAACACTGGCCGTAGCCGAAGCAGCCCAGCGCGACGCCGCGCCGCAGCTCGACCAGGCCAAGGCACTGGATGTCCGCATCGACGGCATGCAAGCCAATCTGCGGCAACTGAATGCCGCGCGCGACACCGCCGCACAGGCCGATGCCGGCGCACTGGCGGCCCTGCAAGTCAAACAGTCCGTGCATGCAACGCTACAGCAGGAACAAGCCGCCGGCGATGCCTGGCTCACCGCACACGCCGGCTGGGCGCTTCTGGCGCAGGAATGGCCGCGCTGCGAGGTCCTGTTCCAGCAAGCGGGCCAGGAGGCGGCGAAAGCCGGCAAGCTGTCGCAAACCCTGGACGGCGTCGCGCAAGCAGGCGCGCGCCTGCGTACGGACGAAACGCACGCCCGCGCCGGCGCCGCCTCCGCCACCGAGCGATTGCAGTTGGCCGAGCACCAGCGCCAGCTTGCCAATGACGCGCTTTCCGGCTTCGATGCAGATGCGCTGCAAAGCGAGCGTTCCTCGCTTGAGCAGCGGCGCGAATTGCTGAGTGATGCCGAGAAGGTTTGGCTGGAACTGTCGGCGGCGCAGTCGCGCCAGCAGGCGCTGGACGCACACGCCGTCCAGCTGGAGCAGGCGCGCAGCAAGGCCGATCAGCTGGCGTCCGAAGCGCAGCGCGTCAATCTTGAACTGGTGGCCGCGTCCACGCAGGCCGAGCGCTCGCTCAAGCTTGCCGAGGTGGCGTGCGGCGAAAGCGTCGAAAAGCTGCGCGCTTCGCTGGAAGACGAGGCGCCCTGCCCGGTTTGCGGCGCGACCGACCATCCCTATCGCCACATGGACAGTGCGCTGCAATCCATGCTCGACACCTTGCGTGCGGACGTCGCGTCCACCCGCGAGCGACTGCACCGGAACACGCAGCATGAAGCCAGCCAGCTCGCAACGGTGCAGGCCAGCATCGAGCAGCTGGCCACCATCGCCAAAGAGCGCCACACGCTCGACGACACCCTCGCCCGCCTCGCCCCACGCTGGCAATCCGCCGCCGACGCATTGGCCGCGTTCGCGCCGCTGCCGAGCGTCGCCAAGGTCGCCAGTGACGACGCCAGTGCCGGCGCTGCATCCTTCGCCGCGGCGGAGCGCGGGCCGTGGCTGGCCGGGCAGTTGAGCGCTGCGCAAGCCGCACTGCGCGATCTCGAATCGCGCGAAAAGGAACATCGCCGCGTCCTGGGTCAGCGTGAGATCGCCCAGCAGGCTTGCGAACAGGCTGCGTCCGAACTTGGCAAGCAGCAGCAAAATCTGCACGCTGCCCATACCGCGCTGGCGCAGAACACTGCCCAGCGCGAGGCGCTCGAAGGCCAGCGCACCGATACCGCCCTGCACCTGGCCGCCTTGCTCGATGAGCTGGACACTGCCTTCAACCACGCCGACGCGCCGCACGAAGGCTGGCAGGATCAGTGGAAGGACGGTCCCGCGCGATTCTACGAGCAGCGCAAGGCCGAAAGCACGCAATGGCTGGCCCGGCGCGCCGCGCACGCCGAATGCGCGGCCGCCATCTCGGCCGCGGCCATCGAGCTGCAAGCCTTGCAGACGGCCCAGTCGCGCACCGCAGCGGAATTGTCCGCCACCCAAACCGCGCACGACACCGCCGCCGCTGCACTGCGCGACACGCAGTCGCAACGGCTGGCCTTGTGGCACGGCGAGCCGGTGCAGCAAGTCGAAGCACGGCTGCGCGACACTATCACAGGAGCACGCAACGCGGTCGACACGCAGCAAGCGGGCTTGCAACAAGCGGCCCAGCAGCGCGTCCGCGCTGACGAGGCACTGGCACAGGCCCGCACGCGCATCGCCACGCTGGACGAAGCGGCAGCCAGCGCCAGCGGACAGCTCAGCGCCTGGCTGGACGCGTTCAACGATAGCCAGCGCGGTGCGGCAGACGATCAAGCGGCGCTCTTCGCGAGTGGCGAGAACGCCTTTACCGGCGCGGGCGGCACGCTGACGCAGGTGGTCGACGCGCGCGACGCGACGAACATCACAAGCGGCGCGGGCTGCAAGTTGACGCTGGACGGGCTGGGTGGCCTGCTGGCAGAAAGCCAGGACACCATCCGCGCCGAGCGGGAAGCCCTGCGCGCGATCGATGACGCACAGGCCACCGCGCGTACGGTGCTCGCCGAGCGCGAGGCGCAGCGCGCGCAGCATGAACAAAGCGCAGCCCCGGGCGAACGCCGCAGCGCGGACGACGTCGCGAGCGCCGTGGCAGCCATCGCTGAAGAGCGCAAGCAGGCACACGACCAGGCAACAGCATTAAAACTCCAGCTGGCGCAGGACGATGCGCGCCGCCACGCGGCTGAATCGATGATGGAAGAAATCGGGCAGCAACAGAAAATCGAGCGCCGCTGGGCGACGCTCGATGAGCTGATCGGTTCCTCTGACGGCAAGCGTTTCCGCAACTACGCCCAGCAATTCACGCTGGACGTGCTGCTCGGCTACGCCAATGCCCACCTGGCGCACCTGGCGCCGCGCTATCAGTTGCAGCGCATCGACAATCCCGCCCAGCCTTCGCTTGGGCTGCTGGTGCGCGATCTGCATATGGGCGACGAAATGCGTTCCGTGCACTCGCTGTCGGGCGGCGAATCCTTCCTGGTATCGCTGGCACTGGCGCTGGGACTGGCGTCGTTGTCCTCCAACCGCGTGCGGGTGGAATCGCTGTTTATTGACGAAGGCTTCGGCAGCCTCGATGCGGAAACCCTGCGCGTCGCGATGGACGCGCTGGATGGTTTGCAGTCGATGGGACGGAAGGTCGGTGTGATCTCCCACGTGCAGGAGATGACGGAGCGGATCTCGACACGAATCCTGGTGCAACCCGCGGCCGGCGGCCGCAGTGTGGTGTCAGTCAGTTAGACGGTACGGAGCTTCGCCCCGCTCCTCCCTGCACATCTCCCACCCGAGCTCACGCCGGATCTGCTGCGGGTCTGGCGGCGGACGATGCTCCACGAGCCGCGTCTGCAGCCATTGGCGGACAGCTTCCTTGCTCGGTTGCTTGCTTTGATCCATGTCGTACTCCTTGCGGCTCACTGGATAAGCCTTCAACGCGGGCCTGTGGCTTCAGTTGACGTTTGCGCGGCGTCAAATTGAAACAATTTGCTATAGTGGTTTCATGAGCATTGGCGCCATTTCATCTGCCGGAAGCAATCCGCAGGCGGCCCTTCAGGCCTCCGCTTCGGTGACGCGCGACTATTCGAAAGAGGACCAGGCCAAGCTTGATGAACTCAAGGCCACCGATCTGAAGGTGCGCCAGCACGAACAGGCCCACCTTGCTGCCGCGGGCGGACTTGCGACTTCCGGCGCCAGCTACACCTACACACGTGGACCGGACGGCGTCAGCTACGCCGTAGCCGGCGAAGTCAATATCGACACCTCGCCCGGCCGCACGCCGGAGGAAACCCTGGAACGCGCCCGCACCATCCAGGCTGCCGCTCTGGCTCCGGCCGATCCGTCGGGGCCGGACCGGGCCGTGGCCGCCCGCGCGGTGCAAATGCAGCAGGAAGCGCAGTCCGAACTGGACGCCAAAGTCCGCAGCGCCTACGGGGTTAACCAAAAGCAACCGACAATCAACGTCTTTGCCTGATAAAATCGTCCTTTTGCCGCAAAAAAGATCATGCTGAAAGCTCCCCGTACCCTCACTTTCAAATGCGTAAAGTGCTCCAAAGCAGTTAAAGTTTCCATGCAAAAAGTATCAGCTTGCTCACACATTACGCCTTACTACGGTGTATGCACCTGCGGGGAAGTCAAACTGCACGCCATCGGCCAGGCAGATGCAGTAAAGTCCTACCTCGAATCCAACGGTTTGTGGACGCACCACCATTGATCTGCCTCAAGAAATTCGCAGGTCTGCCGTAACTGACGGTATGAACTCTCTTAATCCTCTGGGCACCCGCCCCTACCAGAATCTGACTCCTGCGACGTCGCAGGATGCTAAACAGACACGTACGGCTCCGGTGAAGAACGCGGACGCGGGCAGCGCTGTGTCGCTGTCGAGCCAGGGGATCGATATGCAAAAGCGGGTTGCCGACCTGGGCAATTCGACCGTGGACCTGGCGCAGAATCTGCTCGGTTCCTTCGCCCAGAACCTGTTCGGCGACCAGGCCAAAGGCGCAACGATTTCTTTCGATTCGGTGACGCTGGAATCCAGCTCGACGCTCGCTGCGGGCGTGATGCACAGCGAAGATGCGAACGGCGTCACCGACGCCGCTGCCATGAGCCTGACCGACAGCTCGCATTTCCTCGGCAAGGGCACGATCACCACGGCCGACGGCCGCAAATTCGACTTCGAAGTCGAGATCAAATATCAGGCGTCGGCACAGGCAGGCGCCGCAGCGACCAGCGTGCCTTCGCGCCGCGCCGAGATGGCCGACCAGAATCCGGCCATGCCGCTGCCGACCGTCGAGTTCCCGGACATCGACTTCCCAGGCTCGCTGGCCGACCTGTTCAAGCTGATGGAGCACAATCACGACGTCTCCATCCAGCAGAAAAAGGACAGCGGCGATGGCGCCGACGAACTGGGCAAGCTGTCCATGCGCCTGCTGAAGCTGGTCAACAGCGACAGCAAGCTGGATACCTACGCACCGGCGAACAAGGCCAAGGAAGTCGCCAACGCCTATGGCGCCACCGCGCAGAAAGCCGACGCCCCTGCCGCGGCGCCAGCCCCGGCACCAACTCCTGCACCGGCTCCAGCGGACGCAACGCCAGCGCCCGCCCCTGCCCAAGCTGCGGCGCCCGCACCGGCAGCCGAGGCGGCGCCAGCCGCAACACCGGCCGCCGGCCAGGCCCAGCCACCTTCTGCATAAAAAAAGCGGCTCCGGCCGCTTTTTTATTGTCACAAATCCGGTGGCTTGCACGTCTTAGGTGCATGAACCCTATCCTGATCTACCGCCATCCGGACTGCGAGCGCTGCGCGCAGTATGCTGCCATGCACCATCGCTTCGACTGGCTCCGGCTGGTCAGCGACACCACCGAGCCACCGCCCGGCCGGCCGCCCTTGCGCAAGGGCGAGATCGTGGTGCGCAAGAATGGCTGCCTGCTGGAAGGGCTGGACGCCGCGCGCGCCATCATGCGCGCCATCCCACTTTACTGGCTGTTCGCGCCGCTGCTGCTCATCCCGCAAGCACGGCGCAGAATCGATGCCGATGCGCGCGGAGAGCTGGGCGCCTGCGATATATCGGCTGGGCCGGGAGGCGACGCAGGCGGGTGCGTATAATGGCGCCCCATGCAAGCATCTCAAGAACAACTGATCCACTGGACCGAACAGGGCGAACCGCGCTCCGCGCGCTGGCATTCGGAAGCCGGTAATCCGCCGCCCAAGCGCGTGCAGGTCGCCGATGACACCATGAACGCCGACACGGCTTATCGTCTTGCCTGCGAAGGCACGGCGCTGCTGTGGCGTGGCGACTTCCAGAACGCGCGCCAGCTGCTGCAGGCGCTGGCCCGTCGCGCCGACCACAAACACGGCAAGGGCAAGAAGAAGGCCGCGAAAGCGCCCGCCTCGCCCACCGAAGCTTTCCACCTGCATCGCCAGGCGCAGTCACAGCGCGCGCGCACGCTGGCCATGCTGCTGATTCCTTTCGAACCTGGCTACGTCATTCCGCTGCGCCGCGCGCCGGACGTGAAGCTGGCCTGCAATGAAGCCTACGGGCGCGGCGAAGACGCCTTCGTGATTTCGCTACGCGAGCTGCAAGGCCTGATCGGCGCGCACGAATGGCGCAAGGCCGGCGTGGCGATTCCCGCGCTGGACGGTGAGCACATTCACCCGCACTACGGCGTGTTCTCGCCGGTGCGCGGCGAATACGTGCAACTGGTAGCCGATGCGCCGCTGCCGAAAAATACGCAACTGGCCTTTGATATCGGCGCGGGTACGGGCGTGCTGTCCGCCGTACTGGCCAAACGCGGCATCCCGCACATCGTGGCCACCGATATGGACCAGCGCGCGCTGAGCTGCGCCCGCGACAATATCGCCCGCCTCGGCCTGCACGACCAGGTCGAGTTGATCGAGGCCGACCTGTTCCCGGAAGGACGCGCACCGCTGGTGGTGTGCAACCCTCCCTGGGTGCCGGCGCGCCCCAGCTCATCGATCGAATACGCGGTGTACGACCCGGACAGCAAAATGCTGCGCGGCTTCCTCGCCGGACTGAAAGACCATCTGGAACCTGGCGGCGAAGGCTGGCTGGTCATGTCCGACCTGGCGGAGCATCTCGGCCTGCGCCCGCGCGAACAATTGCTGGGATGGATCGCCGCTGGCGGCTTGAAGGTGCTGGGCCGCACGGATGTGCGTCCGGTGCACCCGCGCGCTGCCGATCCGTCCGATCCGCTGCATGCCGCCCGTTCCGCTGAACTGACCTCGCTCTGGCGTTTGGGCATTGCCTGAAATCCGACCTTGCGGAAGCTGTGAGCACGGTATATAATGCTTGCCTCAGACGCGGGGTGGAGCAGTCTGGCAGCTCGTCGGGCTCATAACCCGAAGGTCACAGGTTCAAATCCTGTCCCCGCAACCAAATTCAAAAAGCCGCTGGTTTCAGCGGCTTTTTTCATTTCCAGCAACCTTGGCAGGAAGCAAGCTTGTCATATAATGGCCAGCTCACCGTATCACCAAGGACCCGCAATGAATGACCAGCCAAGCAAGCCTTCCCGGCGCCAGATTTTCCGCGCCGCAGCCGCCACCGGTATTGCCACTGCCCTGCCAAGCGCGATGGTGGAAGCCAAACCGGCGCCGAAGCACACTTCGCTGGACGCCAAGCTGAAGGCCAACGTCAAACATGTGGTGGTGATCTATCTGGAAAACCGCAGCTTCAACAATCTGTTCGCCGACTTCCCTGGCCTGGCCGCGCCGATGTCCGCACTGAAGCCGGCCGACTACCAGCAGCGCGATTACGATGGCAGCATCCTGCCTACCTTGCCGAAGATCTGGGGCGGTCTGGTGCCGACGCCGCAGGACATCGGCGGCAAGCGCTATGAAGTGAAGGAAGAGCACATCCAACATCTGCCGAACGCGCCGTTCAAGCTGAGCGATGCGGAAGGCAAGCCGCTGCCGGAATCCGTGATCACGCGCGACCTGTGGCACCTGTTCTACCAGAACCAGATGCAGATCAACGGCGGCAAGAACGACGGCTTCGTCGCCTGGGGCAATACCGGCGGCATGGTGATGGGCCACTATGGCGAAACCAGCAAGAACCTTGGCCTGTGGCAGGTGGCACGCGAATACACGCTGTGCGATAACTTCTTCATGGCGGCATTCGGCGGATCTTACCTGAACCACCAGTTCCTGATTTCGGGCCGCACACCGGAATATCCGGACGCGGCAAACAGCGTCGCGAAGAAAAAGATTTGCGCACTGTCCGATGGCCCAACCGGCACGCGTCTGGCGGTTTCGCCCGACAATCCCAAGTCCGCACTGGATGGCAAGCCGGTGTACGTCAACGACGGCGCCATCACGCCAGACGGCTTTGCGGTCAACACCATGGCCCCGCCCTATCAGCCGAGCTATATTCGTCCGGCTGCGGGCGGCGATACCACGCTGGCCGATCCGAACGATCCGGCCGTGCTGCCGCCACAGACTTACGACACCATTGGCGACCTGCTGTCGCGCAAAGGCGTGAGCTGGGCATGGTATGGCGGCGCCTTCCAGGCTGCGCTGGACGCGAAAGGCGGCGGTCCCAAGCCGAACTTCCAGTACCACCACCAGCCCTTCAATTACTTCAAACAGTTCGGCCCCGGCACATCGGCCCGCTCCGAGCACCTGCGCGATGGCGGCCTGGGAGACAGCCCGATCTCGAACAAATTCCTGGCCGATGTGGTGGCAGGCAAGCTGCCTGCGGTCACCTTCTACAAGCCGCAGGGCAACCTCAACCTGCACGCAGGCTACTCGGATGTGGAGTCCGGCGACCAGCACGTGGTCAATGTGCTGGAGCATCTGAAGAAATCTCCGCAGTGGAAAGATATGGTCGTGGTCGTTACCTTCGATGAAAACGGCGGCTGGTGGGATCACGTGGCGCCGCCGAAGGGCGACCGCTGGGGTCCGGGTTCGCGCATTCCGGCGATCATCGTGTCGCCGCATGCGAAGAAGGGCGCGGTGGACCACAGCTTCTACGACACCACGTCCATCCTGCGCTTCATCACGCGCCTGCACGACCTGCCGCTGCTACAGGGTCTGGACGTGCGCAACAAGGCCTTCGCCGAGCGCAGCGCCCTGCCACCGGGCGACCTGACAGGGGCGCTTGCCTTCCGCTAAAGCAGTTGCCTGTGTTACACTGCGGTCCGATTTTGTAATCGAATGGCGGCGATACCCAGCGCAGTAAATGGGGACGTCACACATTTCAGAAAATGTGTGACGTCCCCATTTACTGCGCTGGGTATCGCCCCATTTTGTTTTCTGTGGCGGCAAATGAGAGATAAAAAAGACAACGCGACCTTGGATTTGCCGGGCTTTGGCCCTGCTGAGCCAATGGAGCCGGAGCTTAAGCGTCCGCCGCCGCCGCGCAAGCGCAGCAAGGCGATGAAACAAGAGCAGATGGAACTGCTCGAACCAACCGATACCACCGGCCTGCCAATCTGGCAGAATGATCCCAATCTTGACTTAACGGGCCTACCTGTCTGGCGCCGTGACTAACGCCATGACTTCTTTCTCTACCCTGCCCCTGTCCGATGCCTTCCTGGCGAACCTCGATTCGCTGGGCTATAAGGAAATGACGCCAATCCAGGCGCAAAGCCTGCCGCCGGTGCTGCAAGGCTGCGACCTGATTGCCCAGGCGAAAACCGGCAGCGGCAAGACCGCCGCTTTCGGTATCGGTCTGCTGCAAAAAATCAATCCCGCGTGGTTCGCGACCCAAGGCCTGGTGCTCTGCCCTACCCGCGAGCTGGCGGATCAGGTGGCAAACGAACTGCGCCGCCTGGCGCGCAGCGTGGGCAATGTGAAGATCCTGGTGCTGACGGGTGGCGCGCCAATGCGTCCTCAGATTGCCTCGCTAGAGCATGGCGCGCATATCGTGGTCGGCACGCCCGGCCGCATTCGCGATCACATCTCGCGCCAGACCATCGATCTCTCGACCGTGCAGATGCTGGTGCTGGATGAAGCGGACCGCATGACGGATATGGGCTTCTACGATGAGATCGCGGGCATCGTGAGTGCCTGCCCGAAACGCCGCCAGACCTTGCTGTTCTCCGCCACCTATCCGGACGATATGCGCGCGGCCACCGAAGCCTTCCTGTATGAGCCGGTGGAAGTGATCGTGGAAGCGCAGCACACTTCTTCGCAGATCGAACAGCGCTTCTATGAAATCGGCTTCAATGAACGCGACGCTTCCGTAGCGCGCCTGCTGGGCCATTACCGCCCCGCCTCCGCCATCGTGTTCTGCAATACAAAAGCGCACTGCCGCGAGCTGCTCGATACGCTGCGCGCCGACGGCTTCTCCGCGCTGGCTTTGTACGGCGAACTGGAACAGCGCGAACGTGATGAGATCCTGGTGCTGTTCTCGAACCGCAGCTGCTCGATCCTGATCGCGACCGACGTGGCCGCGCGCGGCCTCGATATCTCCGGCCTGGAAGCCGTGATCAATGCGGACGTGTCGAAGGACAGCGAGGTGCACATCCACCGCGTGGGCCGCACCGGCCGCGCCGGCGAACAGGGCCTGGCGCTGACGCTGTGCGCGCCCAACGAGAAGAAGTGGGTGAAAGCGATCGAGGAGTATCAGGGCTCCACCGTCGAATGGCGCGATATCAAGGAACTGTCGGCCGAAGATGAACATGGCGATCCGGCGCCGATGATGACCCTGTGTATCGCGGGCGGCAAGAAGGACAAGCTGCGTCCCGGCGACGTGCTGGGCGCCCTCACCGGCGACGGGAAGCTGATGAAGGAGCAAGTCGGCAAGATCAATGTGACCGAGTTCCAGACCTACGTCGCGCTGGACCGCCGCATCGCTTACGACGCCTTCTCGCGCCTGAACGCCGCCAGCCGCATGGGCGGTGATTTCGGCTCCTTCAAGGGCCGCAACTTCAAGATGCGCTTCATCGAAATCTGATCATGCTCATCATCACCATCAAACAGGGCAAGGAAAAAAGCATACTTGCCGGCGACCCGCTGATCTATGTATCGGCCATCGAAAAAGTCGATGGCAAGCCGCAGGAGCGCAACAAGCCGGGCGCCACGGCGATCGTGCAGACTTCGTCGCGCCAGTTCCTGGCCCGCGCAGCGTACAACGCCAAATCGCAGGTCGCGGCGCGCGTGTGGAGCTTGCACGAGGATGAGCCGGTCGATCACGCGCTGATCAAGCGCCGCGTACAAGCGGCTGTGCAGCTGCGCGCCGATGCGCTGAACAGCGCAGATCCGCAGGCGCTGATTCAGCTGATCGATGGCGACAAGGACGGCCTGCCAGGCCTGCTGGTACACAGCTACGGCGGCACCGACGGCTATCTGGTCTGCCAGTTCAATGCCGGCGGCGTCGACTTGTGGAAGGTCGCTATCGTGCAGGCCCTGCTCAAAGCCACCGGCTGCCGCAACGTCTATGAACGCTGCGATCAACTGATACGCAAAGGTGAAGGGTTGCTTGTCGCGCCGGGTGCGCTGGCAGGCGACGAGCCACCCCAGCGGCTGATGGTGCGCCAGGGCGGCAAGCTGCTGCCGATGGATATACGCACCGGCTTCACCTACCCTCGCTAAGACAGCAAGGCCACCAGCGCGGTTGGGTGGAAGGGCAAGCCAAACAGACCGCAAATGCCCATGAAGATGCCAAACGCCGTAGGCACCATCGACAGCCAGAATAGCCAGCGCTGCCTGGTCAGCGTGGTGATCGCCAGCAGCGCGATCGCGATCGCCAGCATGGCGTCGGACAGGTCGAACTGGTCGTCCTTGAAATTCAAGGCGTCGTAGGTCTTATCGTCCTGCTCGGCCTGGGCTTTCAGCTCGTCCTTCTTGCGCTTCTGATCCGCAGCCAGCTTGACGTAATTGGCGATGGCCTCGTCGTAAGCCGGCTGCTCGCTCGCCGGACGCCCGCCCTTGGCCAGTTTGAGCTGCACGATCGTCGCATTCGCGACCTCTTCACGGATATTGCGCGCCTGGTAGAAGGACCAGTGGTCCACCTTATTCGCCTGCGCCTGCTGCATGGCCTGATTGATGTTATCGTCCTTGACCTTGCAGATGCCCATGAAGGTCGCGAGGATGGCGACCACCACGGCCACACGCATATTGAGGGGATTGTTGTCGTCTTTCTCGTCCATGCCCTAGTGTTACCAAAAGACCTTAAGCCCTCATTAATTACTTCACTGCCAGTGATACGGAGGCGCGAAATTGTGGGGCGCGGCGGGCCATGGTGGCTTGTTCGTAGGCGTAGGCCATCCCGATCAGCGAGGCTTCGCTGAAGGCGGTGCCCACGAAGCTCAGGCCGACGGGCAGGCCTTGCACGTGGCCCGCGGGGACGGTCACGTGGGGATAGCCAGCAACGGCGGCAGGTGAAGAGAAGCTGCGGCCGTAATGGTCGCCGTTGATGAAGTCAGTCAGCCATGCGGGGCCGTCGGTGGGGGCGATCAGCGCGTCGAGGCGGTGTTCTTTCAGGACCTGGTCGATACCCTCTTCGCGCGAGTAGCGGCGGTTGTTGGCCAGCGCTTCAATATATGCCTGGCTGTCCAGGCCTTCTTTGGCTTCGGAGCGCTCGAGGTATTCCTGGCCGAAGTATGGCAGTTCGAGTTGCGCGTTGCGCTTGTTGAAGGCGATCAGGTCGGCCATGTTCTTGACCTGCGCGTCCGGCGCGTAGTTCTTCAGGTAGGCCGCGAGGTCGGACTTGAACTCATACAGCAGCACTTCGGTTTCGCTGTCGCCGTATTTCTCGGTATTCGGCACCTTCACGTCGATCAGCTCCGCGCCGAGCGATTTCAATGCGGCGAGCGCCTTTTCCATTTCCGCGTCGATGGCATCGCTGCCGCCGAAGAAATTGCGTGCGATGCCGAGGCGCTTGCCCTGCAGGGCGTTCTTGTCCAGGGCCTTGGCGTAATCGGAGACTTTGCCTGCGCCGTCCTGCGTAATGGGGTCGTTCGCATCGGCGCCGGCCATCACGCTCAGCATGAAGGCCGCATCGGCTACATTGCGCGCCATGGGGCCTGCCGTGTCCTGCGAATGTGCGATAGGAATGATGCCGCTGCGGCTCACGAGTCCGATCGTGGGCTTGATGCCGACCAGGCCGCAGATCGACGCGGGCGATACGATGGAGCCATCCGTCTCGGTGCCGACTGCCAGCGTGGCCAGGCCGGCCGCTATCGCAGCGCCGGAACCGGAACTGGACCCGCTGCAGTTGCGGTCGAGAGAATACGGATTGCGCGTCAAGCCGCCGCGCGCGCTCCAGCCGCTGACGGAATGCGTGGAGCGCATATTCGCCCACTCGCTCAAATTGGTCTTGCCGATGATGACCGCGCCGGCAGCGCGCAGTTGCGCCGCTACATGCGAATCCTTCGCGGCGCGCACGCCAGCCAGCGCCAGCGAACCGGCAGTGGTGCTCATGCGGTCTGCTGTCGCAATATTATCTTTCAGCAGAACGGGAATGCCATGCAGCGGACCGCGCACACGGCGCGCCAGCCGCTCGCGGTCCATTTCGCGGGCGATCTTGAGCGCTTCGGGATTGATTTCAATGATGGCATTGATGCGGGGGCCGGCTTTATCAATGCTGTTGATGCGGGCAAGGTATTGCGATGTCAGCGAATGGGAGGTCAGCTTGTTCGCGGCCATCAGCTCCTGCTGCTGCTGCACGCCGGTGTCGAGAATGCCGCCTGGACCGGGCTTATTTGCCGCGAACGTGCTTTCTGTGCGCGCAAGCGTCGCCGCCCCGCCGACGGCCAATCCCATCCGAACAAAATTCCTGCGATCCATGCCATCCCCGCTGATGAATGATCCTGCAATATTGCCGAAAAGTCGCAAACCGGTAGCATACCAGTGACTGTAGGTAAATTGCTATCAAAAAACTAAAAATATTTCTTGACAGCATATTTCTGTGGGGAGGACACTACCAACCATCTATGCTTGTACTCTTTGCAATATGACCCCGAACCGGCTTACCCTCGTTGAACCGCAGGTCAAAGCGACTAATGCGGCAACTGCCATTTCCGGCAATGGACGCTATTTTGTCTTTACGAGCTCGACCCCACTGGCCGCCTCGGACACAACCATTGGCGACGACGACATCTATATCCACGACCTGCAGACCGGTACGATTAAGCATGTGTCGACGCCAGCGACGGGAACGCTGGGCGGCGTCAGTGGCGAACCCGCGATCAGTAACGACGGCAACTTCATCGCATTCGAAAATACTCAGCCGCGCGCAGCTACCACACTTCAACTGAAGAATATGACCAGTGGCGCGATGACCGCCATTTCGACAGATAGCACCGGGGCCATCGCCAATGGCAAAAGCTTCGTCGCACCAGGACCTGCTGCTGGCGTTTAGCGAAAGCCCTGAAAACAAAGCCGCTCTGGTTGGAGTGATGGACGCCGGTTTCGCCTATCTGCGTGGTTGATTGAACTGAACAGGCAATAAAAAAGCCCGCGGTTGCGGGCTTTTTTGCGTTTCGGGGATGCCGAAATTAGTTGCGAACAACTTTCTTGAATTCGTTGGTACGCGTGTCGATCTCGATCACGTCGTCCTGGCTCACGAACAGTGGCACCTGGATGGTGAACTGCTTGGCTTCGATCGCGTTTTCGATCTTGGCTTCTTTCATCACGTTACCGGAGGTGTTGCCCTTCACTGCTGGCTCCGAGTAAACGATCTGGCGAGCGATGGTGATTGGCAGTTCAACGGAGATTGCCTTGCCGTCGTAGAACACGGCTTCGCATCCCATGCCATCCTTCAGGAAGTTGATGGCTTCGCCCATGTTTTCTTCTTCGATTTCGTACTGGTTGTACTCTTCGTCCATGAAGACGTACAGCGGATCAGCGAAGTACGAGTAGGTCACTGGCTTCTTGTCCAGAACTACAACGTCGAACTTGTCGTCGCCGCGGAACACGTTTTCCAGCGGAGCGTTGGTCAGCAGGTTCTTCATCTTCCACTTGTAGGTGAAGCCGGTACGGGAGGAACCGTTGACGTCGGAGCGCAGCACGATGAACGGCTTGCTATCGACCATGATGATGTTGCCGACACGAATTTCTTTTGCTGGTTTCATAAAAACTCTACGCTTATAAAGGGGGGTTGCAGTAACCGATCATTATAGCTCACTTTTCTCATTAGGCGTACTGGAGGGATCGGGCAAACTCCAGTAAATTAGTGGCGAGGTCCCCATGGGACCGCATCTGTTGCTGCCAGTCGACAGCGCGCTGGGACAAGGGTCCCAGGTCGCCCATCAGGGCGCTCCACAGCGCCTGCCAATCGTGGCCTTCGCTGGCGCCGTTCCAGGCAAGTGAGAATTCCGGCAGGCTGGCATTTCCAGCCGCATAAGGTTGCAGGAAAGCCCGCAGCTTCTTGTGGTGCAGATTTTCGTCCTGGAAATATATGTGCCAGACAAAGGGATGACAAGCCCACTGCGCGCGCACCCAGGAATCTTCCCCACGCACGAAGTTCAGATCGCACGACCACAGCAGCTTGTCGTACTCAGTCTGCGGCACGAAGGGAATCACACGCACCGTCAGCGCGCCATGCGTGCGTGCTGCGCCCGCGCTGGCGTCCCCACCGAGGTACTGGCGCACGGCCGCATCGGCCACGCCTTCAGGCACCAGACAAGTGATGGCATCGCCGCCCGCCGCCCAGGCAGCGAACAACTCAGCGACCGGCGCGTGCGGATAGCAGAACAGCGAGACTTTCAGCGCGGCCTGTTCTTCCGACGTAACGCCTAGGCGCGACAGCAAGGCGGTCGCGTCGTCGGCCGACCAGGCGGCGCGCTGCGCAGCGAGGTCACGCTCGACCAGCAGCCCACCGGTTTTATCGGTAAACCCGGGGAAGAAGAAATGCTTGGTCAGCGGGAAGCGCGGGTGCATGGACGGCAGGCGGTGGCAGCCCTCCACCCACTCCTCAGCAGTCAGCCCTTCCAGGTTGAACCAAACGGGCTTGCTTGCGCGCTGCGCCATGGCTTCCACGTAGCCGGGCGGGATATCGACGGCAAAGAATTCGATGACGATGTCGGCCACATCGTCCGGCGTGAAGACGCCATTCTGATCAAGCCAGTGGCGCACGGTCACGCCATGTACGGTTTGCGTTTCAGCGGCGGTATCGACTTCCGGGCAGATGCGGCGAAAGCTTGCCAGATCGTCCACCCACAACGTGACGGCAACGCCGTGCTCATGCCGGAGCTGCTTCGAGAGCCGCCAGCAAATACCGATGTCGCCAAAGTTGTCGACAACTTTGCAGAAAATGGCAAGAGTGTTGGTCAATGCGAGAGGAAGGAAGTGTTTTGGCGTCCCCACGGGGATTCGAACCCCGGTACTCACCGTGAAAGGGTGATGTCCTAGGCCTCTAGACGATGGGGACCGGGACGTGCACTACGCTGATAGATTTGACTTGGCGTCCCCACGGGGATTCGAACCCCGGTACTCACCGTGAAAGGGTGATGTCCTAGGCCTCTAGACGATGGGGACGTCGTAAAAGCGTGGCGGCATTGTAGCAGCATGCCTCCCGCAAATCAAGATTGCGTTCAATCAGCTGAAGAACGCTTGCCGGATCAGATAAGTGTAATCGGATTCCATTGCCATCAGCGCGCATAACACCAGCAGCGCTGCCGGCGGGACGAGAATCACACAGATCAGGGCGACCCGCTCCCATTTCAGGTGCATGAAGAAGGCGACAATAAAACCCGCCTTCAGCACCATCAGAATCAGGATCAAAGTCCAGCGCAGATAGCCCTGCACGTGAAAGAAGTCGACCAGGTAGGAGAAGGTGCTCAGCACAAAGAGCAGAATCCAGATCTTGAAGTAGATGCTGATCGGGTGCTGGGTTGTCGTTGCGCCGGACATGATCGCCTCCTACCACAGATAGAACAATGCAAAGATGAACACCCATACAAGATCGACAAAGTGCCAATACAGGCCCGCAATCTCGACGATGTCATAACCCCGCTTCTCGTAATAGCCCGACATCACGCGCTTCGCAACAATCGACAAATAAATCACGCCCGCCGATACGTGCAGCCCGTGGAAGCCGGTAATCATGAAGAAGCAGGAACCGAATTGCGCCGCGCCCATGGGATTACCCCACGGCCGCACGCCTTCGTGAATCAGCTTGGTCCACTCGAAGGCCTGCATGCTGACGAACATTGCGCCGAACAAGGCCGTCACCAGCATCAGCACGCCCGCTTTCTTGCGGTCGCGCCGGTAGCCATAGTTGACCGCCATCGCCATGGTGCCGCTGCTGGTGATCAGCACGAAGGTCATGATCGCAATCAGCAGCAAAGGCAAATCGGTGCCGTTGATGTTGAGCGAGAAGACTTCGCTGGGATTGGGCCAGGCCGCCGTTTCCGCCATGCGCACCGACATATAGCCGGTGAGGAAAGTGCCGAAGATGAAGGTGTCGCTGAGGAGGAAGATCCACATCATGGCCTTGCCCCACGGGACGTGGAACGCGACCTTGTCGCTCGCCCAGTCGTTGACAAAGCCCTGCCAGCCGCTACCGGCCTGCGTTTGCGGTTCCATGACTCACCTCACTGGAATGCCAACCGTCGTGCAGAATGCCCGGACCACATCGGGCGTCACGTAGAACAGCAGCGCGAACACTGCCAGCCACAGGAAGAACAGGAAATGCCAATACTGGGCGCACAGTGCAATGCCCTCGCCTACCCGCTCGGTAGCGCGGCCGCTCAGGAACCCGCCTGCCACCAGCAGGCCAGCCAGCATGCCGCCCATAACGTGCAAGCCATGCAGGCCCGTGATCAGGTAGAAGAAACTGTTGGCGGGATTGGCACGCAGGCCGTATTCGGCAGCCGTCATCGCCTGCCACGCGGCGAGTTGCGACGCGATGAAGGCCAGCGCCAGCAGCAGCGCCAGTGCACTCAGCTTGCGCGCGGCTTCGCGGCGTCCACTCGCAGCATTGCGGCGCGCCACTTCCCAGACCAGGCTATCCGCCAGCAGCAGGCCGGTGCTGAGCCACAGCTGCCACGGCACATACGTCAGATTGCGCCAGTCCTCGTACGCCATACGCATGACGTAGGCAAAGGCGAACAGCAGGAACAGCGAGCTGACCACGGCCATGAAAACCCACAGCCCGACCTTGCGCGTGCCGTGCGGCGCATCCGGTCCGCCGTTGCGGGCGCCCCGCCCGTCCGGCAAGCCTGGGAAGCCATTGGTGGTGCGCAGCGTCGCGCCGCTCATTTCGGCACCTCTTCATCTTCGCGGTGCGGCACTTGCGGCGGGCGTGGCGGCGGCGTGTGCGGCGGTGCGCCATGCTCGTTTTCTTCCGGCCCCACACTCTGCGGAATGTAATCTTCGCCATTCGGCGCATCAGCGCGGCCGTAGTCGTAAGCGCCGCGATAGGCCACCGGCAGTTCCGGCCCCCAGTTGCCGTGCTGCGGCGGGGTCTGCGGCGTGAACCATTCCAGGCTGGCCGCGCGCCATGGATTGCCTCCGGCCGGCTTGCCGCCCTTGATGCTCCAGAACAGATTGAACAGGAAGACCAGCTGCGTCACACCGACAATCAACGCCGCCACTGTGATGAAGGCATTCATCGTATGCGCGGATTCGGGGATGAATTTGTAGTTCTCATAGGCGTAGTAGCGGCGCGGCATGCCGAGAATGCCCAGGTAGTGCATGGGGAAGAAGATGGCGTAAGCGCCGATGAAGGTGACCCAGAAATGCAGCTTGCCCAGCACTTCGTTATACATGCGCCCCGTGGCCTTCGGATACCAGTGATAAATCCCGCCAAACACCGCCAGCACAGGCGAAACGCCCATCACCATGTGGAAGTGCGCCACCACGAAATAAGTGTTCGACAGCGGAATATCGATACCGACGTTGCCGAGGAAGAGTCCCGTCAGGCCGCCGATCAGGAAGGTCGAGATGAAGCCCAGCGCGAACAGCATGGGCACGGTCAAGTGGATGTCGCCGCGCCACAAGGTCAGCGTCCAGTTATAGACCTTCAACGCGGTTGGGACCGCGATAATCAGCGTAGTGGTGGCAAAGAAGAAGCCAAACAGCGGGTGCATGCCGCTCACGTACATATGGTGCGCCCACACCACAAAGCTCAGTGCGCCGATGATCACGATCGCCCACACCATCATGCGATAGCCGAAAATCTGTTTGCGCGCATGGACGCTGATCAGGTCCGAGATCACGCCAAACGCAGGCAGCGCTACGATGTAGACTTCCGGGTGGCCGAAGAACCAGAACAGGTGCTGGAAGAGCAAAGGGCTGCCGCCCTTGTAGCCCAGCTGCTGCCCCATCGACATAATCGCCGGCATGAAGAAGCTGGTGCCCAGCGTTTTATCGAGCAGCATCATCACGCCGCTGACGAACAATGCCGGGAAAGCCAGCAGCGCCAGCACGGTGGCGATGAAGATGCCCCATACCGTCAACGGCATACGCATCAAGGTCATGCCGCGCGTGCGCGCCTGCAGCACGGTTGTCACGTAGTTCAGGCCGCCCATGGTGGCGGCCACGATGAACACGATCAGGGAGATCAGCATCACGACGATGCCGCCCTCCACGCCGGGCGTGCCGGGCAGAATCGCTTGCGGCGGATACAAGGTCCAGCCCGCGCCGGTCGGCCCGCCGGGCACGAAGAAGCTGGCGCACAGGATCACCACCGCCAGCAGATAGAACCAGTAGCTGAGCATGTTCAGGAAGGGGAATACCATATCGCGCGCCCCCACCATCAGCGGGATCAGGTAGTTGCCGAAGCCGCCGAGGAACAGCGCCGTCAGCAGATAGATCACCATGATCATGCCGTGCATGGTAATGAACTGGTAGTAGCTGACCGGATCAATGAACTGGAACTTGCCGGGGAAGCCCAGCTGCAGGCGCATCAGGTCGGACAACACCAGTCCGATCATGCCCACGAAAATAGCCGTCATCGAATACTGGATGGCGATGACTTTATGGTCCTGGCTCCAGACGTACTTGGTCCAGAAACTCGTTGGGCCGTGATCGTGCTCATGCTCCGTTGCATGCTCTTCGCCGTATGCCATGCGCTCTCTCCTCAGCGGACCGTCTTGATGTAATCAACCAGCGCCGTCAGATCTTCTTCGCTCATTGGTGTCGTCGGCATCACCGGCGCGAAGCCCTTGACGATCTGCGCCTTCGGATCGGTGATCGAATGCTTCAGATAGGCTTCATCGGCCGTGACGATGCTGCCGCCTTCCAGATTTTCGGTTTTACCGAACAGTCCTTTCCAGCTTGGGCCTACGCCTGGCGTGCCGTCCACGCTGTGGCAGGCCACGCAGCCTTTGGACTGGGCAATCAACCTGCCCTGCTTGCCCGGCTCGGCGGGACCGCCAATGCCGCCCGGCGTTCCGCCTGCAAAAGTCGGCTGCCTGGCGAGCCAGGTGGCGTAAGTCGCCGCGTCTTCCACCACGACGGCGCTGCGCATATTCGAGTGGCCCACGCCGCACAACTGGGCGCACAGCACTTCATAGCGGCCTGCCTTGGTTGGCGTCAGCCAGAAGTGGGTGACCAGGCCGGGCACCATATTCATGCGGGTACGGAACTGGGGTACGTAGAAGTCGTGCAGCACGTCCTGCGAGCGCAGGTTGGCTTTGACGGGTTTGTCGAGCGGCAGGTGGATTTCCTGGCCCTCGACCAGCACATCATCCTGTCCATCGGGATCGTTGGGGTCGATGCCGAAGGGATTGGTCGGATTCATGAAGCGCACGTCCGTCTTGCCCAGCTTGCCGTCCTTGCCCGGCAGCCGGTAGTGCCACTGCCATTGCTGGCCCATGACTTCGAACACCATCGCATCCGGCGGCGGCGTAATCAGCTTGGCGTACACCGACAGGCCCGGCGCCAGCATCGCAATGATGCCGACCGAAGTGCCGCCGATCAGCCACCATTCCAGCTTGCGGTTGTGCGACTCCGCCGCAGCGCGATGACCCTCGCGGTGCTTGAACTTGACCACGGCGTAAGCGACGAAGATGTGGAGGACGACAAACAGCGCGGCCGTGATGACCAGGGTGATCATCAACGCATCATCCATCGCCTGCCAATTGGAGGCGATAGGTGTCAGCCACCAGGGGCTGAAGAAGTGAAAGATAAGCGCGCCAAGGACAATCAGAATGAGTGAAATTGCCAACGCCATGATGAATGAGCCCGATAAGTTATAGGGAAACTACGGGAACGCCCCGCTCGCAGGCGGGGCGCAAGGGGCTACATTTATTCAGGTCTTATCTGGCCGTTCCAGCAGTCGGTAGAACCAGGCGGCGCAAGCGCCAAACGCGATATGGCCAATAAAGACAGGCCAGCCGCGCAGATCGGCAAACCAGGAGAAGGCGCCGGACATGCCATAGAAATTCAGTACGTACAGCAGAACGCCGAACGCTGCGCCTGTGATGATGACCATGCGGTTGCTCGAATCCAGATGGAAGGGAGCGATGATGGCCGCCAGCATCAGGGCGAAGGTAATGCCAAGGACGTAGTGCACAACAAGGGCTGCAATCACAATGCCAAGACTGTATCCGGAGGTTTGCAGGACTTCCCAGCCCATCACCATGGCTGCAACCATGCGTGACACGAGCCAGGGGTCGCCTTTATTCATGGCGGTGTAGAACAGCTCCAGCAACATCAAGATACCGCCGGCTCCGAAACCGGCGATGGCAGCGGCGGTCCAGTCTCCCTGGCGCGCCACCCAACGATGCGAATGCATGTGAAGTTCCATGACTTCCTCCTCTGCGGGTCCGTTAGATCATCTTAGTACGGATTTCGCAACATGCAAAGGAAACAAGCTTGATGATAATTTAGGCAGCTTTGCGGCAGACCAAAGGCCAATGTAGGAAGGAAAAAGCTGGCGTCCCCACGGGGATTCGAACCCCGGTACTCACCGTGAAAGGGTGATGTCCTAGGCCTCTAGACGATGGGGACCTGATGGACTGTTGTCTCTGTGCCGCATTTTTGGTGGAGGTAAGCGGGATCGAACCGCTGACCTCTTGCATGCCATGCAAGCGCTCTCCCAGCTGAGCTATACCCCCGCTGGCACAGAATAATCTAACTGGCGTCCCCACGGGGATTCGAACCCCGGTACTCACCGTGAAAGGGTGATGTCCTAGGCCTCTAGACGATGGGGACCTGTTGGACTGGTGCTACACACTACTTCAATCCGTGCTGCTTGGTGGAGGTAAGCGGGATCGAACCGCTGACCTCTTGCATGCCATGCAAGCGCTCTCCCAGCTGAGCTATACCCCCGTATGCGGGCACAGATTGTTACTGCTCTTGGCGTCCCCACGGGGATTCGAACCCCGGTACTCACCGTGAAAGGGTGATGTCCTAGGCCTCTAGACGATGGGGACCCTGGACTTGCTATTACTTACTCTTCGCTGAACTGGTGGAGGTAAGCGGGATCGAACCGCTGACCTCTTGCATGCCATGCAAGCGCTCTCCCAGCTGAGCTATACCCCCGTTTTGCGAAGAGACAGAAGTATAGCAGCCCTTCAGTGAATTGCAAATGCCAATTTGCAAGATTGACTAAAAAATTCAAGCCCACTGAAAACCAGCGGCGTAAAGCGAGTGGCAGGCACATCGTGCCTGCCACTTGGTTTTGCTTTGGGGGTGAAGATTAAACGTAAGCAGCCAGTCGCGCGGACACGGTTTCGCGCCCGAACAACTGCAGCACGGCGTCGATGGCCGGCGTCTGCAGCTGGCCGGCAACAATCAGGCGCAGGGGCATCGCCAGCTGCGGCATCTTCAGGCCGTTTGCGGCCAGCACTTCCTTGATCATGGCGGCGATGGCTTCCTTGCTCCACTCCACGGTCTTGATGCGGTCAGCAAACATCGCCACGGCAGGCTTCACCGCGTCGGTGTAGTGCTGAGCCAGCAGCGCGGCATCCGGTTTCGGCTCCCGGTAGAACAGCATGGACGCATCGGCCAGCTCGTTGATGGTATTGGTGCGGTCCTTCAGCAGCGCTAGCACGGACGCCAGGTCCGGGCCGATTTCCAGCTTGCCGCCGTCAGCCAGCAGCTTCGGCTTGACCAGTTCGGCCAGGCGCGCGTTGTCGGACTGCTTGATCCAGTGGTTGTTCAGCCAGGCCAGCTTTTCGTTATTGAACTGGGCCGGCGACGCGGTCAAGCTCTCCAGGTTGAACCACTCGCAGAACTGCTGCATCGAGAAAATCTCGTCGTCGCCGTGCGACCAGCCCAGGCGGGCCAGGTAGTTCAGCATGGCTTCCGGCAGATAGCCCTGCGCCGGATATTCCATCACGCTGACCGCACCGTGGCGCTTGGACAGCTTGGCACCATCGGACCCCAGGATCATCGGCAGGTGGCCGTATTCCGGCAGCGGAGCACCGATCGCGCGCAGGATATTGATCTGGCGCGGCGTATTGTTCACGTGGTCGTCGCCGCGCAGAACGTGGGTGATTTTCATATCCCAGTCGTCCACCGCAACGCAAAAGTTGTAGGTCGGGGTGCCGTCCGGACGCGCAATCACCAGATCATCCAGCTCCTTGTTGGAGATGGTGATCGGGCCTTTGACCACGTCATTCCAGGTCACATCGCCGTCCAGCGGATTCTTGAAGCGCACCACCGGCTTGCGGTCGGCAGGAATCGCCGGCAGGGTCTTGCCCTCTTCCGGACGCCAGGTGCCGTCATAGCGCGGCTTTTCGCCGGCCGCGGTGGCCTTGTCGCGCATGGCCTGCACTTCTTCCGGCGAAGAGTAGCAGTGGTAAGCGGTACCGGCGGCCAGCATCTGGGCCACGACTTCGCGGTAGCGGTCCATGCGCTTCATCTGATAGAACGGGCCTTCGTCGTGGTCCAGGCCGAGCCACTGCATGCCGTCCAGGATGGCCTGTACGGCTTCCGGGGTCGAACGTTCCAGGTCGGTATCCTCGATGCGCAGCACGAAAGTGCCGCCAAAGTGACGGGCATAGGCCCAGGAATACAGCGCCGTGCGGGCACCGCCCAGGTGCAGGAAGCCGGTCGGGCTCGGTGCGAATCGGGTACGGACTGGAGTAGCTGGTGCGGTCATTTCTATCAGCGTGAGAAAAGATGTAAAGGCGATATTTTACCCGCAAAGCCCTTATACTCGAACCGGACAATAAAAAGGAGCCCGACTTGAAACATTCCTCCCGCCTGATCGCCTCCGCCAGCCTGCTGGCCGCCCTCCCCGCCTTCGCCCAGCCGGACCGCGTTGCGGCCGTCGAACAGGGCTTGCTGCCCGCCGTTGTGATCCAGGGCACGATGCCGGTCAAGCGCAAGCTGGCCGACGAGATGGCACGGCTGGGCGTTCCGGGAGTGAGCGTGGCCGTGATCCACGGCGGCGGCATCGAATGGGCAAAAGCTTATGGTGCGGTGACGACGGGCGGCGCGGCCGTCACGCCCACCACACTATTCCAGGCCGCTTCCATCAGCAAGCCGGTGACGGCGATGGCCGCGCTGAGCATGACCGAACATGGACAGTTCGCGCTGGATCAGGACATCAACAGCTACTCCCAGCACTGGAAACTGCCCAACAATAGCGTGACCGGCACACCGGCCACGCTGCGCGAGCTGCTGTCGCACACCGCCGGCACCACGGTACACGGCTTCCCCGGCTATGCGAGCGGCACGCCGGTGCCAACGCTGGTGCAGCTCCTGAACGGCGCGCCGCCATCGAATACGCGCGGCGTTCACGTCAGCACCCGTCCCGGCAGCGTCTGGCGCTATTCCGGCGGCGGCTATGAAGTGGTGCAGTACATGATGCAGGAGCGCAGCAAATCCACCGACTTTGCCGCGCTGATGGATGCCGCTGTGCTGAAGCCGCTGGGCATGCGGGACAGCACCTACGCCCAGCCGCTGGCGCCGGCGCTGTTGTCGCGCGCAGCCCTGCCGCATGACGGTAAAGGCAAACCGATTGCGGGCGGTCCGCACACCTATCCGGAACAAGCGGCAGCTGGCCTGTGGACTACGCCAAGCGACCTCGCGCGCTTCGCCATCGAAACGCGCCTGTCGGCCGCTGGCCAATCGAACAAGGTGCTGTCGCAATCGATGACGCAGCTGATGCTGTCGCCGGTCATGTCCGGCTTTGGTCTTGGCCTGCGCATCGACGGCGATGGCCAGAGCCAGACCTTCAGCCATGGCGGCTCCAACGCCGGCTACCGCGCCACGATGGTCGCTTACACGGAACGTGGCGATGGCGTGGTCGTGATGACCAATGGCGAAAACGGCGACGAGCTGGCGGGAGAAGTAGTGCGCGCCGTGGCGGCTGAATACAACTGGCCTACCCAGCGCATGAAAGAGAAGCGCGCCTTGCAGCCAACGGCCGAACAGCTGCGCGCCCTGCCCGGCAAATACGAAGTTGCGGGTGCTGGCGACTTCACCATCCGCCGCGCCGGCGACGGCCTGGTGGTCGAGCTGACCAGCGACAGCAGCGAGCCAATCTACGCGGGACCGGGCAACAGCTGGTTCATCCTGTCGCGCGATCTGGAAATGCAGTTCGAAGGCGCGGGCAACGGCCGCATCGTCGGCAACGGCGTCGACATGCCGTTCACCCGCACCAAATAAGGCTTACTTGACCGTGACGTGAATGGTCTTGCTCAGGCCTTCGCCGTAGGACTGGTGAGCGCCATTCGCGAATTGCATGGTCAGCTTGTACTGGCCGGGCGGCAGTTTCACTTCGGTTTCGGTCTGGCCTTTGCCGAAATGCATATGCTGCTCGTCGACCGGGATCACTTCGCCCGACTTCATGCTTTCGGCGTTGATGAACAGGTGATGATGGCCGGTGTTGGCGCTCATGTCGCCCGCCGGCTTCACATCCATGCCATTGACGGCGAACTTGACCTTGAACGGGCTGGTCACGGTGGCGCCGTCCGCCGGCTCGACGAAGGATACGGATTGCTGCGCGGACGCCGCGAAGGCAATACCACTCAAGGCCATAGCCAGCATGGCGCGCTTAACGATTGCTTGCATGTGTCTCTCCAAGAATTGATGGTCCTACGTACTTCATGACGAGCCCCTTCGGGCCAACTACCCAGCCCGCGCCAGGCGACGCGAAACTGACTGCATTGATTGGCGTGGTATCCAGAACCGTCCAGCTCTTGCCCGCGTCGCGCGAGATGCCCGAGCCGGCAAGGCCGCCAGCCACGAAGACCTGCGGCGCGCCAGGCACCGCGGCGACCGCCGACATATAGCCGACCGGTTGCACCGCAGCCGCTTGCCAGGTCGCGCCGCCGTCTTCGCTGCGCGCGCCGTTCAGCGTTCCCAGCGTGGTTTCCTTGTAGTCGCCGCCGACCGCAAAGCCGGTGCGCCCATCGCGGAAGCCAATAGAGAAGCCGCCTTTGGTCGATGCGCCGGCAGGAATCGGCAGCGCCGAGGCGTGCCAGTGCTGGCCGTGGTCGGTGGAATGAAACACGCGCGAAGTCGCAGCCGCGCCGCCGGTGACGAACCATGCATCGCTGCTGCCTGCTACGGTCAGGCAGGTGCCGCTGGCAGCGAAGGCGCCTTCGTCCTTCTGCGCCGCAAGGCCTTGCGGGTCGGTCACGCGCTGCCAGGAATCGCCGCCGTCTTTGGTGGTGAAGATGGTGAAAGCGCCGTTGACTGCGTCGCCGAAGACGATGCCGTTGCGGGCATCCCAGAAAGCGATGGCGTCCCAGAAGCCGGTCTTGTCCGGATTGACAATCAACTGCTGCCAAGTCGCGCCGCCGTCTTTGGTTCGGTACATGCGAGATGCTTCGCCAGGACCGGCGGACATAATGATGGCCGTGCTCGCATCGAAGGCCTGGATATCGCGGAAGTCCAGCGCATCCGCATCAGGCACGGGGAGGCGCTTCCAGGTCTTGCCGCCGTCCAGCGTACGCAGCACCGTGCCTTTGGCGCCACTGGCCCAGGCCACGTTGGCGCTGATGGCGGAGATGCCGCGCAACTCGGCCTCGCTGCCGCTGGTTTGCGGCGCCCACGACAGCGGAGCGCTTACCGGCGCCGGGCCGGCAGCGGGAGCCTGCTGCGCCTGGACGTGCCGCGCAAGCCCAATCACGCCGGCCATCGCGGCAACAAACGTCGCCGCCACGGCGGCCACCCCATGATGCAAGCGGCGCGCGCCCATCAATCGTTTTTAACCACGATGGAGGGGAACTTGCTGGTCATGTCTTTTGCCTTCTCCGCGACCTTCACGGCGATCTTGCGGCCGATCTCTTTATAGATTGCCGCCACAGGACCATCCGGATCCGCGACCACGGTCGGCGTACCGGAATCGGTCTGCTCGCGGATCGACAGCTTCAGCGGCAGCGCGCCAAGGAATTCGACGCCGAAGTCCGCGCACATCTTCGCGCCGCCGCCTTCGCCGAAGATCGCTTCGGTATGGCCGCAGTTCGAGCAGATATGGGTGCTCATGTTTTCAACCACGCCAAGGATCGGGATACCGACCTTCTCGAACATCTTCAGGCCCTTGCGCGCATCCAGCAGCGCGATGTCCTGTGGCGTGGTCACGATGACAGCGCCGGTAACCGGCACTTTCTGCGACAGGGTCAGCTGGATATCGCCGGTGCCCGGTGGCATATCGACAATCAGGTAATCCAGGTCGCGCCAGTTGGTCTGTTCCAGCAGCTGCTGCATGGCCTGGGTCACCATCGGACCGCGCCATACCATCGGCTCGTCCGGATCGATGAGGAAGCCCATCGAGGTCACCTGCACGCCGTGGTTCTCCATCGGTTCCATGGTCTTGCCGTCGGCGGTGGTCGGACGGCCGCTCACGCCCAGCATCATCGGCTGCGACGGACCGTAGATATCGGCATCCAGCACGCCAACCGACGCGCCTTCCGCAGCCAGCGCCAGCGCCAGGTTGACCGCCGTGGTCGATTTGCCAACGCCGCCCTTGCCGGAAGCGACAGCGATGATGTTCTTCACGTTCGGCATCAGCTTCAGGCCGCGCTGAACGGTGTGAGAAATGATTTTGGTGTAGACGTTCAGCGTCACCTTGCCGCCCAGCGGCGCCAGGGCGGCCAGCACGGCGGCGCGAATGCCGTCGATCTGGCTCTTGGCCGGGTAACCCAGCTCGATGTCCAGCGAAATATCGCTGCCTTCGACCTTCAGGTTGCGCACGGATTTGGAGGACACATAGTCCTTGCCGGTGTTGGGGTCCAGGACGTTGGCCAGTGCGGCCTTCACGTCTTCTACAGTGATGCTCATGTGATTCTCCGTAAGTGATGCCGCAGTCTAGCGCAAAATGGACAGAAATACATCGCAAGACCCCACGAGATGCCCGGGAGTCCCGTCCGCTGGTAGAATGCTCTTTTTAGCCACCTTATTAGCGCATTAACCATGACCCGCAAGCTGTTTGTCACTACTGCCCTGCCTTACGCTAACGCTGCCTTCCATATCGGCCACATGATGGAGTACATCCAGGCCGACATCTGGGTCCGTTTCCAGCGAATGCAGGCCGAGGGCAATGGCCTGCGCGAGGTGCATTTCGTGGGCGCCGATGATACGCACGGCACCCCGATCATGATCGCCGCCGAAAAGGAAGGCATCACCCCACAGGAGTTCGTGGCCAAGATCGCTGCCGGCCGCCCGCAGTACCTGGATGGTTTCCATATCGCTTTCGACAATTGGTACTCCACCGATTCGCCGGAAAACGTTGAACTGTCCCAGGGCATCTACCGCAAGCTGCGCGATGCGGGCCTGATCCAGACCAAAACCGTTGACCGCTTCTTCGATCCGGTCAAAGGCATGTTCCTGGCCGACCGTAATATCAAGGGCGAGTGCCCGAAATGCGGCGCGAAGGACCAGTATGGCGACAACTGCGAAGTGTGCGGCGCGGCTTATCAGCCGACCGACCTGGTGAATCCATACTCGGTGTTCACCAATGCGACGCCGATCCTGAAGCCTTCGGAGCAGTATTTCTTCAAGCTGTCCGACCCGCGCTGCTTCGAATTCCTGCGCGACTGGCTGAACACGCCGGGCCGCCTGCAGCCGGAAATGGTGAACAAGGTGTCCGAATGGCTGGGCGAAGCCGGCGAGAAGCTGGCCGACTGGGATATCTCGCGTGACGCGCCCTACTTCGGCATCCCGATTCCGGACGCACCGGGCAAATACTTCTACGTCTGGCTGGACGCGCCGGTGGGCTACCTGGCTTCGCTGAAGAACTACTTCGGCAAGAAAGGCATCGACTACGACGCCTTCCTGCGCGATCCGAGCGCCGAGCAGATTCACTTCATCGGCAAGGACATCGTATCCTTCCACCTGCTGTTCTGGCCTGCGATGCTGAAGTTCGCCGATCATCCGACCATCGAGCGCATGCGCGTGGCGGTGCACGGCCACCTGACTGTGAACAATGAAAAGATGTCCAAGTCGCGCGGCACCGGCATTTCGCCGCTGCGCTACCTGAACCTGGGCATGAATCCGGAATGGCTGCGCTACTACCTGGCTTACAAGCTGAACTCGCGCGTCGAAGACCTGGACTTCACCGGCGACGACTTCGTGGCCCGCGTGAATTCGGACCTGATCGGGAAGTACGTGAACATCGCGTCGCGCTGCGCCGGCTTCATCGCCAAGAAGTTCGATGGCAAGCTGGCTTCTTCGCTGTCCGATTCCTCGATGGAGTGGATCAAAAAGGCGCTGCTGGCTGCCGACGGCACCGAGCGCCAGGCGACCATTGCCGCCAACTTCGAGTCCCGCGAGTTCGGCAAGGCGCTGCGCGAGATCATGGAAATCGCCGACGTCGCCAACCGCTTCGTGGACGAGAACAAGCCGTGGGTGCTGGCCAAGGACGAGTCCAAAGTCACTGAACTGCATGACGTCTGCACCACCGCGCTGATCCTGTTCCGCCAGCTGTCGATCCTGCTGTCGCCGGTGCTGCCAGGCGTGGCCGCCAACGTGCGCAGCTTCCTGAACGACGCGCAGTTCGTTTGGGCGGATACCGATTTCGCTTCCGGCGCTGCCTGGAAGCCAATGCTGGGCCGTACCATCGGCGCTTACAGCCACCTGATGACCCGCGTTGACGCCAAGATGATTGAAGACCTGTTCGAGCCGGCGCCTGCCGCTGCTGGCGCACCTGTTGCCGCTGCTCCGGCCGCTGCCGAAACCGCAGCCACCGCACCTGCCGGCATCGAAGAACTCGCGCCTGAAATCTCGATCGACGATTTCGCGAAAATCGACCTGCGCATCGCTAAAATCGTTAACTGCGAACTCGTGGAAGGCGCCGGCAAGCTGCTGCGCCTGACGCTGGACGTGGGCGAAGGCCGCCACCGCAACGTCTTCTCCGGCATCAAGTCCATGTACAAGCCGGAAGACCTGGTGGGCAAGCTGACCGTGATGGTTGCCAACCTGGCGCCGCGCAAAATGAAGTTCGGTATTTCCGAAGGCATGGTGTTGGCCGCTTCCGCAGCCGATGAAAAAGCCAACCCGGGCATTTACATCCTGAATCCATGGCCTGGCGCCGAACCGGGCATGCGTATTCGTTAAGCCATGGACTTATTGGTTCGGGAAGCGACTGCCGACGACTGCCAGTTAATTGCCGACCTCACGCGCGCCGCGTGGGCCGGCAAAGTCAGCGTCACTTCCAGCGGACATCGTGAAACCGCCGTCGTCGTTTCGGATCACCTCCGGGACGGCGGCGGTTTTATTTTGCAGGACGGCGACTGCCCGATTGGCTCGGTACGCTGGCTGCCCCTGGATTCCGAACCCGATGTGTGGGAAATCCTGCGCATGGGGGTGTTGCCCGACTACCGCGGCACCAATCTGTCCCAGCATCTGCTGGAAGCCATCATTCACCATGCGCTGGCGATCGGCGTCGAGGAAGTACGCCTCGCGGTCCGTAGCGACCAGCCGCAGCTGATCGATTTTTATACCGCCTTCGAATTTCAGCTGGCCGAGGAGCTCGAATACTCCCACGCCAATCCGCTGGAGCCGCCACCGCTGGTGATGCGCCGCCGTCTTCGTTAGATCGGCTCAATCGGCCACTGGAAATGGCGCAGCAGGACCGACTGGAAGGGATTGGGCTGCGGGCTTAGCCCAATATATGAGTCGCCCTCCATCTCGATATCAAGCCTGACCTCCAGATCGACAATAATCTGCTGACGCTTGTCGGCCAGGGCCATCTCCAGCAGGGGCATGGGAACGAAGCCCGGCAGATCGACGTGCACGGCGCGCGACTTGTTTTCCTCGTTAATCAAGGTGCGTAACTCCGTATTCGATCCAAGAATCGTCGGAACGGATGAATTATTGAGGAACTGCAGCGCAGTCTGGCGCAGGAAAAGATGGCATTTAGCCCATTTATCGTCGGCGGCCCAGATCGAATCATAAAAGCCGGTCCAGCCATCAATGCGCCCAAACAATTCCACCCAAGGCCGGGAACGCCAGCGGTTATTTGCGGACGATGGTAATCGGCTTGGGTCGAGAATAAAGGTCGCAATGGCGCCGATATTCCGATGAATAAGCGGATCGCCGCCATAATTAATGTTTCCGAAGAGATGCAGGCCATCCGATTCGAATTGCCTCTGCAAGCCACCATCATTGGAAAAGGCCTCGGTCTTGGCCCACCAGAACATGCCATCCGGTGGCGGCAGAATAATGATGTCATGAAGATTGGGGCCGTCCATCATATGTGCTTTGGACAAGGTCGTGTGCGAGATCTGCTCCGCCAAATCCCGATATCGGGCTTTCGTGAGCATTTCGCTGATCGTCGTTGCCCGCGAATAAAACTCCGGTGCCAGCTTCTTGAGACTTTGCCGCAACTCCTCTTGCAACGCCGCACGCTCATCCTTGTGTAAGGATTCCGACGCCGGCAACTGACCGAAAAGTTTCTGCGATTCACGCCGCCAGGCGTTTAATTTTTCATGCGGCAAGTCCTGAAAATAATCGTTGCATCTCGTCGTGGCTGAGTATTTCGCCTGAGCGCGTTCACCTTCCCGCATCACGGCTGCAAGAGCCGCATCTGTAATCGACAGCGCTGCCGGTGCAAAGTCGTTCATTTTCGCCTCCTAAATGGCAATTCACACGAATAAGCATTTACTGCGAATCGCTATATGCAACATTCAGGCCAAATGATGAGTTTCAGGCGCAGCGGAGTATGACCGTTAAATTTAGCGATGCGAGCTGAACTATGGCGCGTTCACGCCAACAGTTGGCACGGGATGCACTGCGACAGGCTTGGGCGGCTTAGGGACGGGCTTCTGGCAAGCTGCCAGCAGCGCGGCGCCTAGCGCAATTGAAAGGATGAGTTTTCGCATAAGACCTCCTGATGGAGGCCAAATTATCAGATCGCGCCGCAGAGCGGCGCACGGGATTATTTGCGCGAGGACACGATAATGCCGCTTACGATGAGAATAAATGCTAGCGCATGATATGGCTGCGGCGCCTCATGGAGAAACAAAGAGGAAAATAGCGCGGTAAACAAAGGCGTCAGATTAACAAAAAAAGCGCCAATGGACGGACCAGCCTCTTGCACGCCAGCGCCCCAGCAGCGGAAAGCAATAATTGCCGGACCGATTGCGACGTACGCCAGGCCCGCAATTAATGTCGAGTTCCAGTGAATGGCTGCGGTAGATAATGTCCATTCACCCGCTGCAAATGCGCCCGACCAGATTGCTCCAAATCCGACTTGCGCCAGCAGAAAATTAGCCCAGTGGCTGCGGATATCTGCTGGACCCGTCGTACGGATTAGCAGCCAGCTATAAAGCGACCAGGCAATCGTCGCCAGAATCATAAACATATCGCCGGCAACCAGGCGCAATTCCATCAAATGCGCGAATTCGCCGCGCGCCAGAACGACCAATACGCCGGCAATGGACAATATTGCGCCAATGATTTGGCGGCGAGAAACACCGGCACCAAAAAACAGCCAGCCGGTAAGCATCATCCAGACCGGCATTCCGGAGGCAACCAGCGTCACATTAATCGGCGTCGAACTTTGCAAGGCGAGATATTGCAAAGCGTTGTACATGCCAATGCCGAGCAAGCCCAGAATCGCAAAACGCCGCCAATGCGGCCATAAAGAACTTCCAGGACGAAATATCGGCCCCGCCAATGGCAGAAGCAGGACTAAAGCAATCGCCCATCGCAGGAAATTCAGCAGAATCGGCGGCACCAGTTCATGCAGCATACGTCCCACAATGGCATTCCCCGCCCACAGGATGGGCGGGATGGTCAACAGGATGGCGGCGCGTGGCGTCAGTCGGTAGTGCATAGCTTCACTGCATAAACAAAATTGCAAGCAAGCATACGCCATCCGTGGCGAACTCGCACAAGGCGGCAGATTCGGCCACGTTTTGCTTGTGAATCAAACGGGGCACGCGGACAATTGGACGAACTGACAATATTGGAAGTCCCTTATGAAAAACAAGCTGCTGGCGGCAGGCTTCCTCATTCTTCCCACTCTCGCATGCGCCCAAGGCACGGGCGTCACCATCTACGGCGTGCTCGACGCCTTCGCCGGACGCACCGCGTCGGCATCGGCGCCGCAAAGCGTGAATGTGCTTAACAGCGGCGGCATGGTCACCTCCTACTACGGCTTCGGCGGCACCGAGCAGCTGGGCGGCGGCTTGCGAGCACAATTCGCGCTGGAAGGCTTCATGCGCATCGATACCGGCGAGTCCGGCCGCTTCCCCGGCGAATCCATGTTCTCGCGCGCGGCCAACGTCGGCCTGGGCGGCGACTGGGGCCTGGTGCGCGTGGGCCGCATCGGCAACCCGATGTTCGTGGCGATCGGCCAGATCAACCCGTTCGGTCCATCCACCCGCCTGTCACCGGTAATTGACCAGATGTTCACGGCCGCCGGGGGCAACGCCACCTTCGGCGACACGGGCTGGAGCAATTCGATCAACTACACCTCACCCACGGTCTACGACACCACCTTCGTGGCGCAATACTCCCTGGGAGAAGTGCCCGGCCAGCATGCGGACAACTGGTCCGCCGTGGCGAAATACGTCGGCCCTACCCTGGCCGTCACGCTGGGCGGACAGAACGTGAAGAACGGTCCCGGCATCGCCGTTACCGGCCCCAGCCAACGTACCTACCTGACGGCGGCGGCCTACGACTTCAAAGTGGTGCGCGTGTTCGCCTCCTACAGCTACCACGACACCGAGGTCAGCAACCGCAACGACCGCATCAAGCACGCCGGTTTTACTGTTCCTGCCTACAGCGGCCTGGGCCGCATCATGGTCGCGTATTCGCGTATGAACGAAACGGCAACCGGCAAGCCCGACTTCCACCGCGACACCTACGCCGCCGGCTACGACCACAATATTTCCCCGCGTACCGACCTCTACACCGTCTTCCTGCGCGACTCACTGAGTCCTGGCAGCAACGGTAATACTTTCGTCGCAGGCATTCGGCATCGTTACTGACGGCAAAAGACGGTAAAATACCCTTTGCTGAACCTTTTCATTTCGCGATATGAACTTCCTGAAACAGAACCACAAGTACGAGTCCGATCACACCTTGTTCATCAAGCAACTGAAGGAAAAGAATCCTCAGATCGAAGCTGGCCAGCAATTCGGCCGTTCGCTGCTGTGGGACCAACCTTCCCGCACCCTCGACGAGCAAGAGCGCGTCCGCACCTCGAGCGTCAAGCAACAAGCTTACGTGTACCAGAACAAGGTATAAACGAGCCCCGGACGGCATAGCATGTCGCCAAAAGACGCGGCGCAGGACGAGAACGCGGAGCCAGTCTCCGCAGAGCTTGCCATCGCTGCGGATTTGCCGCCAGACGCAGGCGGCGATGCCAACCCGGCCGAACCTCCAGCGGCCGGGACGGAAGCCCCATCCCCCGACGATGCCAAGGCTGCCGAAGCCGAAGGCGCTGCATTTGCCCGTCTCTACGGCGAGCCCCTGCTGCGCCTGCCGAACGATCTCTACATTCCGCCGGATGCCCTGGAAATCTTCCTGGAAGCTTTCGAAGGCCCGCTGGACCTGCTGCTGTACCTGATCCGCAAGCAGAACTTCAACATTCTCGATATCCCGATGGCCCAGGTCACGCTTCAGTACCTGAAGTACGTGGACCAGATTCGCCTGTCCAACCTGGAGCTGGCAGCGGAATACCTGCTGATGGCGGCGATGCTGATCGAGATTAAATCGCGCATGCTGCTGCCGCAGCGCCAGCACGATATCGAAGTTGAAGCGGAAGACCCGCGCGCCGAGCTGGTACGCCGTCTGCTCGAATACGAACAGATCAAGCTGGCGGCCTACGATCTCGGCACCATGCCGCAGGCGGGACGCGATTTCGTGCGCACCCAGATCTTCATCGAGCAAAGCCTGGTGCCGATCTGGCCGGACGTGGACGTCAACGACCTGCAAGCGGCCTGGCGCGACCTCATGAAGCGCGCCAAGCTCAAACAGCACCACAGGATCACGCGCGAGGAACTCTCGGTGCGTGAGCACATGACGGCCATCCTGCGCAAGCTGCAGTCCAGCCGTTTCGTGGAGTTTGCCGACCTGTTCGACGTGGAATCCACCCCGCCCGTCGTCGTGGTGAACTTTGTGGCCATGCTGGAACTCGCCAAGGAAACCCTGATCGAAATCACCCAGGCGGAGCCATTCGCACCGATCTACGTGCGGCTGGCCTATTCGCCCGCATAACATCTAAAAACTATGAAAATCATCTCGAATATCGAAGAGCTGCGCGACCAGCTAAGCGGCCAACTGCGCACCGCGTTTGTGCCGACCATGGGCAATCTGCATGAAGGCCACCTGTCCCTGATGCGCCTGGCGCGCAAGCATGGCGACCCGGTGGTGGCGTCCATCTTCGTGAACCGCCTGCAGTTCGGCCCGAACGAAGACTTCGACAAATACCCGCGCACCTTCCAGGCTGACGTGGAAAAGCTGGAGAAAGAAGGCGTCTACGTGCTGTTCGCGCCGACCGAGAAGGACCTGTATCCGGAGCCGCAGGAATACCGCGTGCAGCCGCCGGATGGCATCGGCAATATCCTGGAAGGCGAGTTCCGTCCGGGCTTCTTCAATGGCGTGTGCACCGTGGTGACCAAGCTGTTCTCCTGCGTGCAGCCGAAGGTGGCCGTGTTCGGCAAGAAGGATTACCAGCAGCTGATGATCGTGCGCGGCATGGCGCGCCAGTTCGCGCTGCCGACCCAGATCATCGCGGCGGAAACCTGGCGTGCGGACGATGGACTGGCGCTGTCGTCACGCAATATGTACCTGTCGGCCGAGGAACGCGCTGAGGCGCCTTTCCTGTACCAGACCCTGAACGCCGTCGCCAACGAAGTGCGTGCCGGCCATCTGGATGTGTTCCAGCTTGAGCATCAGGCGATGGACAGCCTGCGCGCGCGCGGCTGGAAGCCGGATTATGTCTCGATCCGCAAACGCGTTGACCTGCAACCGCCAAACGCAGGCGATCTGGCGCAAGGCACGGAACTGGTCGTGCTGGCAGCGGCAAAGCTGGGCACCACACGCCTGATCGACAACCTGGAAATCTGAAAATTAAATGGGGACGTAACACATTTGCCGCCCGACGGCGGAAAATGTGTCGCGTCCCCATTTGAATTCAGGCGGTGACGTTCTGCGTCCAGGCCAGCGCCGACAGGTGGGCCTTGTTGACTTCTTCGGGCGAGAGTCCGAGCGAGGAGGCCAGCGAGCTGACCAGGTTGGAATTCAGTTCGCAGGCTTCAGCCAGCGCCAGGTAAGGACCATATTTGCCGCCGCGCGTCAGCAGTGCGTGCACCACTTCTTCCGACAGCTGGATGGTTTCCAGCACTTCCGACATCGGCAGCCCCAGCAAGCGATCCAGCAGCGAGAACATGCCGGCCACGAAGATATTCTCCGCATCCGCCTTGCCCAGCGCTTTCTGGCCCAGCAGCTCGGCCAGACGACCGCGCACCACGGCAGTTTCCAGCAGCACCGGCGAGAAGCCGCTCGTGCTGGCCGTGGCCAGCAGCAGCGTCAGCCAGCGGTACATCGGCTGGTAGCCCAGCAGCTGGATAGCCTGCTTCAGCGACTGGACTTCACGACCCGCGCCGAAACCGGCCGAGTTAATGTAGCGCAGCAGCTTGTACGACAGCGCCGCATCGCGTTTCAGCACGCTCTCAATCTGCGCCACATCGGCGTTCGCATTCACCATCTGCATCAGTTGCAGGATGATGGTCTGCGAGGGATTCAAGCCCTGCCCTTCCGTGCCGGGACGCGGCGTCAGGTGCAGCTTGCCGACAAAGGCGTCCAGCCCCAGCAAGGCGCAAGCGTCGAAGTCGGCCCAGGTCGTGACCGGACGGCCCACCATGCGCACGTTCGTTGTCCGCAGCGCCGCGTAGGTGCGCGCCTGCGAGGCCACATCGGCGCCGGTGAAGCGCACCTCCACATAAGAACAGATCGTACCAAGGCGGCTGCCCACGCGCGCCAGATCGGCCTCGCGCAGCAGAATACCGACTTCGCCCGCGCGCAGTGCCTGCACGGCAGCCAGCGTATCGGGATTGGCCAGTTCGGAGGTTTTGATCGAGAGCACCGTGTGCTCAGGCGGCATATCGTACAGGGCGTCCGTGGACAGCATGCCCGGTACGGCCTGCAGGAATAAGGTCTTTTCTTTCAGCAGCCAGCCCTTGTCCGGATCGTTGACCTGGCCGGCGACAAAGCCGACCAGACCTTCCAGTTCCTCAAGGGAGGGCTTGTGCGCCGGGTCTTGCTGCCACGTGATTTCGTAGCCGACCACGCGCTGCTGGGGGTCCAGCAGCGGTTCGCGCACCAGGTAGTGTGTTTGATGCATAGATTAGAAGCCGAGGCTATCGAGCAGATCGTCCACCTGGCCCTGGTCGGCGACCACGCCTTCCTTGGTGGTGTCAATCTGCGGCCCGTTCAGCAGGCCGTTATCGATTTCCTTCTTCAACTGTTCGGGGGCAAAGTCGATCAGCGTCTGCACCAGCTGCTTCTCCAGGTTTTGTGCAATCGATGTGACCTTCTTGATCACCTGGCCGGTCAGGTCCTGGAAGTCCTGGGCCATCATGATATCCATCAGATGGGCCTTGGTAGCCGTGGTGTTCGCTTGGGCGGCACCCAGCGCGGACACAGTCCGGATCGCCAGTGCACGCCAGTCTTCCTCGCTGGGATTCCCGTTCAGCAGGGTTTCCCAGGAAGCGCTCAACTCCTTCGCATCGTTACCGATCTGATCCTGCAGCGGACCAGCCTCGTCGGTGGCGTTCAGCACCTTTTGCGCCGCGTTTTCGCTCAGGCGCGCCACGTAGTCGAGGCGGTCGCGGGCATCAGGGATGTCCTCGGCTGCCTTTTCGATCAGCTTGTCCAGACCCAGGGCACGCAAGTTCTCATGCAGCGCACGGGTCATGTGGCCGATGCGTGCCAGGAACTCCTCGTTCGGGTCCATCGACGGCACGATGGTCCCGGCTTGTTGCTCACCCATGCTCATCAGGCTCCGAGCTTCTCGAAGATCTTGTTCAGTTTTTCATCCAGGGTGGCTGCGGTGAACGGCTTCACCACATAGCCATTGGCGCCTGCTTGCGCAGCCGCGATGATGTTTTCCTTTTTCGCTTCGGCGGTCACCATCAGCACCGGCAGTTTGGCCAGGGCGGGGTCGGCACGAATGTTCTGCAGCATGGTCAGGCCATCCATGTTCGGCATATTCCAGTCGGACACGACGAAATCGAACTGCTCGGAGCGCAGCTTGGCCAGCGCCATCACGCCGTCTTCAGCCTCGTCCACATTGGCATAACCCAGTTCCTTCAACAGATTTCGGACGATACGACGCATGGTCGAAAAATCGTCCACAACCAAAAACTTCATCTTTGGATCAGCCATGAATTACTCCGTTGTTTCTACTTACGCGGTTATAAATAAAGTTGGTGGTTCCACCAAGTTGTAGGATAGCATTTCTGTTGCTCCAAAGCGAACAAACTACCCCTAACTAGCGCTGAACCGTATCAAACGCGCAATGCGCGGGAACCGTGCTGGGCCAGATAACCCAGAACCATGCCCGGCAGCGCCTGCAGCGCCCCTACTTCGTGCGTGGCGCCGACCGCGATCGCTTCGCGCGGCATGCCAAATACGACGCAGCTGGCCTCATCCTGCGCAAAATTATACGCCCCGGCGTTCTTCATCTCCAGCATGCCCGCTGCGCCATCCTTGCCCATGCCGGTCAGGATCACGCCCACGGCGTTTTTGCCCGCATTTTGCGCTGCGGAACGGAACAGCACATCCACCGAAGGACGGTGGCGGTTCACCGGCTCGCCCTGGTCCAGCTTGGTCATATAGTTGGCGCCCGAACGTGCCAGCATCAGGTGCGAGTGGCCCGGCGCGATGTAGGCGTGGCCGGGCAGCACACGCTCGTTGCCTTCCGCTTCACGCACCGAAATCTTGCACAGGGAGTCCAGACGCTTGGCAAAGGAGCGGGTGAAGCCCTCCGGCATGTGCTGGGTGATCAGGATGCCCGGGCAGTCGGACGGCATCTGCATCAGGAATTCACGGATCGCCTCCGTGCCGCCCGTGGACGCGCCCACGATAATCAGTTTTTCGGAAGACATCAGCGGATTGCGCAATTGTGGCAGTTGTGCGCCACCCTCGGCGCCCGCTTGCGGCAGGGTGCGCGCCCGGATGCGGGCCTTGGACGCGGCGCGGATTTTGTCGGAAATCAGCTCGGCGTACTCGCGCATGCCGCTCTGGATGGAGATCTTGGGCTTGGTGACGAAATCGACCGCGCCCAGTTCCAGCGCGCGCAGCGTGATTTCCGAACCGCGCTCGGTCAGCGAGGACACCATCACCACCGGCATTGGCCGTAGGCGCATCAGGCGTTCCAGGAAATCCAGCCCATCCATCTTCGGCATTTCGACGTCCAGCGTCAGCACGTCCGGGTTGGTCTGCTTGATCAGTTCGCGCGCCACCAGGGGATCGGGGGCCACGCCCACTACTTCCATATCGGGCTGCGACTTGATGATTTCGGTCATGACGCTGCGGATGAGCGCAGAGTCGTCCACAATCAGGACTTTGATCTTGTTCATAGCTTGTTACCTTCGTTTCAGAACAGCTCGACTTCGCCACCGACCGGTTGCACCTTGAGCCGGCTGGCGTATTCGATTTCCCGTTTGGCCAGGGTATCGTTATGGGTTTGCATCAGCTTCTTCACCAGCACCTTGCCGGTGCGCGGGAAGAAGTACACCTTGCGTGGATAAATATCGTTCAGGTCTTCGGCCATGATGCGGATCTTCTCATTGCGCAGGAAGGTCTGCACGAACGCCGCATTACGTTCGCCGACGTTAATCGCGGTGAAGCCTTTCAGCACCGCACCGCCGCCAAAGACTTTCGCTTCCAGGTTCTCGCGCCGCGCACCGGCCTTCATCAGGTCGTTGATCAGCACTTCCATCGCGTAGGTGCCGTAGCGCGCGGAGGCGGAAATCGGGCTGTTCCCGTCCGAGCCGCCATCCGGCAGCATGAAATGGTTCATGCCGCCCAGGCCCGATACGCGGTCGCGGATGCAGGCCGACACGCAGGAGCCCAGCACCGTCACGATCAGCATGTCCTTGTTGGTGTAGTAATACTCCCCGGGCAGGATCTTGGCCGCGTCGCAGTCGAACGTCCGGTCGTAATAGACGTTGGTGGCGAATTGTTCTTTGTCCATGTCATTCTCACTATCGTTGTGCTGCTTTGAAGCCTGTGGCCTTGCGTTCATCCAGTTCGTACACCGTCTTGCCACGCAGCTTCAAAGAGTCGGACACGTAGAGGAAATTCTCCGAATGGCCCGCGAACAGCAGCGCATCCGGCTTCATCAGGGGGACAAAGCGCGCCAGGATTCTGCGCTGGGTGGCCTTGTCAAAATAAATCATCACATTCCGACAGAATATCGCATCGAAGCCGGGACGGATTTCCCACGACTCGTCCAGCAGATTGATCTGGCGGTAGGTAATCAGCTTGCGCAGTTCTTCGCGCACGCGCACGAAGCCGGCTTTATCGCCCTTCCCGCGCAGGAAAAAGCGCCGCTGGCGTTCCGGCGACAGCTTTTCGATCCGCTCGATCGGGTAGACGCCGTTGGCGGCCGTGGCCAGCACATTGGTGTCGATATCCGTCGCCAGGATGTGGACGTTGGGCGTCAGCGTGTTGAAAGCCTCGCACACCGTCATGGCGATCGAATAGGGTTCTTCGCCGGTGGAACTGGCGGAACACCAGATATTCAGGGCTTCGCCGCCACGCTTTTTCTGCACATGTTCGGCCAGCAGCGGGAAGTGATGGGCTTCCCGGAAAAAAGATGTCAGGTTGGTGGTCAGCGCGTTGGTGAAGGCTTCCCATTCGGCGTTGCCGAGCTTTCCGCCCTCCAGGTCGTCGAGGTATTTGACGAAGGAGTTGATGCCGGTGGCGCGCAAGCGGCGCGCCAGGCGGCTGTATACCATTTCCTGCTTGCTGTCGGCCAGCGCAATGCCGGCCCGCTTGTAGATCATCGCGCGGACACGTTCAAAATCTTTGCCGTTGAAGTCAAACTCTTTAACGGTATCTTTGGTCAGCGCCATTTTGTTCTTCTTCCCTAAACGTCAGACGGGCGCCGCACACAGCATGCGGCGCCCGCCGGGATTAAAACTCTTCCCAGTCGTCGCCCGAAGGCGCGGCAGTGGCCAGCTTTTTAGGCTGGGCTGCCGGTGCCGGGCGAGTCGCCACGGCGGTAGTCTTCGCCGGCGCCCGGACTACAGGCTTCGGCGCGATGCGCTGCTTGTTGAATTCATCACCCGCCAGCTTGAAGATGGACACCGCTTCCGCCAGATGGTCAGCCTGCTCCTGCATGCTTTCCGCGGCGGCAGCAGCTTCTTCCACCAGGGCCGCGTTCTGCTGCGTCATTTCGTCCATCTGCGTGATGGCCTGGTTCACTTCCTCGATGCCGTGGCTTTGCTCCAGCGTCGCGGCGGTGATCTCGCCCATGATGTCGGCCACCTGCTTGATCGATGTCACGATCAGGCCCATGGTCTGGCCGGCTTCATCGACCAGACGGCCGCCCGCGTCCACCTTTTGCACGGAGTCGTCGATCAGGGCCTTGATCTCTTTTGCCGCGGCAGCGGAGCGCTGGGCCAGATTACGCACCTCAGATGCTACCACCGCAAAGCCGCGGCCCTGCTCACCGGCGCGCGCCGCTTCCACCGCGGCATTCAGCGCCAGGATATTGGTCTGGAAGGCGATGCCGTCGATGACTCCAATAATATCCACGATCTTGGTCGAAGACTCCTTGATCGAGCCCATCGTGTCCACAACTTGCGACACTACCGTGCCGCCCTTCACCGCCACCGACGATGCCGACACCGCCAGCTGGTTGGCCTGGCGCGCATTGTCCGCGTTCTGCTTCACGGTGGAAGTCAGTTCTTCCATCGACGAAGCGGTTTCCTCCAGCGAGGAAGCCTGCGATTCGGTACGGGCCGACAGGTCGGCATTGCCGGACGCGATTTCATGCGAAGCCGTGGTGATGGTCTCGGTGCTGGAACGCACCTGGCCCACGGTCTTCACCAGGGAATCGTTCATGTCCTTCAGGGCCTGCAGCAACTCGGAAGTTTCATCCTTGCCTTCCACCTTCACTTGCGAAGTCAGCTCGCCGCTGGCCACTTTCTGCGCCACCGACACGGCAAACTTCAGCGGCCCGATGATCGAACGGGTGATGAACAGCGCAAACACCACGCCCACGGCGACCGCTACGGCGCTCAGCACGAACAGCATGGTCATCAAGCGGCTGTCGCTGGCGTTCGAGCTTTCCTTGAACGAGGCGGAAGCGGCGTGCTGCATGTCCACCAGCTTGTTCAGGGCGGTCAGGGTCTGCTGGTTCAGCGGGTCGATGCGGGTCGCAATCACCTTGGCCGCGCCTTCGCTGTTAAACGCCAGCACCTGGCCCAGCGCTTCCTTGAAGGCCGCGTCCACATCGCGGTCCAGCGCGGTGATATCGTCCAGCACCTTCTTTTCGGTGTCGCTCAGGCCCAGGCCCTGCAGCTTGCCGCGCGCCGCGTCGTAGCGCGCGCGGTTGGCCTTGACCTTTTCTTCTTCCTTCTGCATCAGGCTGACGTCCGACTGCAGGCCGATATTGCGCATGGCGATACCGGTTTCCAGCATGGCGCTCTTCATGGCCTGCGCCTGCATGCTCTTGGCCGTCGTCAGATCCAGCCCGGTCATCAGCTGGGACTTGTTACGGTAGTTCAGTACATTGGCCAGCAGGACCACGCCGACCAGAATCAAAAGAATGACGCCGAAACCAAAACCGAGTCGCGTACCAATCTTGTAGTCGCGAACATTCATAGTTATCTCCCGTTCGTTAAGTGGTGCCCGCCCCGCTCTTTTGGCGGAGTCGGGTCGGTCGCCTGCGGGTTAAGCGGCGATCTTGTCGATCAGGCCCATTTCTGGGCTGGACATCAGGCGGTCGATGTCCACCAGGATAAGCATACGCTCATCGATGGTACCGAGACCGATCATGTACTCGGTGCTGAAGGCCGTGCCCATTTCGGGTGCGGGCTTGACCTGTTCCGGGGTAAGCGTCGTCACGTCCGACACCGAATCGACCACCATGCCTACCACGCGGCCGTTGATGTTGAGGATGATGACTACGGTGAATTGGTCGTACACCGGCTCGCCCAGCTTGAATTTGATGCGCATGTCCACCACCGGAATGATGATGCCGCGCAGATTGATGACGCCCTTGATGAATTCAGGGGCGTTGGCAATACGGGTCACGGCTTCGTAGCCGCGGATTTCCTGCACTTTCAGGATGTCGATGCCATATTCCTCGGAGCCCAGTTTGAAGGCCAGGAACTCGCGGCCGGCGATGTCGGCTCCAGCGTTGTTTGCGTCAGTCATGGTATTCGTCCTTTACGAAAATATCGATTCATCGACCAGTTGGCGCGAAGAGCGGATCAGCGCCGCCACATCCAGAATCAAGGACACACCGCCGTCACCCAGAATGGTGGCGCCCGAAATGCCCGCAACCTTGCGGTAATTGGATTCAAGGTTCTTGACCACAACCTGTTGCTGCCCCACCAGTTCATCCACGAACAGGCAGGCTTTCTTGCCTTCAGTTTCAACAATCACCAGGATGCCCTGGCACGGATCGGTAAAGCGCGGCACGATATCGAAGATCTGGTACAGGGGAATGAGCGGCAGGTATTCGCCGCGCACTTTCACCACCCTGCCCTTGCCGCTGATTTCCTTCACATCTTCCGGCGCCGGCTGCAGCGATTCGATCACGAAGCCGAGCGGCAGGATGTAGATCTCGTCGCCGCTGCGGATCGTCATGCCATCCAGGATCGCCAGCGTCAGCGGCAGCGAAATCGAAATGGTGGTGCCGAAGCCCTTGGCCGAACGGATGTCCACCGTACCGCCCATGGCCGTGATATTGCGCTTCACCACGTCCATGCCCACGCCGCGGCCGGAAACGTCCGTCACCTGATCGGCGGTCGAGAAACCCGGCGCGAAGATCAGCTGCCAGACATCGGCATCGCTCATATTGTCGTTAAGCGGCAGACCGTTCTGCCTGGCCTTGGCGAGGATCTTCTCGCGATTCAGGCCGCCGCCATCGTCCGATACTTCGATGACGATATTGCCGCCCTGGTGGGAAGCCGACAGGAACAGGCGTCCCGCGTCGGTCTTGCCGGCGGCGCGGCGCACTTCCGGCATTTCGATGCCATGGTCGATACTGTTGCGCACCAGGTGGGTCAGCGGATCGACGATGCGTTCGATCAGGCCCTTGTCCAGTTCCGTCGCGGCGCCGCTGGTGATGAAGTCCACCTTCTTGCCCAGCTTTGCGGCCAGGTCGCGCACCATGCGCGGGAAGCGCGAGAACACGAAGTCCATCGGCATCATGCGGATCGACATCACGGCTTCCTGCAGGTCGCGCGTGTTGCGGGTCAGCTGGGAGATGCCGTTCAGCAGGCGCTCGTGCACCATCGGGTCCAGCGTGCCGGCGCGCTGTTCGATCATCGCTTGCGTGATCACCAGTTCGCCGACCAGGTTGATCAGCTGATCCACCTTTTCGACGGACACGCGAATCGAGGACGATTCGGCGCTCGGTACATGGGCCGCCTTCTCGGCTTCCTTGCGTGCCGCCTTGCGTTCCTGTTCTTCGCTGAGCTTTTGCTCCACCTGCTGCGGCGCATCCTTGATGCCTGCGGCGGCGCGGATCTGGTCCAGCGGCTGGAAGAAGCCATAGCCCTGCGCGTCGTCCACGGCGGCCGACGCGTTGGCGCGGATTTCGTCCAGCGGCTGGAAGAAACCATAGCCCTTGCCTTGCTCGCCCTGCGCCGCGCCTCCCTCGGCGCCGGCAGCGCCTGGGGTGAGCGGATCGAAGAAGCCGTAGCCCTGTTCCGCTTCCTTGCGCGCACGCTCGCCGCTTTCGCGTGCTTCCTGCGTTGGCGTCAATGCAGGCAGTTCGGTGACCTTCATCTGGTCCGCGTCGATGACGAAGGAGCAGATGGCGATGATGTCGTCCAGGCTTTCGTGGGTGGTGACCACCATCGCGTGGCGCTCGGCGTCCAGCGGCGACAGTTCGACCTTGCCCAGCAAGCCCAGTTCGGCCGCCAGCGCTTCCACTTCACGGTGCACCATCTTCGGCAGCTCGAGCCGGTAACGGCGGCCGCCGGTGTGGTCCACCACTTCGGTTTCCTGCGTGTTGAAGGCCGGCGCGACAGGCGCCATGGCGGCAATGTGCACGTCCTGCGCCAGCTCCTGCAGCATCATGCGCACGTCGCCCACCGCTTCCTGGTCCACGGCGGAACCCAGACGGTGGCCGTCCAGCTGCATCTTCAGAATATCTTTGGCGGCGAGGAAGGCATCCACGTGGGTCGACGTGAGCGCCATTTCGCCCTTGCGAATACGGTCGAGCAGCGTCTCCAGCACGTGCGTGACTTCGCTCATATCGCTCACGCCGAAGGTGGATGCGCCACCCTTGACGGAGTGCGCCGTGCGGAAGATCGCGTTCAGATCCTCTTCGCCCGGCGAGTCGACGTCCACCGCCAGCAGCAGCCGCTCCATTTCCGCCAGCAGCTCCTCGGCCTCGTCGAAGAAGACCTGGTAGAACTGGCTAATATCGATGGTCATGGCGCGACTCCATCAATTACTAAGCACATGGCAGCCCCTTAGCCGATGACCTTCTTCACTACCTCAATCAGACGTTGCGGGTCGAAAGGCTTGACCAGCCAGCCGTTGGCGCCGGCAGCGCGGCCCTTGGCTTTCATCTCATCGGACGATTCGGTGGTCAGCATCAGGATAGGGACCTTGGCGTAGGCCGGCTGTTCGCGCAGCAGCTTGATCAGCTGCAGGCCGTCCATGCGCGGCATGTTCTGGTCGGTCAGCACCAGGTCCACGGTTTGCAGCTTGGCCTTTTCCAGGCCGTCCTGTCCATCGACCGCCTCCACCACCTGGTAACCGGCGGCTTTCAGGCTGAACGCCACCATCTGGCGCAGCGAGGAGGAATCGTCGACTGCAAGAATTGTTTTAGCCATCTTTTGATCTCTCTTTGGTAGGTATATTTTCAGAACAGTTCGATGTCGCCGCTTTCCAGATGCTTCTGGCTGACCGCTTTACGCAGCACGCTGCGCAGCTCCAGGCTCTGGATGGCGAGCGCCATGCTGACCTTGCCGAGCAGGTCCACAATTTCGTCGCTGCCGCTGTCGGGCATCACTTCGGCGCCATGGGTGCCCAGCGTGCCGAGGAATTCGCGCAGGCCGGTCACGCGCTTCAGGGTACGGTCGATCAACTGGCTGGTCATGTCCTGGAACTGCATGCTGGTGATCGCCGCATTCACATAGCTGCTGACCTGCTCGTTCATGGCCTGCAGCTTTTCCTTTTGCTCGGGGGTCGGATTGCCGCCGTCCAGCAGCATCTGGATGGTCGTTTGCTGGGCATTGACGGCGTCGTGGATGGCCATGAAATTGCGCGTCAGCTTGTCGATCGCTTCTTCCAGCAGCAGATTGGTCTGCAGCAGGTCGGTTTCGACTTCAGTCAAATGGCGCTTGCCGTGGTCCGATACGCCGGACAACAGGCGCTTCACATGGGAGCCCAGGATCTTTTTTCTCGTCATGACAGTCTCAGGTGTTAGGCAGGGCTCTGCTTATTTCTTTGCCGGCGCCGCTGCAGCAGGTGCTGGTGCTGCGGCTGGCGCCGTCTTGCTTAGCGCTTCGCGCGTGGCCTCGGTGTCGGTCCCGACATTCATCTGGCCACCGTCACGCAATACGTTCTCTTCCGTCTTCTTGTTCATCACAATGATGCTGATGCGGCGGTTGATCGGATTGAACGGATCGACGCGGTCCAGCGGTGCGGCCCCTGCCAGGCCGACCACACGCAGGATCTTGTTGTCGGCCAGGCCGCCTTGCACCAGAGTACGGCGCGAGGCATTGGCCCGGTCGGCGGAGAGTTCCCAGTTACTGTACCCCGTTTCGGTGAAATACGGCGTCGAGTCGGTGTGGCCGGACAGGCCGATCTTGTTCGGCACTTCGTTCAGCACCGGCGCGATGGCTTCCAGGATTTCGCGGGTATAAGGCTGCAAGTCGGCCTTGGACAAGGCAAACATCGGACGGTTCTTTTCGTCCACGATCTGGATGCGCAAGCCTTCGCTGGTGAAATCGAGCAGCAGCTGGTTCTTGAATTTCTGCAAGGCCAGGCTGGAGTCGATGGTCAGCTCGATACGCTGGCGCAGCTGTTCCAGGCGGTTCTTCTCTTCCGCTTCGAGCGCGGCCTTGGCGGCCGACAGGTTGAAGGTCTTCTTGACGGACGGTTCGTCGGTAGCGCGCACCTGGCCCTGGCTGCGGCTCAGGTCATTGCCGCCGCCCTTGATGACGGACGACGAGTCGCCGCTACCGGTGCCGCCTTCCATGGCGACCTTGAGCGGCGTCTTGAAATATTCCGAGATCCCGTTCAGGTCGCCCTTGGTGGTCGAACCAAGCAGCCACATCAACAGGAAGAAAGCCATCATCGCGGTCACGAAGTCGGCGTACGCGATCTTCCAGGCGCCGCCATGGTGACCGCCGCCATTCTTCTTGACGCGCTTGACGATGATTGGCCGCAGTCCCTCTTCAGCCATGGCGATTCCTCGTGTCCATCATTACTTCGACTTCGATTTCTTGATATGGTCTTCCAGTTCGGCGAAGCTCGGGCGCTCGGTCGAGTACAGCACCTTGCGGCCGAATTCCACGGCCAGGGCCGGGGCGTAACCGTTCAGGCTGGCCAGCAGCGTGACCTTCACGCACTGGAACATCTTGGTGGACTCTTCCAGCTTCTGCTCCAGCAGGCTGGCCAGCGGACCGACAAAGCCGTATGCCAGCAGAATACCGAGGAAGGTACCGACCAGCGCATGCGCGATCAGCATCCCCAGCTCGGATGGCGGAATGCCCACCGATTCCATGGTGTGCACCACGCCCATCACCGCCGCCACGATACCGAATGCCGGCATGCCGTCGCCCAGTTTGGCGATGCAATGCGCAGGCACATGGCCTTCCTGGTGGTGCGTGTCGATCTCGTTGTCCATCAGATTCTCGATCTGGAAGGCATCCATATTCCCCGACACCATCAAGCGCAGGTAGTCGGTCATGAATTCCACGATATGGTGGTCTTCCAGGACGGACGGGTACTTGCTGAACAGCGGGCTTTCTTCCGGCTTGTCGATATCCCCTTCAATGGACATCAGACCTTCCTTGCGCACCTTGGACAGCACATCGAAGAGCAGCGACATCAGCTCCATGTACAGGTCCTTGGTATAGCGCGAGCCCTTGAACAGGCCAGGGATCGCCGCCAGAGTAGCCTTGATGGCCTTGCCGTTATTGCCGACGAGGAAAGCGCCAACTGCGGCGCCGCCGATCATCAGAAGTTCCAACGGCTGGAACAGCGCTGCGAGGTGTCCCCCAGACAACGCAAAGCCCCCGAAAACGGAGGCCATAACAACGACGTAACCAAGAATAACTAACAAGCGCCCCGACTCCCTTCTTTCCAGTAAGTGCAACAATATTCCACAGTGGAACTACAATAGCGTGACAAACGCTCTCAGGCAAGTAAAACGCGCCTAAAACTGCCAGGAGTATAAGAGTGGGCCACCCTCTGTGGTAAGGATGGTCTTGACGGATTGCCCAGCGGGGATCTCAAATTCGTAACTAACTAGCAGACTGCTATTTTGCATTTCGGCCTTGGCCTTGGCCCACAGGCCCGGCATGGCGGCCGGCGACAGGTAGGCGAACACCAGATCGTAGTCGCCGAAGTCCAGCTTTTCATAATCCCCGCGCACGAAGCGGGCGCGGCTGCCGGACAGCCTGGCGCGCAGCCGGGACACCAGCCACGGCACCGGCGCCAGCTCGATGCCCTCCACTTGCGCCAGCGGACGCGCCTTGGCCAGGTGCATGGCCATGCCGCCCAGGCCGCTGCCGATGTCGATCACGCGCAGCGGCTTATCGCGCGGCAGCATGTCCTCCACCGCGCGCCACACGGCTTCGTTCGATGGGTAGTACGGCACTTGCGTGCGGAAGGTGGACCAGTACCAGCCCAGGAGAATCAGGAACAAAGCGAGGAAAATCCACGGCGGCAGATGCAGCGCACTGGCCGCCAGCACGGCGATCGGAAACAGCAGCTGAATGGGCCGCCACCAGCGCGCCAGGCCCAGCTTCCAGGTGATGGCCATGGCAAGCAGGCCCTGGATCAGTGCCGCAGTGAGGATGGTGGGTTCGGCGCCGAAGGATTCCAGCGCGAAGGACAGCGCCGCCGTCGGCAGTAGCGCGAGCAGCTGGATCAGCAGCGCCTGGACGGCCGGTGCGCGCAGGATGCGCGGCGCCGTCATGGCCCGCTCCGGGCCGCGCCCATATCGGCCATGACGCTGGCGTAGCAGCGCGGAAGGCTGGCGCCGGCCAGGGCGCCGCCGCCGCGCAGTGCGGCGCGGCTGGGCGCGGCCGCAGGATGGCGCGGACCGCGAGGCTCGGGAACAGTGGCGGCGAGGATCAAGCGGCGGCCGCTTCGGCTTCCTTGGCCTTGCGGGTCTTGCCAGCGCGGGACGGCATATGGCACAGGCCGCAGCGGTAGTCGGAGTTCAGGTCCATGGCATCGACCACGAACTTGCCCTGGCAGCAGCGGCAGGACTTCAGCTCCAGCATTCTGGTATTGGCGAAACGGGTCAGGGTCCAGGCGCGGGTCAGGGACAGCAGCGGCTCTTCGCCCGGCTCCGGCGGCATCTGCTCCAGATACAGCTGGTAAGCCTTCATCACCGCGCGGACACCACTGGCGCCAGCGTGTTCGACCAGGAAGTTATGGATATTCAGGAACAGCGAGCTGTGGATGTTCGGCTGCCAGGTCAGGAACCAGTCGGTGGAGAAAGGCAGCATGCCCTTCGGAGGAGAGACACCTTTCAGTTCCTTGTACAGCTTGAGAAGGCGCTCACGGGACAGCGACACTTCAGTTTCCAGCAGTTGCAGGCGGGCGCCCAGATTGATCAGCTCGATGGCCAGCTGGATTTCCTGGGCTTCCGTTACCACGCTCTTTTTAGTCATTTTTTCCGCTCCCCGTGATGACGCAAAACAACACTAATTAGACAATTTCCTCTACGCCCTGGCCGGCCATCAGGATGGCGGCGTGGGACTGGGCGAGGGAGCGGTCCTTGTTGTAGTTGGTCAGCATGCCGAGGATGGCGCTGTCGTCGAAGCGGAAGCGGGCCAGCATCATGTTGCCACCAGCCAACTTCAGAATCTGGGCATTGCTCATGCCTTCGATCAGGTCAGCGATGTCGGCCGAGATGCCGAGACGGAAAATTGCGGTGACCTTGTCCGCGCGGATCATCTGCTGAGCCAGCATCAGGTAGCTCAGGTTTGCATCGCGGATTTCAGCCATCATGTCGTTTGCAGTCATTTCCATCTCTCCTGTGGGTTCTATCTTGCTAGCAGCGCAATTGCGTTGCCGTTGAGATACATTCTGCTGGAGAGGCACAGAAACACAAAGAGGCCACACTCTGTATTTTGCGTCGGAATAGACACGGGACGTCCTGTCAGATTTTGTCTGACAAACGTCGGGCGATAAGGGCTAAACCCCTGAAAACATGCGGGTTTGCGAGGTGTTCAGGCACACCGAAAAGCCAGCAGCCTGAGGTAAAAACGCGATGTCGCTGCGATGCTTTTTTGCGACATCTGAACTGTTATCGGCAGGGTTTTGGAGAACTTTAGGGTTCAACGCAAAAAATTTTAATATTTTTTGCCCCATCCAAACTTCCGAACAGCAAGCCTTTTACCGGGCTTCTGAAAGCGGTAACGGCAGGACTTTGGGGAACTTTAGGGTTTTTCGAAAAAATTTTTAAAAATTTTTCGGTGAGGGGCTTCACCCGGCCGAAGCCCCTGCAAAAGTTGCTACACTCTCACTTTCTTTAGGTTTCAAGGAAATCATGATCTCCCGCACCGACTGCCTGGCGCGCGACGCCGCAGATCCCCTGGCTCCCCTGCGCGAGCAATTCGACCTCCCCGCCGGCGTGATTTATCTGGATGGCAACTCTCTGGGCGCCCGCCCGAAAGCCGCCCTCACCCGCGCCACCGAAGTCATCGCCAAGGAGTGGGGCAAAGACCTGATTACCAGTTGGAATACCGCCGGCTGGTTCGACATGCCCAAGCGCCTGGGCGACAAGCTGGCCCCGCTGGTCGGCGCCGAGGCAGGCGAAGTGGTGGTCACCGACACCACCTCAATCAACCTGTTCAAGGCCCTGGCCGCCGCCATCAAGCTGCAGGACGGCTCCGGCCGCCGCACCATCGTCAGCGAGCGCAGCAATTTCCCGACTGATATATATATGGCGCAGGGCCTGGCCGGCTGGCTGAACCAGGGCTACCGGGTCAAGCTGATCGACTCGCCGGACGAGCTGCACACGGCCATCGGCCCGGACACCGCCGTCCTCATGCTGACCCACGTGAACTACCGCACCGGCTACCAGCACGATATGGCAGCCGTCAGCGCCCTCGCCCACCAGCATGGCGCCGTCATGGTCTGGGACTTGTGCCATTCCGTCGGCGCGGTGCCGGTGGATCTGCATGCAGGCGGCGCCGACTTCGCGGTCGGCTGCACCTATAAATACCTGAACGGCGGTCCCGGCTCGCCGGCCTTCATCTGGGTGCCCAAGCGCCACCAGGCCAGGTTCGCCCATCCACTATCCGGCTGGTGGGGCCACGCCAATCCTTTCGCCATGGCGCCGGACTTCGCGCCGACCGAAGGCATCGGCCGCGCCCTGTGCGGCACCCAGCCCGTGACCTCGCTGGCGATGGTGGAATGCGGCCTGGACGTCTTCGCGCAAACCACCATGTCCGCCATCCGCGAAAAATCACTGGCACTGACCGACCTGTTCATCGCCCTGGTGGAGCAGCGCTGCTCCGGCCATCCGCTTGGGCTGGTCACGCCGCGCCACCACGCACAGCGCGGCAGCCAGGTCAGCTTCACGCACCCGCATGGCTACGCCGTGATGGCGGCCCTGATCGCACGCGGCGTGATCGGCGACTACCGCGAGCCGGAAATCATGCGCTTCGGCTTCACCCCGCTGTATACCAGCTTTGCCGACGTGTGGGATGCGGTGGAAATCCTGAAGCAGATCCTCGACGACAAAGCCTACGATATTGCCGCCAAGCGCGGCGCTGTAACCTGAAACATCATGACCGAACCAAAGAAACCCGCCGAATGGCATGGCGCCCAGATGGACTTCAGCAAGTCCATGAGCTACGGAGACTACCTGGGCCTGGACCAGATCCTGAACGCCCAGCATCCGCTCTCGCCCAATCACAATGAGATGCTGTTCATCGTGCAGCACCAGACCAGCGAGCTGTGGATGAAGCTGATGCTGCACGAGCTGCATGCCGTCTGCGACCATCTGCGCCGCGACGACCTGCCGCCGGCCTTCAAGATGCTGGCCCGCGTGGCCCGCATCATGGACCAGCTGGTGCATGCCTGGGATGTGCTGGCAACCATGACGCCGCCTGAATACACGGCGATCCGCCCTTACCTGGGTGCTTCCTCCGGCTTCCAGTCGCACCAGTACCGCGAGATCGAATTCATCCTCGGGAACAAGAACGCCAATATGCTGGCGGTACACGAGCACACGCCAACCCACGCGGCGCTGGACCAGGCCCTGCGCGCGCCTTCGCTGTACGACGAAGCCGTGCGCCTGCTGGCCCGCCACGGCCTGAAGATCGACGCCGCACGCCTGAACGGCGATTGGACCCTGCCAACCAGCGCCGACGAATCGGTGAAGGAAGCCTGGCTGGAGGTCTACCGCGACACCACCAAATACTGGGCGCTGTACGAGCTGGCCGAAAAGCTGGTGGATATGGAAACCGCTTTCCGCTTCTGGCGCTTCCGCCACGTGACCACCGTGGAGCGCATCATCGGCTTCAAGACCGGCACCGGCGGCACAGCCGGCGTGAGCTATCTGCGCAAGATGCTGGACGTGGTACTCTTCCCTGAACTGTTCGCCTTGAGGACCGCCCTGTGAAAATCCGCATCGCCCTTCTCGCCGCCGCCAGCCTGCTCGCTTCGTCCGCCTTCGCGCGCGACGATCGGCCCGGTCAATTCGATTACTACGCCATGTCCCTCAGCTGGTCGCCGGAATACTGCGCCAGCCGCGACGATCCGGTGCAGTGCGCGAGCGGCCGCCAGCTGGGCTTTGTGCTGCATGGCCTGTGGCCGCAGTTCGAGAAAGGCTATCCAGATTCCTGCTCGCGCCAGAAGCTGCCGGCCGACGTACGCGACCGCTATGCCGATCTCTATCCCGCGCCCAAGCTGATCATCCATGAGTGGCAAAAGCACGGCACCTGCTCCGGCCTGGCGCCGCAGGATTATCTGACCTTGTCGGCTCGCCTGAAGGAAGGCCTCAAGATTCCGGCCGAATTCCAGCGCCCTTCGCAGCCGGTGCGCGTTACGCCCGGCCAGTTTGAAGACGCCTTCAAGAAAGCCAACCCCTGGCTGGCCAGGGATTCCGTGCTGCCTTTCTGCACCGGCGGCGGACGCTTCCTGCGCGAAGCCCATGCCTGCTACAGCAAGGACGGCGCGTCGCGCAGCTGCGCGATGGACGAAATCAAGCGCTCGCAGAAAAGCTGCGGCCAGGCTTCCTTCCTCCTTAAAAACGTACGATGACGACTGTCCTTACTCTCTCCGGCCTGTGGGATTCAGGCCCGCAGCATTGGCAAACGCACTGGGAACGCAAGCACGGCTGGCGCCGCGTGGCGCATCGCGATTTCGAAACGCCTGACCGTGAAGAGTGGGTACGCGAACTCGATGCGGCGATTGCCGCATGCAGCGAGCCGCCTGTGCTGGCGGCGCACAGCCTGTCCTGTACGCTGGTGACGTGGTGGGCACAGTCCAACAGCAAGCACCGCGTCGCCGGCGCCTTCCTGGTGGCGCCAAGCGACGTCGATGCGCCGTCCTATCCGGCCTGCACCACAGGCTTCCAGCCGATGCAGCTGCAGCGCCTGCCCTTCCCTTCGGTGGTCGTGGCCAGCAGCGACGACATCTACGTCAGCGAGCGGCGCGCACGCCAGTTCGCCGAAGCCTGGGGCAGCGTGTTGCACGTGATCGGCCCGGCAGGACACATCAATGGCGACGCCGGTTTCGGCCCTTGGCCGGAAGGCGAAAGCTTGCTGCTGGACCTTTGTTCTAAGACGCAACGCTAACTTCCTCGTCGTATCGTGCGCACGGGCCTGCCTTCATGGCAGGACAATGCCAGCCTCGCTTTCGATGAAAGGAGACTGCGATGAAACCTGTGTTTGCAAAAGGGCTAGCTCTGCTGGCCATCAGCGCCGCCTGCGGGGGCGCCTGGGCTGATCCCCTCACTTACACCGCCAATCTCAACGGCGCTTCCGAGGTCACGCCAAATAGCTCGTCCGCTATCGGCGCAGCAATTGTGACCTTCGACATCGACACGCACAGCCTGCGGGTGCAAAGCATCTTTGCGGGACTGGACGGTACGACCACCGCTTCGCACATCCATTGCTGCACGGCGGATGCCGGCAGCGGTTCGGCTGGCGTCGCGACCATGGTGCCCGCCTTCACGGATTTCCCCACGGGGGTGACGGCCGGCACGTATGACCACACGTTCGATACGTCGGCGTCCTCGTTCTGGAATTCCGCATTCCTGACGGCGAACGGCGGCTCGACCAGCACAGCGGAATCCACACTGCTGACTGGCCTGAACAGTGGTACTTCCTACTTCAACATCCACAGCTCAGCGTATCCGGGTGGGGAAATCCGTGGTTTCCTGACGGCTCCCACCGCACCAGTCCCTGAGCCAGGCATGGCAGGCATGCTGCTGCTGGGCATACCCGCCGTACTTGCGATCGGACGCCGTAGAGCCAAGCGGAAGGATTAAACGGCATGGATTACGGGGTCTCGCCCGAAGGCTCGCAGTGGGGATGGCGCGCATTGCCTCCTCCCACTGCGGGCCGCCCGCACACGGCCCGTTAGACTTACCGGGCCGGCGGTTTGGGATACGTCGGCGGATCTTACAACTCGACACCGGATTGTGTGCAATCCCGGATTGCCTGGCATGCGCGCCTGCGGCGGATAGAGGCGGCACGATAAATGCGTGGCGGGAAACGGGCATGTGCCCGGCTTTTGGGAGAATCCGCCATGAAAACGCCAATCCTGCTGCTGTTGCCAATGCTCTTTTGTGGCGTGCCAGCGATGGCCGACACCATCTTCGACAACGGCGCCCATCCGCCCACCAATTTTCCATTTTCAGATCTTGGGGCAGGCCAAATTCTCGCCGATGACTTCACCCTGGCGCCGGGACAAAACACGATCGCTGACGTCCACTGGAGTGGCCGCTACCTGGATGGAGCGCTGCCCGCCGATGCTTTTCAAATCTATCTCTGCGACGATGTGGCGGGCGCGCCCGGCAATTGCGCCGCACTCACACTGGCTGCCGTATCCCGCACGGCAGCCGGCGCATATTTCGACTACACGGTCGACGTCACGCCGTTGATGGTCCCGGCTAACACGGTGCACTGGCTTTCCATCTTCAACAATACTTCCAGCTGGTTGTGGGGTGATCAGGTCGGTGTGGGCGGCAATTCCATGCAGACAAATAACTTCTTCGGCACGACACCCACCTGGACACTGGCCAGCAACGGCGCGGCAATGGACTTTTCGCTAAGCGGCCCCGCCGCGGTTCCGGCGCCCACCTCGTTCTTATTGTCCGGCATTGGACTGGCCGCACTCGGCTTCGGCCGGCGCAAGCCAGCGCCGGCTCAGGCGAGTATGGCGGCGAGCTTGTCCGGATTGCGAATGACGTAGAAGCCTTTGATTTGCTGGCCGTCGGACTCGATGTATTGCACCGACTCCAGTTTGCCGCCGATGTAGCGCAGCAGGCCGGGCTGGCCGTTGAGCAGGACCAGGCGGTATTCGGTTTTGCCGGCCTGCGAGAACTTGGCGTACAAGCCTGCAATGAGGTCCGGATCGCGCACCACCTGGGGGAAGGCCGGCATCTTGCCGCCACCGTCGCCCACGAATTGCATATCGTCTGCGATGAAGGCGCGCACCGCATCCTGTTGGCCGCTGTTGATGGCGGCCACGAAGCGCTGCAGCAGCTGCTGGTGATCGTTGCGGCTGACTTCGAAGCGCACTTTCTCCTGCTGCACGCGGTCGCTGGCGCGGCTCACCATCTGGCGGCAGGCCGCTTCGCTCTTGCCCAGCATCTCGGCCACTTCGGCGTAGTCGTAATCGAAGACCTGGCGCATCAGGAAAGCCGCGCGCTCTTCCGGCGACAGCCGCTCCAGCACCCACATGAAGGCCACCGACAGGTCGCTCGCCAGTTCCGCCTGCGCCTCCGGCGTGTGCTCATCCAACGGCTCGATCATAGGTTCCGGCAGCCAGAAGCCGGTGTAGCTTTCGCGCTCGGCCTTCGCCGCACGCAGGCGGTCGATGGACAGGCGGGTCGCCACGGTCACCAGCCAGGCTTCCGAGGACAGCACGCCCTCTCGGTCGGCGGAATGCCAGCGCAGCCAGGCATCCTGCACCACATCCTCGGCATCGGCCCGCACACCCAGCATGCGGTAGGCGATGGAGAACAGCCGTCCACGGTGGGCGGCAAAAACTTCTGCGTCCGTTTGACTCATTGACTCGCTTCCAAGGTGATCGATTGCGCCACCCTGGATAATACCTCGCGCAACTCGCGCAAGCGGGGTGGCTTGCTGAGCACATAGTCTACGTTAACCGGCAATTCTCCGCTGTCGGGAATAAGACGCTGGCCCCAGCCGGTGAGCAGGATCACCGGCATGGATGGCGCCAATGACTTGATGGTCTCCGCCACACGGCGCCCGTCCACATAAGGCATGCCAAGGTCGGTGAAGATGGCATTGAATTGCGGCGCACCTTCCAGCGAGGCGCGGAAGGCATCGATACCCGCCTGTCCGCCGTCGGCTGCCGTCACCTCGTGGCCGTCGCGCAGCAGGATGGCGCGCAGCGATGCCAGCACGGTCGGATCATCATCCACGATCAGCAGGCGCATACGCACCAGCGGTGTAGCGGCAACGGGCGGCTGCGCTTCCTTGTCCGGCGATTCGGCGACCGGGAAGCTGATGCGCACCGTAGTGCCCTGCCCAGGCTGGGATTCAATCGCAATCTGGGCGCTGTGGCGCTCCACCATGCTGTACACCGTGGCCAGGCCCAGGCCCGTGCCCCGTTCTCCCTTGGTGGTAAAGAAGGGATCGAGACAGCGCTTCAGCGTTACCTCGTCCATGCCGAAGCCGGTGTCGGCGACTTCCAGCACCACGTAGCCATCCTTATGCAGCGTGCGCACGGTCAGCGTGCCGCCTTCCGGCATCGCATCCACGCCGTTGAAAATCAGATTGGTCAGGGCCTCGCGGATTTCGCCCTCGGCGCCCAGCAGCGGCGGCAGGGCCGCGGTCAGCTCCTGCTTCATGGCGATCACCACGCCGCGCTGCTGCGGCATATCGCTCCAGCGTGCGCGGGTCAGGTCGACCACTTGTGGAATCAGGGTGTTCAGGCCGACCGCGCCCAGCGCCAGTTCCGGCTCGCGCTGGCGATACAGCTCGCGCATGCGCGCCACGGTTGCCGCCACATCGTCGATGGCGCGTGCAATCACCTGCAGGCAGTTGCGCCCACTCTCGCTCAAGCCGGGTTCCGTTTCCAGCAGCGACTCGGTGTACAAGGCGACCGGCGAAATCGCGTTGTTGATGTCGTGCGCGATGCCGCTCGCCATCTGGCCCAGTGCGCGCAGGCGTTCCTGCTTGGTGACGGACTGCTGCGTCTCGTGCAGCTCGTTGTAGGCACGCTGCAGGTCGGCGTACAAGCGCGTCTGATTGGCCGCCAGCGCCACGTGTTCGCTCAGCTGGCGCAGGAATTCGCACTCGCCGCTGCTGAAGCTGTTCGGGGCACGCCGTGCCACGATCAGCACACCGAATACCGTGCTCTCCGCCAGCAATGGCGCCAGGACCAGCGCCGCCAGACCGCCGCGTGCCAGCCGTTTCGGGAAGGGGAAAGGCAGCTCGGTGATGTCCGGCTCATAGACCAGCTGGCCGCGCACGCAGCGCGACAGGCCGTTTTCATCGATCGGCACATGCGCATGCTCGCGCATCGACAGCTCGCTCGACAGCAGCTCGCTGGCCAGGCCCACGCTGCTGACGATCAGTTCATCGTCGCGGTACAGGCACACGCAGCCAAAGTCCACCGGCAGCTGGTCTTCCAGGCTGCGCACCACGACCTGGAAAATGCTGCGCAAATCCTGCCGGTCGCCGATGGAGCGCGTGATCTGGTGCAGCAGCGACATGCGCGCCAATTGCAGATGCACCTTCTGTTCGGTATCCCTGCGCACCGACATCTCGGCGTGCAAGGCTTTGTTGGCCTGCCCCAGCTCATCGCGCGACACCGTGGTCTGGCGCAGCTTCTCCGTCATGCTGTCGAAGGCGCGCGCCAGCTCACCCACTTCATCCACGGTTTCCACGCCGAGCGCAAAATCAAGCTTGCCCGCGCCGACCAGCTCCGTGCCATGACGCAGCCGCTCCAGCGGACGCGCCACGCTGCGGATCGTCATATACAGTGCGCCCAGCACCGCCAGTGTGAGGATCACACCCATCGCGCCCGCCGCGTAGTTGGCGCGCCGCTGCGCCGCCAGTGCCCCTTCGCGGCTGCGCGCGGCCAGGTCTTCGGCATCGCTGATCATGGCCTGGGCCTTGTTCATGATCAGGCCAAACAGCCGCCCCTCCAGCCGCTTCAGCACATCTTCCTTCTCAGGCGACCCGTGCAGCTCCTCCTGGATCTGCAACGAGTCGTTGAAGTATTTGTGCAGATTGGGCAGCTGCTCGCGCAAGCCGCGGTAGATTTCCGCTTCCGGACCATCACGGAAGTCTTCGTCTCTGGCCAGCAGGGCCGCCAGCGATTCCTTGCGCAGCACCCACTGCGAGCGCGTGCGCTTCTCGTGACCTATCGCATATTCCATTGCGAGGTAGCGCAGCGACACCACGCCGCGCAGAATCTCGCCCGCCTTTTCGTTGCGGGCCAGTTCATGCCGCATCTGCGCCGTGGTCACCAGCAGCACGATGCCCACCGCAGCAGCGACGATAATGCACAGCAGCTGAGCGAGCTTGAGGCGGGTAATGATTCTCACGTTGCACCCTTAATGGATGATGGTAACGGCTGCCGGCTGCACCGACGACATGCCATCCAGGTAGATGTACTCAAGGAAGTTCGGCATCTCGCTACTGGCCGCCATCTTGTTGCGGATAGCCCAGCGCGCGCGGTCTTCCAGCGCCAGCACCAGGCCCTGATCCAGTTCCATCTCGAAGTGGTAAGAAGGCCAGGCTGCCAGCACGGCCTCCTTGCTCTGCCCTGAAGTGGCGGCCAGCAGCGGCTGCATCGCTTCCGGATTGGCCCGGCAGTAGTTGCTGCCCTGCTCCAGCGCACGCAGCATGCGGCGCACCGTGTCGGGATGGGCTAGCACATATTGCTGCATCCCCACCAGGTTGTAGATGCTTTCGTAGACATCCTCGCCGGAGAACGACACAGCGTTGTCGCCCAGCCGCTGGCGGATATTGGTCAGAAATGGTTCCCAGCCCGCCACTGCATCGACTTCGCCGTTGGCCAGCGCATCCGGCAGCGCTTCCGGCTTGTAGTTCACCATGGTGATGTCGTCCGCCGTCAGCCGCTGCCAGTTGAGGAAGACATCCAGCGTGAAGTGGCCGGAGGTACCCTGCGTGACGCCGACGCGCTTGCCCTTCAGGCTGGCGGGGCCGAGAATACCGTGATCGCGCCGCCCCACCAGGCCATGGTCCTTCTCGGTGCGGAAGAATGTAGCCAGCACGCGCACCGGCGTACCGGCAACGGCGGCAAACATCACAGGAATATCGGCTACCGTTGCCAGGTCGGCACGACTTTGCAATAAGGCCTGCATGGACTCCTTGCCGCTGGTGTAAGGCAGCAGGGACACCGACAAGCCCTCCTCGGCAAAATAACCCTGGCGCTGCGCCGCCACGATGCCGCACACGCCCACGTACTCCGTATTGGTCGCGATCACCAGCTTTTCCTGCCGCGCCGGCGGCGCGGGCTTGCGCTGGCTGGCGACAAAGCCGGCGGCCAGCAGCATGGCAATCAATACGGCAGCAATGGCAATGCGACTACGCATGTTCGGCCTCCGCGACACTATTGGAATGCAGCCCCAGTTCGACCCAGAACGTGCTGCCCTGCCCCGGCACACTTTCCACGCCTATGGTGCCCCGCATGGCTTCCACCACGCGCTTGGTCAGGGTCAGGCCAAGGCCCGTGCCCTCTTCGGCGTCTTCACGGCCAAGGCGATTGAAGGGCTGGAAGATGGCTTGCAGCTGTTCGCGGTCCAGGCCTGGGCCGGTGTCCTGCACGGATACGCGCACGCGTTCCGCATTCACGAGCCGGCAATCCAGTACCACCTTGCCGCGCTCGCGGTTGTATTTGATCGCATTCGACAGCAGGTTTATCAGCACCTGCACCAGCCGTGTCTTGTCGGCGAAAACGTTGACGCCGATATTACAGCGGAAGTCGAGCGAGATACCGCGCCCTTCCGCCTGCGGTGTCACCATCATATGGCATTCCTGCACCACGCCCGCCAGTGACACGCTCTCCATCGCGAGGATGATCTTCCCCGCTTCCACCTTGGCCAGGTCAAGGATTTCATTAATCAGCTTGAGCAGGTGCTTGCCCGACTGGACGATGTGCCCTGCGAACTTGCGCTTCTCCTCCGGCGTGGCTGGCAGCGAATCCGACGCGAGAATTTGCGCGAAGCCGAGAATGCCGTTGAGCGGCGTGCGCAGTTCGTGGCTCATATTCGACAGGAAGTGCGATTTCTCCGTGTTGGCGCGTTCCGCTTCGGCGCGCGCCAGATCCAGATCCCGGTTGGCTGCCGCCAGTTCTTCCACGTGCTGATGCAGCTGATGCTCCAGCTCCGCATTGTGCTGGCGCAGCGCGCGCGTGGCGAGGGCACGCGCCAGCGTCGGCAACAGAGCCGATGGCTTGAACGGCTTGACGATGTAGTCCAGCGCACCGCTCTGCATGGCGCGCACAGCAGAGGCGATACTGCCTTCGCCGGTCATGATGATGCAGGCCAGATCGCCGTCGATCGCGCGCGCTTCCTCCACCAGTGCGATGCCATCGATGCCCGGCATATTGAGGTCGGCCAGCAGGATGTCAAAACGCTCCTTGCGCAGCCGCGACAACGCTGCCTCACCCGACGCGAAGCCTACCGTGTCGTACTTATATTGGCGCAGAATGTCGCACAAGGCACCCATATGGGCAGCCTGGTCGTCGACGATCAGAATACGGGGCTGGTTTCCGTCTACCGTCATGCAAGTCCTCGCCTCTGCGATGCCTTCGCCCGATTATGCCGCCGATTCCGCCGGGAATACTCTCACAATCTAACAGCACCCCAAAAAGAATCGGGACCCGCGGGTCCCGATTCTTCTTTTATTTCAACAGCATCTCATTCAGCCGTTTGACGAAGGCCGCCGGATCGCTCAGCGTGCCGCCTTCAGCCAGCATGGCCTGGTCGAACAGGATGTGTGCCCAATCCTTGAACTTCGTGCCGGCTGCGTCTTCGTACTTCAGGCGCGTCACCAGCGGGTGGTTCGGATTGATTTCCAGGATAGGCTTGGACTCCGGTGCGTTCTGGCCGGCGGCCTTCAGCATGCGCAGCAGATTACCCGACAGCTCGTGCTCGTCCGTCACCAGGCAGGCCGGCGAATCGGTCAGACGGAAGGTCACGCGCACGTCCTTGGCCTGATCGCCCAGCGCTTCCTTCATCTTCGCGACCAGATCCTTGTACTCGGTCTCGGTTTCCTCATGCTGCTTCTTCTCAGCCTCGTCTTCCATCTGGCCCAGATCCAGGCCGCCCTTGGCCACGGATACCAGTTCCTTGCCTTCGAATTCGGTCAGGAAGGACATCATCCACTCGTCCACGCGGTCGGCCATCAGGATCACTTCCACGCCCTTCTTGCGGAAGATTTCCAGATGCGGCGAGTTCTTCGCAGCCGTGTAGCTGTCGGCGGTCACATAGTAAATCTTGTCCTGGCCTTCCTTCATGCGGCCCACGTACTCTTCGAACGACACGGTCTGTTCCGCGCTGTCGTTGTTGGTGGTGGCAAAGCGCAGCAGCTTGGCCAGGCGGTCCTTGTTGGTGAAGTCCTCGCCCACGCCCTCTTTCAGCACCTGGCCGAATTCCGTCCAGAAGGTGTTGTACTTGTCCTTCTTTTCCTGCTCGTCCGAATTCGCCAGTTCTTCCAGCATGCCGATCACGCGCTTGGTCGAGCCTTCGCGGATCGCCTTCACATCGCGCGACTCCTGCAGAATTTCGCGCGACACGTTCAGCGGCAGGTCGGCCGAGTCGATCACCCCTTTCACGAAGCGCAGATAGGTCGGCATCAGCTGCTCGGCATCGTCCATGATGAACACGCGCTTGACGTACAGCTTGATGCCGCCGCGCTTGTTGCGGTCCCACAGATCGAATGGCGCCTTGGCCGGAATGTACAGCAGCTGGGTGTATTCGCTGCGGCCTTCCACCCGGTTGTGGGTGTGGGTCAGCGGCGCCGCGAAGTCGTGCGACACGTGCTTATAGAACTCGTCGTACTGTTCCGGCGTGATGTCGTTCTTGTTGCGGGCCCACAGGGCGCTGGCCTGGTTGATGGTTTCCAGCTCGTCCTTCAGGACGTTTTCCTTCTTCTCCTCATCCCATTCTTCCTTCTGCATCTGGATCGGCAGGGAGATGTGGTCGGAGTATTTACGGATGATGTTCTTCAGCTTCCAGGCGGACAGCAGCTCATCCTCGCCTTCGCGCAGATGCAGGATGATGTCGGTGCCGCGGCCGGTTTTCTCGATGTCTTCGACGGTGTAGTCACCCTCGCCGCCCGATTCCCAGCGCACGCCCTGATTCGCATCCAGGCCGGCGCGGCGCGATTCCACGGTGATCTTGTCGGCCACAATGAAGCCGGAATAGAAGCCCACGCCGAACTGGCCGATCAGGGCGGCATCCTTCTGCTGGTCGCCGGACAGGCGGCCGAAGAATTCCTTGGTGCCCGACTTGGCGATGGTGCCGAGGTGCGCGATCGCTTCGTCGCGGCTCATGCCGATGCCGTTGTCGGAAATGGTAATGGTGCGCGCATCCTTGTTGAAGCTGACCTTGATTTTCAGCTCGTGGTCGTTGCCGTACAGCGCGTCGTTGTTAATGGCTTCGAAGCGCAGCTTGTCGGCGGCGTCGGAAGCATTCGAAATCAACTCGCGCAGGAAGATCTCCTTGTTGGAATACAGGGAGTGAATCATCAGTTGCAGCAGTTGCTTGACTTCAGCCTGGAAGCCCAGGGTTTCTTTATGATCAGCCATTTTTACTCCAATAGTCTTGTCGAAATCGCCATATTCCTGTCTGGCGCACTGACGCCAGTTGGGGCCGGCTTGTACCGTTTCAAGGGCAGCGTTACGAAAAAACAACCATATGTAGACAATCCGTCAACCGGCAGCTTAAACTCGGAATCAAATTAGCAGCAAAACAACAAAGCTGTACGCTGGGGTGAGCGCGTGGATAACGACAAGGATACTTCCGATGCCGCCATGGTCAGGTGGATGCGCCTGGTACTGGCCATCGCCTGCCTGCTGACTTTGGTCGTCGACCCCGCCGTCGTCGGTCGCCGCAATACTGTCTCCCTGCTGGTCTTCGTCGCCTATGCCCTGCAAAGCGCCACCCTGCTAATCCTGGCCAGCCGCGCGGTCCTTGTGCACAGCAAGATCGTCTCCTGGCTGGATGTAGGCTGGTTCACCCTGATGACCTATTTCACGGGTGGCGACAGCAGCTTCTTCTACCTGCTGTTCTTCTTCGCCGTGCTGACCGCATCCTTCAGCCACGGCCATGAGGAAGGCGCGCGCATCACCCTAGTCGCTTCCGTTGTGGTGGCAGTCAGTTCCGTGGCGGCGCAAAGCGATGTCGATCTGGCGCGCGTGATGCTGCGCGCCACCTTCCTGCTGGCCCTGGGATATATGATCGCGCACTGGGGCGGCATGGCGATGGAGCAGCGCCAGCGCATGGGACTGATGCATGCGGTGAGCCAGTTGTCCAATCCGCGCTTCGGCGTGGACCGCACCATTGCCAGCGTGATGGATCACACGCGCGAGTTCTACAAGGCGGACAGCTGCATCCTGCTGATGTGCGATAACGACGCGGATGGCTGGTCGCTGCGCACCGCCAGTGCCGAGAGCGCGGACCGGCCGCTGCACGCCAGCCACCTGAGTGCGGAAGCGGCCCTGCCCCTGCTGGTGGGCGAGGCCGACGACATCCTGCTGCTGCGGCAACGCCGCCGTCCCTGGCTGCGCCACATGCCGCAGCTGATCGCCTACAGTGCGCCGGGCACGCGCTGGATCGAACGCGATCCGATGCCGGGCCAGACACTGGCAGAATTGCTGGATGCCTGTTCCCTGATTGCCGTACCGGTACCGCTGCGCCGTGGCAGCGGCCGCTTGTACGTGGTGTCGGAGCGGCGCCAGTTCAGCAAGGCCGACGCGCTGTTCATGCACCAGATTGCAGCGCAAGCCTTCCCCGTCATCGAAAACATCGAGCTGCTCGACCGCATGGCATCGGAAGCGGTGCTGCGCGAACGTGAGCGCATCGCGCGCGACTTGCACGACACCACAATCCAGCCCTATATCGGCCTGCGCCACGGCGTCAGCGCCATCCGCAAGAAAGCCGAGCCGGGCAACCCGCTCAATGAGGACCTGGACAGCCTGGTCGATATGACGCAGCAAGTCATCCGCGACCTGCGCAACTACGCCAAGAGCTTGCGCGGCGGGCTGGAAATGAAAGAGCCCGAATTGCTGATCGCCCTGCGCCGCCAGGCGGCGCAAGTGCGCCAGTTTTACGACGTGCACATCGCGGTCGATACCAAAGGCGAATTGAATATGAGCGACCGTCTGGCAGCCGAGGTGTTCCAGATCGTCAATGAGGGCATGAGCAATATCTGCAAGCACACCACGGCGCGCCACGGCTACATCGAACTGGCCTGCGACGCCGGAAAATTATCTGTGCACATTGAGAACGAATGCAACGGTCATCCGGTGCTAGACTTTACCCCGAGTTCAATCGCCGAGCGTGCCGCGGCGTTGGGCGGCGTAGCGCGAGTACAGCGGGGCCGGCACAATAACACGGCGGTTCAGATCATCATCCCGGTGTAGGAGGCTCGTATGGTGCAGGCTGAAAAGCGTATTCGCATCTTGCTGGTTGACGATCACAAGACCCTGTTGTGGGGCTTGAGCAGATTGATCGAAAGCGATGCCAGTCACATGATTGTGGTGGGCACAGCGCGCGACTGTCCCAGCGCCATTGACATGGCAGCCCAGGTGCTGCCCGATGTGATTTTGCTCGATCTCGATCTGGGTGGCTGCAGCTCGCTTGACGTGCTGCCGGAGCTGCTCGAAAAAAGCGGCGGTGCACGCATCCTGATCCTGTCCGGCACCCGTGATCGCGACATGCTGGATAACGCCATCATGCGCGGTGCGCGCGGCGTGGTGAGCAAGGACGAACCGGCGGAAACCGTGCTCAAGGCGATCGAGAAAGTGCAGGAGGGCGAGCTGTGGCTGGATGGTGTGGCCTTAAGCCGCGTCTTCGAAGCCATGCGCAATCCGCAAGCCTCACGGCGCCAGGACCCTGACCTGGACAAGATCGCCCAGTTGACCGCCAAGGAACGCCGCATCTGCAGCCTGATTGCGACCGGCGGCGGCGCGGTGAATAAGGCATTGGCGCAACAGTTGTTTATCTCCGAACACACACTGCGCAATCATTTGACGCAGATTTACCACAAACTGGGCGTCAGCAACCGCCTGGATCTCTACGTTTTTGCCACGAAGCATCGTCTGGACCAGGTCGACGCCTGAGCCTTTTTCCCTCTTAATAACGGCGTTTTCATAGGGCGGACTTCGGTCCGTCCTTTGTCGCTGCGTCATTGTTGCTTCGACACCAGTGACAAATGTCACGGATTCTCACATTCAAATCGCGCGGTCCGTCCTGAACAGAAAGTGACCACTGTCCGATGTCGCAGCGCTGTTGAGTCTCTAAAGTGAACTCATCAGCACGGCAGACATGTCGGCTGAGACTAACCAGGCAAGGCCAACACAACCATGTCCGGAGCACAAAATGCGCGAAGACAAGCAGCCAGCAACCGACACCAGAACCTTCCTTGACGAGGAAGATGGCGGCTCGTTTTACGAATATGTGCTTGTAGCCTCACTGACAGTTGTCGTCGGCATCATTGTGCTTCTGGCGCTTGGAAAGAGCATGTGAGGCGGAGCAGCAACCGCCGATCTGCAAACACTTTGGTGCATTTGATCGCTTCTAAAAAACTGAAAGGGAATCATCATGAAAGCCATCCAAAAATTCATCCGTGACGAAGAAGGCGTAACCGCAATCGAATACGGCCTGATCGCTGCCCTGATCGCTGTCGTCATCATCACGGCTGTGAAGTATGTCGGCACCCAACTGAAAGCGACTTTCAACTTCATCGGTACGTCGCTCAAAGCAGCTAATGCCTGATGTAGCGCCTGGGGCGTGAGCAACCGCCACGCCCCGTCCTGGTCACTTGCCACGGAGCCTTTATCGTGAAGAACCGCATCCTTCATTTTCTTAGGGACCGGACGGCAGTAGCCTCCATCGAATACGCGCTACTTGGTCTGCTGATTTCGACCGTCATCCTGCTTGCGGTCCAATACACCGGCACCCAGCTTCTGGGGATTTTCAACTTCGTTAAGGACCAAGTTGTCCAAGCAATGTCATGAGCGCGATCCTAACTACACCGGTCACTACGCCCAGCTTTGAGTACCGCACACTTTGGCGTGAGCACGCAAGCCTGGCAGTAATCGTAGGTCTGCATACGCTGGCGGCAACATCGCTGTCCTGGAGCCTGCCAGGTAAATACAATCACAGCCTGCAATTAGAGGGTTTTGTACTTTCTCTCGTACTCGGCCTCTTATTTGCGCTGTGCTCTTATACCTTGTGGGTCATGGCCTTCAAGCGTCCGGCTCAATTGCTGCGTTATCTTCGCCAGCATTTGACCGCCTATCTGACCCGCGAGCGCATCACTTTTGCGCTGCCAGTGCTGTTGATGATGCCGCTCTTTGCATCCAGCTTCAGTCTCGTCAAATCGACAATACCTGTCCTGCGCCCCTACGCGTGGGACCACTTCATGTCGCGCTCAGACGCATGGCTGCACGGCGGAGTCCAGCCATGGGAATTGCTTCAACCGGTGTTTGGCCATCCTTTCATGACTGCCATACTGAACGTCAACTACCACCTGTGGTTCTTCATCATGCTCGCCACGGTTTACTGGCTGGCATTTTCGATCGAACGCCGCGCCCTGCGTATGCAATTCCTGCTTAGCTTCGTTCTAAGCTGGATCGTGCTTGGGAACGTATTTGCAATTTTGTTTTCTTCTGTTGGCCCATGCTACTACGGCCACATGGTCGCCGGTCTCGATCCTTACCACGGACTGATCGAATACCTCCGCCATGCGGACAAAGAAATTCCGGTGATGGCGTTGACGGTACAAGATGCCCTGTGGAGCGACTACAGCCGAGGCGTTGGCAGCACAGCGCTTAGCATTTCGGCGATGCCGAGCATGCATGTGGCAAGCGCAGTCCTTCTGGCACAGCTGGGTTGGAGTCTTTGCCGCAAGGCGGGAATCGCCCTGACGATTTTTGCGATCCTGATCTTCCTCGGCTCCATCCATCTTGGCTGGCACTACGCACTGGACGGCTACGTCGGAGGCGCTGGCGCATGGATCATCTGGAAGCTGGTTGGACGTTTCACGTCTTCCCGTCATGGCGGCGCATATGGACGTTGAATTTCATCGCCTTCTGCCGATCATTGCTCTGGGCCTGATTTTTATCAGCGCGATGCGGAGCGATCTGAAGGAGCGACGCATTCCCAATGCACTCGTTCTCGGAGGCCTCATTACTGGCCTGGTCATGCAGTCGATTCTAAAGCCGGGGATGGGACTCTTCAACTCCGCTTACGGAGCACTCGGCTTTGTTGAGGCCGGCGAAGGCGCGTTGCTTGGCCTGGCCCTGCTGCTTCCAATGTACGCGGTGGGGGCGCTCGGCGCCGGTGACGTCAAATTCATGGCAGTGATAGGTAGCTTCCTTGGCCCCACAGACATCGTTGGCGCTACCGTTTTCACTCTGCTCGCTGGTGGTGTCCTTGCAATTAGCGTCGCAGCCGTGCAAGGGCAACTTCGGCAAGTGATGCACAACATAAAACTCATCATTTTTGGATTCTTACTTCGCGCGTTCGCTGGACAAGGTTTGACGGTCGACGCGCCGGCGAAGCAAACTGGAAAACTTCCATACGCTATCGCGATTTGCACTGGTACAGCAGCCTATCTTTTGTTTGCCAAGGCGGCCGGATATCGGATTTGGTAATCCACACGATCTGCAAGGGATTGGAATCATGGAAAGCACGTCAAACGTTCTATCTGCAAGGTTTACGAATCTGGCAGTCGCTGTACTTATGGCAGGGTTGTGGGGTGCGTTTGCCAGCAGCCATATCACCGGTTTCTATCGTAATGGTGACTGGTCGCTACTGCTGTTCTGCGCTTCGGAGACACTGGTTGCTTTGTTATTTGTATTGCGATCAAAGCCCGTTGACGTATCCACCTCTCCAATTGATTGGCTGCTGGCGATCGCCTCCACCTTTGCACCGTTCGCATTCGCACCGGTCGGCGGCAACATTGTTCCCCTTGCTCGCTTGCTGATTGTGGCTGGTGTCTGCATTCAGATTGCGGGACTTCTGTCCTTGAACCGCAGCTTCGGTCTGGTCGCAGCCCGGCGCCAGGTCAAGACTTCCGGCATGTACCGGTTCGTGCGGCACCCCCTCTATGCCAGCTATCTGATGTCGTATTTCGGCTATGTCCTGATTAACAGCAGCGTGAATAATATGCTTGTCGGCTTGGGGGCAACAGTGCTCCTCATCTATCGCATGCTGCGTGAAGAACGTTTCCTGGCACGTGACCTCGACTACCGCGTTTACATGCGGCAGGTGAAATATCGTGTCGTCCCAATGATTCTCTAACACGGAGAGCATCATGCCTGCCGACTACGACGATAACGCCGACCGCCCCTGGTCCGAAGATCCGCTCCGCGTGGCAGCGCCGCGCCGGGTGGAAGATACCGGCCTGCCCTTCCAGTTGCTGGTGGAGCTGGCTGCCAAAATTCTCTATCAGCGCGGCCAGGTCAAGCTGAGCGACCTGTCCGGCCACATGAAGCTGCCACTCAGTGTGCTCGACCCGGTGGCGGGCTTCATGCGTACCGAACGCCTGATTGAAATGGTCCGCCGCGGCACCAGCAACACGGACGCCGACATCGTCTATATCCTGACCGATACCGGCCGCCATCGTGCCGCGGAATTCGTGCGCCGCGACAGCTATGCGGGCGCGGCGCCAGTCTCATACACCGACTACACGGCACGCGTGCAGACGCATAGCGTGGCCGGCATGGAAGTGACGCGCAACCACATCCAGCAGGCCTTCAACGGCATTGTCGCCAGTCCCACCATACTGGACCAGCTGGGTGCCGCAATGAATTCGGGCCGCGCCATTTTCATCCACGGCCCGGCAGGCAGCGGCAAGACTTTCCTGGCCGAGCGCCTGAATGGCCTGCTGCGCGGCCACATCGCCGTGCCGCATGCCCTGCTGGTGGACGACGACATCATCCCGGTCTACGACCCGGCCGTGCACGACGCGGTGGAAGACAATCTGCCGCCCGGCATGGTATTCGACCGCCGCTCGCCGCGCGACCAGCGCTGGGTGCGTTCCAAACGTCCCGCCATCCTGACCGGCGGCGAACTGACCATGGAAATGCTGGACCTGCGCTTCGACCACGCCACCCGCCTGTATCAGGCGCCGCCACACCTGAAGGCCAATGGCGGCATCTTCATCATCGACGACCTGGGACGCCAGCGCTGCTCGCCGGTCGAACTGATGAACCGCTGGATTGTGCCGATGGACCGCCAGGTCGATTTTCTGGCACTGCAGAATGGCTACAAGTTCGCCGTGCCTTTCGATGTGGTGGTCGTGTTCTCCTCCAACCTGCCGCCCGAATCGCTGGCCGACGGCTCCTTCCTGCGCCGCCTGGGCTACAAGATTCACGTTGGTCCTTTGACGCCGCAGCAGTACGAGGCGGTGTTCCGCCAGGTCTGCAACCGCTATTCGATCATGTTTGACGGCGCTTCGTTCGACTGGCTGCTGCGCCGCCACACCGAAGAACAACGGCCCCTGATGGCCTGCTATCCGCGCGACCTGCTGTCGCAGCTGCGCGATCTGGCCGTCTATGAAGGCCGTATTCCCTCTCTCGACACACCGGGCCTGGACTGGGCCTGGCATAACTACTTCGCCCGCGCCTGAGGGCTTGATTCAAGGGGACTGACATGAGAAATACACGTGCACTCATCATGATGGTGGTAGCTGTTGGCATGGCACTGGTGGCCGTGGTGATGGCTGCGCGCTGGATCAACGCCCAGGCATCCACCAGCACCGCCAAGGTCGCTGTGGCGCAAGTCGATATCAGCCTCGGCGCCCGTATCACACCGGAGATGATCTCCATGGTCGACTGGCCCAGCAGCGTTCAGCCACCCGGCGCCATCCCGGACGCCAAGATGCTGGACGCCCGCGTAGCCCGCAGCAGCATCATGCGCGGCGAGCCTATCCTCGAATCCAAGCTGGCGCCACCGGGCACCCAGGGCGGCTTGTCCGCCGTGGTCGCGGAAGGCAAGCGCGCTATGACGGTACGGGTGAACGACGTGATCGGCGTGGCGGGATTCGCACTGCCGGGCAATTACGTGGACATCCTCGTCAACACGCAGGAAGAAGGCCAGCGCAATGGCAACAAGGACCCCAGCATCTCGAAAATCGTGCTGGAACGGATCCTGGTGCTGGCCGTGGCGCAGGAAGCGAACCGTGACGAAACCAAGCCGAAAGTGGTGAATGCCGTGACGCTGGAGCTAAGCCCTGAAGAAGTCGAAAAGCTTGATCTGGCGCGCAGCGTTGGCAGCCTGTCGCTGGTACTGCGCAACCAAGTCGATCCGAAACCGGCAGAAACCCGCGGTGCGACCAAAACCACCTTGCTGGCGCTGCAGCAGCAGCCGGCACCCAAGGCTGAACCGGCACCACGTCCCGCACCGGTGCACCGTGCCGCCCCGGCACCTGCTGCACCGGGCGTGAAAGTGGAAGTGATCAAAGGCCTGGAACGTAGCAGCCAGCAATTCTGATCTGACAGGAGCTACCATGAAAAGAATAACTACCTCAGCAAACAAGGCCGCTTTGGGCAAGCTGTGCATGGCTGCCGCCATGTCTCTCGCCTTGCCGGTGCTGGCGGAACCCGCCGCTACAGAGGCTGCTGCCAAAGACAGCAAGGTTTCCAAGGCATCCAAAGCCAAGAACGGCCCTGAATCGATGGCCACCGAGCCTCTCGGAAATGGCCGTACCGAGTTCGCACCGGCCATGCAGCTGGCCGAGGGCAAATCGAATATCGTGCGCCTGCCCTATCCCGCAACGCGCGTGGCGGTTGGCGACAATCACGTAGCAGACGTGATCCTGCTAAACCCACGCGAGCTGTATATCCTGGGCCGCGCGGTCGGAACTACCAACCTGATCCTGTGGCAGAAAAGTGGTGATACCGTGATTGCCGACCTGACCGTCAGCCTTGACACAGTCGCCCTGCAGGATGGCATCGACAAACTGACCGGTGCCAAAGGCATAGTGCGGGTTTCCTCCGCCGCGGATTCGTTGATCCTTACCGGCACCGTTCCTGACGTCGTGATGGCGGACCGCGTGATCTCGATGACCAACGCTTATCTGAGCCGCAACCGCGCACTCGCCACCCAGGCCGGCGCGCAGCAACAGCAGCAACCGCAGAATTCGTCGAGCAGCGAATTGATCGTTTCGACGAAGATCATTAATATGATGACCGTCGCTGCTCCGCAGCAGGTCATGCTGGAAGTGAAAGTGGCCGAAGTGTCGAAGAGCCTGGTCGACCAGTTGGGCACCAGCCTGGGTGTAAGCCATGCGATCGGCAACTGGACCTACACCTTGCTGTCCAATCTGCTGACTGGGAATCCCGGTGTAGCCGATGCCTTCAATCGCCGCAACGGCAACTTCCTCACCATCGACGCCCAGAAGCGGGACGGTCTGGTGAAGATGCTGGCAGAGCCAAACCTGATGGCCATCAGCGGCCAGGAAGCCAGCTTCCTGGCTGGCGGCAAGATCTTCATTCCGGTGGCGCAGACCGCTGCCAACGGTGCCTCCACCATCACCCTGGAGGAAAAGGAATTTGGTGTGGCTGTGCGCTTCACGCCCACCGTGCTGGAAGGCGGCCGCATTAACTTGAAGGTGGCACCGGAAGTCTCAGAACTGAACAAGGATGGCATTGGCGTCACTGCCACCGGCATCAATGGCACGGCCATCCTGCCTTCCTTCACCACACGCCGTGCAGCCACCGTCGTGCAGCTGTATGACGGCCAGAGCTTCGCCATCGGCGGCCTGATCAAGAACAACACGACCACCAATGTCAAAACGCTGCCCTTCCTCGGGGAGGTACCCGTACTGGGTGCCCTGTTCCGCAGCAATGACTTCCAGACGGACCGCTCGGAACTGGTCTTCGTCATCACGCCGCGTCTGGTCAAGCCGCTGCCGCCGGGATACGAAGACAAGCTTCCGACTGCTGGCTATGTTGATCCAAGCCGCGCGGAGCGACTGCTAATGGGGAAAATGGAAGGCGACCCGTCACCTGCCAACACCCCTGCCCAGCAAACCGACCGTACCGGCAAGCCAGCCGGCGGCTTTGACTTGAATTAGGAGGCAGCCATGAAAAACCAGCTCCTGCGCCACGCCTGCCTGCTCGCCACCGCCACCGCGCTGATGGCCTGCAGCAGCTCTACACCTTACTACGACGCACATTTTGGCGAGTCAGTCGCAGACATGCAGAAAATGCAGATTCTGAATCCTGGCGCCGAGCGCAATGCGACAGTACCAGTCGGCATCGACGGCAAGGCCGCCTATTCCGGTTACGAACAGTACCAGAAATCGTTCAAGGCACCGGAGCCGAAGACCAATGTCTTTACTATCGGCGTTGGCCGATAAGCCCTGGACTTATCGGGAGACCGTCATGCGATCGCTCAGGTATCCACACAATAAACGCCAGCGCGGCGCCATCGCCGCCATGACGGCTTTTCTGCTGTTATTCGTGCTGTGCGCAGTAGGTGGTTTATCGTTGGACCTGGGCCGTCTGTACATTGTAAAGAGCGAATTGCAAAACATCGCCGACGCGGCAGCGCTGGCGGCCGCAAAGGACCTGGACAATTCAGCCGCGGGGGTGCAAGCAGCCTACAACTCTGGCGTCGCGCTCGCAGCCAAGAACAAGTACAACTTCAACACGACGCTCACGCTGACACAGGCCAATTTCCGCTTTGCGGATACGCCTGACGGTCCGTGGTATTCATATGCGGATACCTACAGCAATCCCTCGGGCCGCACCTTTGTCGAAGTCGATACGCGCGTCGGTGGCAACGGTGGAACAAACCAGAGTATCGGCACCTACCTGATGCGTGTGGCCAGCATCAACAGCATGTCCACCCTCGGCTATGCCGTGGCCGGGCGCTACGTCGACTCGGTAACGCCGATCGGTATCTGCGCTATTGACCCGAACCACCGCAACGCCAACTATGACTACGGAACCTTTACTGAGCTGGTTGAGTACGGCTTCCGCCGCGGCATGGCATATAACGTCTTTGCGCTTGGCTCTCTTGGTTCTTCTTCCTCGGATCCCTATCTGATCAACCCGGTAAACGCCCCTCCCAACGCTTGCGACTCAAATAATTCCTCGGCAAGCAAAACGGCTCCTTTTATGTGCTCCGGCAACAGCGCTGTGCTGCCACTAGGTTCGGGAACGGTCTACGCCAATACCGGCGTCAGCGCGACCCTCGACACGGCATTGAACTCGCGCTTCAACTACTTCCCGAATAGTTCGCAATGCGATCCGACAACGGCACCGCCGGATGTCAATATTCGCGAATATCCTTGCCACGGCAACAGTGGCCCCTGTGTGAAGAACGCTTCCAATACGATATCCGTTACGCCATCGATGGACTGGATGGACAGCACCGCAGGAAGCTATACCTACCCGAACCAGCAGGACGTCACCGTCACGACGAGCCAGCCCTACACCCCGAAATATGCGCTGCCCTATGAAGCCAGCGCCATCAATTCCAGCAAGGTCTGGCCGAGCACGGTCAGCGCCAGTTCGCGCGTGACTACGCAAGACACCTATCCCGAACACGGCACGCTCTGGGCCTACACACCACCAGTGCAGTCCGATGGGACCACTTTGATCACCCCGGCCCAAGCCAACGGCACAATCGGAACCAATACACCAGGCACGGACAAGCTGATGTACGGCCCCAAGGGCGGTGCCACTGACTATATCGACGCGAGCAAATACCCAACCACAGCCGGCAACGCCTTCCCGGCCGGGACACCAGCCGCGCCATACAACCAGTCCAGCAACTCGAACTATTACCTGGGACCGACGGGCCGCACCGGTCAAATCGACCGCCGCGTGTTGAACCTTGTGTTGATTAATTGTTCCGCGACGCCGGTTGGCAGTGGTGCATGCGCCAAGATGCCGGCCGTCGGAATTGGCAAATTCTTCATGCTGACGCAGGCCGACTTTTCCGGCTCGCCTAAAAAACTGTTTGTGGAATTCACTGGCCTTGTCGAGCCGGTGCCCACCGCCGAAGTCAAGCTCTATAAGTGAATGCCATGAATAGCCGCCATCATCGCCATACTTCCGGATCCATCGCTGTGGAATTCGCGTTGATCCTGCCGATCATGATCACGTTGCTGGCCGGCGTTTTCGGCCTGGGACGAGCCTTGGCCCAGTACGAAACTCTGACCAAGGCGACCCGTGACGGCGCTCGCCTGTTCAGCATGGCCGCCAAAGCCACGATCAACTCGGCAGCCGTGCAGGCGGCCAAGGACCGCGTGGTGGCCGAGGCCCAGGCTGGCGGAATGCCAGGTTTCGGCAGCAGCAATGTCCTGGTGACCTGCCTGGACAAGACCACCTACGCCGACGGCACCTGCACCGACGGTACTGAGCCAGGCGGTGTGCGCGTCGAAACCACCGGTTGGAGCTATGTCTTCGGCAGCACGGTCCCTCTGCTTACGGGCTCGACAACACTGACGATGAAGGCTTCGACCACCATGCGCTATATGCAGCCCAATTAGGAGGCCGACATGAATGCCCGCCCGTCCCCCCGACACCTGCCGCGCCAGCGCGGCGGCGTAGCCGTCGAATTTGCGCTTCTGGCCTTGTTTGTGTTTTTCCCGCTCATGCTGGCCATCATCGAAGTCGGCCGCTATATGTACGTGTATAACACGATGCAGGAAGTGACCCGGCGCGCCGCGCGCGAAGCGGCCATCCGCTGGACCAGCACGGCGGACAACACGACGGCAAAAACCCTGGCCATGTTTAACAGGACCACTGTCGTTCCAGGCGCCAGCGAAATAACGCCCGGAACCATTAACATCACTTACCTGAACAAGGCCGGAACCGCCGTCATCAACCCGCCCACCGATCCCGCGGACAATATGTCAGCCTGCAATGATGCCCTCCGCACTGCAAGCTGCATCTATTCGGTCCAGGTCCAGATGACGAACGTGCAGTTCACGCCGTTCGTGGCCAACAGCTCCCTGTTCAACAGCAACAGCCTGAAGATCAACATGCCGGCTTCGACCGTGATCATGTATGCAGAAAGCATGGGCTTCACCAACTAGCGAGCGCGCACCGGAGAGCATCATGAAGATCACCGCCATCTCCAACAACGACAAGCATCTCTTCGAAATCGGGCGCCTGCTGCGCGAGCGCAGCGTCACCGATCACGTGGAGCTGGTTTCCGGAGCAATGGACAAGCTGAACACGTCCGAGCACGTGCCGGATCTGGTCCTGCTTGCACAGCCGGTCGTCAACGGCAAGGAATTCGAGCGCATCGAAAGCCTGAGCAGCCAGCATCCTGGCACCGCCATCATCGTCGCCTGCCAGCAGCAGACTCCGGAATTCCTGCTGCAAGCCATGCGCGCCGGCGTGCGCGAAGTGCTGCCGCTGCCGATGGACCAGCATGCACTGATCGAAGCGGTGCGCCGCATCGACGAAAAGCGTGCCGTCTCTTCCCGCGCTACCGGCAAGGTGTTGGCCTTCGTCTCGTGCAAAGGCGGCAGCGGCGCCACCTTCCTCGCTACCAATCTGGCCTACGCGCTGGCCGCTGCAGAAGGCAAGCGCGTGGCCCTGTTCGATCTGAACCTGCAGTTCGGCGATGCTTCCCTGTTCGTGTCCGACCTGCGTCCGGCCGCCAGCCTGGCCCAGGTAGCGCAGCAGATCCACCGCCTCGACCCGTCCTTCCTGGCTTCCAGCATGGTTCAGGTCACCCCCAACTTCGGCGTGCTGGCCGCACCGGAAGACCCGACGCATGCCAACGACGTGCAGCCGGAGCATATCGATGCCCTGCTCAAACTGGCCCGCCAGCACTACGACTTCGTCATTCTCGACATCGGCCGCAACTTCGATGCCGTCAGCGTGCGCGCGCTGGACCATGCGGACATGCTGTTCCCGATCCTGCAGGCCACCCTGCCCTACATCCGCGATGGCAAGCGCCTGCTTTCGGTCTTCCGCTCGCTGGGCTACAGCAGCGACAGAATCAACCTGATCGTCAACCGCTTTTCCAACAGCGGCGACATCCGCCTGGCCGACTGCGAAAAAGCCTATGGCACGCGCATGTTCAAAACCGTTCCGAATCATTACGAAGCGGCTGCTGCCTCCGTCAATCAGGGCGTGCCGATCCTGAAACTGGCGCGCAACAGCCCTGTATCCAAAACATTGCAGGAAATGGCCCGCGAACTGGCCGGCGAGCCAGAGGGCGAACAGCGCGGCTGGCTGTCGCGCATCCTGCAGCGCAATTGAAGACACCGAAGTCCCCGGGAGAGAATCATGCAAATACCAGCTCATACCCTTCGCAACCGCCTTGGCGCCGGCGCCAGCGGCAATGTCGCCCCGCTGCGCACGGAAGGCATCGACAACCGCGCCTATCAGCAGCTCAAGCACCGCATCCACCAGACCCTGCTCGACCGCGTGGATCTGGAAGGCATGCAGCGCCTGACCCAGGACCAGATCAAGGACGAGCTGCGCATCCTGGTCGAGCGCCTGCTCGAAGAGAATATGGTGGTCATCAACGACAGCGAGCGCCGCAACCTCACCCGCGACATCCAGTACGAGGTGCTCGGCTTCGGCCCGTTGGAACCGCTGCTGGCCGACCCGAATATCTCGGACATCCTGGTCAATACCGCGCGCCAGGTCTTCGTGGAACGCCGCGGCTGCCTCGAACTGACGCCGGTGACCTTCAACGACGACGCCCACCTGATGAAGATCATCGACAAGATCGTCTCGCGCGTGGGCCGCCGCATCGACGAATCCAGCCCGATGGTGGACGCCCGCCTGCCGGATGGTTCGCGCGTCAATGCCATCATTCCGCCGCTGGCCATCGACGGCCCGATCCTGTCGATTCGCCGCTTCTCGGCCGAGCCGCTGGGCATGAATGAGCTGATCAGCTTTGGCTCGATGACCGAAGCCATGGCCACCATCCTTCAGGCGCTGGGCAAATCCAAGGTGAACATCCTGATCTCGGGCGGTACCGGCTCCGGCAAGACCACCATGCTGAACGCCGTGTCCGGCCATATCAGCCACAGCGAACGTATCGTGACCATCGAAGACGCGGCCGAACTGCAGCTACAGCAGCCGCACGTAGTGCGCCTGGAAACGCGCCCGCCCAATATCGAAGGCAAGGGCGAGGTGACGCAGCGCGCCCTGGTGCGCAACGCCCTGCGTATGCGTCCCGACCGCATCATCCTGGGCGAGGTGCGCGGCGCCGAAGCGCTGGACATGCTGCAGGCGATGAACACCGGCCATGAAGGCTCGATGGCCACCATCCACGCCAACACCCCGCGCGATGCCCTGACCCGCCTGGAAAACATGATCAGCATGGGCGCCGCCGGCCTGCCGGTGAAAGCCATGCGCCAGCAGATCAGCTCCGCCATCGGCGTCGTGGTGCAGGTGGCGCGCCTGACAGACGGCAAGCGCAAGGTGATGTCGATCTCGGAGATCACCGGCATGGAAGGCGAAATGATCACCATGCAGGAGATCATCTGCTTCAAGCAGACCGGCCTGTCCAATGAAGGCGCAGTCCAAGGCTACTTCACCGCCAGCGGCGTACGCCCCCGCTTCGGTGAACGCCTGCGCAATTTCGGCGTCGTCCTGCCCGACGAGATCTTTACCCCAGCCCTGCCGACGAAAGGCTAAGCCATGGACTACCTCTACTACATCATGGGGACACTGATCTTCCTGGCCGTGGTGCTGGGGATCGAAGGTCTCTACCTCGCCTGGAATGCGCAGAAAGGCCCGGAAGCCGAACGCGTGGCACGCCGCCTGCGCCTGATGTCCGCCGGCGGCTACGCCGGCCAGCAAAACAGCTCGATGATCAAGCAACGGCTGCTGAGCGAGTCGCCTTACCTTCAACGTCTGCTGCTCAAGCTACCCCGCGTAAGCACTTTGGACCGCCTGCTCGAACAATCGGGTCTGTCCTGGAGCGTATCGGACTTTATCACGCTGTCCCTGTTAGCGGCTGCGCTGGCAGGCGGGTTCGCTCTTTGGCTCGGTCTCCATGGACTTCTGGTCTTTGCCGCAGCCGGACTTGCCATAGATCTACCCTTACTCTATGCGCGCCGCGCCAAGGCAAAGCGCTTGCACAAAATCGACTATCAACTGCCGGACGCGCTGGATCTCATTGGCCGGGCTCTACGCGCAGGCCACGCCTTCCCAACCGCCTTGAAAATGGTGGGCGACGAAATGCGTGATCCGATCGCCGAGGAATTTCGCATCGCCTTCGACGAAGTCAACTTCGGTATGTCCATGTCGGAGGCATTGATGAATCTTGCCACCCGCGTCCCCAGCACTGACGTGCGCTACTTCGTGATCGCAGTGATGATCCAACGCGAGACCGGCGGCAATCTCTCTGAGCTTCTCGGCAATATCAGCGCCATTATCCGCGAACGCATCAAACTGCTCGGCCAGGTGCGCGTGCTGTCGGCAGAAGGACGGATGTCAGCCTGGGTGCTAGGGCTGTTGCCCTTTGTGGCGGGCTTCGTTATCCAGCTGTCGAATCCCGAGTTCTTGCAAGTGCTGTACACCGACCCTGCAGGGCGCAAGATGATTATCGGCGCGCTGTCTCTGATGGTTTCGGGTGTATTCGTGATGCGCCGCATTATTAAAATTCGCGTGTAGTTACGGAGGCTGCCATGAGTATCATGCAGATCGCTTTCCTCGCAGTGGTCTTCACCGCCGTTTTCGGCATGGCCTATGCGATCATGAGCCGTTTCTCGGCCGACCCTGTGCAGGAACGCCTGCAGGCCGTAACGGACGCCGGCAGCCGGCGCGGGCATGACCGCAAGGAACGCGGGGCGGCCCGCATGGCGCGGCTGGCACGTATGACGGCGCCACTGGCCAAGTTGTCCGGCGAGTCCGACGAAAACTGGGAACACTCCGCGCTACGCACACGCTTCTTTAACGCCGGTCTGCGCCATCCCAGCGCGCCGGTTCTGTATTTCGCCGCCAAGACAGCCCTGGCGGCAGGGTTGCCGCTGCTGGTGATGATTTTTCACGCTGTCAGCAACAGCAAGATGTCCACGAACGGCACGCTGTTCTGGCTGTTGGTTTCTGCCGCTTTCGGCTACTACTTCCCAAACTTCCTGCTGGCGAATCTGATCCAGCGCCGGCAGCGCGAAATCTTTGAATCCTTCCCTGACGCGCTTGATCTGATGACCGTCTGTGTGGAAGCCGGCCTTGCGATGGACGCCGCCCTGCTGCGTGTGGCCGACGAGATCGGCCTGAAAAGCCCTGTGCTGAGCGACGAACTGCACCTCGTTACGCTGGAACTACGTGCTGGTCTGCCCAAGGAACGCGCACTGCGCAATCTCGCCTTACGCACCGGAGTTGAAGACGTGGATGCACTTGTCGCCATGCTGATTCAGGCCGAGCGCTTTGGCACCAGCATCGCCGATTCGCTTCGCGTGCAATCCGAACAGCTTCGTACCAGGCGCCGTCAGCGTGCGGAAGAAGCAGCCGCCAAGATCGCGCTGAAATTGCTGTTCCCGCTGATTTTCTTCATATTCCCCTCGCTGCTGGTCGTCCTGATGGGGCCAGCCTTCATCCAGATCTATCGCGTGCTGCTGCCCACCATGAGTGGCGTAAATTGAAAACAAGAAGGAGCAAAAAAATGAAGCTCAAGCCCATTGTCTTCGCCATTCTTACCGGTGGCCTTCTGCTACAGGGTTGCGGTGCTCCGCCATCCCGCCCGCTCGCCATGCAGCCGGTCATGCGCATTAATCAGGATAATCAGCTCGCATCATGGAATCGCCTCGGACGCTTTCATCAGGAACGCGGCCAACTGGCCCTGGCGCTCGGCGCTTATGCACAGTCACTGTCGCTGGACTCGAATCAGCTGGAAGCTCGCAATGCGGTCGCCGTCATCGAAGCGCAGCAAGGCCATCTTGAAGAAGCCCGCAAAGCGCTGGTCGCGCTGGTGAATGACTATCCGGGCGAAGCGCAGCCGCATACAAATCTCGGTTACATTCAATATCTGATGGGCGATAACGTGGCCGCCGTGCAGACGCTCCGCCGCGCAATGGCGCTGGGTGCAGGACCGAAGGCCTTCCAGAATCTGCAGTTGGCCGAAGCCGCCGCCCCTGTCACCAAGCCGTCGGAAGCTGAGCAACCCATGATCGCTGCCAACGCTCCTGCAGCCGCCCCCCTCGCCTCAGGCATTCCATCCGCTCCGGCAGCGCTTCAGCCCCAGGCACCGGTCGCGGAATCAACCGAACCGGCGCCGGAGCCTTATGTGCAGCGCGCGCCGAAGGCAACCATGTCCATCACCGACCCGACCCAGCTTGCCTCGCGCATGGAACTGGTGCAGCTCTCACCTAACGTCTTCGAGCTGAAGCAGCGCGTAGCTGTCGCAGCATCAGCGGCGGCTGGTTCCGCTACTGCGCCCGCCGCAGCGATACCACTTGCCAAGCAAGAACCGAAAGCAGCCCAGGCGGCGCTTGCCGCGATGCCCAAAGCGACCAAAGTGCAAATGGCGCGCCTTGAAATCTCTAATGGCAACGGCGTCACCGGCATGGCTAAACGCTTCCGCAGCATGCTGGGCCAAATCGGCATTCCCGTTGACCGTCTGAGCAACGACAAGCCATACCGCCAGGTCGCTACCACGATCCAGTACAGCCCAGGTTTCGAAAAGCAGGCCGAAAGCCTGCAGAAAGCGCTGCAGGGTAAAGCCCAACTGGCCAGCCGCCAGTTGCAGGCAAGCGATGTGCGTATTGTGCTGGGCAAGGATGCGCAGCAAAGCCTGACCGCAGCAACCGAAGCAGCGGGACTCACACTCGTGGTACTTAACAACGACAACAACTAAGCACAATGGGGTGGCAAATGTCGAACACATCGAGGCTCACTGGTCTAGCAACCTTCCTGATCGCTTTCCTGCTTGCAGCCTTCCTCTCAGCCTGCGGCGGCGGCGGACGGGATGACGGCTGCATCAACGTCGACCCCACACGAAGCTCAGCGCTGCCCGGCTGCGGTGGCGCCACAACAAGCCCTGGTTCAGGCACGTCGGCAAGCGCCATGACCATGTCGCTGCTGGACAGCTCCGGGGCAACAACCACGACGCTCATGCCGGGCAATGCCGCTACGGTGAAGGTCAATCTGAAGGACAGCAATAATGCAACCGTCGCCAACTTGGTGGTGACTTTCTCCAGCACGGATGGAACAGCCGTATTTTCGCCGTCATCACGCACCGCCATGACTGACAGCAGCGGTAACGCAACTATCACCTTGGCCGCCGGGACGCAAGCAGGGGCGTTCACGGTAAGCGCCAGCGCAACGGTCGGTGTAACATCGGTCAAGGCTTCCGCCAATTACACCGTCAGCTTCCCTGCCCTTAGCCTGAGCGCCATGCAGGTTGCACCGTCAACACTGTCTGCCGGCGGCAACGCCAGCCTGACGGTCAGCATCATGAATGGCGATGCGCCTTATACGACGCCAGTCACGGTGAACTTCACTTCCTCATGTGTCGCCGCTGGCAAGGCAATCATCGGCACGCCAGTCACCACACAGAACGGCACCGCAACGGCAAGCTATACGGACAAAGGCTGTGGCACGACCGACAGGGTAACTGCTACCGTGACGCTGCCCAATGCGACATTGACCCAGTCCGCCTCCATCAATGTGCTGCCAGCGACGATCGGCTCTATCAAGTATATTGGGGTCGATACCGCCAACATCGCCCTTAAGGGCACCGGTGGGCCGGGCCGCCCCGAATATGCGACGGTGAAGTTCCAGGTGTTCGACATGAACGGCAGTCCGGTCGCAGGTCGGCAGGTGAGCTTCGTTTTCGCGGACAGCAACTCATCCAGCACAACGGGCGACCTGAAGCTCAATCCCGCAACTGCAACCAGTGCTGCTGATGGCACGGTCACAACGGCGGTATCCGCCGGTACCATTCCAACCTCGGTCCGCGTCATCGCCACCGTTGCAGGTTCCAATCCTCCGCTGACGTCAGTGTCCAGCCAGCTGGTGGTGTCCAGCGGCGTGCCGGATCAGGCGCACTTCTCGCTATCCACATCCACTGGCAACTGCGAAGGCTGGAATATCGACAAATTGTGCAGCACCGTACAAGTGATCCTTGGCGACCACTTTGGCAATCCGGTGCCGGACGGCACGGCGGTTAACTTCTCCGCAGAAGGTGGCGTGATCGGAGCGTCCTGCCAGACGGTGAACGGCGTTTGCACTGTGCCACTGTATTCGGCGCAGCCGCGGCCAGAGTCACGCATCACTGTTCTGGCTTACGCACTGGGTGAAGAAACGTTCACGGATACGAACGGCAATAACGTCTACGATCCCGGCGAGCCCTTCGCCGACCTGCCGCGGAACATCTTCCGTGACGATAACGAGAGCGGCACCTGGACTGCGGGAGAACCATGCATCGGTACCAATCCGCCCCCAGGCTGCACGGCGCCGGGAGACGGCATCTACAACGGCGTACTGCGCATTCCGCAAGTACCAAGCGCTCAGACCCTGTACGTATCGAGTCAGTTGGTGCAGCAGTTCTCGACCAGTGCCGCGGCAATCACCATCGCACCGGGAACATTGAGCTGCGTTGGCGTTTCGTCGGTCACGGCACAAGTGACGGTGACGGACCTGCACGGTGTATGGATGCCGGCTGGCTCCACCATCAGCTTCAGCGCACTTTTCGGCACATCGACTGTCACAACGGTGCCGTCCAGTGCGACCGTGCCAAATGTGGTGCTGGGTATTGGTTCGCCGCTAGGTATTCCTACCTATGTGGTTACCATTCCTTGCCCAACAGCCGGTGGCTCCGGGCAGTTCAATGTCACCGTCCAGTCGCCCAGCGGCGTGCTGACGCCCGCCAGCCGGGTGATCAACTAAGCCCCCAGTTCGCGCTGCAGGAAGCGCCAGATTTCTGGCCCCTGCAGCGCAGCCACATTCAGGCGCATGAACGTGGACGGCAGCTGGCTTGGCGAGAACAGGCTACCGGGCGCCAGCAGCAGGCCTTCGGCCATTGCATGTTCGGTCAGCACATTGGTGTCGCGTCCTGCATCGGCCCAGACGAATATGCCGGCCGGCGGCGCCACCGGCACTTTCAATCCCACCTGCTCCATCTGGCGTACAGCACGGGCGCGGACCGCGTCCAGCCGGTTGCGCACGCGTTCGACGTGCTTGCGGTACAGTCCTTCCGACAGAATCTTGTACACCACCCGCTCGCCGATATCGCTGGTGGTCAGGGTTTGCAGCATCTTGCGGTCGGCCAGACGCTGCGCCAGCTCGGGCGAGGTGGCGATGTAGCCGACCCGCAGATTGGCTGCCATCGTCTTCGAGAAACCACCGAGATAGATCACCCGCTGCAACTGGTCCAGCGCGGCCAGACGCGTTGCGGGCTGCACTGCGCTGCCCGGATGCAGGTCGCAGTAGATATCGTCCTCCACGATGGTGATGCCGTGTTCTTCTGCAATGCGCAGAATCTGGAAGGCTTTGGCGGCGGACAGCGACGTCGAACTGGGGTTGTGCAGCACGGAGTTGATCACGTACAGGCGCGGCTTGTGGATCGCCGCCAGTTCCGCCAGCTGGGCGATATCGGGACCATCGGCCAGGCGCGGAATGCCGACCACTTTCGCACCCAGCGCGGCGAAGGAACCGAACATCAGAAACCATGCCGGATCGTCGACAAAGATCGTGTCGCCGGGCCGCGTGAATTCGCGCGCCACCATGTCCAGCGCCTGCGTCACGCCGGCGGTGGTCACCAGCTGTTCGGGCGTGGCGGCGATTTCCAGCTCGGCCAGTTTGTGCTGCAGCTGCTGGCGCAGCGGCAGGAAGCCTTGCGGCACGCCGTAATTGAGCAGCAGTCCCGCGTGCTGCCGGCTGATGGCGCGCAGCGCGTTGGCGATCACCGGGCCATCCAGCCAGTCCGCCGGCAGTACGCCTGTACCGGGAGTGTGCTGGTGCGCCATCGGGCGGAACATATTGCGGACCAGCCAGACCACGTCAAGCGTATGCCCGTCCGGGAACGGCGCCTGGCTGCGCTGCTCGGGCGCGTTCAATGCCGTTCGCTCGCGGATGTAGAAACCTGCGCCGCGCCGCGATTCGAGATAGCCGTGCGCCACCAGCTTGTCGTAGGCGGCGACCACGGTGAAGGCAGACACGCCATGCGTGGCGGCGAACTGGCGGATCGAGGGCATGCGCGCGCCGCTGCGCAGGACACGGTCGTCAATGCGTGCGGCGACCGAGCGCACGATCTGGTCGATCAGCGATTCGCCGGATTCGCGCGACAGCAACGCCATCGGCGCAGAGCCACGCGGCGCCCGGGCCGGGGCCGAAGAAATGAGTGTATCGGTCATTTTACCGTCACAGTGCGTAGGATTATCGTCGAAAGTGTACTGGTTCTGTACTGGTCATTTATCCTACGATACACCCATCGATCCACTTTTTCCAGCACACGATCATGAAGCTTCCAAGCGCCATTGAGATTGCCCATGCCGCCGACATCGTCTACTCGGTCATGCCGCCTACGCCACAGATCTCCTGGGCCTTGTTGAATGAGGCGCTGGGCACGCAAGCCTGGATCAAGCACGAAAACCATACGCCGACCGCGGCCTTCAAGGCGCGCGGAGGCCTGGTCTACATGCGCAAGCTGTTGCAGCGTTCACCGGACACGCCGGGCGTGATTACCGCTACGCGCGGCAACCATGGCGTGTCGACGGCGTTTGCGGCACAGCGCAATGGATTGAAGGCGACCATCGTTTTCCCGCACGGGAATGGCGCGGAGAAGACGGCCATGATGCGCTCACTTGGCGCAAATATCGTCGAACACGGCGATGATTTTCAGGCCAGCCGCGAGCATGCCGTGATGCTGGCGGAGCGTGATGGACTGCATATGGTGCCGCCATGCCACGAAGACCTCGTCGCTGGCGTCGCCACCTATTGGCTGGAGCTGCTGCGCGCACGGCCGGATATCGACACGGTGTTCGTGCCGATCGGACAGGGCTCCGGCTTTTGCGCGGCCATCGCAGCACGCGGGGCGCTGGGCTTGAACACGCGCGTGATTGGCGTGGTGTCGGCCGGTGCGCCGGGCTATCAGCTGTCGTTCCGCGCCGGCGAGCCGGTCAGCGCTGCGGTGGATACGGCGATCGCGGACGGCATGGCGTGCCGCACGCCTGATCCGGCGTCGCTGCCGTTCGTGCTGCAATATGCGGACGATGTGGTTGCGGTCAGCGACGACGAAATCGCACGCGCCATTCGTCTGTATTACTACGCGACGCACAATGTCGCGGAAGGCGCCGGCGCCGCGGCGCTGGCGGCGGCCATGCAGCTCAGGAACGACCCGCGCGTCAAGGGCAAGAAGCTCGGCCTGCCGCTGACCGGCGCCAACCTCGAAGCCGAACAATTGCGCCGCGTGCTGGGCGAGGAGCAGTTGCGATGAGCGCCCACAGTACAGACTACCCGACGGGCCAACGCGACTTGTCCATGTGCGCGGCCAGCGGCAGTGCGCCACACGAAGCGGCAGACAACCTGCACACCGGGCCGGGCAGCGTCGTGGAGGGCGGCGGTGCGGAGACGCGGGGGATGTTGCTGGGTCTGGCCGGCGTGGCGATCTTCAGTCTCACGCTGCCGTTCACGCGGATGGCCGTCGCCGATCTCGATCCTGTTTTTGTGGTGATGGGCCGCGCCGTGGTGGCGGCATTGCTGTCGGCCTGCTGGCTGCTGTGGAAGCGTGCGCCGCTGCCGACGCAAAAGCAGATCCCGCCCCTGCTGATGGCCGGCGCCGGCTGCGTCATCGGCTTTCCGCTGCTGACATCCATCGCCATGCGCACCCTGCCCGCTTCGCACGGCGCGGTGCTGGTTGGCGTGCTGCCGCTGGCCACGGCACTGATGTCCGCCCTGCGCGGACATGAACGGCCGTCCATGGGCTTCTGGATGACGGCCCTGCTGGGCAGCGCGCTGGTGGCCGCATTCGCGCTACGCCAGAGCGGCGGCACGCTGCACGCCGCCGACCTGGCCATCTTCGCCGCCGTGCTGTGCGCCGGCGCGGGCTACGCGGAAGGCGGCCGGCTGTCGCAGCAAATGGGCGGCGAACAGGTCATCGCCTGGGGACTCGTGCTGTCGCTGCCGGTAGCGTTGCCAATCGCGACCTGGCAGGCCTGGACCCACGCCCTGCAGCTCGGCGGCGCGAGCGTGCAAGCCTGGGGCGGCTTCGCCTACACCTGCGTGTTCTCCATGTTTATCGGATTCTTCTTCTGGTACCGCGGCATGGCGCTGGGCGGCGTTTCACGGGTGGGACAAGTGCAGCTGGTGCAGCCTTTCCTGTCCCTGCTGGGCGCCGCGCTGGTGCTGAACGAAAAGCTGCAAACCGAGCATATTTTGTTCGCTCTCGCCGTTATTGCCACTGTCAGCGCAGGAAAACGCTTCAAAGTAGCCCGTTGACCGTCGCTTATTCGGAAGGCCCCAGAGTACAATAGCGGTCTTACCGAACCATTTTTACCCGGGAAAAACCATGTCCGTCTACGAAAAACTGAAGTCGCTCGATATCACCCTGGCTCCTCCGGCCGCTCCTGTTGCTGCCTACGTTATGTACGTGCAGACCGGTAACCTGGTGTTCATCTCCGGCCACATCGCCAAGAAGCCGGACGGTAACCCATGGGTTGGCCAACTGGGCAAGAACATCGACACCGCCGAAGGCCAGAAAGCCGCACGCGCCATCGCCATCGACCTGATGGGCACCCTGCAGGAAGCCTGCGGCGGCGACCTGACCCGCGTGAAGCGCATCGTCAAGGTCATGAGCCTGGTGAACTCCACGCCGGACTTCACGGAACAGCACCTGGTCACCAACGGCTGCTCCGAGCTGCTGGGCGAAGTGTTCGGCGACGCCGGCAAGCACGCCCGCTCCGCCTTCGGTGTGGCCCAGATCCCGCGCGGCGCCTGCGTTGAGATCGAACTGATCGCCGAAATCGCCTAAATAGTTTACAGATTGCCGGAAGGCGCTTCGGCGCCCTCCCTTACCGAGAATATTTATGAAAATCGAGACACCGAACCCGCTGCAGTGGCACTTCTCCGAGCGTGCGATGCAGATGCAAAGCTCCTTCATCCGCGAAATCCTGAAGGTGACCCAGCAGCCTGAGATCATCTCCTTCGCCGGCGGCCTGCCATCGCCAGCCACCTTCCCGGTCGAAGTCATGCAGAAAGCGTTCGACAAAGTGCTGTCCACCGCCGGCAAAACTGCCCTGCAGTACGGTCCGACCGACGGCTACATGCCGCTGCGCCAGTGGATCGCGGACTCGGTGTCGCAAAACGGCGCACAGATCTCGCCGGAACAAGTGCTGATGGTGTCCGGCTCCCAGCAGGCGCTGGACCTAATTGGCAAAGTGCTGATCGACGAAGGCAGCAAAGTGCTGGTGGAGACCCCGTCCTACCTGGGCGCGCTGCAAGCCTTCTCCGTGTATCGTCCTGAATTCGTGTCGGTGGACACCGACGAACATGGCCTGGTGCCGTCCTCGCTGGACCGCATCGCCGCCGGCGCGCGCCTGCTGTACGCGTTGCCGAACTTCCAGAACCCGACCGGCCGTTCGCTGTCCGTCGAGCGCCGCCAGGAACTGGTGGAAACCTGCGCCCGCCTGAACCTGCCGCTGATCGAAGACGATCCTTACGGCGCCCTGAGCTACAAAGGCCAGCCTAGCCCGAAAATGGTCGCCATGAATCCGGATGGCGTGATCTACATGGGTTCCTTCTCCAAAGTGCTGACCCCTGGCATCCGCCTGGGTTACGTCGTGGCGCCGAAGCCGATGGTGCGCCGCCTGGAACTGGCCAAGCAAGCCGCCGACCTGCACACCGCCCAGCTGACCCAGATGGTGGTGCATGAAGTGGTGAAGGATGGCTTCCTGGACCAGCACATTCCGACCATCCGCGAACTGTACGGCAACCAGTGCCAGGCCATGCTGGATGCGATGGCCGAACACTTCCCTGCCTCCGCCACCTGGACCAAGCCGGAAGGCGGCATGTTCATCTGGGTTGATCTGCCAAAGCACATCAACGCCATGGAACTGCTGGACGAAGCCATCAAGCAAAAGGTCGCCTTCGTGCCAGGCTCGCCGTTCTACGCCAACGAGCCGGAAACCAACACCCTGCGCCTGTCCTTCGTGACCGTGCCGCCGGAGCGTATTCGCCAGGGCATCGAAATCCTGGGCAAACTGATCAAGGCTCGTCTGTAAATAATCGTCACAATGCCGACGGGATTTCCCGTCGGCAATTAACACCAATTGTCACAGAATTCCGTTAGATAATTGCCAAGTTTGTTGAACAGACAGCGTTTCCGCGTCTTATTTCGGCAAAACTTAGCATGATTTTTTACAATTCTTGTTGGCTAGCCGGTATGATTTGGCCAGACAGTCACCACGGACTTTAGGCCAGCATGATTCCAGGCGGTACCAGCTTTACGACGCGGCGAGACGCCGCGATCCTCATCGTCGATGACGCGCCGGATAACCTGAGTGTTCTGCGGAAGCTGATGGTCGAACAGGGTTACCAGACCTTCGTGGCCAATTCGGGCGAACGCGCCCTGGAAATTGCGCGCCGCGTGCACCCCGACCTGATCCTGCTGGATGTGATCATGCCCGGCATGGACGGCTTCGAAACCTGCCGCCAGCTGAAGGCCAACGCCGCTACCCAAAATATTCCCGTTCTGTTCATGAGCGCCCGCAATGGACAGGACGATGTCGTCGCCGGTTTCGATCTCGGCGCCGTCGATTACATCAGCAAGCCGCTGCGCATGGCCGAAGTGTGCGCACGTGTGCGCACCCAGCTGCAGATCCGCTTCGCTACCGAGAGCCAGCAGGAACAGGCGGAACGCCTGCGCACCATCGTCAACAATATGGCCGAAGGCTTGATGATCATCGAGCCGGATGGACGCATTCAGTTCACCAATCCGGCTTGCGACGGCTATCTGGGTTATATGACCAACGAGCTGGCGGGCAAATCGATTTCCGACCTGCTGAATCCTCTGGTGGCGCAGGAATACCTGGAATACTTCTCGCGCTACACTGCCTCGCCGGATACGGCGCATAGCCACGGCACGCGCGAAGTGATCATCCGCCACCGCACCGGCAAGTCCGTGTGCATGGACCTGACGCTGACGCCGATGTTCCTGCGCCAGCCGCTGTTCATCGGCCTGCTGCACGACATCACCCACCACAAGCTGTCCGAAGATGCGCTGCAGCGCGCGGCGATGGTCGACCCGCTGACCAAGATCGCCAACCGCCGCCACTTCGATACCTTCCTGGAAAAGGAATGGCAGCGCGCCATGCGCAACGGCGCCGCACTGTCGCTGGTGGTGCTGGACGTGGACCACTTCAAGCTCTATAACGACACCCTGGGCCATGCTCAGGGCGACGTCTGCCTGCAGCAGGTCGCGCAAGCCATCAGCACCCACGCCCTGCGCGTCACCGATCTCGCTGCGCGCTACGGCGGCGAAGAATTCGTGCTGCTGTTCGCGGAGACGGAAGCGGATTCGGCCTACTTGCTGGCGGAGTCGATTCGCGCGCATATCGAATCGCTGCAGCTGCCGCATCCGAAATCGCCAACCTCGCCGTGGATTACGGTCAGCATCGGCGTGACCACGCTGCACCCCACCCCGACCGATAATATCGAGGCCCTGTTTGTCGCCGCCGACCGCGCCATGTACGTGGCCAAGGAAAGCGGACGCAATCAGGTCCGCGCCACCCGCCCCGGTGGTGCAGCCCTCGACGCCATCAAGACCGTCGCCAACCGCTAAAGCGCTTCCGGATAGCCTGTGATCGCAGCGATTTCCTGGTACATCGGCTGCAGCCGCTTGTACATTTTCAGGTAGACCCGCTTGTACAGCTGCTCATAAGTCTTGCGATGCGCAGGATCGGGCTGGAACACGCGGCCCGGCCGTGTCATCGCGCTGATCGCTTCGCGGAAGCTGCCGTGCAAGCCGAGGCCCGCCGCGACCGCAATCGCAGCACCCAATCCCGACGTTTCGTAGATGTGCGCACGCGCCGCAGGCAGGCCGAAGATATCGGCCGTCAGCTGCATGGCTGCATCGCTTTGCGAGCCGCCGCCCGCCACGCGCAGCTCGGTGATTGGCACGCCGCTGCGTTTTTCGATGCGCTCCTTGCCTTCTCTCAGAGCGTAAGCCAGGCCTTCCAGGATCGCGCGGTACATATGGGCGCGCGTGTGCACATCGCCGAAACCGATCATGGCGCCCTTCGCTTCCGGTCCCGGCACCTTGATGCCTGGACTCCAGTATGGCTGCAGCATCAGGCCCATGGAACCTGGCGGCACCGCATTCACCAGGCTGTCGAACAGCGCTTCCGGCGCCATGCCACGCTCCGTCGCCACGGCCTGCTCGCGGTCGCCGAACTGCTCCTTGAACCAGTTGACCATCCAGTAGCCGCGGAAGATCTGTACTTCGGTGCTGTAGGCGCCCGGAATCGCCGCCGGATAAGGCGGAATGAAGGGCGTGACTTCCACATACTTCTTGCTGGTGGTGTTGATGGTGGCCGTGGTGCCGTAGCTCAGGCAACCAATGTGCGGCTCCAGGCAACCTGCGCCAATCACTTCGCAGGCCTTGTCGGCCGCCGCAGCCACCAGGGGCAAACCTTGCGGGATGCCTGTTTCGTCGGATGCCTGCTGGGTGATCACGCCGATCACAGTACCCGGCTCCACCAGCTCCGGCAGCATGTCGGGGCGAATCGCCAGCGCCTGCCATTTCCAGTCGCGCGCACCGGCCCATTTGTGGCGCTTGTAATCGAACGGGACGTAAGCCACTTGCGATCCGGTCGAATCGGCATAACGCCCGCTCAGGCAGTAATTCAGATAGCCGGACAGCAGCAGGAACTTGCCCGTGCGATTCCACACATCCGGCTGATGGGCCTTGATCCAGTTGATCTCGGCCTCGCGGCGGAAATAATCGATAGTGCCGTCCACGCCCGCCACCTTGAACGCGGCTTTCCATAAGCCGCCCAGCGGCGGCACCTGCTCGGTGCGGCGCTGGTCCAGCCAGGTGATGGCCGCACGCAGCGGCTTGCCTTCGCTGTCCACGTTGACCACCGTGCCGCGCTGCGTGGTCACGGCCACGCCTTTCACCTGCGATCTGCTGATGCTGGTGGTGGCCCATAGGCGCTGGCAGGCCAGGCACACCGCCTGCCAGTAGCCTTCGGCCTTGTGCTCGGCCCAGCCAGGGTGATCGGAGTAGTAAGGCTCCAGGTGGACTTGCGTCTTGGCGGCGAGGTTGCCGTGCAGGTCGAACAGCAAGGCGCGCACGCTCTGCGTTCCATTGTCGATGGACAGGATATAGGATTCGGACATGTCGTCTCTTATGCTCGCTCTCGCGGCAAGCTGTAATGATTCTTCCATAATGCCAGATATGCCGCCTCTTCGGCAGTCCAGCGTTCGTCGGACCACTCTAATTCCGGCTGGCAGATGGCCCGCACGCGGGGCATGATGTCCGCACCGCCGCCGCGCAGCTGAATGCCGAGGCGCGTACGCCGCAGCAGCAGGTCGTCCAGCCGCAGCACCGCCTCATGGCGCGCCGCCCAGCGCAGCTGCGCCCACAGGGTTTGTGTGCCGGGCACGACTTGCAGCTCGTCTTCACGCGCGGCTTCGGCCAGCGCCTGCGCCTGCGCGCCATAGCGTCCTTCCAGACGATGCGCCTGGCCCGCCGGCAGATGCAGGCCGTGGTTCAGCGGCGCCGTATTGCGGAAGATCGGCTGCGGCGCCAGGTCTGCCTGCCACTCCGGCAGCAGCGGCCTGGCGTGCTTCAGCGTATCCAGCGCGATGACACGGAAGGTGGTCAGCTTGCCGCCGGTGACGGTCAGCAGGCCATCCTCCAGCCACAGCGCGTGATCGCGCGCCTCTTTCGATGGATCGGACTTGCCGGTATCGATCACCGGGCGCACGCCGGCGTATGTCGCAATCACGTCCTGCTCGCTCAGGCCCAGCGTAGGAAACTGGTCGTGCAGCGCGGCCAGCAGGTAGTCGGTTTCCTCCTGCGTGATGGCGGCCTCGCGCGACAGGTGCGCGCTGTGGTCGACGTCCGTTGTCCCCACCAGAGTCACGCCCTCCCACGGGAAGGCAAACACCGGGCGGCCGTCACGCGGATGCATCAGGCTGACCGCCTGCGCCAGCGGCAGCCGCCACGCAGGCAGCACGAGATGGCTGCCGCGCAGGGGACGCAGGCGCGGCTTGGCGCCGTTGTGTGCGCGCAGCAGGTCGGCCCAGGCGCCGGTGGCGCTGATGGTCGCTCTGGCCCGCACCGTTTGCATGGTTTGCGTCAGTTCATCGCGCAGCACAGCGCCGCGCACCGTGCCGCCTTCGCGCCGCAGTGATTGCACAGACAAGTAATTGAAGGCCGCGCCGCCGTGCTGCTGCGCCTCGTGCAGCACGCGCATGACGAGGCGCGCATCGTCGGTCTTGGCGTCGTGGTAGCAGATGCCGCCGCGCAGGCCCTCGGTGCGGATGTGCGGCGCCATTTGCAGGAAGGCCTCACGCTCGTGGTAGTGGCGCTCGCGCTGTCCCGCCATGCGGTCGTAGATGGCCAGACCAAGCAGCATGGAGCGCCGGCCCGGCTTGCGACCCTCATAGTCGCCGAAGGCAAAGCTTTGCGGCTCGACCAGCCCGGCGGCCTCGCGCAGCAGGCTCTCGCGCTCATGCACAGACTCGCGCGTCAGCGAAAACTGGCCTTCCTTCAGGTAGCGCAAGCCACCGTGCACCAGTTTGGATGAGCGGCTGGAGGTGCCCCAGGCGAAGTCGCGCTGCTCCACCAGCAGCGCACGCAAGCCGCGGCGCGAGGCTTCCAGCAGGATGCCTGCGCCCGTGATGCCGCCGCCGATAATCAGCAAATCCCATTCCAGCGCCAGCATGTCAGCCAGCAGCTCGCGCCCAGCCGGGCGCCAGTGTGCTGCCGGCATGACCCCTAACATCGGGTCAGACCCGGAGGGTCCGACCCCGGCTTCCGCGGCATCAGGGTCTGACCCTTTGGGTCCGACCCGGTCGTTCGGGTTCATCATGGCTGCACCAGCTTCCCTGGATTCATGATGCCTTGCGGGTCGAAGTGGCGGAACAGCGCCTGCATGGCCGCGATGCCTGCAGCGCCCTTCTCCGCCGGCAGATACGGTGCATGGTCGCTGCCCACGCCATGCTGGTGGCTGATGGTGCCGCCATTGTCGACAATCGCCATGCTGACCGCATGCTTCAACGCGCGCCAGCGCTCCATATTCTGTTCGAAGTCGCCCGCCAGGCGGTACACAAAGGTGGTGTAGACGCTGGCTCCCTGCGCATACAAATGCGACACGTGCGTGTACGCATGCACCTTCTCGCCCAGCCCCTCCAGCGCGCGCGTGGCGGCATGTTCGACCGCGCGCATCATCGTGCCCACGCGCGGCCAGTCCACCGCCGTTTCCACCGTGTCGATCACATAGCCCTGCTGCCAGGCCGCATTGCGCAGGTAGACATTGCGGAAGCGTCCTTCCTTCCATTTATCGCCCATGCGGCGGCCTACATGCACGCCGTCCTGCGCGCGGCACAGCGCCAGTGCGGAACGCAGCGCGGCTTTTGATTGCGCACGTCCACCGCTAACGCCAATCATCAGCATGCACTTGCCTTCGCCACAGCCGCGCCAGCGCAGCCAGGCTTCCAGCGCACCGATCAGACGCTTATGGCCCGCCAGCGCCAGCATGGTCACCGTCTCCAGTGGATTCGACAGGCGCAGCATGGACAGCCCCAGTTTGCCCTGCGCCAGCGCGCGCACGGCGGCTTCCGCCTGCTGCCAGCTGGGGAAGAATACGGCGTGGAAGGATTCGTGTTCCGGCACCGGCGTCACGCGCACCGTAGCCTCGGTCAGGATGCCCATGCGGCCTTCGGAGCCCAGCACCATCTCGCGCAAGTCCGTACCTGCCGCCGATGCCGGGAAAGTCGGGATCTCCAGCTTGCCTTTCGGCGTTTCGACCACGCCGCCGGCAAACATCTGCTCGATGCGCCCGTAGCGCAGGGACTGCTGGCCGGAAGAGCGCGTGACCACCCAGCCACCCAAGGTCGAGTATTCGAAGGACTGCGGGAAGTGGCCCAGCATATAACCGTGGGCTCGCAACTGCGCTTCCAGGTCCGGCCCAAACACGCCGGCGCCGAAGGTGGCCAGCTGCGCTTCCTTGTCCAGGTAATGCAGATGGCTCATGCGCGTCATGTTCACCACCAGCACGGCGGGGGCGGATTCCGGCGCGGTCAGGTGTCCCGCCACGCTGGTGCCGCCGCCCTGCGGTATCAAGGCCACGCCATGCTCGCGGGCGTAGTCGAGCAGCGCGCGCACGTCGTCCGCGCTTTCGGGATAAGCCACGCCATCCGGCGCGGCGCCAATGCGGCCAAAGCGCAGGCGCAGCCAGTCCGGCAGGCTCTGGCCGAGCGCATTGCGCAGGCGGGTTTCGGGACGGGTGTCGATCAGACGGTGCGGCGCCAGCCGAGGTGGCGGCAGCGTGGCGCAGGCTTGTTCGAAGCTGGCGTCCTGCACCGGCTGGCCCGCGCCCACGCGCTGGGCGAGGAAGGCCAGCGCATCGGCGTGCAGCGGAAAGTCAATTGTGTCGTCGCCCCAACCGTTCCATCTTCTCATGCTTGTCCCTTGTTATACTCAGTGCAAGAAGATTAATCCGACCGGCAAGACCCGGTCTTGCGCTTTCATGCCAGCTGACTTGTTCGATCATGCCAGTCTTGCCCGTGTGGCGGGCTCCTATCTGCAGCCATTGCTGGAGGCGGCCGCCGCGCGTGGCGTGGGCGCCACGGCGCTGGCGCAGACAGCCGGGCTGGCCTCGTCCGCCCTCGATCCGCTGCCGGAGTCCCTGCCGGCGGACGATTACGTGCGTCTGCTCGACGTCGCAGCGGCACTGGCCGGCGATCCGCACTTTGGCCTGCACGTGGGCGAGCGCGTGAAGATGGGCACCTACAGCGTGTATGGCCTGATTCTGCTCAGCTGCCGCGATTTCGGCCAGGCCTTCGAGCAGACCATGCGCTACGAACAGCTGGCGCATGACCTGGGCCGCTCCGAGCTGCAAATCCGCGGCGGCAAAGCCCACTACACCTGGCACAGCAACTATCCGGCTACGCGGCGTCACCTGGCCGACAGCGTGTTCGCCGGCATCCGCACTTTCGGCAACTGGCTGGCGGGGAGCACGCTGCCCGCAGCGGAACTGGAGCTGATGCACGATGGCGGCGATCCGGCCGGGTATGCCGAATATGTGCGCGTGTTTGGCGCCCTGCCCCGCTTCGGTTCACCATCCAACACGGCCAGCTTCGACGCAGCCATGCTGGCCTGGCCGGTGCCGAATGCGGATGTCAGCCTGTACCCGGTATTGCAGCAGCATGCGGAACATTTGCTGAAGCAGCGCGCCCAGCCCGACGCGGGCATCGTGAGCCAGGTACACGCGGCGGTGGTGCGCCGCCTGTCGCAGGGACAGGTGCGGCTGGCGTCTGTGGCGCAAGATTTGAAGCTGACGCCGCGCACGCTGCAGCGCAAGCTGTCGGAAGCGGGAGCCAGTTTCCAGCAGGTGCTGGACCAGGCGCGTTTTGCTCTGGCGCGCGATTATTTGCGGCAGCCGGGATTAAGCCTGGTGGATATTGCCTTCCTGCTCGGGTACCAGGAGCAAAGCGCCTTCAATCACGCCTTCCGCGAGTGGTCCGGCATGAATCCCGGCGCCTGGCGAGATGCGGCGGATCATTGATCCGCCCTACCACGCCGCTCGTAGGGCGGATCATCGATCCGCCGGGTTTCAAGTTTCACTGCCCTTCACGCGCACGAAGGGGCCGATGCAGCTGTCCGTATCTTTTTTCTGGCACATGAGGAACATATTGCCGGATGGGTGGAACAGGATGAAGCTCTTGATCACGTGCCCCACTTTGGTGATTTCGCCGGTGCAGTCTTCCTTGCCGTTGTCCTTCACGATCTTGTCGTCGGACTGGTAATAGCCTTCGGTATCCGGCTGGTCTTCGATATTGAATTCCGATTCGGCCACTTCATGTGCGCTGGTGATGAGCGCCGTGCCGTCCGGCCGTATGCGGTAGATTTCGTGACAGGAACCGTCCGGCAGCACGAAGCGCCAGGTGCCGACGATGGGATGGTCATTGCGCAGGGGAGCAGCCGTGGCGCAACTGGTGGCGATAGCCGCCACAGCGGCGAGCAGGCGGAGCGAGACGGTTTTCATGGCGGCTCCCGTAGTTGATAACTACAGTATATCCCGCCTAAATTATTTGCATTTCCCGTTTGCTGCGGCGTAAAACACATGGGGCAGCGCGAGCAATCCACCCAGCACGATCGGTACGCCGGCCACCGAAACCACGGGCGGATTGTGCTTGAGCGCCCCGCCGCCCCAGCAGCTTTCCACGACAGCATCTTCAAAGGCGCGATCGATCGCGGCCTGGCTGGTGCCGAAGGTGCCGGGAGCGGATGCGCCGGCGCTGAAATCCGCCTTTGCATCCGGCGGCGGCAGCTTGGGCATTTCCGCGACGGTGGCCTTGATCGCGTCCTGGATGACTTTGTCGTCCAGGCGCGAGGTGGGCACGGGCGCCGGCTGGCCGGCCTGCGCCCACACCGCGCTGCACAAGAAGCCCAGGAGCAAGGCCAGGCGACGCATCTTACTTCTCCGCCACTGCCTTCAGCTGGGACAGGCCCTGCTCGAAGTCCTTGCCGATCATCTTGTCCATGCTGACGAACACGGTCATCAGCTTGGTGATGAACTGGCTGGGGCCGTTCATGGTCCAGGTGACCACGGTGCTGTCGCCTTGCGGCTGCAGCGCGAAGATGGCCTGGTTGGTGGATTTGAAGGGCTTGATGAAATCGAGCTTGATCACGACTTTGGACGGCGGCGAGTTCTCGGTGATTTCCATGCGACCCTGGCCCACTTCATCATTGCCGATCCAGGCATACACCGCGCCCTGGCCGCTGACCGGGCCTTCGAAAGTGCGCTTCATGTTCGGGTCCAGCTTTTCCCATGGCGACCAGGCGGCCCACTGGTGGAAGTCGTTGATGTAGCCGATGATTTTTTCCGGCGGCGCCTTGATGGTGGCGCTGCGCTGCACGGTGAAGCTATCCGGCTGGGTCAATGCCAGGCCGAGCACGGCGGCCACGATCACGACAATCGCGATAAGAACTTTCTTCAAGTTGCACCCCTCATTGTGGTTGGTCTGCGCGCAAGACTATCACAGGGTGCGCCGCTGCAAAAGCACCGGCAGCGCACTGGGGGTCATCGTGAAGGTAAACAGTTCTTCGACGGGCGCCGCATCGCGTACCGGCACCAGCGAGAAGCTGCGCGCCAGCATGGAAACGACCAGGCGGATTTCCGTCATCGCCAGATAGCGCCCCGGACAGAAACGCGGCCCGCCGCCAAAGGGCAGCAGCTTGCGCGAGGGATCATCCGGTGCTTCCTTGTGCGCCGCTTCCAGCCAGCGTTCGGGCAGGAAGCGCTCCGCATCCGGCAGCGGCGTATCGAGTTTGAATGCGTGGCGCATCAGAGGGAAGACGACAATTCCCGCCGGCAGATGCACATCGCCCAGGACCAGATCGACCGTCGGCTCGAAGCCGAGCATGGGCGCCACAGGCTTGATACGCATGGCTTCGCGCGTGCACAGGTCCAGCCAGGGTAGCTTGTCCAGCAGGCGGTAATCACGCAGCACCGTGAAGGGACCCAGCACCGACGCCGCTTCCTCGGCCAGCCGCGCCATGGCCAGCGGGGCGCCGGACAGCAGATGCACCAGCCAGGCAATGGTGTTGGAGGTGGTGTCTTCGCCAGCGAACACCATCACCACGGCATTGCCGATCAGGTCTTCATCCGTCATACCGGAGCCCGGCGCATCACGGTCCACCACCATCGCTTCCAGCATATTGGATGGCTTTTCGCGCAGCGCGGGCACGGCCGCGAGACGCATGCGCGCACGTTCGACAAATCCTGCCACCGCGTTCCGTACCCGCACGACGGCTGCATCCGTTTCGCGGTCCACCGGCAGCTTGAAAGCGCGCCAGTATTCGATCGGCGAGGTGAGCCTGCGCGCCACGCGGTTGAACAGGAATTCGATATCGCGCTGCAGTGGATTGTCTTCGTGCTCCAGCGTGTTGAGGTCCTGCCCCATGGAGAGGCCGATCGTCACGTCCAGCGCATAAGCCTTCAGGTCGCGCAGGATATTCGGCTGGCGGCCGGCATCCACGGCAGCCATCCAGCGCCGGTGCAGGCGCTCCGTCATCGCGATCAAAGTAGGATAAAAGCGGTGGATCACTTCCGGCGTGAGCGCATGCATCACCAGCTTGCGCTGGCGGCGCCATTCTTCGCCCTCCGCGGTGAACAGGCCGCGCGCACCCACTTCTTCCAGCGTGGTGGTGGAGCGCTCGGTGCGGCGCCACAGTTCGGGCCTTTCGTGCAGGATGTAGCTGACGTCTTCGCGGCGCGCAGTGGCCACGAAAGTGCGGTTCATCAAGCGGAATTTGTAGATCGGGCCGTATTCGACGGCCCATTGTTCCAGGGTGCGGTGGAAGTGCATCGCATCCATGCGGGCGATGTTGCCGACGACTGGCCAACCGTGCGGACCCGGCAGGCTTTCCACGCTGCGGGCGGCATCAAATCGGTCGTGTTCCAGTCTGGTGCCGCGTTTGCTCATGGTTAGCCTGCTTTCCGTATCACAGGATTGCCGGGGTCCCGGCTCCATTCGCACCAGCCGCCATCGTAGACGCTGATGCGCTCCCAATCCATCAACCAAGCGTAAAAGAATGCGAGCGAGGCGCGCCAGCCGGTGCCGCAGTAGAAAGCCGTTTGCTGGCCGGAATGGATGCCCGCTTCCCGCCATAACCGGCTAATCTCGACCGCAGGCTTCATCGTGCCGTCCGCATGGTGATACTCGCTCATGCTGTGCACATCACCATCCTTGCCTGCACGGCCCCAACGCGCACCGGGGATGTCCCCCTTTCCTTCAATATAACTATACCCCGAAGTTTTTCCTACGTGCTCACGCCAGGTTCGGATGCTCACGAGCACCGCGTCTTCCCTCTGGAGAAGGGCCCTCGCCTCATCGGTATTGATCAGAAAGTCGGGCCGTGCGGGGAACCGCGCGCCAAAGCTGTTAACCGCTTCGATCTGCGCGCTGGCGCCCTGCTCCGCCGGATAATGGGAGCGCTGCCATGCATCGAAACCGCCATCGAGCAGGCGCACGTCGGTGACGCCGGCGTACAACATCAGATGCGCGGCGCGCGCGGCGGCCAACGAACTGCGGCCATACAGAATAACGGTGGTGTCGTGGCGGATGCCGTGTTCCAGCAGCAGCGCGTGCAAGGCATCATCGGAAACCTTGTTCCATAGGGGCTGGATTTCGAGACGGTTGGTATCCAGATAGGCGGCGCCGGGAATGTGCGCGCGGCGGAATGCTTCCTCGCTGCCGCAGCCGACTTCGAACAGGCGCCAGGTACCACGCGGCGCCGCCAGCACGGGGCGCCCTTCCAGCAACTGCGCCAGCCATGCTGGATGCAGCAGATGGCGCCAGCGCGCAAGGTCCGGTCGGAAGCCCTGCGCCTCCTGCTGTTCTGCCATCATTGCCACTTTTACTACTGCACGAAAATTAACCAGGCGGCAGTTTATCAGGTTCCGCTTTCTGCTCCGGTTTCTGCTCCTGCTTCGATTCCGGATACAGCACCACTTGCACGTAATTCCTGAAATCGAAATAGCGCCTGGCGGCGGCTTGCAGATCGGCCGGTGCCAGTGCATTCACGCGTTCCGTGTGACGCAGGATGACCGACGGATCGGTGCCATTGATGTACATGCTCTGCAGTGCGCTGATCCAGTAAGCGTTTTCCCGCACGGCGCGGCGATGATTGTTGATCCAGTTCTCCTTCACCTTGGCCAGGTCGGCTGCATCCGGGCCTTCGTCCTGCAGCTTGCGGATTTCGGCGAAGGTCGCCTCCAGCACCTTGTTCACGTTTTCCGGGCCGGTCGGCAGATTGATCGTGATGGTGTAGTTGCCGAATGGGTAGCGCGCCATGGTACCGCCCGCACCGCCGCCGTAAATCAGCGCCAGCTTTTCGCGCAGCGTTTCGGTGAGCTTGATGTTCAGCACTTCCACCATGGCGCTCAGACGCATTTGCTCGTCTTCCGAATACTTTGCGTCGCCGGCGAAAGTAAGATTGATGGTGCTCTTGGCTTCGTGGCCGCGATGCACTTCCTTCTTCACCACGCCGCGCACCGCACGCACGCCGCGATCCTTGAAGTTGTGCGCAATCTCGCCGCCCGGCAGGCTGGCGATATAAGTCGCGATCAGCGGCTTAACCTTGGCCACGTCGAAACTGCCGACCATGAAGAAGGTCATCCCGCGCGCACTGCTGAAGCGCTCCTTGTAGATATTGATGACGCGGTCGAGATTGATGCCTTCGTACTCCTCCGCACGCGGCACCAGCGCAATACGCGGGTGGTTGCCGTACAAGGTGCTGCGCATCGTATCCAGCAGCACGGACTCGGGGCGCGACAGGCTGTTGCGCGCCAGATCCTGCTGCTTGCCGATGAAGGACTGGAACAGCGCTTCGTCGCGGCGCGGATGGGTGAATTCGAGATTCACCAGCTGCAGCATGGTGTCCACATCCGCGCTGCCGGAATTCCCGCTCAACCCTTCCGTCAGGGCGCCCAGCGACGTGCCGACGTTGGCGGTCTTGCCGGCCAGGGTGCGCTGCAAATCCAGCGGCGTAAAGGTGGACACGCCCATCTGCGCCATGATGGTGCTGGTGTAGCGCGAATTGAAAATATCCGCTTCCTCGAACAGCGACTGGCCGCCGAAGCGCACGGCGCTCATCAGCACCTGATCGTTCTTGAAATCGGTCGGTTTCAGGATGACGCGGGCACCGTTGGACAGGGTCAGTTCCGTCGTGCCCAGCGTTTTATTCGCTGTTTCCTTCACGATCTTGCCTGGCTTCGGCATGACCGGCATCAGGCTTGCCGTGTAGGCCTTGTCTTCACGCGCCGTAACGGTGACTTTTTCAGCGGCGTCGACGGCGGTCAGGAGCGTGCTGGCAGGCGGCGCATCGGTCTTGTCGCTGCCCATGTAGATCACCAGCTTGGTCTGGCCTTCCGGAATCGACTTGCGCAGGCTGGCGTTGACTTCATCCAGCGTCACGGTCGGCACGATCTCGTTGACGTACTTGAATTCGTTCTCGATGCCGGGCATCGACTCGCCTTCCAGGAAGTTGCGCAGGTATTCCGACACGTACATCGAGGAATCGGACTTATCTCGCTCGTTGTACAGGCGCTCGATATTGCGCAGCATGGCTTTCTTGGCGCGGTCCAGTTCCGCCGGCGTGAAGCCGAACTGGCGCACGCGCTCGCCCTCCTGCACCAGCGCATTGATGGCGGGCAGTGGACCATCGCGGCCCAGCAGCGCCACGGAACTGAAGGAGCGATAACCGCGCACCACACGGCCCATGCTGCTGCCGCCCTGGATGAATGGCGGGTTGGCTTGCTGTGTCAATTCCGTGATGCGCTGGCTCAGCATCAGCGCGCCGAGGTTCTCGACCAGGCGCTCGCGGTATTCGCCGAAGGTGCTGCCTTCCGGCTTGTGCAGGATCGGGTAGCGGATGTGCAACACGTTGGTGGTCGCTTCCTTGTCCGTGATCACCAGCGCTTCGGACTTGGTGCGCTCCGGAATTTCAGCATAGGTACGCGGACGCTCGTTTTCAGGATTCTTCAAGTTGCTGAAATGGCTGATCACCAGCTTTTCCGTTTCGGCCGGATCGATATCCCCCACCACGAAGACGGCCATCAGGTCCGGGCGATACCAGTCGTGATAGAAGCGGCGGATCGTCTCCGGCTTGAAGCTGCGCAGGATCTCGGCCTTGCCGATCGGCAGGCGGTCGGCGTAGCGCGAGCCGTTGAACAACTTGGGCATCAGGATCTTGTTCATGCGGTCGGTGGCGCCGCGGCCGAGGCGCAGTTCTTCCAGCACGATATTGCGTTCGCTATCGACGTCCGCATCGTTGAACAGCACGCCGCCGGCCCAGTCTTCCAGCACCAGCAGGCCTTTATCGAGGTTTTCCTTGCGGTCCACCGGAATCGGCAGCATATACACCGTTTCGTCGACGCCAGTGTAGGCATTCAGGTCGGCGCCGAACTTCACGCCGATCGACTGCAGCCAGGACACCAGCTCGTGGCGCTTGAAATGGGTAGAGCCGTTGAAGGCCATGTGCTCGGTGAAGTGAGCCAGGCCTTGCTGATCGTCGTCTTCGAGAATGGAACCGGCGCGCACGGCCAGGCGCAGCTCCGCCCTTTGCTGCGGCTTGGGATTGCGCTGGATGTAGTAAGTGAGTCCATTCGGCAGTTTGCCGACGCGAACTTGCGGCGAAACGGGCAGCGGGTCGGTCGGATTGATTTCTGCATGCGTGAGCAGGGAGCAGCTCAAAAGCGCGGTGGCGAGTACGGCTTTCAGTCGGTTCATGGGCATCGGCAAGGTTGACATTTTCTTACGATACCAGATTTGCGCCGTCCTGCTACAATCCTCGGGCTCACGGCACGTTGCCGTGGGATTTTTACGTCTTCGGGGCGGGGTGAAATTCCCCACCGGCGGTATGGTCGCTTGCGACCGAGCCCGCGAGCGCCTGCGCAGTCCTGTGCAGGGTCAGCAGACCTGGTGAGAGGCCAGGGCCGACGGTCATAGTCCGGATGAAAGAAGATGTGTGCTTGCTTCCCTGCCGCCTTGCGCGGTTTGGGTTGTTGCGCCTGTTCGCTTGCCCTGGAGCGTTTTTCGCCATTTACTTTTGCGAGGAGCGTTTCCTATGTTTGATACTTCCACTGACCTTTCCACTCGTGTTCACGCAGCGCTGGATGCCATGCGCGCGGGCGTGCCCGTGGTCCTGCTCGATGATGCGGACCGCGAGAACGAGGCCGATCTGATTGTCGCGGCCGACCGCCTGACCGTCGAAACCATGGCGCTCATGATCCGCGAATGCAGCGGTATTGTTTGCCTGTGTTTGTCTGCCGAGCGCGTACGCGAGCTGGAGCTGCCGCCGATGGCTTCGGAAAACGGCAGCCGCTTCGGCACTGCATTCACCGTGTCGATTGAAGCCCGCCAAGGTGTAACCACGGGCGTTTCAGCTGCCGACCGCGTGACCACCATTCGCGCCGCCACTACACCTGATGCCCGGCCCTCGGACCTGGTGCGCCCCGGCCACGTCTTCCCCCTGCGCGCAACGCCAGGCGGCGTACTGGCCCGCGCCGGCCATACCGAAGGCTCGGTCGACCTGGCCGTGCTGGCGGGCCTGTCGCCGGCAGCCGTGCTGTGCGAGCTGATGAATCCCGATGGCACCATGATGCGCGGCGAGCAGATCGAGCGCTTCGCCGCCTTGCACGGCATGCCCATCCTAACCATCGCCGACCTGATCGCCTGGCGCGAGCAGCTGTTCTGACGTGGCGGCACCCGGCGCGGCCTCCGCGCTGGCCCGGATGCGGCGCCAGACCAGAAGCCGCGTAGGGCGGATCAATGATCCGCCGTTACCAGCGCTGACGTGGCGGCCCCCGGCGCGGCCTCCGCGCCGGCCCGGATGCGGCGCCAGACCAGAAGCGCAGCGCTGGCATAGGACAAGGCAATAGCGCAGAAACCCAGCGCAAGCCGCGTATCCCACGCCGGCGCCGCGTGCAGGATCACACCCATCACCGCCACCCCAACCAGCGCCCCCACCTGCCGGTTGGCATTCAACGCCGCCGCAGCGCTATTGGCATGTTCACGTCCGGAAGCCTGCATGACGGTGTTGGTCATCGCCGGAATCGAAATGCCGATCGCGAAGAAAATAGCCATCGCCCCGGCGAGAATCAAGGCATAAGGCGTATCCGCCCGCGCCCCGATCAGCAACACGGCCACCGCTGCCGCAGCAACCAGACCGCCCAGCAGCGGACCGCGTGTCCCGAACCGCCCCATCACCCGTCCGGACAAAAAATTGGTCAGCGTGCTGGACGCCATCATCGGCAGCAGCAACAGCCCGGTATGCAGTGCATCCCTCCCCTGCGCCTGCTGCAGGAAAAGACTCAGCAGGAACAGCTGGCCGAACACACTGAAATTAATCAGGAAGCCCGTCACCACCGCCGCACCGAACGAAGGCGAAGCAAACAAGGCGCGCGGCAGCATGGGATGCGCGCTGCGCCGCTCGCGCAGCCAGAGCGCGCCGCCCAGCACCAGCGCGGCCACCACGGCGCTCAGCACCGCCGCAGAGGTCCAGCCGCGCGCCTGCCCCTCAATCAGCACAAAACTCAGCGCGCCAAGCGTCGCCACACCCAGCGCATGGGTGAACAGCGAAAGCTGACGCGGAGAAGCCGCCGGCGCCGGCACGCGCCACTGCGCCAGTGCGATGCCCAGCAAGCCCACCGGCACATTAATCCAGAACACCGCGCGCCAGCCGAAGCCCTGCACCAGCAGACCGCCCACCAGCGGCCCAGCCGTCGCCGCCACGCCCACCAGTGCCGACCAGATGGCGACCATGCGCGCCCGCTGCTGCGGATTGTCAAAGGTATGCGTCAGCAGGCTCAAAGAGCTCGGCATGAACAGCGCCGCGCCCGCGCCTTGCAGCAGGCGCGCAGCCACCAGCGCGCCACCGGCAGGCGCCAGCGCGCACAGCACGGAAGCCAGCAGGAACAGGCACAAGCCGCCCTGGTAGGCCTGGCGCGGCCCGAAACGGTCAGCCAGAGCGCCGCCAGCCAGCAGCAGCGCGGCAAAAGTCAGCGTGTAGCCGTCCACCACCCAGACCAGGCCCGATAACGGCACATCCAGGTCAGCGGCGATGGCGCCAAGCGCGGTATTGACGGCCGTGACGTCGATCATGGCCATCACGAAGCCTATGGCAAGCGTAAATATCAGCATGCCGCAATGATGCGCGCACTTGCCTGATGCAGTAAACATGCATACCATCAGCACTCTGATGCAAAAATGCATCCAGGAGCCAAAATGGACTGGGACAACACCCGCATCTTCCTCGCCATCTACCGCGCCGGCACGCTGCGCGGTGCGGCCGCCCTGCTCGATATCGACCAGGCCACGGTCGGCCGCCGCCTCAACGCCATGGAAAAGGCGCTGAACGCCAAGCTGTTTCTGCGCACGCCCTCCGGCTACGTCGCCACGCCGGCCGGCGAAATCGCCTGCCGCTCCGCCATGCAGATGGAGGAAGCGGCGCTGCAGCTGGAACGGGAAATGTCCGGCATCGACAACCGGCTTTCAGGCACGGTGCGCGTGGCGACTACGGACACCATCAGCCACGCCTTCGTGATGGAAGCCATGCGCCGCCTGCACGAGCAGCATCCGGACATCCGCATCGTGCTGGAAGTGAACACCCAGCTGTCCAGCCTCACGCGCCGCGAAACCGACCTGGCGGTACGCACCGTGCGTCCGACCAGTCCCGACCTGATCTCGCGCCACCTCGGCAAGCGCGTGGCGGGGCTGTACGCCACGCCCGCCTACATCGCAACACGCGGAGAACCCGGTACCGGCTTCGCAGGCCACGACCTGGTGATCTACCACAGCAGCGTCACCGCGCGGCAAGGCGAAAAGCTGGGCGGAGAGCCCATCACCAACGCCCGTGTGGCCATGGAAGTCAACACCGGCATGGTGCTGCTGGAAGCCGTGCAGGCCGGCATCGGCATCGGCGAACTGCCCATCCACATCGCGGCCAAGCTGCCCGGACTGCGCCGCATCTGGCCGGAGCGCGAGCACCGCTACGACGTCTACCTGGTGATGCACGCCGACCTGGCGCGCAGCGCTCGCGTGCGGGCCGTCGCAGATGCGATTGTTGATGCTAATATCGCAATATGAACGCTCATGCATCGCATTCCTCGTCCGGACCGCGTCTGCACCTATGGGCCCAGGCCTGGCTGACCAGCTGGTGGCGGCTGCTGCAATTTGCCGCCCTGCTGACCACGCGCGCCTTCCTGCCTTCCAGCTACCGGCGCGATAACCTGCGCGCACTCGCCGAGCAGCTCGTGGTGACGACGGCGAATAACCTGATCTGGTTCACCATGCTGGCCTCTCTGATCAGCCTTGTGATCATCCGCATCGTGGTGGTCACTGCCGTCAGCTATGGCCTGTCGCGTTATGCACTGAATCTGGTGGTGCGCGTGCTGGTGCTGGAACTGGTGCCCTTGACGGCCGCCCTGTTTGTCGCCTTGCGCTCCACCCTGCCCGCAGGGGTCGAATTCGCCCAGCAGCGCGCCGCCGGCGAACAGCTGGAGCCGCATCTCGCGCTGCGTACGCAATTCTTCCCGCGCGCCGCGGCGGGCATGTTCGCGGTGTGGCTGCTGGCCGCCGTGAGCTGCGTGACGACGCTGGTCCTGGCCTATCTGGTGATCTATGGCTTCACGCCCTGGGCCTTGCCCGGCTACACGCGCGTGGTGGGACAAATCTTCGAACCCGCCGTGGCCCTGATCCTGTGGCTGAAGATCGTGTTCTTCAGTATGGCCGTGGCGGTGATTCCGCTGGCATCTTCCTATTACACGGGCGCCGCCAATCCATTGCTGCGCCGCCGCGGCGTGGCGCACGGGCTGGCGGACATGGTGCGCATGTTTGCCGTGATCCTGCTGATCGAAACGGCTTCGCTGATGGGGAACTACTACTGATATGAACGACACCACACAACCCGAACCGGCGCCGGTACGCAACGCGGAATTCAAGGCGCTGCTGCTCCTGATCCTGCTGGGCGTGCTGCTGGTCGGCACGGTGCTTTACCTGATGTACGCACGCGGCGCTTTCGAAGCGACGCAGCGGCTGGTGCTGACCGCCGACGATTCCGAAGGCGTGACCGTGGGCATGGACGTGACCTTCGCCGGCTTCCCCATCGGCCGCGTGCAGCGCATTGAACTGAGCCCGCAAGGCAAGGCGCGCGTGCTGATCGACGTTCCGCAAAAGGATGCGCATTGGCTGCGCACCAGCAGCATCTTCACGCTGGAAAAAGGCCTGGTGGGCGGCGCGCGGCTGCGTGCCTTCTCCGGCATCCCGACCGATCCCCCTTTGCCGGACAACGCCGAACGCGGCCTGCTGGTCGGCGATACAGCCTCCGAGATTCCGAAAGTGGTGCAGGCTGCGAAGGATGTGCTGGAAAACCTGAGCGCCCTCACCGCCAATGAAGGTCCGCTGGGCGCCAGCCTGCGCAACCTGCAGGGCGCGACGGAAAAGCTGAATGGTCCCGGCGGCGCCTTTGGCCTGCTGACCGGAGAAGACCAGAAGGCGCGCGAACTGCTGCGCAATGCGAATTCCCTGATCGTCAAGGCGGACAGCCTGGTAGGCAATGCGGACCGCCGTGTGTTCGGCGACAAAGGCATCGCCACCGATGCGCAGGCCACCATCGTGCAGTTGAACGGCCTGCTGGCCGACGCCCGCACCAGCCTGAAGAAAATGGACGCCATCCTGGCTGATGCCCAGGTGGTCGGCAAGAACGCCCGTGCCGCCACCGAAGACCTGGGCACGCTACGGGCGGAGATCGACAGCAATCTGCGGCAGATCGAACAACTGGTCAATGAGATCAACCGCAAATGGCCATTCAAACGCGATACGGAGATCAAGCTGCCATGAAACGACTCCTGATCTGTAGCGCAGTCCTGCTCTCCGCCTGCGGCGGCGGCCCGCGCGTGCCGGACTGGCAGATGAATGCCCACCAGTCGCTGGAACGGGCGCAGGCGGCCTACCTGTCCGGCAAGGACAATGTCGAGAAGACTGAATTCGCACGCGCCCGCGAGCAGATCGCCAGCACCGGCAAGGTGGAACTGATCATCCGCATCGAACTGGCGCGCTGCGCCGCGCGCGTGGCAGCGCTATCGTTTGGCGAGTGCCCCGGCTTCGAAGCCCTGCGCGCCGACGCCAGCCCGGCCGACGCAGCTTACGCAAACTATATTGCCGGCCGCGCGCAAGCGTCCGAGGCGGCCCTGCTGCCCGAACCCCAGCGCGCCGTGCTGGCGGCCGGTGGCGACGAAGCCGCCGCGAAAGCCGTGGCGGCCATTCCCGATCCACTATCGCGCCTGGTCGCAGCCGGGGCCGTGTTCCGCGCCAACCGCGCCACACCTGCGGTGCTGGACACGGCTGTCGAAACCGCGTCCGCGCAAGGCTGGAAGCGTCCCCTGCTGGCGTGGCTGAATGTGCAGGCCATGCGGGCCGAAAAAGCCGGTGATTCGGCCGAAGCTGCCCGTCTGCGCCGCCGCATGGTGCTGGTCGAGGGACCAATTGCAGGAAGTTGACCCCTGATTTCTCCCGGAATTGGCCCCTTCGCAGGGCGATGGCCTCCCTACAATGGACTCCATCGAACACCAATTCTTCAAGGAGAACTCACATGGAACGCATCAACTACTACACTGCATCGCCGGAAGCCATGAAAGCCATGATGGCGCTGGAAAAGGCCGTCAACAGCCTGGGTCTGGAAAAACCGCTGGTGGAACTGGTCAAGCTGCGCACTTCGCAGATCAATGGCTGCGCCTTTTGCGTGGACATGCACTCCACCGACGCCCGCAAAGCCGGCGAGACTGAACGCCGCCTGATGGGCGTGTCGGTATGGCGCGAAACCCCGTTCTTCACCCCGCGTGAACGCGCTGCTCTGGCATGGACCGAAGCGCTGACCCGCCTGTCCGAAACCCACGCGCCGGACGAAGACTACGCCGCCATGGCCAAGGAGTTCACGCCGGCCGAGCAGGTCAATCTGACCATGGCCATCAATACGATCAATGCCTGGAACCGCTTCGGTGTCGGTTTCCGCGTCATCCCTGCAGTGTAAGGAGGCCGCCATGCTGAAACGCGCTATTTTTGCAGCAATCGGCGCCGCTGTGTTTGCGGTGGGCCTGCCATCGCAAGCGCATGATGCGGCCGACAACGCCACCGTCCTGCAAAAGCACGCCTTGCCGGAAGCGCCGGGCCATACCGGGATTATGCTGACCGTGAATTACGCGCCTGGCCAGTCTTCGCCAGCGCATGTGCATCCGGGTTCCGTGTTCGCCTATGTGATGGAAGGTGAAGTGGAGTCGCAACTGGAAGGCGAGGCGCCGGTGAAGTACAAGGCGGGCCAGTTCTGGTACGAATCGCCGAAGCACCCGCACGTGGTGTCGCGCAATGCGAGCAAGACCAAGCCGGCCAAGCTGCTGGTGGTGCTGATGGTCGGCGATGGCGAAGAGATTCTCCAGCCGTATAAAAAGTAAACCCACGGCGTGAAGCAGGTGCCAGCCACATCGTGGCTGGCACCAGGTTTAAGGCTCTGGTTTTTGGACCGCCGCGGCGGCTTCCCGCAGCTTGTCCTTCTTGCTCTTGCGCTTGCCTTTGACGCCGCCGTTCGCCGTATCGGTAGCGGCGCCCGGTGCGGGCGCCTGCGTCACCGGTTCAAAGCCCGCAACACGCTCGCGCGCCACGCGCTTGTCCTGGCGCTTCTCGATCAGGCGGAAATGCTGTTCCATCTCCGGCGTAATAAAGCTCACGGCCAGCCCGCTGGCGCCCGCGCGGCCCGTACGGCCGATGCGGTGGATGTAATCGGCCGGAGAGCGCGGCAAATCGTAGTTCACCACCACCGGCAATTGCGCGATGTCGATGCCGCGCGCCGCGACGTCGGTCGCCACCAGCACGTGCATTTTCCCCGACTTGAAATCGGCCAGCACTTCGGTGCGCGCGCCCTGGCTGAAGTCGCCGTGGAAAGCTTCGGCAGCGACGCCGTTGTGGCGCAGCTTGTCGGCCACGTGCTCGGACGCGTACTTGGTCGCCACGAACACCAGCACCTGGTTCCATTTATTCTCGCGCACCAGCTGGCGCAGCAGCTGGGTGCGGCGCCCAGCATCCACTTCAATAGCGCGCTGGGTGATGTCCGGCTCGTGCGCCTCTTCGCTCACCGTCTCGATGCGCACGGGATTGCGCAGCATGCGCGTGGCCAGTGTCTGCACAGCCGGCGGGAAAGTCGCGGAGAAGAACAGGTTCTGGCGCTGTTCCGGCAGCAGCGACAGGATGCGCGAAATCTCTTCGCTGAAGCCCATGTCCAGCAGCTTGTCCGCCTCATCCAGCACCAGCGTGGCGCAGCGGTCCAGTTTGAGCGCATTGTGTTCGACCAGGTCCAGCAGGCGGCCGGGTGTGGCGACCATGATGTCCGTACCGCCGCGCAGCGCCATCATCTGCGGGTTGATCGACACGCCGCCAAAGGCAATCGACACTTTCAACGGTACCGGCAGATGTTGCACCAGGGTACGGATCGCCTCCCCTACCTGGGCCGCCAGCTCGCGCGTCGGCACCAGTACCAGTCCATGCAGGCCGCTGCGCTGGCCGGAACGCGCCGACAGCAGCGCATGCAGCATGGGCAGCGCAAAAGCGGCAGTCTTGCCCGATCCGGTCTGGGCCTGGCCCAACACGTCTTCACCGCGCAGGGCGGCAGGAATGGCGGCGGACTGGATGGCGGTAGGTGCGTCGTAGCCGATGGCGGCAACGGCGTTCAGCAGGGGGGGCGCAAGGCCGAGCGAGGAAAAGGACATGGTGGACATTAACTGGTTCAAGGCAGCAGTATACCTTGCCCGGCCATTCATGCGACCATAAGGTTCCTGCCACAATATAAACGATAAAAATGATTAACTGGGACGCTCACTACTGCCTGCCGCAGCATCCGCATGCGGATTTTTCGCCGATCGACCGGCTGCATGCTTCCGGTGTCAATTATGTTTCGCTCAATGTGGGGGCGGATATGAATCCGGTCTCGCAGGTGATGTCCGTGATTGCGGGCTATCGTGCGCGCATCGACGCCAATCCTGAACGCTATGCGCTGGCATCGACCGTGGACGAGATCATTCAGGCGGCGGCAGATGGCAAGCTGGCGATCGGCTTCGATCTGGAAGGTTCGATGCCGCTGATGGACCAGCCGGAAATGGCGGCTTTATATGCCCAGCTGGGCGTACGCCAGATGCACTTCGCTTACAACCGCAATAACAGCGTGGCTGGTGGATGCCACGACACGTCGCAGGGTTTGACCGCGCTGGGCCATCGCGTGCTGGCGGCGGTCAATGACGCCGGGATTATTGTGGATTGCTCGCATACGGGGCGTATGTCCAGCCTGGACATCATGGCCGCGTCGACCAAACCGGTGGTGTTCAGCCACGCGAATCCCTTCACGCTGGTGCAGCACGGGCGCAATGTGACCGATGAACAGATCCAGGCTTGCGCGGAGACAGGTGGCGTGGTGTGCGTGTCCGGCTTGTCGTGGTTTATCGGCAAGGAGAATCCTGGCGCTACTGATGTGGCGCGCCATATCGCTTATGTCGCCGACGTGGCGGGCACCGCGCACGTTGGGGTTGGCCTGGACATCTGCGTCAGCGAACCGGATCTGGACGATACGCCGCCTGGCGATTTCGATCCTTCGTATTGGTGGCCGGCGTCGGCGGGCTATAGCGCGGAGCGCAAGCCAAGCTTCGCGCCGGCATCCGTGTGGCGTGAACTGCCGGGCGAGTTGCGCAAACTGGGCATGGCGCCCAGCGAGATTGAGCAGGTCCTCGGACGCAATATGCTGCGCGTCGCGCGCGCCACCTGGGGCGCTTAATGCGCGTGGCCGCAGCGGCGCTGGCCTGCGCCTGTGCAAGTGCCGGCGCGCACGCTGCCGCCGCGCCAACGCACAAGGCCGCAGCGGCGCCTCGCGCGCACGCATCACATGCGCACACCGCCGCTCCGGTCGACGCAGCAGTCCAGCGCCTGCCCGGCGAGCCGCAAGCGGTATTCGTCAAGGACGGCGCGATCATGAGCCCAGTGGCCACCGTTGCCGCCGGCAGCATCGACGCCTTCCCATCCGCCTCCACCGCGGCGGGTATCGCGGCTAGCACAACAGCGGCGAGCGTGAATACGGACCTGGCGCAACGGTACTTCCTGCCGGGCCGTGCCTACTATCTTTATGGCGACGGCGCCGCAGCCAAGGGCATCGCGGCGGGGCCGAAGAAGATGTCCTGCGAATCGCTGACTGGCGCAGTGGCCGCGCCGGCCGGAGCCGCAGCGCCGACGGACGGCGTGCTGACCAATTTCGCGCTCGGCCCGCAAGGCCCGGCCGCGCGCGCGCCGACCGCGGACGAGCAAAAGCTGATCACCCAAATGGCCAAGCAGCTGCTGAAGCGTCAGAACGTGCCGCCACACTACATCGCTCTCCTGCTGGGCAAATTGCAGACCGGCCTACAGCGCCAGCAATCGCAGGCTGTGTTAGCGCTTCCGGGCAAAACCAGGCCGTTGTTATTTGCCAGCTATGCGCTGGACTGGACGCTTGCGAATCTGCGCGGCAGCTTCTCGCTCACCTTCATCGCCGAACCGAATGACACCGGCGTCTACATCCCAACCTACCGCGACTTCGACAATATCGAGGGCGAAGGCAGCGGCGAAACGCGCAAGTTCCTGGCCAATGTGGACCTGAACGGCGATGGCAGCGATGAACTGATCCTGTCCGCGACAGGCGGCGAGCACTGGTGGTACGAAGTGCTGTCGCGCGTGAACGGCAAGTGGACGCTGGCTGCAAAAGGCGGTGGCGGCGGCTGCTAAGCGGGACGTGCTAAGCGGGACGCAACACCTGTCCCATCACGCCATTGCGAAAATACCGCAACTGCGTCAGCGATAGCTGCATCGGCTCATCCAGAATCGGGAACAGCGGCAGTCCGCTGCCCAGCGCCAGCGGATGCACCAGCAAGCGAAACTCATCCACCTGCCCTGCCCTGATCAGCGCCTGCGCCACGCTGGCACCGCCGTGCGCAACCAGATCGCTTCCCGGCTCGCGCTTGAGACGCGCCACCGTCTGCTCTAGCGGACCTGGCAAGGATACGGTAGCAGGCGTCGGTACGAAATCACCCCGCGTCAGTACCAGCAAAGGCGCGGCGCGGAAGCCCAGCGCGCACGGCCCTTCGCTCCAGCGTGCAGAAATCTCCAGCAGTGAATCGCTGCCTACCAGATGCACGCCCGCACCTGTCAAGCCGTCGGCGAGCCAGTGCTGGACATCCTCGTCCAACCCGGCCCCAATCCACCCGGTTTCACCATTGATGCCCGCCACGAAGCCGTCGGCGGACAGGGACATTGTCAAAATCAGCTTGCGCATTGCATTCTCCATAGCGGTCTGTTACCGCTACGACGAACCACAAAGCGCAAAATCGACAATAGCTCACATGCCTACGTCACCATACGGCCCCGCCACCACGACCACATAGCCGTCCGGGTCGCGCAGCCAGATTTCGCGGTGCTGGGCATTGGTGTTTTCCTTGGGGCCTTCCACAACGTGGGCATTGGCGCGCGACGCGCGGTCGACAGCATCGTCGAATTCGTCGGTCCAGAACCACAACAGCACGCCGTTGCCGTAGGGGCGTTTTTCGGGATCGCCCATGTGCGGATGGTGGTGCGCCTCCCAATGGTGCAGTTGCAGCACCAGTTTGCCGTCGTTCAGGAGCATTTCGTACTCGTTGCCACCGTGCCCACTCTTTAGGCCAAGCGCTTTCTGGTACCAGCGGCTGCTGGCTTCAACGTTGCTGACGGCTATCAAAGGTTGCGGTTGCATGGCACACTCCTCTTGACGGACGAGTGCCAAGGATACCACTGCGCAAGGCACCAGGAAAACTCCGGCACGAGGAAAAGCCACAGCAGCGGTGCACCAGTTTGAGCCAGCGCCCATGCCATCCATGCACTGCAAAGCAGGCGTGCCGCGCCGTCATACAGCCCGTATTGCGGCTGCGGATTACGCAGCCGCAGCATCGACCACACCATGACCAGACTGCCCATCAGTCCTGCGAACAGCACCTGGAAGGCCGAGAATGGTGGCAATGGCAAGCCGCCCAGCGCGGCATTGATCGCCGACAGCTGGCCGTGCGCAATTGCGAAAGTCCACGGCGTGGCAAAGGGAAAAGTGACCAGTAGGTCGTACAGCGCGCTGGCGCGCACAATGCGGAGGTAAGTTTCGGTTTTCATGCTCCGCATGCTAAAGCCTGGAGTACACTCCAGGGTCAAGCACTTTTGGAGACTGCCATGCAGATTGGCGCCATCGCCGAAGCTACCGGCATCAGCCGCGACACCTTGCGCTTTTACGAGAAGCGCGGCCTGCTGCGCGCGCGCCGCAACAGCAATGGCTATCGCGACTATCCGCCGGAAGCGGTGGACTGGCTGCGCTACATCCGCACCGCGCAATCGCTCGGATTCAGCCTGGCGGAAATTGAGGCGGATCTGCCGCTGCTGTCGGCGCCAGATGCATCGGCGGATACGCTGCGTGCCGCGCTGGCCGCCAAGCTGGATGAAATCGACCGCCGCATCGCCGGCCTGCAGGAGCTGCGCGGTGAACTTGCGCGAAGGCTCGATGTCGGCATGGCGAACTGCCCGCTGCGCCCTTAATCGGGCAAATGGCTGCTGAGCTGTTCGGCAAATTTCTCGGCTGCGATGGACAGCGTCCGCCCCTTCAGCTTTCCAAGAACGACTTTGATGTGATCGATGTCCTGCGTGCTGATCGGCCGCGCGCAAATCCGCTTGTCGCCAAGCGGCATGCCACTCAGCGCCACAAAAGTGATGGCAGACTCGCGCAGAACGAAGCTGCGCAGGAATTCAATCGAGCCGGATTCCACCGCCACCTCAGGCTGGATCTGGTGCCGGTAGATCCACTCGTCCAGTAGCGCACGCACCGCGAGGGCCTGGCTGGGCATGGCAATCGGATGTTTGAAGCAATCCCGCAGGCGGACCGTTTCCTTGTGCGCCAGCGGATGGGATTTGCTCATCACGGCACACAGCGGCTGTTTTTTGACCAGCATTTCCTGCATATCCGCTGACGGCGGCGGATCGATCAGCAGCGCGAGGTCGGCTTCGTAATTGGTCAGGGAGCTGATGCCCAGGAAGTTGTCGCGGATCTCCACAGTGAACGACACGTGCGGGTAATGCTTGCGGTAGGCCGCTATCTCATCCGGCAAGATGCCGTCGATGAAGGATTGGGCGGCAGCCACTGTAACGTGGCCGCGGCGGATACCCGCCAGATCCGAAAGCTGGGTGCGCAGCCGTTCGAAATCCGCATTCTGATTCTGGATATGGTGCAGCAGCAGATCCCCTGCCTCATTCAGGCGCATGCCTTGCGGCAGGCGCTCAAAAACCGGCGTTCCCAACTCCTCTTCGAAGTCCTGAATTCTGCGCGTCAGCGCCGATGGCGTGATGTGCAGATGGTCGGCCGCCTGACGTATGGACCCGATGCGCGCCACTTCCGCGATGAAGCGGTAAATCTGAAGATGTCTCATGCGTTCGATTTTACGCAACGGATCGTTGAAAATCGAGCACTAGACTGCAACACACACGGCTCCTATAGTTCAGCGTTGATTTGCAAGGAAACGCACGTGAACAAGAATCCAGCACCATCGATCAGCCCCGGACTGACGATCATCATGGCCATTGCCTGTGGCCTCTCGGTCGGCAATATCTATTACAACCAGCCCATGCTCGGCATCATGGGCGACAGCTTCCCCGACCATCGCGCCCTCGTCGGCTTTGTGCCAACGGCGACCCAGCTTGGCTACGCCCTGGACCTGCTGCTGGTCGTGCCGCTGGGCGACCGCTTTGAGCGGAGGCGCCTGATCGTGATTCAGTTCGCAGTGCTGGCGCTGTCGCTGGCGGCGGTGGCGCTGGCGCCGGACGCGTGGTCGGTGGTGATTGCGTCCGTATTTGTCGGCCTGACGTCCAGCGTGGTGCAGCAGATCCTGCCGTTTGCGGCCGAGCTGTCCGCGCCCCATCGTCGCGGCGCCACGATCGGCATTGTGATGAGCGGCCTGCTGTGCGGCATTCTGCTGGGACGTGCTTTTGCCGGCGTAGTGGCCGTGCATTTCGGCTGGCGCGCCATGTTCTGGCTGGGATTGATGCTGGCGATCCTGGTCGGCGCGGTGCTGGCTTGCGTCTTGCCGAAAAGCCCGGCCAAAACCCGCGCAAGCTACGGCGAGCTGCTTCTTTCACTGGCCACGCTGTGGCGCGAGGTGCCGCAACTACGGCGCGCGACCATGATCCAGGCTTGCGTGTTCGCTTCCTTCAGCTGCTTGTGGACCACGCTGGCCCTTCATCTCGACGCCAATTATCATCTCGGCGCGGACGTTGCCGGCATGTTCGGCATCATTGGCGCCGTCGGCGTGCTGTTTGCGCCGTTCGCCGGCAAGATCGCCGACCGGCGCGGGCCGCATTTTGTGATCGGACTGGCCGGCGCGACGGTCACGCTGTCCTGGCTGGTCTTTGGCGTCTGGGGCTCGGTGGCGGGACTGGTCGCGGGCGTGGTGCTGCTCGACTTCGGTGTGCAGGGCTCGCAAGTCTCGAACCAGCACGTGATCCAGGCACTCAGCCCCGAGGCACGCAACCGCCTGAACGCGACGTTCATGAGCGGCACCTTCCTCGGCGCCGCGGCTGGATCGGCAGCCGCGAGCCTGGCCTGGGAGTTCGCAGGCTGGAATGCCGTGTGCGCGCTGGGTGCAGTGTTTGCGGCATTCGCCCTCGGTGTGCACGCTACCGGGGTACGTACTGCATCCAGCAGAAGCTCAGGGTGCGCATAATTTTCGGCGTGCCATAGGCAGGAGGCATGAGTGCATCCTTAGCCGAGCAACTTGAATTCTGCGCTCATGGCGAGGTCGCGTGTTGCGCGCAGCTGGATGTAGTCCGGCGAGCGGTACCAGGCCAGTGCGGCATCCTGGCTTGGAAATGCGAGGACCACCGCACGCTGATATCTGATGTCGTGTGCATCCAGACCTTGCAGCGGCCCGCGCGCGATGACTTCACCGCCATGCCGAGCAATCAGCAGCCCCACCGCGGACACATATTCGCTGAGCGCCGTCGTGTCCTTCACATTGAATTCCGCAATGACGAAGGCAGTCATGATGCAAAGCTCACGCTGATTTCGGCAATGCGGCGGCCCAGGCGCGCTGCCGTTTGCAGGTCGGACTCCAGCATGCCTTCCGCACCCTGATCGGCGTTGGCTTGCGCCATCGCACCGGAGAAGCTGCCCAGCCGATTCAGATCATTCACGGAACCATTACTGTTGTTATTCCCCGGCGGGAGATCCAGGCCAACCCAGATCATGGCGTGCTGGTTGGCGAACACCATCATCTGCAGCAGCGAATTAAGCTTGTCGCCCGACTGCGACGCCGAGGTGGTGAAGCCGCCAGCCACCTTGTTCTTCCAGGCCTGGCCAAACCACGCCTTGGCACTCGCATCCATGAATCCCTTGAATGGCGCGGACACGCTGCCCATGTAGGTCGGCGCGCCGAAGATCATGGCATCGGCATCGGCCAATTCCTGCCAGGCTGCGTCGTCGAGCGCTTCGACCGGGTAGAGTTTCGCATCCACGCCGCTGACTTGTTCGACGCCGAGCCCCACTGCCTCAGCCTGGCGCGCGGTGTGTCCGTAGCCGCTGTGATAGACGATTGCGATCTTTTTCATTTTACGGAGCCCAGGAATTCGTCGATAGTGATGGTGGCGTGGCCAAAGGTCGGATACGAAATATCCAGTGCTGCGCGGTGCGCGGCTTCGGTGAATTCCGCGACGCCGTCGGACAGGAAGGTCACATGGAAGCCCGCTTCCAGTGCGTGACGGCCGGTGCCTTCCACGCAGGTGTGCGAGGTCAGGCCGGCAAGCACCACGCGCTCGATGCCATTGGCCCGCAGCTGCTGCTCAAGGTCGGTTCCGACGAAGGAGTCGAACATGCGGTGCTGGCTGATGATGATGTCGCCCCCTTGTGGCTTCAGGGGTTCGTAGAAATCGGCGCCCCAGCTACCCTTCCAGAAGACCTGCTTTTCCAGGCCGAACTGGAAACGCGGATGGACATGGTGCACGTCATCGAAGCTGTGCTCATCGACGCCGTGCGGCGAGTAAAAGATTTTGACGCCGGCGGCGCGGGCGCCTCGCAGCAGATGCTGGAGTTTCTCGATCAAGTTTGTCTGCTCGACCATTGGCGCGATCATGCCGTGCAGCTTGCCTTCGTCGGCAAGGAAATCGTTCAGCACGTCGACCAGAACGATGGCAGTAGTTGGGGCTGGATAGGCGTTCATATTCATCTTTCAAATATCTTGCTTGCGGCGGGGTGCCGCTTGCCTGACACAAGTCTAGGTTACGAACCAGCGTGTTACTATGCTCTCCGTTCGAATTAGACTTATTTGAAATTCAAATGAATGATCGCTTCCAGGAGCTGACCGTCTTCGTTCGCGCCGCCACGACCGGCAGCTTTTCCGCAGCTGCGCGCGAGCTTGGCCTGTCGCAGCCTTCTGTATCACGCATCATCTCCGAGCTGGAGGAGCGCCTCGGCGCGCGGCTTTTGTTGCGAAGTACGCGCAAGGTGGTACCCACCGACGCAGGCGAATCATTCCTGCAGCATGCGGGCCAGATCCTGGCCGATCTGGAGCGGGCGGATGAACTGGCGCGGAATATGGACAGCGTCGAAGGCATCCTGCGCGTAGCGGCGCCGTCCATCGTGTGTCAGCGCGTTCTGATTCCGCAACTGCGCAAATTCGCCCTTAGCCATCCGCGCCTGAAGATGGAATTCATGACGTCGGACAGCCTGCAAAATCTGGTCGCGGACCGGATTGACGTGGCGATCCGCTTTGGAAAGTTGAAGGATTCGGGATTCGTGGCACGCAAGCTGGCGGAGCTACCGAGAATTCTGATCGCATCGTCCGACTACATCGCCGCGCGCGGCATGCCCGAGTCGCCTGACGCGCTGGCAAAGCATGACATCATCATTGGCCCAGTGTCGCCGCAAATCTGGCCCTGGACCTTTACGCGGCAAGGCGAAAGCCACCATGCGCGCATCGCGCCGCGCTACCTGTTCGACTCTGCCGACGGTGCAGTTGCCGCGGCCACCGCTGGCCTGGGCATCGCCCGAGTGGCAAAGCCGTTTTGCGCAGACGAGCTGGCATCCGGAAGGCTGCTGGCGGTAATGCCGGACTTTGCGCCGGAACCAGTGGAGGTGCACGCCGTCTATCCCGGCGGTCGCGCCACCTCCACTAAGGTGAAACTATTCAGCGAATTTCTGAAAGAGCTGCTGGCCTAGGCTTCGTTGTAGGCCTTGCGCAGCGTGGCGAGGTCCATTTTCTTCATCTTCATCATCGCTGCCATAGCGGCCTGGGATTTGGCGCGATTGGAGTCGCTCAGCATGTCCATGATCGCGGCCGGGAAGACTTGCCAGGACAGGCCGTATTTGTCCTTCAGCCAGCCGCACTCGCTGTGGGCGCCGCCTTCGGCCAGCTTGTCCCAGTAGTAGTCGATCTCCTCCTGCGAATCGCATGGCACTTGCAGCGATACGGCTTCATTGAACTTGAAGACCGGCCCCCCATTCAGCAAGGTGATGGGCTGGCCCTTGATGTCGATTTCGACGACCAGCACGGTGCCCGCTTTCTGGCCGTGCTGCTCGTGGCCTGCCTCACCGTAGTAGCTGGTGCGGGTGGTCTTGCTGTCCTTGAAGATGCTCGTGTAGAACTTCGCGGCTTCCTCGGCCTGGTTGTCGAACCAAAGGCATGGCGTGATTTTCTGCATGGTTTCCTCCGTCAAAAGTGGGGTGATGGTAACTCTACGACGAACGGACGGCGCACGGATCGACAGGCCGCGTAAAATAATCCGTATGGTCATGGCCACCTTCCGCTTTTACGAGGAACTCAACGATTTCCTGCCCCGCCAGCGGCGCAAGGTGGAATTCAGTTGCGAGTGCGCGCGCGCCGCCACCACCAAGCACATGATCGAAGCACTGGGCGTACCGCATACGGAAGTGGAACTGATTCTAGTGAATGGCATATCGACCGACTTTCACCAGATCCTGCAGGACGGCGACCGTGTAGCCGTCTATCCCAAATTCGAAACCTTCGACATCAAGCCGCTGCTGCGCGTGCGCGAGCAACCCATGCGCGAGCTGCGCTTCGTGGCGGATGCCCACCTCGGCGGCCTGGCGCGCCTGCTGCGCATGGCGGGCTTCGATACGCTTTACGACAATGCCATTGACGACAGCGAGGTTGAGGCGCTATCCAAGAACGAGCACCGCGTCGCGCTCACCCGCGACCGCGACTTGCTGAAGCGCTCAGGCGTGACGCACGGCTGCTATGTGCGGGCGCTGAAGCCCGCGCCCCAGCTGGCGGAGCTGTTCCAGCGCCTTGACCTGGCCGCCAGCGCCAAGCCATTCACCCTGTGCCTGAGCTGCAATCAGCCGCTGCGCACAATCGATAAGGTTGCGGCATGGGACAAGCTGCCGCCATCCGTGCGCGCGACACAAGACGAGTTCCTGACTTGCGACTGCTGCCACGGCGTGTTCTGGAAAGGCTCGCACTGGCGGCGCATGTGCACACTTCTTGAGCAAATTTCTTAGAAGAAATGAAAACCGGGTTAAAATGTTGCCAAGTGGCATCATTTTAGGAGAGTCCCGTGTTCGTCATTGTCGGATATATCGTGGTGGTTGCTTCCGTACTGGGCGGCTATGCGCTGCAAGGTGGCCATCTGGCCGCGCTGTTTCAGCCTACCGAGCTGCTGATCATCGGCGGCGCTGCCACCGGCGCTTTCTTTGTCGCCAACGACAAGAAGGCTATCGCCGCAACGCTGGCCGCTATCCCTGGCCTGTTCCAGACTTCGCGCCATACCAAGTCGCTTTACATGGAGCTGATGTCGCTGATGTTCGAGCTGCTGTCCAAGGTGCGCAAGGAAGGCCTGATGACCATCGAGGGCGACGTCGACGAACCGCATCAGAGTCCGATCTTCACCAAGTATCCGCGCATCCTGCACGACCATCACCTGCTGGAGTTCATGACCGATTACCTGCGCCTGATGGTGTCCGGGAATATGGACGCCTTCCAGATCGAGAACCTGATGGACAACGAGATCGAAACGCATAACGAGGATGCCGAGATCCCGATTCATACCATCCAGCAGATGGCCGAGGCGATGCCGGCTTTCGGCATCGTGGCCGCGGTGGTGGGCGTGGTGCACACCATGGGCTCCGTGGGCCTGCCGCCGGCGGAACTGGGCATCCTGATCGCCAGTGCGCTGGTCGGCACCTTCCTCGGCATCCTGATTGCGTATGGCTTCGTTGGTCCGCTGGCCAGCCTGCTGAAGCGCAAGCATCACGAAACAGTGAAGATGTACCAGTGCGTGAAGGTGACGCTGCTGGCAAGCCTGAACGGCTACTCGCCCGCCCTGGCCGTGGAATTTGGCCGCAAGGTGATATCCGCGACCGAGCGCCCGTCCTTCGTGGAACTGGACAAACACGTGCGCCTGGTCAAGGCGAAGTAGCGGCGCTGAGTCCCGCACAAGCGCCCGGCTGCAACGGGATAGACGATTCCCGTTGCAGCGCCACACGCTGGCCACCGACCTCGATCTCGCGCATGCGCGGCGGCACCAGCGAATACTCCCCTGCCTTCAGCTTCGCCAGCAAAGGCTCGCAGCCTGCCACATCGTAAGGCACGCGGGCCAGCACATCCCAGCGATGATCCTCACTTTCGGCCAGCAGCACGGCGCCGATGAAACTCTCTTCCCCAACCAGCAGCACTTCGGTGCGGCCATCGCCGTCGATATCGACCATGAAGGCATCGCAGATGCGATCCGGCTTGGTCAGACATAGCGGCAGGCGCGGGCCGGCGCGGTTCAGGTTCCAGTCGCGCAGCGGAAAACCCTCGGGCAAATGGGCCTCTTTCGGCCACACGCGGATATTGGCGGCGATATCCAGCCCCGGCGTCGAACGCAGATCGCCGGTGAAACGCAAGCTCATGGCCTGCTCCGCTTTCGCCCGCAAGGCGCTGTCGGTGCTGGAAGCCAGCTTGTGCAAGGCTGCCAGTCCATAGCGCTCGCCCTGGAAGCGCAGGAAGGCAAAGTCGAACTGATCGAGCGGAGTCCTGCCCTGCTCCAGCCGCGCCAACTGGCTGGACACGGAAATGCGCGCCGGATCGGCAATCGGCGTGAACAGGCCTAGCAATACGGCCAGCACCAGCAAGGCCGCACAGATATTCACCTCGCGCACCGGCTGTAACCAGGCGCCCTTGCGCAGCGCCGCCCAGGCGTAACCCACGGCATAGCAGACCGCCACCAGCAGGCAGGATGCGGCGATCACGCGGTCGGGCGTCCAGCCGTAGTCCGCCACGCGCAGGCCGAGCGCATGAATACCGAGGGCCGTCAGCGGCAACAGCAGCACGCAGGATACGCGCGCGGACATACGCACCGTGCGCGCCACGCCCGGCAAGCCGTCCCCGGTCTGGAAGGCCGCATTCACCAGCACCACCAGCATCGCGCTGGTGGACAACAGCACCGCCGTTGCGTGGCGCGTTTTCCACAGCACTTCCAGTCCCGTGAACGGCAGGCTGGCGAGGAAGCCCAGCGACAACAGCGACGCCACCGGCAGAATCCAGGCCATCAACACCAGCAGCAGCGTGCGGATGCCGCGCACGATGGCGGGACGCACATCCGTCACGTGCATGGCGCAGGAAAAGGCGAAACAGGTCGCGGGCACGGAAAACCACGGTTCCTCCAGCAACTGGCGCAGGAATTTCAGCTCCAGCAACTGGAACATGATGGCGCCCAGCCACAGCACGCCCCAGAATGCGAGCACGAAAAATCCCGAGAACGAAAGCTGTATAAACAACTTCCATGCGCTTTCAAAATAGGTGGTGTAGCGTGCGATGCGGCGGCCGTCCTGCGCGCCCGCCAGCACCATGCTGTGAGCGATGTAGAAAAACCCAACGCTGAAGATCAGCACGAAAAAGGAAGACTGGCGCGGCGCATCCGGCGGCGCCGCTGCGGCAAGGCGCCACGCGTCGTTCACGCCGAATACGACGATTACGGCGCCGGCGGCCAGCAGCCACACAATCAGCTGGCGCCGCGTCAGATGGCCCAGCGCGGAAATCAGCAGGATGGGAACAATCAGCGACAGCAGCACCAGCGGATAAAACAGCATCGGCGCGCTGGCAGGCCAGCCCTTGTTGCGCAGCGAATGATAGAGGAAATACAACAGCGCGCCCTGCACCAGGCCCGCGGCCAGGCGCTGCTGGCCCACGCGGCGGGTCACGGCAGCGTCGCGCAGGAGCACATCGGGATCGGTAAGCACGGCCGGCATAGATCCTCCTCAAGGGGGTGAAGACGATAATAGCGCCTTGTCATTATTGCAGCAACGCCCACTGTGGCCTCACTCTGAGGCTATAATGGGTGGTTCCGATTCCCGCAACATGACGACCTGCCGTGAACCCTCACCTCGACAAGCTCCAACCCTATCCGTTTGAAAAGCTGCGCCAACTGTTTGCGTCCGTGACGCCAAACCAGGACTACCCGGCCATCAGCCTTGGCATGGGCGAACCGAAACATCCGACGCCGCCCTTCATTCAGCAAGCCTTGATCGAGCATATCGGGGGCCTGGCGAACTATCCGACCACCATTGGTTCGGAAGCGCTGCGCAAGGCGATTGCCGGCTGGCTGGAGCGCCGTTACGGCCTCCCTGCGCTTGATCCGGCCACGCAAGTGCTGCCGGTGAACGGTTCGCGCGAGGCCCTGTTCGCACTGGCGCAAACCGTGATCACGCCGGACTCGGGCCAGCTGGTCATGAGCCCGAATCCGTTCTACCAGATTTATGAAGGCGCGGCCTATCTGGCGGGCGCTGAGCCCTACTTCGTCAACTCCGACCCGTCACGCAATTTCGCCTGCGATTACGACAGCGTGCCGGAAGAAGTGTGGAAGCGCGTGCGCCTGCTCTACCTCTGCTCGCCGGGCAATCCTACCGGCGCCGTGCTGACGCTGACCGACTGGGAGAATCTGTTCGCCCTGTCCGAACGCCACGGCTTCATTATCGCGGCCGACGAGTGCTATTCCGAAATCTACCACGGCGACGAGCCGCCGCTGGGCGCCATGGAAGCCGCGCACAAGCTGGGCCTCAACACCGCCGGCAAGCCTTATGCGCGCCTGGTGGTGTTTTCCAGCCTGTCCAAGCGCTCCAACGTGCCGGGCATGCGCTCCGGCTTCGTGGCGGGCGATGCGGACGTGCTCAAAAAATTCCTGTTGTACCGCACCTACCACGGCAGCGCCATGAGCCCTGTCGTGCAGGCTGCGTCGGTGGCGGCCTGGAACGACGAAACCCACGTCGAAGCCAACCGTGCCGAATACCGCGCCAAGTTCGCCGCCATCACACCCCTGCTGCAGGAAGTGATGGACGTGGCGCTGCCCGACGCAGGCTTCTATCTGTGGGCTGACGTGAGCCGCACCGGCTTGTCCGATACGGAATTCGCCCAGCGCCTGCACGCCGAATATAATGTGACCGTCCTGCCGGGTTCATTCCTGGCGCGCGACGCCCACGGCATCAACCCTGGCCGCAACCGCATCCGCATGGCGCTGGTTGCCGAGGCCTCGGAAGGGCTGGAAGCGGCGCGCCGCATCGTCCAATTTTGCAAAAACCTGAATAAGTAAAGACCACCATGAGCATCCAGCAAATTATCGAATCCGCGTGGGACAACCGCGCCGAACTGAATCCGTCCAACGCTTCCGCCGAAATCCGCGACGCCGTCAGCCACGTGCTGGCTGGCCTGGACGCCGGCTCCCTGCGCGTGGCGCAGAAAGAGAATGGCGCCTGGATCGTCAACCAGTGGATCAAGAAAGCCGTGCTGCTGTCCTTCCGACTGGAGAACAACGTGGCCATGCCATCCGACGGCACCATGCAGTTCTACGACAAGGTTCCGACCAAGTTCGCCAACTACACGCCTGAAGATTTCGCCAAAGGCGGCTTCCGCGTGGTGCCGCCAGCCGTTGCACGCCGCGGTTCCTTCATCGGCAAGAATGTGGTGCTGATGCCGTCCTACGTGAACATCGGCGCCTACGTTGACGAAGGTGCGATGGTCGACACCTGGGCCACCGTGGGTTCCTGCGCGCAGATCGGCAAGAACGTGCACCTGTCCGGCGGCGTGGGCATCGGCGGCGTGCTGGAACCGATGCAAGCCAATCCGACCATCATCGAAGACAACTGCTTCATCGGCGCGCGTTCCGAAATCGTGGAAGGCGTGATCGTGGAAGAGAACTCGGTGATCTCGATGGGCGTGTACATCGGACAGTCGACCAAGATTTACGACCGCACCACTGGCGAAGTGACTTACGGCCGCGTGCCATCCGGTTCCGTGGTTGTATCGGGCTCACTGCCGTCGGCCGATGGCAAGTACAGCCTGTATTGCGCCGTGATCGTGAAGCGCGTGGACGCACAGACCCGCGCCAAGACCGGCATCAACGAACTGCTGCGCGGCGTATAAAACCGCAAAGCCAGGCAAGTGCCTGCCACGCTGTGGCAGGCACCAGACTTTAAGGGTTCTAAAAAAGGAGACACCCAAACCATGGCAATGGACCGCCTGTTCCAGCTGATGAAGGAAAAGAACGCATCGGATATGTTCTTCGCCGTGGGTTCTCCCGTCCACCTCAAGATCAACGGGCTGCTGATTCCAATCAATCAGCAAAAGCTTGAGCCGGACAATCTGCACGCCCTGCTGGCCGAAGTCTGCTCCCCCGAGCAACTGGCCGAGCTGGAAGAAACGAATGAGCTGAACATGGGTATCGGCGTGCCGAACCTGGGCCGCTTCCGTCTCTCCGCCTTCCGCCAGCGCGGCACCATCTCCGCCGTGTTCCGTTTCGTACCGGCGAATATTCCGCCGCTGGGCGAACTGGGACTGCCACCAGTGCTGGCGGAATTGATCATGGAAAAGCGCGGCCTGGTGCTGCTGGTGGGCGCGACCGGCTCCGGCAAGTCCACCACCATTGCAGCCATGCTGGATCACCGCAACGATCTGCGCTCGGGCCACATCCTGACGCTGGAAGACCCGATCGAATATCTGTTCAAGAACAAGAAGTCGATCGTGAACCAGCGCGAAATTGGTTCCGACGCCAAGGACTTCTACACCGCGCTGCGCAACTCCATGCGCCAGGCGCCGGACTGCATTCTGATCGGCGAGATCCGCGACAAGGAAACCATGGCCGCAGCCCTCGCTTACGCGCAGTCGGGCCACCTGGTGCTGGCGACGCTGCACGCGAATAACTCGTACAACGCGCTGAACCGGATTATCTCTTTCTACCCGATCGAGAACCGCCCGGCGCTGCTGCAGGACTTGTCCTCGACCGTGAAAGCGATCGTCTCGCAGCGCCTGTGCCGTTCTGCGGCAGGCGGCACGCGCACACCGGCGGTTGAAGTGATGGTCAACACGCGCTATATCTCCGACCTGATCGAAAAAGGCGAAATCTCGCAGATTAAGGAAGCGCTGGAAAAATCCCTGTCGCCCGGCTCGCAGTCCTTCGAGCAGGCGCTGTATGGCCTGGTGCAGGAAGGCCTGGTCACGCAGGAAGAAGCGCTCGCGAACGCCGACTCCGCGACCAACCTGCTCTGGCTGCTCAACCACGGCCTCGAAGCCAAGCCCGCCGACGACGAGCAAGCGCCCTCCACCGCCTCCGAAACCTCCTTCACCGAGTTCACCCTCAACACCTAACACCCTGGGGTCAGATCCGACATTCGGACACGAGCTCATGTCCGAATGTCGGATCTGACCCCAAGGTTTCTGTGATGTATGATTGGCATTCCGGCCACATCTATGGAATGCCATCATGTCGACTGCCCTGCCGATTGCGAAGGACACTGCCGCCAAGCCTGCGGTGACGCTTGAACTGCTGTCCAATCTGGTGAATCGCCATGGCTGCATCACCGGCGCTACCGGCACCGGCAAGACCGTTACGCTGCAGGTGATTGCGCAATCGCTGTCGAACATCGGCGTGCCGGTGTTTATGGCGGATGTGAAGGGTGACTTGTCCGGCCTCGCGAAACCCGGTGCAGCATCCGAGAAAATGAATAAGCGCCTGGAAGCGCTGGAGGAGCAGGCGCCGCAATGGTCCGCCTGCCCGACCACGTTCTGGGACGTCTTCGGCGAACAGGGCCACCCGGTGCGCGCGACGATTTCCGATCTCGGCCCCATTCTGCTGGCGCGCATGCTGAACCTGAACGACACCCAGGAAGGCGTGCTGCAACTGGTCTTCAAGATCGCCGACGACAACGGCTTACTCCTGCTCGACACCAAAGACCTTCGCGCCATGCTGCAGCACGTCGGCGACAATGCGGCCGATTACAAGACCAGCTACGGTAACGTTTCGGCGGCGTCCATCGGCGCCATTCAGCGCGGACTGCTGGCCATCGAGGAACAAGGCGGCGACAAGTTCTTCGGCGAGCCGATGCTGAATATCGACGACCTGCTGCAAACGGACACGCAAGGTAAAGGCGTGGTCAACATCCTCGCGGCGGATAAGCTGATGAACGCACCCCGTATCTATGCGGTGTTTCTGCTCTGGATGCTGTCCGAGCTGTTCGAGAACCTGCCCGAAGTGGGCGATCTCGATAAGCCCAAGCTGGTGTTCTTCTTCGACGAAGCCCACCTGCTGTTCGCCGAAGCGCCCAAGGCCCTGCTGCAAAAGATCGAACAGGTGGTGCGACTGATCCGCTCCAAAGGCGTCGGCGTGTTCTTCATCACCCAGAATCCGCTGGATATTCCGGACACGGTGCTCGGCCAGCTCGGCAACCGCGTCCAGCATGCCCTGCGCGCCTACACGCCGCGCGACCAGAAAGCAGTGAAGGCCGCAGCCGAAACCTTCCGGCCTAATCCCAAGCTGGATATCGGCCAGGTGATCGGCGAGCTAGGCGTGGGCGAGGCGCTGGTGTCCTTCCTCGATGAGAAAGGCACGCCGCGTATGGTCGAACGCGCCTTCATCCTGCCGCCCGCTTCCCAGATTGGGCCAATCACGCCGGACGAACGTAAGGCCGCTATGAGCAAGTCCGTTGTCGCCGGCATCTACGAAAAAACCGTCGACCGCGAATCGGCCTACGAAAAGCTGACCAATCGCACCGCCACCACGGCCCGCCGCGCGGACGAACCCGCGCCCGCGCCTGCCCAAGCGCCAAGCGGCAACGCCTCGGCCGACAACGGGAGCTCCATCTTCGGCGACGTCCTCGGTGGCATCTTCGGCAAGACCGGCAAACGCGACACCGCCGTGCAGGCCATGGTCAAATCCGCCGCCCGGAGCATCGGCTCCCAGGTCGGCCGCGAAATCATCCGCGGAGTCCTCGGCTCAATTCTCAAGAGCAGATGACCGTGAGAAGAAAGTACAAGGGAAAATAGAGGCTGACTTTCGCAGATTGGTTTGATCACTAAGCCCTGCCGGCGTCAGCGGGAAAAAAATCGCGCTGATAGAATGGGCGGATGTCTGCTATCTCATCTTTGCTCAAACGTCTTCTGCCAGACGGCTTTACCCTGGCGCTTCTGATCACCGTTGCCATTGCCACAATCTTGCCTTGCACAGGCGATGTGGCGGTGGGCTTCAGCCAGTTCACAGCTTTCGCCATCGGCGCCTTGTTCTTTTTGCACGGCGCGAAGTTGCCGCGCGAGGCGATCGTGGCGGGGTTGACGCACTGGCGTCTGCACCTGCTGGTGTTGTGCTGCACCTTCGTGATGTTCCCTTTGCTGGGACTGATTCTGAAGCCCGTCGCCCAGCCGATGATGACGCCGGAGCTTTACATGGGCATCCTCTTCCTGTGCATGCTGCCGTCGACGGTGCAATCGTCGATTGGTTTCACGTCCATGGCGCGCGGGAATGTAGCGGCTGCGGTGTGCAGCGCGTCGGCATCAAGCTTCCTTGGCATTTTCGTCACGCCGCTGCTGGTGGGAACCCTGGTGGTGAAAGGCACCGTTGCTGGGCGCAGCGCGATGGACACGGTGATGCCCATTGTTTATCAGCTGCTGCTCCCCTTCATTGCCGGACAGCTGCTGCGCCCCATCATCGGCAAGTGGGTCGACCGCAACAAGCCTTTGCTGAAATACGTGGACCAGGGCTCGATTCTGCTGGTGGTTTATACGGCTTTCAGTGAAGCCGTTTCTGAAGGGCTGTGGCACAAAGTGCCCTTGTCTTCGCTGGTTGCACTGCTGGTGGTGTGCTGTGTGCTGTTGGCGCTTGCGCTGACGCTGACCGCCTGGATCAGCAAACGTATGGGCTTCAGTCGCGAAGATGAAATCACGATCGTGTTCTGTGGCTCGAAAAAGAGCCTGGCCAGCGGCGTGCCGATGGCCAAGGTGCTGTTTGCTTCTTCCGCATCGCTGGGCATGATCATCCTGCCGCTGATGCTGTTCCATCAGATCCAGCTGATGGTGTGCGCCGTACTGGCGCAGCGCTTTGCGCGCCGCGCCTGACATTACTTACGCAATGGCGTGGTGGTCGACGAAGTGGCTATGATGGCCAATCAGCTGCACGTGGTCGTCGTGCACGATCTGGTCCAGCGCACCGCTCGACGCATTGGCAGTGCCGGCCACATTGGCGGTTGAAGCAACCGTGGTCGCAGCGGCCGTCGCGGCCAGCGCCGTGGTGCTCAATGTCACATTGTGATCGGTGAACTGCAGGATCTCGATATTGCTCAACTTATCGATACCCTCAGCGCCGCTGACGGTCCAGGTATTCGTCCCGGTGTGCACGATCGAATATGCGGAACTCGCGCCGTTGAAGACGGCCGTGTCAATACCACCGCCACCATTGAGCGTATCGTTGCCGCCGTCGCCTTCCAGCTTGTCGTTGGCTGCGGTGCCGGTCAGGGTATCGGCCAGGCTGGTGCCCGCCAGATAGCGCGCACCGGTGGTGGAGTTCACGCCCAGCGAACCTGCCAGCCCATCACCGCCGTACAGCCATTTCAGTGCCGCGACGTCGTACTCGCTGAAGGTGGAGTGCACGCCGCCGGAATGGGTGTAGGACATCAGCGTGTGCGCCGTGTTGTCTACAGTGCTCGGCAGCTTGATCGAGCCTTCAAACGAGTGCTTCAGGCCCAGCATGTGGCCGATTTCGTGCAGCAGCGTCTCGTAACCCTGCGTGCCTGGCGTGAGGTTGGCGTTCATGCCCGCCCACTCCGCGTTGTCCAGATAAACATAGGACGACGCCGTGAACTTGGTCACCACACTGCCGCTGGTGTAGGAATAGCCATAGTGCGAACTGTCCTGACCCGTGGTGTTCGAGCCGCTGATATTCGCATCGGCGAAATGCACCTGCGCCTTGGTCGCATCGGCAGTCTCGACGAAGTTGATGCCGGTCAGCTTGGCCACATAAGCCATCGCCGTGCGGGTATTCACCTGCTGCGACGCGCTGAAGGCGACCGGCTTGCTCAGGATGGCCGAGTTGCCCGATTCCAGATTGGCACTGGTCGAGAAGGTGTAGTAAATCGTGTTGGTGCCGGGAGTGAGGTAATTCCAGTTCGGTAGATTGCCCAGCAGGGAGTCGATGTAATTGAGACCAGAAAGAGTGGTGCTTGTAACTTGCGAGACGGTTGCCATGGCTTGCAATAACTAAGTGAATCGAACACTCAGTATTCCTAGCCCATCCGTTCAGGTCAACTGTAAATTCAATCGTGCGCGGGTCAGTGTGCACTCCTATGGAAATTGTTAATTATTTCCCCAGAAATAGGGTTTGTAACTCTTGCACGGCTTTCCACTGACGGCCGATATAAGTCACAGGGTACGGCGGGATATAATGTCGTCCTTCGGCCGCAGGGCGGCCATGCATCTGATGACATTTTCCCAATGATTACTCTCTACGGCATTCCCAACTGCGACACCGTCAAGAAGGCACGCACCTGGCTGGCGGACCAGCAGCAGGACTTCAACTTCCACGATTTCAAGAAGCAGGGGCTGACGGCCGAGCAGGTGAAGCACTGGCTGAAGTCGGTGGAGTGGGAAACGCTGGTGAACAGGAAGGGCACGACCTGGCGCGCGCTGTCCGATGAGCGCAAGGCGCAGATCGTGGACGCCGACAGCGCCATCGCGCTGATGCTGGAGAATCCGTCCGTGATCAAACGCCCCGTGCTGCAGCGTACGGACGGCAGCCATGTCGGCTTCTCTGACGCGCAATACCGCCAGATCTTCGGCCTGTGAGCATCATGGAATCGCGTACTCTCCTGCTCACTGAAAAACTGATCGGGCGTGAATCCGTCACGCCGGAAGACAAGGGCTGCCAGGACCAGCTGATCTCCCTGCTGCAGCCGCTGGGCTTCAAGTGCGAGACCATCGTATCCGGCGAAGTCACGAATCTGTGGGCGCGCAAGGGCACCGAAAGCCCGGTGCTGGTCTTTGCGGGACACACGGACGTGGTGCCCACCGGCCCGGTGGAGAAATGGTCTTCGCAGCCTTTCCTGCCGGTGGTCCGCGACGGCAAGCTGTATGGACGCGGCGCGGCGGATATGAAGACGTCCATCGCCGCCATGGTCGTTGCCTGCGAAGAGTTCATCGCGCAGAACCCGAACCACAAAGGCTCGATCGCCTTCCTGATCACCAGCGACGAAGAAGGCCCCGCCACTGATGGCACCGTGGTCGTCTGCAATCAGCTGAAGGAACGCGGCGAAACGCTGGACTACTGCATTGTCGGCGAACCAACCTCCTCGCAAACCCTGGGCGACATGATCAAGAACGGCCGCCGTGGCAGCCTGTCCGGCAAGCTGACCATCAAGGGCGTGCAGGGCCATATCGCTTACCCGCAACTGGCAAAGAATCCCATCCATGTCGCCGCGCCAGCGCTGGCCGACCTGGTGGCGGAAGTCTGGGACGAAGGCAATGAATACTATCTGCCGACTTCGTGGCAGATGTCGAATATCCAGGCCGGCACCGGCGCGAACAATGTGATTCCAGGCGAGCTGCATATCGACTTCAACTTCCGCTTCTCCACCGCCAGCACGCACGAGAGCCTGCGCGAGCGCGTGCACGCGATCCTCGACAAGCACGGCCTCGAATACGATCTGGATTGGACTTTGAGCGGCCTGCCCTTCCTGACCCCGCGCGGCACGCTGAGCAAGGCGATCTGCGAAGCGATCAAGGAAGAAACCGGCGTGGACACTGAACTGTCCACCACCGGCGGAACGTCCGACGGCCGCTTCATCGCCCAGATCTGCCCCCAGGTGATAGAATTCGGCCCCCCGAATGCGAGCATCCACAAGATCGACGAACACGTTGAAGTGCGCTTTGTCGATCCGCTGAAGAACATCTACCGCCGCACCCTCGAAAACCTCCTGCGCTGAGAAAAATAATGGACGCTACCATGTACACCACGCCGCGCGATCTGCTGCGCCACGCCGTCACCCGTTTCAACACGGCCAAGCTGTTCTTCGGCCACGGCAGCGCCGAAGCCTTCGATGAAGCGGCCTACCTGATTTTGCACACGCTGAAGCTCCCGCTGGATAAGCTGGAACCCTTCCTCGATGCGCGCCTGCAGCCGGAGGAAGTGCAGCAAGTGCTGTCCGTGATCGAGCGCCGCGCCACCGAGCGCGTGCCGGCTGCCTACATCACCAACGAAGCCTGGCTGGGCACCTATAACTTCTACGTGGACGAGCGCACCATCGTACCGCGCTCCTACATCGCGGAATTGATCCCGAATTACTTCGCGCCGTGGGTGAATGAGCCTGAAGGCGTGTCGAATATTCTGGAACTGTGCACGGGTTCCGGCTGCCTGGCGATCATGATGGCCGATGCTTTCCCTGATGCTGCCGTTGATGCGGTTGACATTTCGTCCGGCGCACTGGAAGTTGCGCAGCGCAATGTGAACACTTATGAGCTGCAGGACCGCGTGTCGCTGATTCAATCGGACCTGTATGCCAACGTCCCGGCAGGTAAGAAGTATGACCTGATCATCACCAATCCGCCTTACGTGAATTCGGGTTCGATGAAGAAGCTGCCGCAGGAGTACCTGCACGAGCCGCAGATCGCCCTCGACGGCGGCACGGATGGCATGGATCTGGTGCGCAAGATTGTTGCTGGTGCCGCCGAGCGCCTGACGGAAGATGGCCTGCTGATCGTTGAAATCGGCAATGAGAAGGAATTCGCGGAAGCGGCTTTTGGCCACCTCGGTCTGACCTGGCTGACCACCAGCCAGGGTGACGATATGGTGTTTCTGCTGACCGCTGACCAATTGAAACTGTAAACCCGAAGCGTAACCCTGGTGGCTGCCACGCCGTGGCAGCCACCTGCTTCACGCTGTTGGTTCTAAATAGACCTATGATTCGATTTACGAACGTAAGCCTGATGCGCGGCCTGAAGCCGCTGCTGGAAGGCGCTGACCTGACCCTGAACCCGGGCGACAAGATCGGCCTGATCGGCGCCAACGGTGCCGGCAAATCCAGCCTGTTCGCCATGCTGCGCGACGAGCTGCATCCGGATCAGGGCAGTATCGACTTCCCTGCCAAATGGCGCATGGCTTACGTCGCGCAGGAAACGCCGCCCCTGCCCCGCGCCGCGCTGGATTACGCCATCGACGGCGACGTGCATCTGCGCGAACTGCAGGCGGAGCTGGTGCGTCTCGAAGCGCTGCCGGAATCGCACGACAACGGTATCGCCATCGCCCACGTCCACACTGCGCTGGCCGATGCCGACGCCTACACCGTGCAGTCGCGCGGCGAACAGCTGCTGCTGGGCCTTGGCTTCACGCTGGAGCAGATGCAGCAGCCGGTGGCTTCTTTCTCCGGTGGCTGGCGTATGCGCCTCAATCTGGCGCAGGCGCTGATGTCGCCGTCCGACCTGCTGCTGCTGGACGAACCGACCAACCACCTGGATCTGGACGCCATCATCTGGCTGGAAGACTGGCTGAAACGCTATCCCGGCACGCTGATCATCATTTCCCACGACCGCGATTTCCTCGACGAGATCGTGAACGTGGTCGTGCATATCGACGACCGCAAGCTGAAACGCTACTCCGGCAACTACTCCGCCTTCGAGCGCCAGCGCGCGGCGCACCTGGTGCTGCAGCAGGCCTCCATCGAAAAGCAGCAGCGCGCCCGTGCCCACCTGCAGTCCTTCATCGACCGCTTCAAGGCCAAGGCTACCAAGGCGCGTYAGGCGCAAAGCCGCATGAAGCAGCTGGCGAAGATGGAAGAACTGGCGCCGCTGCGCGCTGCCGCCGAGTTCTCGTTTGAATTCCGCGATCCCGTCTCGGCGCCGAATCCGCTGCTGGTGATGGAAGACGTCAACGCGGGCTATCACACCGATCAGGGTAACAAGCTGATTGTTCGCGGCATCAACTTCTCGCTGCAGACCGGCCAGCGTATCGGCCTGCTGGGCGTGAACGGCGCGGGCAAGTCCACGCTGATTAAGACCATCGCTGGCGATCTGCAGCCGCTGGAAGGCAAGTCCACCACCGGCAAGGGCCTGATCATCGGCTACTTCGCCCAGCACCAGGTGGAGATGCTGCGTCACGACGAATCGCCCCTGTGGCATTTGCAGAAGCTGGCGCCGACCACGCGCGAGCAGGAGCTGCGCAACTTCCTGGGCAGCTTCAACTTCCCGGGCGATATGGTGACCAGCAAGATCGCGCCATTCTCCGGCGGCGAAAAGGCCCGTCTGGCACTAGCCCTGATCGTATGGCAGCGCCCTAATCTGCTGCTGCTGGACGAACCGACCAACCACCTGGACCTGGAAACACGCGAGGCGCTGACCGATGCGCTGGCCCAGTTCGAGGGCACGCTGGTGGTTGTATCCCACGATCGTCACCTGCTGCGTGCGACCACCGAACAATTCATCATCGTCGAGAACGGACGCTTGCGCGAGTTTGACGGCGACCTGGATGATTACAAGGACTGGCTGCTCCAGACCAAGCTGGCCAAACCGGCGCCAGGCGCGACGCCAGCCGGCGGCAGCGCTGGCAATACAGGCGGCGCGGCAGCGAACAATGCGGTGGGCAGCGCGGCAGGCGTCGCGGACGAGATTGCGCCGATGTCGGCAGCCGAGCGCAAGGAACAGAAACGGCTGGAAGCGGAACAGCGCCAACGCATGTCCGCCCAGCGCAAGCCACTGGAGAATCGCCTCAAGAAGGTCGAGGAGCAGATGTCCAGGCGCAGCGCGCAGAAGGCGGACATTGATACGGCGCTGGCCGATCCCGCCATTTATGAGGCCGAGAACAAGCCGAAGCTCAAGACGCTGCTGGCAGACCAGGTCGACTGCACGAAGGAGCTGGAAGCACTTGAGGGCGAGTGGCTGGAGTTGCAGGAACAGCTGGAAGCATTGGCCGCGTAACGGTACGCACGGCGGATCGATGATCCGCCCTACGCGGCGGGTACTTTCCAGATACTGGCGCTCTTGATCGCCATCAGCTTGTCGATGTCCAGCACGATCAGGCGCCGCTCGCCCAATTCGCCAATCCCCAGCAGATAGTCCACGTCCTTTCCGACGCTCTGGAAGGGATGGATCTGCCATGGCGACAGCGTGACGATGTCGCTCACGCCATCCGTCACCATCCCCATCACGCAAGTCGACAGCTTGAGAATGATCACGTCGGTACGTGGATCATGCTGCGGCAGACGCGGGCCGAACGCAATGCGCATGTCCACGATCGGCATGATGACGCCATGCGCCAGCGCCACGCCCTGTACGATCTCGCCACCGGACGCCACGCGCTCCAGCGATTTCAATGGCCGCAGCTCACGCACGCGGCTATAGTCCAGCGCATATTCCAGGCCGCCCAGGCGAAACGACAGATACTGGCGCAGCTCGGTGTCCACAACCGGCGCGCATTCTGGCTTTGTCCGTCGCATGATGATCCTTTCTTTGCAGCATGTGGCTGTGCCATCGTACCGTTAAGCAACAGCAAGCACGTTGAGCGTCCTCAAGGATTGCCTTCTGGGCTACAATTGCCGAAAACTAAAACTATCAAAGGAGTACCGCATTCATGTACGAGTGGCTTAGGCGCTTGCTTGTCCGTCCCGCTTCAGGCCCTGCACGGGCATCCGCCGCCCCGCCGCCCGTTACGCCAGCTGCGCCTTCCGCCCCTGCAGTGCCCGCAGCTGCAGCCGCGCCACTGCCGCCCGCCGTTGATGGCGGCCCCGATTTCGAGCAGCGCGACTTCGTCAACACCGCATTCAACAACTGGCTTTTCGTTCAGAGCCAGGCGGATCGTCTTGATCTGAATGAAACGGAAACTAAAGTATTGCAAGCTCTAGGCGCAGCCGCGCAATCCGGCCGCTCCGCTGCGGATATGCTGCGCCGTATGCCCGGTCTGATTCCGCAACTGCTGCAAAGCCTGCGCAGCGAGAACTTCGCCGGTGCTGAAATCGCCCGCAAGATTTCCAGCGATCTGGTGCTGGTGTCGGCCGTAATCCGGCTCGCCAATAGCGCGATCAGGCAGTCGGGCGATATGACGAGCCAGATCGGCAGCGTGGAACACGCGGTCATCGTGATCGGACAGGAAGGCTTGCGCCAACTGATCACAACCGTCGCCTTCCGTCCCATCATCGACCTGAACTCCGGCTACTACACCAAGTCGCTGGCGCCGCGCATCTGGGACCAGTCGGAACGCTCTGCCCTCGCCTGCCGCATGCTGGCCCCGGAATTCAATGCCGATCCCTTCGAAGCCTTCCTGACTGGACTGGTGCAAAACGCCGGCCTGCAAACGGCGCTGCGGCTGATGGACCAGGTGGCGGGCGATAAGCGCTCGCTGGGCAGCACCATGTTCTGCACGCGGCTCATGAGTCTTGGCCGTGACATCTCCGCAGGCATTGCGGAAGAATGGCGCTTCCCGCCCACGCTGGTGCAGGCTATTCGCGAACAGGGTTCAATGAAGCGGGACGTGCATCTGTCCCGAATGGGACGCGTTCTGGCCCTGGGCGATTACCTCGGCAAGATCAAGCTGCTGGCCGAATATGGCGCAATCAGTGAGGGCAAGGGCAACTTGTTCGACCGCTTGCCGCTGGGCGCCATGCCCTGCTACGCGGCGCTGAACGCGATCAGCTAAGGTCTTCCGCGGTCGCGCTCCAGTCCAGTTCCCCGAAGGAGCCGCTGAACAAAGGCGCGCCTGACGGAGCCGTGGCGCGTAATTTGGCCTTCACTTCTTTTGGCGTGTAGTGATAGGCCGGGCCAAGGTCCGGATTGAAGATCATTTTGCGCACAACCATCTCGCCGGTCACATGACGAATGGTGCAGCGTGCGGTGCCGATCACGCTCAGCTTCTGCTGCTTCACTTGCGCGGCCTGGTCCTCGGACTGCTTCTGCTGTACCTGCGCCTCCTTCACCGCCAGCGACAGCTTGCCGACCTGGCGCAGCGAAGGACCAACCTGCACCGCCATCTTCTGGAACAGCGGCAGCTGCTCCGGCGTCAGCGACACTTCCTGCTTGCGCAGCTTGCTGGCCAGCGTCAGGTAATTGCGCACGTCGGGTGCACCGGTAATGGAGTCGATTTCCGCCTGGCGCTTTTCGGCCTGGCCCGCATACTGCGCAGCCTTCTGTTCGCACTCCTGAATCTTCTGGTCGTATTTGTGCGTGTCGGGTACCAGCACGTGCACCAGCATCTCGGCCTGCTTGCGCGGTCCCGCGTTCTCGATCTCGACCTTGCGTGCCGCAACGGCGCAGCCTTCCGCCACGCGGATCAGCACTTCGTCCGCCATGATTTCGCAGTTCGAAGCCACCGTAATGACCACGCGCGTGCCCGTGATGACGCAGTTCTGCGCCTTGTTCAGCACCACTTCGCCGCTCTTGGTCTGAATGGTGGCGCCGGAGGCCACGCCTTTCACGTGGATGCTGCCGTTGGCGCTGACCGCCGTGCCGCCCATCAGGTTGCGGTTCAAGACGATGGTGCCGCCGCGCGAGCTGATATTGCCGAACACGTCGCCGTGCACGGTGATGTTCAGGCCTTCGACCACGCGCTGCTCCTGCACGTCGCCGAATTCCTCGTACTCGCCCTTCAGCTGCAGATTGCCCGTGGTGCGCACGCTGACGCCTTCGCGGCTGACGATCTTGGGACCGATCGATATGCGCTTGCTGGCGCTGTCGACGTTGATGAAGCCCTCAACGGCGGACACCAGATAGTCCTCGCCATCGATATGCTCAACCACCGTGCCAGTTCCCGCCACCATCGTCATTTCCAGATCGCGGGCGACCGGCGGCTCCAGCACGATGCCCGACAGCTCATAGCCGCGCAGCCCCGCCGTGCGCGGCTCCTTCTTCAGCAGGCGCACATTGGCCTTCACTTGCGGGAAGCGGTTCTGGAACGAGATCATATCGAAGCGCCCATTGGCCAGCATGCGCGGCGCGTTGGAGCGGCGAATATCTTCCGAGACTTCGACAATCTGCGCATCGCGGCCCGGCGTCGGCGGCAGCTTGCGCGCCACCACGATGCGCACCGGCTTGCCGCTGGCGATGGCCTCCTTGACCACCGGCGCATCGATGCCGAAGCGGATGCCCTTGACCCACATATCCGCCACAAACTCGCCAAAGTCGAGCTGCGCCTGCTGCTGCGCCTGGCCTTCCACCTCGATGTACACAGGCTCGAAATAGTATTCGGCCTCGCCATTAACGATGCGCACGGCGCGGTAGTAGTCGCGGTGGGATGGTTCGAAAGGCTGGATGTCGTCGGCAAAGCGCAGCAGCGGCTGGCCCTTGATGCCGTCCGGAAGTTCGGGACCGGCATCGTACAGCGCGCGCAGGAACACGCCGTAATCCAGCCCGCTGAAGTAAGCGCTGGACAAAAACACCTGATTCACGGCGGCCTGCAATAGAGGGGCCGGCGCATCGGCTTTGAAATAGACGCCGTCGCCCCGCTTGACGAGTGCGGAAGGCAGCTCGCCGGCGAATTGACCGCTATCTACGGCGTCATCAGACACTTGTCTCCCCCGCTCGCAATCAGGCCCCGCCACCCGAGGCTCCATGCCAGTTCACCATGCCGGTATCGCCGGTGAACAGGGTTTCGCTGTCCACGCGCGGCCCGCGCAGCATGGCCTTGTAATCCTTGGCGGGCAAATCATAGGCCGCCGCCGCCGCATCGCTGAGCGGAATGGTGCGCACCTGGACTTCACCGTCGACCAGTTTTACCGTGCAGGACGAACGCGCAGCCGCATCACGCTTCAGCGCTTCCAGCTCGCCGCGGCGTACGGCCGCCTGTTCCAGCCGTATTTCGGCCGCTTTGATCGCCTGCGTCAGCTGGCCCACCAGCTTGACCTGAGGCGCCACTGCGGCCGCCAATTTCTTCAGCTGTGGTACCTGGGTCGGCGTCAGTTGCAGTTCGCCCTTGCGCAGACGGTCCGCCAGTTCAAGATAGCTGCGCACCTGCGGCTGAGCATTCAGCGCTTCCTGCTCCGCCTTCAGTTTAGCCAGTTCCGCACCCAGACTGGTGTCCTGTTCGGCCAGCACAGCCAGTTCCTTATCGTAGCCGCTGACGTCCTTCACCTGCACGTAGACGAACATTTCGCTGTTCTTGCGTGGCCCCGCGCTTTCGATGACGATCTTGCGGCCGGACACGGCGCAGCCCACAGCCAGCATCATTTCCACTTCGTCGCCGAATATCTCGCAGTTGGAGGCTTCTTCCACCACGATCTTCTTGCCCGAAATGACGCAGCTTTCAGCACGTCCATCGATGTGCACTTCGCCGTCCAGGCACTGAATGGTCGCACCTGAAGCCACGCCCGCAATGCGCACCGTGCCCCTGGCGTTGACGACGCTGCCGCCCACCAGATTGCGGCCCAGGACCACGGCGCCGCCGCTGGATTTGATATTACCGAATACATCGCCATGCACCGTGATGTCGCTGCCATTCACGTCGCGCAGCTCCTGCACGTCGCCGAATTCTTCGAAGGCGCCCATCAATTCCAGGTTGCCGGTGGTGCGGCCGCTGACGCCTTCGCGGCTGACGATCTTGGCGCTGACCGAGATCTGGCCGCTCTTGGTATCGACATTCAGGAAGCCATCCTGGTTCGCCACCAGGAATTCGCCATCCAGCTCGCGCACGATGACCGTCCCGGGACCGGCAAAGAAGCCGAAATTCACGTCCGCCGGCTGATTGGGCTGAATCGGCGCGCCGGACATCTCGCGTCCCAGCTCGCCCGGTGTGCCGGGCAGTTTTTGCAGCAGGCGCTGGCCATTCTTAATTTGCGGGAAGCGATTCTGGAAGCTGGTAAGGTCGACGCGGCCATCGGCCCGTTCGCGCGGCGCGTTGCTGCGATGGAGGTCGCGCGACACTTCCACCACGATCGCGTCGGCCGCCGGCGACGGTTCAAGACGCCGCGCAGCTGTTGTTCGTTCGCCACGCGGAGCGGCCATTGCGGCCCTGACCGAGGCCTCCTGGATGCCAAAACGGATGCCCTTGCCCCACAAATCGGCCACGAATTCGTCAAAATCCAGGCTCACCGGACGCTCCGGCAGCAGGGTCCCGTCCGACAATTCTTCCGCTTCCAGGAACTGCGGCTCGAAGAAATACTCGGCCACATCGTCCACCAGTTTGACGGGACGGTACAGCGCTTTGCGTTGAGGATCGAAGGCCAGCATCTTGTCGGCGACCCGCGCCAGCATCTCCGGATGCGGCGGCAAATCAGGCCCCACGCCAAAGAGCACCTTACAGAATATGGGGTAGTTCAATCCGGCCAGCAGCTGGCCCGAGGCGAACAGACGATCGATGGCGACCAGCAAAGTGGGTGCGGCCAGGCGGGCGTCCAGATAGACGCCATCATCCCGGCTAACGATGCCCTCAAATTGTAGGCCGTCTTGCGACAAAGAAACCTCCAGCTCCGAATCTTGCGCCCATGGCGAAGTGATGTCTTGCGAGCAATCAATATTACACGCAAAACATCAGAAACTGGTTAAATTTCCTTCAACGCGTTTAACGTTTGTGCGGCAGAGCATACACTTCCTGCCCGGCCTCGTTGATCTGGCGGCGCAGGTCGCGGCGTTCGTCGGGCGTCATGCGGCCCATGCGGCGGTTCATTTCGGCGTTGTTACTGTTCTCTTCCATGATACGCCGCTGTTCTTCGGCGCGGGATTCGAACGAACGCGGGTCGCGCGCATCGCCCCAGCGGCTGTCGCGGAAATCGCGGCCGCGGCCTTCTTTTTTGGGCGGAGGATTATTGGGAGGGTCGCCAGCGGCATAAGCAGACGATGCAAGCAGCGAGCAGCAGACGGCGACGGACACGGCTACGACACCTGCCTTGCCTGCCATCGGTTTGCTTGCTTGTTTCATTGCCGTTCCTCGCATCTGCCTTCTGGTATAAGCTTTACTTCTATGACCGCAGTGTATGCGGCTTTCCCTATGACTGTAAGAGACACAGGGTAAAGTTTGTAACAATCTGTAATGCCTACGTGCAGGGGTACTACACGGGGCGTTAAGACGTTACCATAGCGACATAGTTTTTGACAAATGCGATAGCCTTATGACCAATAATTCAACCGACTCTGGCAACACTGCACCGGCCAATCCACATGGCCATGCCAAGATCATGGTGGTCGATGACGACGTGCGCCTGCGTGACCTGCTGCGCCGCTACCTGACCGAACAAGGCTTCAATGTCGTCACCGCCGAAAGCGCCACCGCCATGAACAAGCTGTGGCTGCGCGAACGATACGATCTGCTGGTGCTGGACCTGATGCTGCCTGGCGAGGATGGCCTGTCCATCTGCCGCCGTCTGCGTGGCGCCGGCGATCAGACCCCGATCATCATGCTGACCGCCAAGGGCGAAGACGTGGACCGCATCGTCGGCCTGGAAATGGGCGCGGACGATTACCTGCCCAAGCCATTCAATCCGCGTGAACTGGTGGCCCGCATCGGCGCCGTCCTGCGCCGCAAGCAGCCGGACGAAATTCCGGGTGCGCCATCCGAGACCCCGCAAACCTTCGAGTTCGGCCAGTTCGTGCTGGACCTGGGCACCCGTACGCTGAAGAAGAACGGCGAAACCGTGCCGCTGACCACCGGCGAATTCTCCGTGCTCAAAGTGTTCGCCCGCCATGCACGCCAGCCGCTGTCGCGCGAGAAGCTGATGGAACTGGCGCGCGGCCGCGAATACGAAGTCTTCGACCGCAGCCTGGACGTGCAGATCTCGCGCCTGCGCAAGCTGATCGAACCCGATCCATCCAGCCCGCTGTATATCCAGACGGTGTGGGGCCTGGGCTATGTGTTCATCCCGGAGGGCCAGCCGCGTTGATGCATGCAGCGGCGGATCGATGATCCGCCCTACGACGCGGATCATCGCCCGGATCACATTCGATGACTTCCCGCCTCTCCCGCCTGAACTGGTTCCGCAGCGGTCTGTTCTGGCGTACCTTCCTGTTGCTCAGCGTGTTGACCACGCTGAGTATGTCCGCCTGGGTGGGCATGATTTCGCTCGTCCAGCGCGAGCCGCAGGCGCAGCAGACGGCGGCACAGGTGATCTCGGTGGTCACCATCACGCGTGCCGCCCTGACCCACTCCGCGCCCGATCTGCGGCGCGAACTGCTGTTCGAGCTGGTGTCCAACGAAGGTATCCGTGTGTTCCCGATGGAGGACTCGGACGAAGTCGATCCGCCGCCCGATAATGGCCTCATGCCCGATATCGCCGCCATCGTGCAGGCCAAGCTGGGCGCGGACACGCGCTTCTCCGCGGAAGTGAATGGCGTACCCGGTTTCTGGGTCAGCTTCAAGATCGATTCCGACCGCTACTGGCTGATGCTGGAACGCGAGCGCCTGCAAGGCCCGGTGCAGTGGCTGGGCTGGGCCGGCGTGGTGTCGCTGGTGTCGCTGCTTGGTGCGGCGCTGATTTCCAGCCTGATCAACCTGCCGCTGAAACGCCTGACCGCCGCTGCCAGCGAGATTGCACAAGGCCGCCATCCCGATCCGCTGCCGGAAGAAGGTCCGCAGGAAATCCGCCAGGCCAACCGCAGCTTCAACCAGATGGTCGACGATCTGCAGCAGGTCGAATCCGACCGCGCGGTAATCCTGGCCGGCATCTCGCACGACTTGCGCACCCCGCTGGCGCGCATGCAGCTGGAAGTGGAAATGGCGCACCTGACGACCGAAGCGCGTGAAGGCATGCAGTCCGATATCGCGCAGATGGACGCCATCATCGCCCAGTTCCTCGACTACGCGAAGCCGACCGAGGAATCGAGCTTCATCAACGTGGACATGGGGGAACTGCTGCAGGAAACCGTGCACGAAGCGAGCCGCCTGCAGGATGTGAAAATTAACGCCGACATTTCCGAACGCTGCCACATCCGCGGCAATGCGACAGACCTCAAGCGCGTGATCAACAACCTGATCGAAAACGCCCGCCGCTACGGCAAAACGCCGGGCACCGACGTGGCGGAACTGGACATCAAATGCTCGACCAAGGGCATGCACACTGCCAAGCGCGTCATCCTCGAAGTGCAGGACCATGGCAACGGTGTACCTGAAGAGCAGATCGGCCAGTTGCTGAAGCCTTTCACCCGCCTCGACACTTCACGCAGCCAGGCCAACGGCGCGGGCCTGGGCCTGGCCATTGTCGACCGCGTGCTGCAGCGCCACGGCGCCGAGCTGCATCTGGCGAACCGCGAAGGCGGCGGCCTCCAATTCAGGATTACCCTGCCCGCCAGCGCCTGAAGTGCTAGAGTGGAAGGCGGAGGTGCGCTATGAACATCCGCCACGGCTTCGCTGAAGCAATCGGCAATACGCCACTCATCCGCTTGTCCAGACTGTCCGAGGAAACGGGCTGCAATATTCTGGGCAAGGCGGAATTCCTCAACCCCGGCGGTTCAGTCAAGGACCGCGCCGCCCTCGCCATCCTGCAGGCGGCGGAAGCGGACGGCTCGCTGCGGCCCGGCGGCACCGTCGTCGAAGGCACGGCAGGCAACACCGGCATCGGGCTCGCCCATCTGTGCGCGGCGCGCGGCTACCGCTGTGTGATCGTGATCCCCGAAACGCAGTCGCAGGAAAAGATGGACCTGCTGCGCACCCTCGGCGCGGAAGTGCGCGCCGTTCCCGCTGTGCCCTACGCGAATCCCAACAATTACCAGAAGGTGGCCAGCCGCGTCGCTGAAGAGCTGCCCAGCGCCATCTGGGCCCGGCAGTTCGACAACACGGCGAATCGCCACGCGCACTACACCACGACCGGCCCCGAAATCTGGCGCGACACCGGCGGCCATATCGACGCCTTCACTTGCGCCGTGGGCACCGGCGGCACGCTGGCCGGTGTGGCGCGCTATCTGAAGGAACAGAAGCCGCGCGTGCGCATCGTGCTTGCCGATCCTTTCGGCAGTGCGCTGTATAGCTATCTGAAGACGGGCCAGCTGGCCAGCGAAGGCAGCTCAATTACGGAGGGCATCGGCAACAGCCGCGTCACTGCGAACCTGGAAGGCACGCCAATCGACGACGCGCTGCGCATCGATGACCAGACTTGCGTGAACATGGTGTATCGCCTGCTGCGCGAAGAAGGGCTGTATGTCGGCGGCAGCAGCGGCATCAACGTGGCTGCCGCCGTGGAGCTGGCGCACCAGCTGGGGCCGGGCCACACCATCGTCACCTTGCTGTGCGACCGTGGCAGCATCTACGCCGCCCGCCTGTTCAACCAGGACTGGCTGCGTCAGAAGAATCTCTTGCCTTCGTAGACAGGACGGCCTTCGTCGATGTGCAGCGTGGTGCGCAGCGCCAGGACACCTGCCAGCGGCGTGCAATGCGCATGCACCACGTCCATCAGCGCCTCGCCCACGCGGTCCAGCAATTCGCCGCTGCGGCCCGGCGTGATGCGCAAGTTCAGGTACAGAAAGGCACGTTCCGGCGCGCCGTCCGCCACCGCATAGTGCGCGGCAGGATAGGCAAGCACCCGCGTGCCGAGCAGCGGAAATACGGGCTGCCCGTCGCCATCCTGCATCTGCGTCAGCGCGCGCCCCAGAGCGGCGCACAGCGCCGGCATATCGCTATGCGCTTCCAGGTTGGCGCTGTACTCGAGTTTCAGGTGTGGCATCAGTGGTAGCGCATCGTCCAGGTGATCGTCAGCGGCTTGTTCATGGTGAAGCTGCCGGTGCTGCAGCTGACGACGGATTTCATCGGGCCGTATGGCGCTTTCCACTTGTCGTCGGCGGTGGTTGGCGCCACGCTGCATTCCTGCAGGCCATCGACGCTGAATTCCTCCACTTCGCCTTCGCCGAACCGCACCACATTGCCGTGCACCGTCGGGGCCGACGAGAAAGAGCCAAATTCCAGCGAAACCCGCTTCACCTGCTGCTCGCCCTGCGGCGTGTAGGTATCCTTGCGCACGATGCGGCCCGGCTCCAGCACGTATTCCGTTTGCAGCTTGATACGGCCATCCTTCTGCGGCGCGTTCTTGCCCAGCTTATCCAGTTCATCCTGATGATAGCTGACGATATATTGCTGGCCTTTCTGCGCGGTCTGAATGTCCTTGATCCACGCGGTTGGCAGCAGTTCGGCGCCATCGGCCAGCGTAAACTTCGGCAACAGCTGCGGATGCGCCGCGCCGCTGTCGGCGATGCCGGACACGATACGCGGCGAGAACGGCAGCGGATAGTAAGGGCTGTTGGCATGCTGGCTGGCGCCGCCGTTGATCATGGACAGGCTGAATACATGGCTCTTGTCGCGATACACGGCCAGTGCGCGGTCGTACTCGTCCTTCGCATAGGTGGTCAGACTGAAGCGGGGACGCGTGCGCTCCAGCCAGGCTTGCAGATCCTGACGCGGTGCCTTGTCCTTCATGCCCGCCATATTCCACTGCTCATTGGTGAAGATCAGCTGATGCAGCAGCGAGAAGTTCTCGCCCAGGATGCGGTGCTTGCCGCGGTAGCCATCGGTGCGGCGGCCCTGATTCCACATATCGACGGAACGCAGCTGTGGGTTGTACCAGAACTCCATATAGCGCTGGGCAATGCGCGAAGAGATGGTGTACGCGTAGTCCTTCTCTTCCGGCGTCAGCACACCGAGATAAGCGGAGATCGAGAGAATTTCCAGCATCGCCGTCTCGCCATACGGCCCCAAGCTGCGGCCGAAACTGAAGCCCTGCCCGTCCGCGTTGGCGACGTTCAGCGCCAGCGTGGCGGCTTTGCGCAGCAGCGCCTTCAGCTCCGGCGTCACTTCCAGGCCCGTTTCGACGTAGCGCTCACAGATCTCGGCGATCAGCAAGATGCTGTAGCGGTCGAAGCGGCCTTCGCCCGGCGTCTCATCGCTGAAGCCATACTGGCCCGAGTATGTAGCATAGTGCTTGAGCATCTTGTCCAGCAGGACCTTGGACGCACTATCGTCTTCCCAGCCCAGCAGCATGCGCAGTCGCGCGATGCTGAAGGCGACGCCGAAATAATTCGTGGGCAGGTCGATCAGTTCCCACTGCGGCACGCGCACGAAATGGCGCCAGTCCAGTTTCTCGCGCAGCTTCGCCAGCGTTTCCGGGCTGACCGCCTGCTCCTGCAAGCCCGCCTGCTTCAGGCGGTACAGCGCACCGAGGTAGTAGTAGATGCCCCAGGTGTGATTGTCCATGCCGACGGTGAGATCGGCGATAGCGCGGTAATCGGCCAGACGCTGGGCCAGGCGCGGATCATCCTTCGGTGTATTGAGCAGCACATAACCCAGGCCCGCGGCGATCTTCCCGGGCAGGAATTTGTCGCCGCTCTTGAACGGTGCATAGCCATCGATCACCAGGCCGTCCTTCTCCTGCACCAGACGGTCGAAGAAGTAGCCCAGCTGGCTGTAGGCGTTGTCCTGCACGATGCGGTTCATCGGCTGGATTTGCGTCTGCGCCTGAGCGCCTGCGCAGGCCAATGCGATCACGATCGCGGCCAGCGGCTTGTTGTCTCCAATTTTCATCGTGTTTTTACGCTCGTAGTTAAACGTTTAACTTGATAGTAAAAGAATTTTGGAGGAAGGTAAAGCGTTTTGACTCAGTTGCGGGAAGTGGTCGATGCGCGCAGCACCAGCTGCGGGTCGATGACGGTATAGCGGTCGACGTCTTTGCCATCGATAATGGCGAGGACCTTCTCCATGGCCGCCATGCCCATACGCTCGCTTTGCAGGTCGACGGAAGTCAGCGCCGGCGAGGTGTAGTTACCGTACTGGATATTGTCGAAGCCCGCCACCGAGATATCGGCCGGCAGACGGAAGCCCAGTGTCTGCGCGGCCTTCATGAAGCCCAGCGCCATCAAGTCGTTGTAGCAGATCAGCGCATCGGGATGCTCGGCACCCAGCATGATCGAGGAGCACAGGCGCTCGCCCTCTCCCGCCGACGGCGCTGCCGCTTCGTGTTCGGCCAGCTCCAGGCCATGCGCGCGCAGGCAATCGCGCACACCGCCCATGCGCTCCGCATTACGGCGAGATTTGGGGAAACCCATGTAGGCAAAGCGTTTGTGGCCTTGTGTAATCAGGTGGCGCGCTGCCATGTAGCCGCCACGGAAGTCGTCGCTGGCGACGGTAGGCAGCTGCAGATGTTCCAGTTTGCCGAATATGACCAGCGGATGATTGAGCTTGACCAGCCAATCCATCTCGCTTTCCTGCAAACGCGTGAAGATGATCATGCCGTCCACACGGCGGCTCAGCGCTTCCAGCAGTTGGCGCTCGCGGCCCGGATTTTCTTCCGCATCCACCAGCAGCAACGTGTAGCCGTGGGCTTGCGCGATGCGGTTGGCGCCTTTCACCACACTGGAGAAGTGCGGGTTGGCGATATCCAGCACGGCCAGGCCGATCGCCTTGGTCTTCCCCGTGATCATGGACTGCGCCATCGGATTCGAGCGGTAGCCCAGTTCCGTGATCGCGTGCTGGATTTTGGCTTCCACCGCCGGCGAGAAGCGCTGCGTGCCGTTGATGAACTTGGACACAGTGGCGGTGGATACCCCTGCAGCGGCAGCAACGTCGCGGATCGTGGAAACGGTTTTCTTCATTTTTATTATCGTTTGATCGGGGACCCGATCTTACCATGCAGATAAGGCGATTGACTCAGCAAAAATTTCCGATATACTGCGGTTAAACGTTTAACTTACCACGGAAAAACCACATGAGCAAACCCTTCAAACGATTGCTGCTGACCGGCGCCGCCGGCGGCCTTGGCAAAGTCCTGCGCGAGCGCATCAAGCCCTGGGCCGACGTGGTACGCCTGAACGATCTGGCCGACCTCGGTCCGGCGCACGAAGGCGAGGAGATCGTCCAATGCAATCTGGCCGACCGCGATGCCGTACTGGCCATGGTCGAAGGCGTGGACGCCGTGCTGCATTTCGGCGGCATCTCGGTGGAGGATAAGTTCGAGCCCATCATGCAGGCCAATATCCTCGGCCTGCACTATCTGTATGAGGCGGTGTACAAGGCGGGCGTGAAGCGCGTGATCTACGCCAGCTCCAGCCACACGGTGGGCTTCTATCCCAACACGCAGCTGGTCGACGCCGACATGCCGCTGCGTCCGGACGGTTTCTATGGCATCAGCAAATGCTTCGGCGAGGCGCTGTCGCGCTATTACTACGACCGCTTCGGCATCGAAACGGTTTGCCTGCGCATCGGTTCCTCTTTCCCGGAACCGCGCAATCAGCGCATGATGACCACTTATCTGGCGTACGACGATCTGGTGGAACTGCTGCGCTGCGCCCTGTTCACGCCACGCGTGGGACACACCATCACCTTTGGCACTTCGGACAATGCTACGCGCTGGTGGGATAACCGCAAGGCTTCGCACCTGGGCTACAAGCCGAAGCGCAGTTCGTCCGAGTTCGCGGACCGCTTCCCGGACAACGCCGAGCGCCCTGCGCCGGACGATTTAACCTCAATCTTCCAAGGCGGCCCCTTCGTCACGGCAGGCCCGATGTACGACTAAGAAAACCCGAGGCGTGAACCTGGTGCCTGCCACATCGTGGCAGGCACCTGCCTTTGCGCCGTTGGTTTACGGCGCCAGCCCGAAACGGAACACCGTCACCGAGCGGAACTCCTGACCGGGCCGCAGCACGGTCGATGGGAACTGCGGCTTATTCGGACTGTCCGCAAAGTGCTGCGTCTCGAACGCGAAGCCGTCGTAGCGTTCATACGCCCTGCCCTCCCCGCCCATTTCGCTGCCATCGAAGCTATTGGCCGTGTAGAGCTGGGCGGACGGCTCGGTCGTGCTGACCTCCATCCGGCGTCCACTCGTCGATTCATCGATCACCGCCACACGCGCCAGCGCGCCTGCGGGTTTGTTAAACACCAGCCCGTGGTCGTAGCCCGGCGGCGTTCCCAGCAAGCCGCCCTGGCCAGTACCCGCTGATGCCGCAGCCTCGGCCAGGCGCGCGGCCGCGCTGGCTGGCCGGCGGAAATCGAGCGGCGTGCCCGCCACGCTGGGCAACTCGCCGGTCGGCAGCTTTTTGCCGTCGGCAGCGATATAGCGGTCCGCATCGATCCGGAAGCGGTGCGACGCCAATCCCTGCGCACCCGCCCCAGCCAGATTGAAGTAAGCGTGATTGGTCAGATTCACGACCGTCGGCGCATCGCTGCGCGCTAAGTATTCGATGCGGAACTCGTCACGATGCCGCAGCAACCGATACGTCACCGCCAACTCCATTCGTCCCGGCATTCCCTGATCGCCATCCGGGCTGACCAGCCGATACGTCGAGCCAATGGACTCGCTGTCCGCGAAATCCGTGCGCGCCCACACGCGCCGGTCGATGCCGTTCGGATCGCCGTGGATGGCCACGCCCTTGCTGTTCGGCGTGAGCTGGTAAGCCTTGCCATCCAGCGTGAATTGCGCATTGCCGATGCGGCCCGCGTAACGGCCAATCACGGCGCCGTAGCGGCGGTTGGAGCGCATATAGGTCGCCAGGTCCGGCGCGCCGAGCATGATATTGGCGCGCTTGCCATGGCGATCGGCCACCGTGGCTGACACCAGAATCGCGCCATAATCGATGAAGCTGAGCTGCATGCCGCGGTCGTTGGACAAGGTCACACGCTCAACCGCAGCGCCGGCCGGCGTCACGCCATAAGGCTCAGCGCGGATGCCGGACGCGGCGGCGGAACTGGCAGCCAGAGCGGCTGCCGCGGCTGTTGCCGCAATGGCGGCAGAAATGGAGGTTGTCGTCATGCACGTCATCGTACAACCGTATGAGCATAACGCAAAAATATTTTCACTAGTCGTGTCGATCTGGCGTTTGACCGTTCGTCGTGGGAATATGGATGCCGTAAAAAAGAGGCGTCCCTTTCCTCAACTCAACGGAGATCAACATGAGCGTGAAACCCATCCCTGAAGGCATGCATTCCCTGACCCCACACATCGTCTGCGAGGGCGCTGCTGAAGCGATCGAGTTCTACAAAAAGGCCTTCAACGCCGTCGAAACCGCCCGTATGCCCGGCCCCGGCGGCAAGCTGATGCACGCCGCCGTGAAGATTGGCGACTCGACCCTGATGCTGGCCGACGACTTCCCCGACTACGGCGGCTTCGGCCCAAAACATCTGAAAGGTTCGCCAGTCACCCTGCACCTCTACGTACCTGACGTGGACGCCACCTTCCAGCAGGCCATCAACGCCGGCGCCACCGTCCGCATGCCGGTTGCCGACATGTTCTGGGGCGACCGCTACGGCCAGCTGGTCGATCCGTTTGGCCACAACTGGTCCATCGCCACCCACACCCGCGACATGACACCTGAACAGATGCAGGAAGAAATGAAGAAGCAGACCCCGGGCTGCGCGCCGGAACAGCAGAAATAAGGTGCCGACATGCGATTCATGATCATCGTGAAAGCCTCGCCGGAGTCCGAGGCCGGCAAGATGCCGAGCACGGAGTTGCTGGCCGCCATGGGCAAGTACAACGAAGAACTGGTCAATGCCGGCGTGCTGTTGGCGGGCGAAGGCCTGCACCCGTCCTCGCGCGGTGTGCGGGTGCACTTCTCCGGCAACAAGCGCACCGTGGTCGATGGTCCCTTCTCTGAAACCAAAGAGTTGATTGCGGGCTTCTGGCTGATTCAGGTAAAGTCTCTGGCGGAAGCCATCGAATGGGTCAAGCGCTGCCCCAATCCGATGGAGAGCGACAGCGACATCGAAATCCGCCAGGTGTTTGAGGCCGAGGATTTCGGTGCCGAATTTACGCCTGAGCTACGTGAGCAGGAACAACGCATCATGGCTAAGGCGGCCGAGCAGCAGCGCCATTAATGTGTCGGCGGGCCGGAAGGTCCGCCTTCCTTTAAAGGATTAGCCATGCAATACATGATCTTGCGCCGTGCCGACGACACGTCGGAATCCCCGGACTTCCCCTCCCCCGAACTGAAAGCCGCCGTTCCCGGTGCCAAATGGCTGCAGCACAGCGCCAGCGCCGTGCGCATGAAGCGCACCGATGGCGAATGGAGCTTCAGCGAAGGTCCGTTTGACGACGTGGCCGTGGCAGGCTTCACTTTCGTTGAGGCGCCCAACCGTGCCTCCGCCGAAGCCCACGCCAGCCTGTGGCCGACGGCCGACGCGGAAGGTGAAGCCGTGCTGGAAGTGCGTGAAGCCGGCTGCCCCGGCGGCTGCGTCGGTTTCGACACCGGCGAAAAACCGAAGAAATCCGGTTTTGCCATCCTGCTGCGTTCCGATGAAGTGAATGAAGCCGACCTGGCGCCACCGGCGGAAGTGATCGACATCATGAACCGCGCCAACCGCGCCGCGATTGAGGCCGGCACCGCGATTTCGGGCGAAGGCCTGAAATCCACCGCCAAAGGCTCGCGCGTGAAAATCAACGGCGGCAAACCGCAGATCGTGGACGGTCCCTTCACCGAAATCAAGGAACTCATCGCCGGCTATTGGCTGATCGACGTGCCTGCGCTGGACGACGCGATTGCCTGGGTCAGGAATTATCCATACCCGAATGTCGGCACGATGGAAGTCGAGCTGCGCAAAGTAGCACTGTGAAGGCGGACGCCACCCACCGCGCGATCGAGGCCGTCTGGCGCATCGAGTCGGCCAAGATCATCGCGGTCCTGACGCGCATGCTGCGCGACGTGGGTCTGGCCGAGGAGATGGCGCAGGAGGCTCTCGTCAGCGCACTCGAAACCTGGCCCGAGCAAGGCACGCCGGACCGTCCCGCCGCCTGGCTGATGACGGCCGGGAAGAACAAGGCCCTCGACTATCTGCGCCACCAAAAGCTCAAGCACGACAAGGAGCCCGAACTCACCTACGAAATCGAAGGCCTGCTGCAGGACGCCGCGCCCGATCTGGAGCGCACGCTGGACGACAATATCGGCGATGACCTGCTGCGCCTGATCTTCATTTCCTGCCACCCCGTGCTGTCGATGGAAGCGCGTGTGGCGCTGACCCTGCGCCTGCTGGGCGGCCTGACCACGGACGAAATCGCGCGCGCCTTCTTCGTGGCCGAGCCGACGGTCGCGCAGCGCATCGTGCGCGCCAAGCGCACGCTGACCGAGGCGAAGGTGCCGTTCGAGGTGCCACGCGGTCAGGAACTGGTCGAGCGTCTGGCAGCCGTGCTGCAGGTGCTTTATCTGATCTACAACGAGGGCTACTCGGCCAGCGCGGGCGCGGACTGGATGCGCCCTGCCCTGTGCGAGGAAGCGCTGCGCCTGGGACGTATCCTGGCTGAACTGGCGCCGGGAGAACCGGAGGTGCATGGCCTGGTGGCGCTGATGGAAATCCAGTCCTCACGCGCGCGGGCACGCACGGACGCACAGGGCAATCCCGTGCTCTTGCTGGAGCAGGACCGTGCGCGCTGGGATCAGCTGCTGATCCGCCGCGGCCTGGCAGCGCTGGACCGCGCCGAACGGCTGGAGCGCGGACTTGGTCCTTATGCGCTGCAGGCAGCCATCGCGGCCTGCCACGCACGGGCGCGCAAGGCGGAAGACACCAATTGGGAACGCATCGCAGCTTTGTACGATGGACTGGCGGCGCTGCAGCCGTCTCCGGTGGTGGATTTGAACCGCGCGGTGGCGCTGTCCATGGCTTTCGGGCCGGCGGTGGGGCTGGAGTTGGCGGATACCTTGCTCGATGAGCCGGCGCTGAAGAATTATCACCTGCTGCCCAGCGTACGCGGCGATTTTCTGTTCAAACTGGGACGGCTGACCGAAGCGCGTACGGAATTTGAACGGGCAGCGGAATTGACGCAGAATGCGCGCGAGCGCGGGCTGCTGATGGCGCGCGCCGCCGCGTGCACGCCGCTGGCCCGCCCGCAAAACCGGTAAGCCCAGGTGGCTGGCACTCCGTGCCAGCCACCTGATCGGCGGCGCAGGCTGGGTGCAGGCACTCCGTGCCAACCACCTGATCGGCGGCGCAGGCTGGGTGCAGGCACTCCGTGCCAACCACCTGTTCGGCGGCGCGGGAGGGGTGGCTGGCACGGAGTGCCTGCCACCAGATTCACGCCGTGGGTTCTCAGGCGCTTTCCAGCGACCCGTCGGCGCGCGTGCGCAGGTAGCGCGGGAGCTGGTCGTCCATTTGCATCCAGTGCAGACGGTTCTCGGAGAAGGTGTGATCCTCCGGCGGCAGCTGCTCCGGATCGTCCAGGCTGGAGGTGGTGATGTCGACATCCTCCGGCGTGCGGGCGTCGGAAAAGGTCAGCTGGGTGCCGCAGCGCGAACAGAACTGCCGCGTCACGCCGGGACTGGACTGGTAGGACGCCGGCGCGCCAGCAAAGCGCAAGCCCGAGCGCCGCACGCTGAACCACGCCACGGCCGGCGCACCGGCCGCGCGGCGGCACATTGAGCAATGACACAAGGTGCTGTGGAAGGCCGGGCCTTCCACTTCATAGCGCACCGCCCCGCACAAACAGCCGCCCCTGTACATGATGCCTACTCCAGTAGTTTGGTCATCAGCAGCTCGGCAGAACCGTAGCCGTACAAAGAATCGCTTTCGAGCCCCGGCGTATCGTAGGGCACCGATATTTCGCGGTCCGGCTTGGCCGGATCGTCCGAATACGTCGCCTGCCAGGCGCGTTTCAGCGCGTCGGCTCGGCGGATGAACATGGGCGACATCCAATCCTCGCGCCGGAAATTCACCAGGTTCCCGATCACCGGCCAGCGCCCATTGGACACGGCCACGTCACCGGCGCGGATCACTTTGAGCGCATCTTCAGCCCTCAGCTCCTGCACGTCTGCCAGGGTAGGCAGGGTCCAGTGCTTGGGACCGAACAGGTAGGCCAGCATGACCTTCCCTTGTGGCGACAGGCGGGCCACCAGACCGGTGGCGTATCCGCCGTTTCTCAGCGGGATGGCAAACCAGCTGCCCTCCCGGTACGGCTGCAACTTCATCAACTTCCTTTCAATTGCGCCGCACCGCCCCGCCTACTCTTCGTAGTGGAACTGCGCGGCGATGGGACCCGCCTTGAACAGCGCTTCCTTCATTTCCTTATCCAACTTCGGATCGCGGCGGCGTACCCATTCCAGCAACTGCGCAATATGCTTGCGCGTGCCGTCGCGCTGACTGGCCATCACCAGTTTCAGCTCCGGGTCCGTACAGACTTCGACGCGCTGGTTTTGAAGATCCAGCATCTCTATCTTTTCGCTGAGCGATGTCAGTGCCCGGTGCATGTCCAGCACCTGTGCGTTCAGATAGTCGCGCGGTTCGACAACGTGTTCCTGCGTCATTCCAGTCTCCTTAGGCATGCGGTTACACGCATTGTCTGCCTGCGGCGCGGATTTCTCAAGTGTAGCTGCCCCCCTGAAAAGATGTCGCACGACACGTATAATCTGGCGCATGAACAATTTTGAATACCACAATCCCACCCGAATCCTGTTCGGCGCGGGCCAGATCGCCGGCATGGCGAAACATATTCCCTCCAATGCGCGCGTGCTGATGCTCTACGGCGGCGGCAGCATCAAGGCGAATGGCACTTACGACGAAGTGAAGGCCGCTTTGGCCGGTCATGCCGTCCTCGAATTCGGTGGCATCGAACCGAATCCGCATTATGAAACGCTGATGCAGGCGGTTGCGCTGATCAAGGCCGAGAAAATCGATTACCTGCTGGCCGTTGGCGGCGGTTCGGTCATTGACGGCACCAAATTTGTGGCAGCGGCAGCCGTATTTGACGGCGAACCGTGGGATATCCTGTCCATCGGCGGCAAAGTCGTGCAAGGCGCCATGCCTTTCGGCGCGGTGCTGACGCTGCCCGCCACCGGTTCCGAAATGAACAGCGCCAGCGTGATTACCCGCGCCGCGACCAGGGAAAAGCGCGCTTTCGCGTCCAGATTCGTGTATCCGCAGTTCTCCGTGCTGGACCCGTCCAAGACCTTCACCCTGCCCCTGCGCCAGGTCGGCAACGGCGTGGTGGACGCCTTCGTGCACGTGATGGAGCAGTACATGACCTACCCGGTCAACGCGCCAGTCCAGGACCGCTTCGCAGAAGGCTTGCTGCTGACGCTGATCGAACAAGGTCCGCAGGTGCTGTCGGCGCCGGAAGATCTGGAAATCCGTGCCAATATCATGTGGACCGCCACCCTCGCGTTGAATGGTCTGATCGGTGTCGGCGTGCCGCAGGACTGGGCGACGCACATGATCGCCCACGAGCTGACCGCGCTGTTCGGCCTGGATCACGCGCAAACGCTGGCGATTGTGCTGCCGGGGATTTTGTCGGTGAAGCGCGAGGCCAAGCGGGGCAAGCTGCTGCAGTATGCCGAGCGGGTTTGGGGGCTGCGCGAAGGTTCGGAAGATGCGCGTATCGACGCGGCCATCGAGCGCACCCGCGCCTTCTTCGAGCAGATGGGCGTGCAGACGCGCCTGTCCGGCTACGGCCTGGACGCAGCCAGCGCAATCGACGCGACAGTTCAGGCGCTGGAAGCCGCCGGCATGACCAAACTGGGCGAGCACCGCGACATCACGCCCGCCGTCGCCCGTGCCGCGTTGGCGCTGAGCGTTTAAACCTGACGCAAAAGCAGGTGGCAGGCACATCGTGCCTGCCACCAGGTTCACGCCTCGGGTTTTGAGGTCCTGTGGTAAAATGCGCGATCGCTAGGGGTCCTGGACATTGTCCGGGTGAGAAATACCCTTCGTACCTGATCTGGATAATGCCAGCGAAGGAAAGCGCAAAGTTGTCTTCTCCCCTCCTTTGAATGCTCCCGCGTTGGCTCGTTAGAACCACAAAAGAGCACAACATGAATCAATCCCGCATCACCCTTACCGCCATCGCGCTGGCCGCTGCGCAGCTGGCGAACGCGCAATCGAACGACACCAAGATGACCGAAGTCGTCATCACCGCCAACCGCGCCATTGCCGACCGTTCCTCCGTCGCCGGTTTCTCCGACGCTCCTCTGCTGCAAACGCCCGCTTCCGTCAGCGTGATCACGCGCGAGCAGATGCAGGACCTGAACATCCGCTCCACCACCGACGCTTCCAAGTACGACGCCAGCATCGGCGACTCCTACAATGCGGTTGGTTACGCCGAGCAGTTCTCCATCCGCGGCTTCAAACTGGATAACGCCAGCTCCTACCGCAAGGACGGCCACGCCATCTCCGGCGACACCCAGATCCCGCTGGAGAACAAGGAAAGCATCGAAGTCCTGAAGGGCCTGTCCGGCCTGCAAATGGGCGTCTCCGCCCCGGGCGGCGTAGTGAACTACGTAACCAAGCGCCCAACCGAGAACAATCTGCGTTCCGTGCTGTTCGAAGTCAGCGAGCGCGGTACCGTGTATGGCGCCGTGGACCTGGGCGGCCGCTTTGAAGACCGCCGCTTCGGCTACCGCATCAACGCGGCGGGCGAGCATATCCAGTCCTACATCAAGGGCGCGGACGGCCACCGCTCCTTCATCTCCGGCGCCTTCGACTGGCAGATCTCGCCGCAGGCCTTGCTGCAACTGGACGCCGACTACCAGAACAAATCGCAGCTGACCGCTCCGGGCTTCCAGCTGATCGGCGGCACTGCGCTGCCGAAGGTCGATGCGGACGTGTTCCTGAACGACCAGCCATGGGCCAAGCCGGTGAAAACCGAAACCACCAATATCGGCGCGACCTTTAAGTATGCCCTGTCGCAGGACTGGCAAGCGACCATCAGCGCCAACCAGCACATCTTCAAGCGCGACGACTACAYCGCCTTCCCTTATGGCTGCAGCAGCGAAGAGCTGTGGCCGGGCTTCTGCGCCAATGGCGACTACGATGTGTACGACTACAAGAGCCTGGGCGAAGAGAAGCGTCCGTTCTCGGCGCGTGCCCAGATTCACGGCAAGTTCGCCACCTCCGGTATTCGCCATGAAGTGACCTGGGGCCTGTCCTACTTCCGCAATAAGGAAAGCTGGGGCGATTACCAGTATGACCTGGCGGGCGTGAGCAATATCTATCATCCGATCGCTGTGGCGCCGGTTCCGGGCAGCAGCGGTCCCGTCTCCGTGCGCCGCCGCGACAAAGAAAAGGCCGTCTACCTGCAGGACATCATCAGCCTGACCGATGAAGTGGCCGTGCACGCGGGTGCGCGCTACGTGCAGGTGAAGCGCGATGAACTGGGCGTCGACCCGTCGTCCAATAACTTCTGGCTGCCGAATGTGGCGCTGGTCTATTCGCCGCGCGCCGACCTGTCCGCGTATGCATCGTACGCACAAGGCCTGCAGCATGGCGGCGTAGCGCCGATCGAAACCACCAATCAGAATCGCGCGCTGGACCCAGGCAAGTCGAAGCAGATCGAAGTGGGCGTGAAGACTGTGGTGGCGGGCATTTCGGCTACCGCAGCCGTGTTCCAGATCGACCAGGGCCATGAGTTCATCGACGGCAGCAATACCTTTGTGCGCGCAGGCCAGGAACGCCATCGCGGCCTGGAACTGTCGGCTCAGGGTAAGGTGAACAAGCTGCTGAACGTGGGTGCGTCCGTGGCTGCGCTCCAGACGAAACAGAGCGGCACCGGCCAGGCAGACTTCGACGGCAAGCGCGTGACCAATGTGCCGAACTTCCGTTCGACCGTGTTTGCCGAATACACCGTGGCCGAAGTGCCGGGCCTGAAGGTCAATGCGGACTGGCAGTTCTCGGGCAAGAAGGCCTTCGACGAAGCCAACACCGTATTCGTGCCGAAGTACCATGTGCTGAACCTGGGCGGCTCGTATGCGGCCAAGCTGGGCGAGAACACCGTCATCCTGCGCGCGCAGGTGCGCAATGCGCTGGACAAGTTCTACTGGCGCGATGTGACGCCTGAGCTGGGCGGTTATCTGTTCCCAGGCGCGCCACGTACCTTCCGCCTGTCCGCGCAGGTCGACTTCTAAAACAAATATTGGACCCGCATCGTGAAGCTTTTCGCGGTGCGGGCCGAGTTCTTGCCGACCAGGTAGGCTGCTTCGTATTTGATCTGCTGTCCGTTGGCGCCGGCGTCGACGTAACCGAAGACTGCCGGACCTAATCGGTGCGACTGCTTATCGGACGGCTGCCAGTCGTTCCACTTCCCCAGCTCGCCAAAGCCCTGCAAGCCCGGTTGCAGCCAGCTTTTCCAGCGGTGCTTGATCTGCCATTGATAGACCAGCTCCGTATCGTTCTTTTCGCCGTTATCGAACTCGCGCTGGAAGAAGACATTCAAATTGAACTGGGTGCGCCAGAACTGCGTCTGCAGCGCGGGACCGATCTCCAGCGCATAGCCTTGTGAACGGTCGCGTGGACGCTCGATGGTGGTGTGCAGCGCCACGTCCCAATCATACTGGCCCTGCGTCAAAAGGAAATCGTTCTGCCATTCGAGCGCGACGAAGCGCGTTTGCTCGCCGCCGATCTGGAACCAGCTGCCGCTCAATTCCGTGTACCAGCGCGAAGTAACGCCGTAGCCCAGACCAATTTCCGGCATCGCGCGCGTGGCGCGGTCCTTGTAGTGAGCGTTCCAGTATTTGTAGTCGACGTTGGCCAAGCCTTCGACGTCGTAGACGTTGACGAGATAGTAGCCGGTCTCGGCGCAGGCGAATTGCGGAAGCAAGGCAGCAAGCGCGAAGAGCAGCTTTTTATTCATCGTCACGTCCCTAGTAGTTGTTTTACCTGTTCGATGCGTTCTGCAAGCGAGCCGTGGATGCGCGAATAAGGTATGGCGCGGCTAGCCAGTTCCTCGTGCAGAATCTCATGAATAATACCGCTGACATCCTCAGGTTCGCGATGTAATCCATCAGGAATCCATGGAATATCGGGGTCGCAGACCAGGGTAATGTCGTATTGGCGCGACGCTACCAAATTGGCAAGGTCTTCGCGCAGGCCGCCGAAGTAGTGGCGGTTATACACGGCAGTCATCAGCGGCGTGGTGTCGCAGAACAGGAAGCGGCTGCCTTGCGCCGCCATCGCATCTTCGCGCGCCACCTGCATGGTAGCGATGTGAAACTGGTCATCCTCCACGGGTACGCGCTGCTCGCGCTCGACAAACTCGCGCAGGTATTCAGGCACCCACGGCGAGCCATACTGCTCCGCCAGGGCTTGCGCCAGCGTGGTCTTGCCGGATGAAGCGCTGCCGACAATCGCAACGCGGAAGGGCTGCTTCATTTCAGGACCATGCCCTTCGCATCGTCATAAGCGGAACGCTGCCAGGACAGCAGGCCCGCAATGGCCATGGCCACGAACATCGCATACAGCACGGCCGTCAGCATCAGGCCTTTGTGAACATAGAGCGCCACATACAGCACGTCCACGATGATCCACACATGCCAGTTCTCGATCTTCTTGCGCGACAGGAGAGCCTGCCCTACCAGGCTGCCTGCGGTCAGGAAGCCGTCGGCATGCGGCACGTCGGTGTCGGTGTAGGTCTTCAGGAACCAGGCCAGCACCACGTAGCCCACCGCCCATGCTGCGCCGGACACCATTCGGCTGCGTGCGGAAAGCGTGGTCACGGGCAGCTTGTGATCCTCACCCGGACCGTGCAGCCACTGATACCAGCCCCAGAACGACACGGCGATGAATACCAGTTGCAGCGCCATGTCGCCATACAGCCGGGATTCAAAGAACACCACGCCGTACATGGCCGAAGCCAGGATCGCGAACAGCCACGCCCAGTGGTTCTGGCGGATGTTGAGCCACACCGTCGCCACCGACAGGACGAAGGAGAGGATCTCCAGCGGCGTGGTCGCCGCCAGACCAAACAGGGATATGGATTCGTTCACGTTTTACTTCTTCGGATACTTGATCTTCATTTCCTGCAGCAGGTTGTCGGCATGGTCGACTTCCTTCATCACCCATAGCATGTAGCGGATGTCCAGGTGGATGGCGCGGGTAATCTGCGGATCGAAGTACCAGTCCTTGGTGATGGACTCGTAGGTCGAATCGAAGTTCAGGCCAATCAGTTCGCCGCGCTTGTTCATCACCGCGGAACCTGAGTTGCCACCGGTGGTGTCAGCCGTGGTCAGGAAATCGACCGGCACGGTGCCCAGCACCGGGTCCTTGAACACGCCATAGCGCTTGTCCTTGATGGCTTCCAGCAGATTGGCTGGTGCGTTAAACGGCTCCTTGCCGGTGTGCTTTTCAACCACGCCTTCCACGGTAGTGAATGGTCCCTTGGTCACGCCATCGCGCGGCGAGTAGGACTTCACGGTGCCGTAGGTCACGCGCAGGGTGGAGTTCGCGTCCGGGTAGACTGGCTTGCCCTGCGACTTCTTCCAGGCGCTGACGGCTTCCATGTATTGCGGGATCACCTTTTCCAGATTGCCGTCCACTTCCTTGCGGCGCTCTTCCAGCGCCAGGCCAATGCCATTCAGCTTGACCGCCAACTTGACGAAAGAATCGTCGGACTTGCTGATGGCGTCGATGTCCTGATCCATCAAGGCCAGGCGCGCGGAAGTGTCGCCCAGCTTGGAGCCGGTATACAGCGCAGGCACGTCAGCCACGGCTGGCAGCACTGCATCCAGTCCTTGCGGATGGGACTTCAGCTTCGCGTAGCGCTGCAGGCTGGCGCTGAAGCGGGCCTGGTCCACCGAGCCTACGTAGGACTGCTCCAGGCGCGTCAGGCGGGCCTTGATGAAGCTCAGATCGCGCTGCTGGTAGCCGGACTCACGTTCCGCGTCAGGCTTCTTGCGTTCCTGCGCCAGGCGCACCAGGCTGCGGGCGTTCTTCAGCAAGTCGCTGTTGGTGGCCACGTTCCAGGCGAATTCTTCATCGGCCAGCTGCATGTCGGCTGCGATCACGGCATTCAGCTCGTCCAGCATGGACTTCGATACACCCGGCTGCTTGGCGTACCAGGTGCGGAATTCGGCATCCTGCACATCCTTGATGGCCGCGATGTCCTTGCGCAGGAAGCCATCCAGCAAGCCCTGGGTTTTCTTCATGCGGTTGTTGGTGGACTTGACCACGGAGGCGTAGCGCACCACATCGCTTTCCTTGCCCTTGGTGGCGGCGTCGATGGTGTCCAGGTCGGCCTGGTAGTCAGCCACCATGGCGGGATAGCTCACGTCGCGCGCGTGGCGGATTTCGGACGCCAGCTTGTAGCGGCTGGTGCGGCCCGGATAACCGGCCAGCAGGATCGGATCGCCGTTCTTCAGGCCTTCCGCCGAAACGACGAGGAAGTCCTTGGATTTGTAGGGCACGTTGTCCGGCGACGGATCGGCAGGCTTGCCGTCCTTGCCCACGTAGGCGCGGATGAAGGAGTAGTCGCCGGTGTGGCGCGGCCATTCATAGTTGTCGATATCGCCGCCGTAGTTGCCGATGGATTCAGCCGGCGCGTACACCAGGCGCACGTCGCGGATCATCATCTGGCGGATGCGGTAAAACTCGCCGCCTCGGTTAAAGGCCGGCACCGAGCAGCGGTAGATCTTGTCGGATTCGCATTCGGCGATCAGGGCCTTGATGCGCGATTCCACGGCGTCATGGCGCGCGCGGCCGGACAGCTTGTCCAGGCCTTCCAGCACGCGTTTGGTCACATTTTCAACCTTGTCGGTTACATAAATGTGCGAGGTCGGGCCGCCCGGCAGTTCTTCGGCGCGGGTCTTGGCCAGGAAGCCGTTGGCAATGTAGTTCTTTTCAGCGGTCGAATTGCGCTGGATGGCGCCGTATGCGCAGTGGTGATTGGTCACCACCAGACCATCAGGGGACACGAAGGACGCCGAGCAGCCGGCCAGCGACACGATGGCGCTCATCGGGTGCCTGGACAGGTCGGCCAGCTGCTCCGCCGGGATCGTGATGCCGATGCGTTTCAGTTCCGCTTTCAGTTGCGGCAATTGATTCGGCAGCCATTGGCCTTCGTCGGCGTACACTGGTGCGAAGGCGGTCAGCAGGGCCGCCGCCATGATGTAATTTTTGAACAAAATCGTCCCCTGATGATAAAAAAGCCCCGGCAGTATAAGGCAAGCCGCAAAAAATGGGGACGTAACACAATTTCGCGGAAATGGTGTTACGTCCCCATTTTTTGCAGCGGCAGGCGGACGGAGAGGCGCGCGCCGGCGCCCGGTTCGTAGTCGTGAAGGCGGAAGGTACCCTGCAGGGCATCCACCCTTTCGGCGATGCCGATCAGGCCAAAGCGGCCCGGTTTGTCGCGCTGCTGGGGCGTGATGCCGATGCCGTTGTCTTCCACCGCCAGCATGATGTCGCCGTCCTGCTCTTCCAGCGCCACTTCCACATAGCTGGCCTTGGCGTGGCGCAGTACATTAGCCAGCGATTCCTGCACGATGCGGAACAGCACCACACCGGTTTCCGCGTTGATGCGCGCGAAGCCCGCGTCATGCGGCATGCGCAAGCGGCAATCCAGTGCGCTGCGGCCGCGGAAGTCGTTGACCAGCCATTCCAGGGCCGCGGGCAGCCCCAGGTCCAGCACCGCCGGGCGCAATTCGTTCATGATGCCGCGCACGCTGCGCAAGGACGCGTCGATGGTCGCCAGGGCCGCCGTCACGCGCCGCGCCAGACGCGAATCGCCATGCCCCACGCGCGCATGCATCTGCGAGATGTCCATGCGCAGCGCCAGCAGGTTCTGGCCCAGTTCATCGTGGATTTCGCGCGCGATGCGCTTGCGCTCTTCTTCCTTCACCGAGGCCATATGCGCGGACAGCTGGCGCAGCTGGCCGTTCGCATGCAGCAGTTCGGCCGTGCGCTGCACGACGCGCACTTCCAGCTTGTGGTGCAGTTCCTGCAATGCGTCTTCGGCCTGGCGGCGCTGGCTGATGTCCGAGAACACGGCCACCACGCTGTTCACTTCACCGTCCGTGCCCAGCATGGGCCGCAGAGACAGGGAAGCAATGAACTCGGAGCCGTCGCGCCGCCTTACCATCAACTCGCCCTGCCAGCTGATCCCGGCCAGCACCTCGGCCCATAGCGTGCCGTAGAACTCCGGTTTCTGGCGCGGGTGGCGTAGCATGCGCAGCGGCTTGCCTTGGGCTTCGGTGGCGCCGAAACCGGTGATGGCGCAAAAGGCGGGATTGACTGACAGGATGCGGCCCGCGGGATCGGTGGTCACCACGCCCTCGTCCAGATTGTCCATCACCACAAACGCGCGGCGCAGCGCAGTTTCGCGCGCATGCCATTCGGTGATATCGCTGACGATGATGCGAATGACGTCGTCGCCGGAGTCGAGATTCGCCTCCAGGCGGATGCGGCTGCCGCCCACGCCGTCAAACAGCAAGGCCTCCATGACCGCCGACGAGCCATCTGTCGGCAGATCGGCCAGGAAGCAGCGCAGCGCCGCCTGGCTGGCAGGTTCCACAAACCGCTCAAAGGGCTCGCCCGGCAGCGCGGCGCATTCCGTATGCAGCAGTGCCGCGGCAGCGCGGTTGGCGCCGACGATTTGTCCATCGCGCGACAGCGACAGATAGCTGACCGGGGCTTTTTCATACAGCCCCGCGTAACGCTGCAAGCCCTCCTCCACCTGCCGCTTCTGCAGTTCCAGCTCGGCCAGGGCCGCACTCTGGATCTCCAGCTCGATCTGGCTGACCTGAAGCTCATGCCACTGCTTGCGCATGTCCAGCTCATCGGCAGACTGGGAGGGCGTTTTCTTCATTGGGGTATGTGTTCAGCTCCACCGCCGGGGGTCATGAGGCGCGCCTCCAGCGACTTCAGCTCCGTAATATTGATGAAGGTGGCAACCAGGCCGTCGATCACATTGGCCACGGTACGGTAAGGCATGATGCGCACCATGAACCAGCGGCCGTCGCGCGTCGGAATCTGCTTTTCGCAGAATACCAGGGTCCGCAAAACTTCCATCGCATCCTGTTCCAGCTCCGGATACACCAGGTCATTCACGATATCGCCCAGCGGACGGTTCAGGTCCGTGGGAATCAGCTTGTAGATCTGCGTGGCCTGAGTCGTGAAGCGGCGGATGTGCAAGGCATTGTCGAGGAAAATGACCGCGATGTCGGTGCTGTTCAGCAGGTTCTTCATATCGCTGTTGACCAGCGACAGATCATCCACTTTGGATTGCAGCTCGGCGTTGACCGTGTACAGCTCTTCGTTCAGCGATTGCATCTCTTCCTTGGAGGTGGTCAGTTCCTCGTTGGTCGATTGCAGTTCCTCATTGGTCGATTGCAGCTCTTCGTTGGCGGACTTCAATTCCTCGCGCGAAGTCTGCATCTCATCGCGCACCGTCTGCAGTTCCAGGCGTGCCTGCGACAGCCCCTGTTCCAGCTCCATCAGGCGCGGATTCGGCGAGCGGCTGCGGCGGTTACGCAGCGGCGCCTGGGTGGCGGCAAACGTCAGCAGCAGCGTGCCTTCCGGATGCTGGCCCTCGCTCATCGGTTCGGCCGTCATGTCCACCATCAGCGCGGAACTCTCGCTTTCCTTCAGGATCAGGCCTCGCACGCTTTCCTGGTCGCCGCTGCGGATGGAGCGGTTGATCAGGTCTGCCAGCTCGTAGCGCAGGCCGTCGCGCGCCATGGCGTGGATATTCCAGTTGGCCTTGCCCGCCGCCGGCTCCAGGAAGGCGCCGGTGCGCCCATGGATGTAGAGGATGTCGCCCTCGGCGTTGAGCAGCACGGCCGCTGGGGAGTGTTTCTTGAGCAGGGCCTGCTCGACTTGGGACTGAAGATTGCCGGTCATGGAAGTGGTTCTGGCTTCGTTGGAAAGTGGAATGGCGGCGGCGGTGACCTTGGTCGGGAAATAGTTGGCAACGCGGTTGGTGGACGCGTCCAGCCTTTGATAGATGCGGCCCGAGCCCGGCACCGCCGCGAAAAGATCGGTGAAATTACCCGGCGTGTCCGCACTGCCCAGCACCAGGAAACCGTTGCGGTTCAGGGCGTAGTGGAACAGCGGAATCAGGTGCTCCTGCAGCTTCGGATTGAAGTAGATCAGCAGGTTGCGGCAGCTGAGGATATCCAGCTTGGTGAATGGCGGGTCCGAAATGATGTTCTGCTGCGCGAAGATGATGGTATTGCGCAGCTCCTTGCGGATACGGTAAGACTTGCCATCCACCACAAAGTAGCGCGACAGGCGCTCGGCCGAAATATTCTCTTCGACATTGCGCGTAAACACGCCCTGGCGCGCGCGGTCGATCGCGTCCGGGTCCAGGTCGGTGGCGAAAATCTGCAGGGAATACTTGGCTTTCGGGTTCACATGGGCCACCGCCTCGTCGAACACCATGGCCAGCGAATACGCTTCCTCCCCCGTCGAGCAGGCCGGCACCCAGGCCTTGAACGCCGCGCCGTTAGGATGCGATTGCAGCATTTCGGGAATGGTCACCGACCGCAGATGCTCCCACACCTTGGGATCGCGGAAGAAGCTCGTTACGCCAATCAGCAGTTCACGGAACAGCAGTTCGATTTCGCTGGGATTCTCGCGCAGGAACTGCACATAGGCTTCCATCGATTCGGACTGCTGCAGCTTCATGCGGCGCTCGATCCGGCGCAGCACTGTGTTCATCTTATAGTCGGTGAAATTATTGCCCGTGTGGTTCTGTAACAGGTTGAGCAGTTCGCGCAGCGCATGGCGGCGCGCGTGGCCGCGGCCATGCACCACGTTCGGCTCGGAAGCCCAGGCGCTCCACAGGCGCTCCGGCATATCGCCGGGCAGGGCCACCACGTCCGCCACTCCCGCTTCGATCGCGCTGCGCGGCATGGCGTCGAACTTGGCCGATTCGGGCGCCTGCACCAGCGTCACGCCGCCCGCCTCCTGGATATGGCGCAGGCCGGCCGTGCCGTCCGTCCCCATGCCGGAGAAAACCACGCCGGCAGCATGGGCGCGCTTTTCCTCGGCCAGGGCGCGGAAGAAGGTATCGATGGGGTAACGGTGGCCAGGCTGGTTGCTGGGATGGAGCAGCGCCAGCATGCCGTCGGCAAAGGCCAGGTCGGAATTGGGCGGAATCACATACACGCAATCCGGCTCGATCGGCATGCGGTCGCGGATTTCGGCCACGGACATGGGCGTGACCCGTTGCAGCAGCTCAGGCAACAAACCTTTGCGCAGCGGGTCCTGGTGCTGGACGACGATATAAGCCAGCCCGCTGCGCTCCGGCACAGCGGCGAGGAATTCGGTGATGGCATCGAGCCCACCGGCAGAAGCGCCGATTCCGACGATATGGGTGGGGCGTCGTTCGGTTTGTTCTTGTGAGGGAGTGGCTGCGGTGCTGACTGTTGAACGCTTAGTCATTATCTATGGTTTATGGACGGTATCGCCATATTGCCAGCCGATTATGAAAAGCGCAATCGAGCACCTGCTAATGTGCCTGCCACCCTCCTCCCAGGGCCTGAATCAGGGAGACGGCTGTTGTTTGGCGGTCGGCCTGGGCCTGCACCAGGGCGCGGCGCGCATTCAGCGCCGTGACCTGGGCCGTCACCACTTCCGTGTAGCTGACCTGGCCCGCGCGGTAGCGGTTGATCATCTGCTGCTCGACCTGGTCGGCCGCCTCGGAGGCTTGGCGGCGCAGGTCCTGCTGCTCGCCCAGCACGCGGGTGGCGGCCAGCTGGTCCTCCACGTCGGCGAAGGCGCTCAGCACCGTCTGGCGGTAGCGCGCCACAGCCGCGTCGCGCGCTGCGGTGGCTTCGTCCACCCGCGCGCCGGTGGCGCCGGCATTGAATACCGTCTCGGCAGCGGACAGGCCGAGCGACCACAGGCTGTTGGAGGCGCTGAACAGGCCCCCGGCTGCCGTGGCGCCAAAGCCGCCGCTGGCCGTCAGACTCAGATCCGGGAAGTAGGCGGCGCGGGCGACGCCAATGTTCGAATTGGCAGCTGCCACGCGGCGCTCGGCGCCGGCGATGTCCGGACGGCGCTCCAGCAGGGTCGATGGCAGGCCCGGCGGAATGTCCGGCACTTGCAGCGTCCATGCCGCCGGGGCCAGCGAGAACTCGGCAGGCGCCTTGCCCAGCAGGACGGCAATGGCGTGTTCGAACTGGGCGCGCTGGCGGGTGGTGGTCAGCAGATCGGCGCGGGCATTGGCCAGTTGGGTCTGGGCCTGCAGCAGGTCGGATTTGGCGGCGATCCCTGCGTTGAAGCGGTTCTGCGTGATCTGCAGCACCCGCCCATAGCCCTCGACCGTGGTTTCCAGTAGCTGCCTGGTGGCGTCGGCCAGGCGCAGGGAAATGTAGTTGGCGGCCAGCTCGCCCTGTGCCGACAGTTTCGCCGCTGCCAGATCAGCCTCGCTGGCCTGGGCGCTGGCCTGTGCGCCACTGACGCCGGCCCGCAGGCGGCCCCAGATATCCGGCTCCCAGCTGCCGCCCAGATTCACGCGGTACTGGTTGCCGGTGCGGGTCTGCCCTCCTCCGCCGGAACGGTCGGCGCTGGCGTTCAGCGTCACCACCGGGAACAGCGCGGCGCGCTGCTCGGCCACGATGGCGCGCGCCTGCGCATATTGCGCGACGGCGGCGGCCACGTTCTGGTTATTCACTTCGACCGAAGCGGCCAGCTCGTTCAGCTGCGGATCGCCAAACAGCTGCCACCATGGGCCGCGCTGCAAGGTGTCGGCGGGCGCGGCGGGCTGCCAGCCCTGGGCTTCCTTGAAGGCGGCAGGCTGCGGCGTTTTCGGGACTTCGTAAGTTGGCGTCAGCGCACAGCCGCTCAGGGCGGCGGCGATGGCAACGGCGAGGTAGGTGCGTGCTCTCATGGCGTTGTAGGTTCTGGTTGTGTGCCGCCGGTTCGGCTGAGCAGATGTTCGTCCGGGCTGCGCGTGCGCAGCTTGTCCATCAGGACGTAGACCACCGGGGTGGTGAGCAGCGTCAGCAACTGGCTGGCGATCAGGCCACCGATAATGGCAATGCCCAGCGGCTGGCGCAGTTCCGAGCCTTCGCCAAAGCCGATGGCGAGCGGCAGTGCGCCGAGTGCGGCGGCCAGGGTCGTCATCAGGATCGGGCGGAAGCGCAGCAAACAGGCTTCACGCACGGCTTCGATGGAACTGATGCCGCGCGAGCGCTCGGCTTCCAGCGCAAAGTCGATGATCAGGATCGCGTTCTTCTTTACGATGCCGATCAGCAGGAACACGCCGATCAGGGCGATGATCGAGAACTCCATCTTGAACATCAGCAGCGCCAGCACCGCCCCCACGCCCGCCGACGGCAACGTGGACAGCACGGTTACCGGGTGGACCAGGCTTTCGTACAGGATGCCCAGGACGATGTAGATCACCACCAGCGCGGCCAGAATCAGCAGGGGCTGCTGCTGGTTGCTCTCCTGCGCGCTGCGCGCCGTGCCCTGGAAGCTGCCCCGCACATTGTTGGGCATGCCGATTTCGGCTTCGGCCTGCTTCACCGCCTCCTGCGCCTGGCTCAGGCTAAAGCCCTGTGCGAGGTTGAAGGAAACCGTCGTCGCCAGCTCGCCGTCCTGGTGGTTCACCGAAGTTGGCGTGGAGCTTTCAGCGAAGGTGGAGATGGCGCTGAGCGGCACCATGGCCGATGGCGTGGTGCTCAGCGCGGAGCCGGACGACGCATCACGCGCGGCGGAGACGTTGTTATTGTTGGTCGAGGTCGTGGTCGACGCGCCGCTGCCGGAGCCCGTGCTGCCGCTGGTACCGCCCGCCGTCGCCGAAGGCACGCCGGCAGCCGCAGTGCCGGCGCCGTTCACCGCACTGCCGCTGCCGCCGGACGCGCTGTTTGCAGCGGCCCCGCCCGCAGCTGCGGCGCCACTGGTGCCCGCGCTCGTCCCGCTGGCCGCCTTGCGCGGTATGTACACGTCGCGCAGCGCTTCGGGACTTTGCGCAAATTCCGGCGCCACTTCCATCACCACCTTGTACTGGTTCAGCTCATCGTAAATGGTGGCAACCTGGCGCTGGCCGAAAGCGTCGTACAGCGCGTTATCGACATCCTTGACCGTCATGCCGAGGCGCGAGGTCGTATCCTTGTCGATGGTGACGAAGGTTTCGACGCCGTTGTCCGCCTGGTCGGTATCGACGTCGACCATCTCCTTGTGTCCCTTCATCGCATCGGCGAGACGGCTGGCCCACAGCTTCAGGTCCGCGCTGCTGTCGCTCTTCAGGGTGTACTGGTACGTCGAATTGGTCTGCCGCCCGCCCATGCGCAAATCCTGCACGGGATTCAGGAACAGCGAAACCCCGGTCACTTTGGCCAGCTTGGGACGCAAGCGCGCAATCACCTGCTGACCGGACTCGGTGCGCTCCGACACCGGCTTCAGGTTGACGAACATGAAGCCGCCGCCGGCGCGCGAGCCGCCGGTAAAGCCGACAACGGTCGCCACCGCCGGATCGGCCTTGATGATGTTGACCAGCTGGCGCAGCTTCTGCTGCATGGCCTGGAAGGAGATACTCTGGTCGGCGCGAATGCCGCCGTTGATCTGGCCGGTATCCTGCTGCGGGAAGAAGCCTTTGGGCGAGGCCGCGAACAGATAGACGTTCAGGCCAACCACAAAGGCCAGGATGAACATCACCAGCCAGATGCTGTGTAAGGCCCAGTCCAGCGAGTGCTCATAGACGCGGATCACACTGTCGAACATGCGCTCGAACAGGCGCGACACGCGGCCCGGCGGTTTCTTGTCATGGCCCGGCTTCAGCAGCCAGGCGCACATCATCGGCGTGGTGGTCAGCGAGATGACCAGGGAAATCAGCACCGCGGCGGACAGGGTCACTGCGAATTCGCGGAACAGGCGTCCCACCTGGCCGCCCATGAACAGCAGCGGAATGAACACCGCCACCAGCGACAGGCTGATGGACAGCACGGTGAAGCCCACTTCACGTGCGCCCAGCAGCGCGGCCTGGAAGCGGTCCATGCCCTCTTCGATGTGGCGGGATGTGTTCTCCAGCACCACGATGGCGTCGTCGACCACGAAGCCGGTGGCCACGGTCAGCGCCATCAGGCTCAGATTATTCAGGCTGAAGCCCAGGAAGTACATGATGCCGAAAGTGCCCAGCAGCGACACGATGGTCGCAATCGCCGGAATCACCGTTGCGCGCGCACTGCGCAGGAAGGCGCTCACCACCAGCACCACCAGGACGATCGAAATGATCAGTGTGGCTTCGATTTCGTGCAGCGAAGAGCGGATCGAGTTGGTACTGTCGGACGCCACTTCCAGCTTGATGTCCTGCGGCAGCTGGGCGCGCAGCTGCGGCAGCAGTTCGCGTACGCTGTCCACCGTTTCGATCACATTGGCGCCCGGCTGGCGCGTGATCAGCACGATCACCGCCGGTTCGCCGTTGTACAGGCCCAGCGTGTTGCGGTTTTCCGCGCCATCGCTGACGGTCGCCACGTCGCTCAGGCGGATCGGCGCGCCTTCACGCCATGCCACGACGAGGTTACGGTAATCGGCCGCCATTGGGCGCTTGTCGGTGTCGCCATGGCCCGAGTAGATTTGCAGGCGGCGCTCATCGCCTTCGATCGCGCCCTTGGGGCGATTGGCATTGCTGGCCTGAATGGCGGCGCGCACGTCTTCCGACGACACGCCGTATTTGTTCATCGCAAACGGCACCAGTTCCACGCGCACGGCAGGCAGCGAGCCGCCGCCGATTTCCACGTCGCCCACGCCCTTCACCTGCGCCAGCTTCTGCGACACGATATTGGACACAGCTTCGTAAATCTGGCCCGGGCGGCGGGTCGGCGACGTCAGCGCCAGAATGATGACCGGCGCGTCGGAAGGATTGGCCTTGCGGTAGGTCGGATTCTGCTTCAGCGTGGATGGCAGATCGACGCGGGTGGCATTGATCGCCGCCTGCACTTCACGTGCGGCGGAATCGATCTGGCGCGTCAGGTCGAACTGCAGGTTGATGCGGCTGGAGCCGCTGCCCGAGTTGGACGTCATCTCGTTAACGCCCGCAATCACGCCCAGCCGGCGCTCCAGCGGCGTTGCCACGCTGGACGCCATGGTGTCCGGACTGGCGCCCGGCAGGCTGGCGCTGACCGAGATCGATGGATAATCGACCTGGGGCAGAGGCGACACCGGCAACACGAAGAAAGCCGCGATACCCGCCAGCGCGATCCCGATCGTCAGCAGGACCGTAGCAATCGGACGCCGGACAAAGGGCTCGGACAAATTCATGGTGCAGCCCCCTCCCCGCTCGCCTGTTCCTTGCGCGCGGCGCGATTGTGCCAGCGCTGCGCCAGGCGGTCGAAGCCGAGGTAAATCACCGGCGTCGTGTACAGCGTGAGCATCTGGCTGACGATCAGGCCACCGAAGATCGACAGGCCCAGCGGACGGCGCAGTTCAGCGCCTTCACCCCAGCCGAACATCAGCGGCACAGCGGCAAACAGCGCAGCCAGCGTGGTCATGATGATGGGGCGGAAGCGCAGCAGCGCGGCCTGGTGGATCGCTTCCTGTGGCGGTTTCTTCTCCTCGCGCTCCGCCTCGATGGCGAAGTCGATCATCATGATCGCGTTCTTCTTCACGATACCGATCAGCAGGATGATGCCGATGATGCCGATCACGCCCAGCTCCTGCCCCGTAAGCATCAGCGCCAGCAAGGCGCCCACGCCCGCCGAAGGCAGCGTGGACAGAATGGTCAATGGGTGGATATAGCTCTCATACAGCACGCCCAACACGATGTAGACGCAGACCACGGCGGCCAGAATCAGCCACAGCTGGTTGCTCAGCGAGTTCTGATACGCGCCCGCCGCGCCGAGAAAGGTCAGCGTGACGGAGGCCGGCAGCTGAATATCCTTGGCAGCTTCGCGGATCGCATCCACCGCATCGCCCAGCGCCACGCCGGATGCAGCGTCGAAGCCCAGCGTGGTCGCAGGATACTGCGCCACGTGCGTGATCTGCAGCGGCGCCGGCTTTTCCGTTACCGAGGCCACGGCGGACAACGGTGTCGCCTTGCCGCTGCCGGTGCGGATTTGCAGATTACCCAGCGCATCGGGCGTGCTCAGACCATCCTGGCGCGCCTCCAGAATCACGCGGTACTGATTCGTCTCGGTGAAGATGGTCGACACGATGCGCTGGCCGAAGGCGCTGTACAGGGCGTCGTCGATATTGGCGGCCGTGACGGACAAGCGCGATGCCGTGTCGCGGTCGATGTTCACGTACGCCGCCGCGCCCGTTGCGCCGGCGTCGGACACCACATTGCGCAACTGCTTCTTGGTCGCCATGCGCTCGGCCAGCTTGTTGGCCCATTGCGTAACGGTGGCGTTGTCCGCTCCTTCCAGCGAGACACGGTATTGCGTCGGGCCGGATTCGGCGTCGATGGTCAGATCCTGCGTCGGCTGCAGATAGATGTTCACGCCCGGGATGGCCGACACATTGCGGCGCATGCGGGTCATGATCTCTTCCTGCTTGTCGTGGCTCTTCTTCAGGTTGATCAGCATGTGGCCCGTGTGCAGCATGGAGTTGTTGGCTGCATCCACGCCGACCACGGAGCTGAGCGACTGCACATCGGGATCTTTCAGCAGCACGCGGGCCGCTTCCTGCTGCAAATCCGCCATGCGCGCGTAGGACACGGCTTGCGAGGTTTCGATACGCACTTGCAGCTGGCCGGTATCCTGCGTCGGGAACAGGCCTTTCGGAATCAGGATGTAGAGCAGCGCCGTCAGCACCAGGGTGGCCAATGCGATCAGCAGGGTCAGGCCCTGGTGATCGAACACCCAGATCAGGCTGCGGTCGTAGTGATGAATCACCTTGTCGAAGCCGCGCTGGATGCGCGCACCGACGCTGCCCGGTGCGTCGTTGGCGTGGCTCTTCAGCCAGCGGCCGGACATCATGGGCACCAGCGTCAGCGACACGACTGCCGAAATCAGGATGGTGATGGCCAGCGTCACCGCGAATTCGCGGAACAGGCGGCCCACCACGTCGCCCATGAACAGCAGCGGAATCAGCACGGCGATCAGGGACACGGTCAGGGAAATGATGGTGAAGCCGATCTGCGTGGCGCCTTTCAGTGCGGCCTCCATCGGCTTCTCGCCTTCCTCGATATAGCGCGAGATGTTTTCGATCATCACGATCGCATCGTCGACCACGAAGCCGGTGGCAATGGTCAGCGCCATCAGGCTGAGGTTATTCAGGCTGTAGCCCAGCAGGTACATCACGCCAAAGGTGCCGATCAGCGAAATCGGAACGGCCAGGCTGGCGATCACGGTGGCGCGCAGGCTATGCAGGAAGGCGAAAATCACCAGCACCACCAGTACCACGGCCAGCACCAGTTCGATCTCCACGTGTTCGACGGAGGCGCGAATGCCGGTGGTGCGGTCGCTCAGGATGTCCACGCGCAGCGCGGCGGGCAGGCCCGATTGCAGCTCGGGCAGGCGCTTCTTGATGGCGTCCACGGTGGCGATCACGTTGGCGCCGGGCTGGCGCTGCACGTTCAGGATGATCGCGGGCTTCATGCCGGACCAGGCGCCCAGCTTGACGTTTTCCGCGCTGTCCACCACCTGTGCCACATTCGCCAGACGCACCGGCGCGCCGTTGCGGTAGGCGATGATCAGGTTCTTGTAATCCGCGGCCGTGACCAGCTGGTCGTTGGCGTTGATCGAGAAGGCGCGGGTTGGGCCGTCGAAGCTGCCTTTCGCGCTGTTGGCGTTGGCGGCGGCGATGGCGGTACGCAGGGTGTCGAGGCCCAGGCCGTAGCTGGCCAGCGATTGCGTATCGGCCTGAATGCGCACGGCGGGACGCTGGCCGCCGCTCAGGGTGACCAGGCCGACGCCGGTGACCTGGCTGATTTTCAGGGCCAGGCGGGTATTCACGATGTTTTGCACTTCCGTCAGCGGCATGGTGTCGGAAGTGATGGCCAGCGTCATCACCGGCGCGTCGGCCGGGTTGACCTTGGCGTAGACCGGCGGCGCAGGCAGATCGGTCGGCAGCAGGCTGGAGCCGGCGTTGATGGCGGCCTGCACTTCCTGCTCGGCCACGTCCAGGGTTTGTCCGAGGCCGAATTGCAGGGTGATGATGGAAACGCCGGCGGCGCTGGTGGAACTCATGCGCGACAGGCCGGCCATCTGGCCGAACTGGCGTTCCAGCGGCGCGGTAACGGTCTGGCCCATCACTTCCGGACTGGCGCCGGGGTACAGCGTTTGTACCTGAATCGTGGGGAAATCGACTTGCGGCAGTGCGGACAGCGGCAGGAACTTGAAGCCCACCAAGCCTGCCAGCACGATCGCCAGCATCAGCAGCGAGGTCGCTACCGGACGCTTGATGAATGGCGCGGAAGGACTCATCGCGCGCCACCTCCCTGCGCAGGCTGCTGCGTGCCCTGTCCTTGCTGCTGGCGTTCCTGCCAGCGGCGGCGGCGCTCGGCTTTCGCCGCGTCGTCAGGCGTGGCCGCATCGCCGGTTGCAGCGCGCTGGCGGCTCGCGCCTTCAGCCGGCGATTCCGGCGTTGTCGGTACACCCGCAGCTTCACGCGCACGGCGGCCTTCGTCGCTCGACGCCGCGTTCGCGCCGCCGGCAGGAGCGCCCGCACCGCGTGCGCCGGCCGCGTCAGCGCCCGCGTTACCGGCCGCTGCGCCATCGCGATGGTGGTGTCCACCGCCGCCCGCCGCGCCAGCCGTCTGGCCAGCCGCTGCGTCGCCGCCAGCGCCCGCCGCGGCCCCAGCACCGCCTGCAGCGCCACGGTTGCGGCGTCCACCGCCGGCGCCGCCCTGCCCGCCGCGATCGGTCGGCAGCACGACTTTGGCGCCGTCCTTCAGGCGGTCAGCGCCTTCGGTGATCACTTGCTCGCCTACTTGCAGGCCGCTGACGATCTGCACCTTCTCCACCGTCGCCTGGCCGCGCGTGACCATGCGCAGGGACACCGTGTGGTCCTGGTTCAGCACATACACATAATCGCCGGTACCGCCATGACGCAGCGCGGTCACCGGCACCATGATGGCGTCCTTGATATTGCGCAGCTCCAGGCGCACGTTGACGAACTGGCTCGGGAACAGGGCAAACTTGGCGTTGTCGAAGCGCGCCTTGGCCATCACGGTGCCGGTTTGCGTATCGACCTGGTTATCCAGCGCCGCAAAGCGGCCCTTCTCCAGCAAATTGGTACGGGTGCGGTCAAAGGCCAGCGCCGACAGATTGGCGCCTTCATTCACACGGCCCAGCAACTCGGGCACGCGGTCTTGCGGCACCGAGAATTCCACGTCGATTGGCGACAGCTGGGTGATCACAGCCAGGCCGCCGGCATCGCCGGAGCTGACCAGATTGCCGATGTCGACCACGCGCAGGCCGACACGCCCGCTGATCGGCGCCACCACCCTAGTGTAGCCGAGATTCAGTTTGGCTGTGCCTTCGTTGGCGCGGTCGGTCATGACAGCGCCTTGCAGCTGCTTGACCAGCGCGGCCTGGGTATCGACGTCCTGGCGGGCGATCGAGTCCTGCGACAACAGGGTCTGGTAGCGCTCCAAGGTCAGACGCGCGTTTTCCAGCTGCGCCTCATCGCGCTGGCGGTTACCGGTGGCCTGCATCAGGGCCAGTTCAAACGGACGCGGATCGATCTGGGCCAGCACCTGGCCCTGCTTGACCATCTGGCCTTCCTTGAACAGCACCTTTTGCAGAATGCCGGAAACCTGCGGACGGACCGTAGTCGTCGCCGCCGCCGTCACCGTGCCGAGCGCATCGAGGGTTACCGGCAAATCGGCCTTCTCGGCCGCAGCCACCCCTACCGTGCTGGGAGGACCACCGCGTCCGCCACGGCCGCCGCCGGCACCGCCTCGTCCGGCCCCGCCAGGGGCGCCGGGCGGGCCACCGGCAGCGCCTTGTGCGCCCGGTGCGCCCGGTTCGGCTGAAGGGTGTGTCAGATGCCAGGCCAGCCAACCCAGGCCAACCATCGCGGCCAGCGCCAGCAGAGTGCCAATGATCTTGGTACGCCGTGCAGGGCGGCGTTCGACGGCAGGTGCTTGCATTACGTGATCCTTTTTATATTCTTTGATGTCACCATGACTCTAACACGGTGAAAATTCAAGAATGCGTCACGATCGATACAATTGAGACCCGGAAACGTCTCATGCTGAGCTGCTCTACCGCAGAAAGCAAAACGCCGCCGGGGTTTCCGGCGGCGTTCAGTGTCATACTCGCTTACAAAGTTGATACAAATCTCTTGGCGAGGACCTTAGTCGGGTGAACTGCACAGGCAATGGGTCAGCGCCATGAACGGTTTGCGCTGGGTGGTCAGCTCGTTCAGCCAGTTCAGGTCCTTGGCCATATCCTGCGCCACGCCCAAAGGCATGCCGGTAGGCAACAACGCCAGCTTGGCCTGCTCGCTCACCACTTTCGCCGTCGAACCGCCAAAGAATTCGATCAGACGGTCGACGCGCGACGTTTCGCGTTCGATGTAGACGATACGCGGTTCGCCTTCGATCTTGGCGCGCTTGGCTGCCGATTTCAACGCATCGCCGTAGCTGCCCAGCGTATCGACCAGGCCGCGCTCCTTGGCCTGGGCGCCCGTCCACACGCGGCCCTGGGCCACGGCGTCGATCTTGTCGGGTGTCGTATTGCGTGCCTTGGCGGCGCGGGTGGTGAACTCGGAATAGGTATGGTTGATGGCGCCCTGGATCAGTTGGCCGAAGCGCGGGTCCATCGGACGCAGCGGATTGCCCGCATCGCCCAGCCAGGTGGTGGTCTGGCCGGCCGTGTGGACACCGAGTTTGTCGATCACCTTGTCCACAGTCGGGAACAGTGCGAACACGCCGATCGAACCGGTGACGGTGGCCGGGTCGGCGATCACTTCATCGGCCGACATCGAAATCCAGTAGCCGCCGGAAGCCGCCACATTGCCCATCGAGACAACGACCGGCTTGCCTGCCTTGCGGGTCAGTTCCAGCTCGCGGCGAATCAGCTCAGACGCGAAGGCGCTGCCGCCAGGCGAATCGACACGCAGTACCACGGCCTTGATGCTGCTGTCCTCGCGTGCCAGGCGAATCAGCTTGGAAGTGGACAGGCCGCCAATCGCGCCCGGCTGCGCATTGCCATCGCTGATCTCGCCCACGGCCATCACCACGCCAATCGCATCGCCGGTCAGCTTCGGATGCAGGCGGGCCAGGTAATCATCAAAGCTGACCTGACGGAACGACTTCACGGACGGATCGCTCTCGCCGCGCTTGATCATCAGTTCGCGCAGTTCGTCCTTGGTCTTCAGGCCGTCCACGAATTTGGCCTGCAGCGACACTTTGGCAAGGTCGCCATCGGCATTCTTCACCAGTTCCGGCAAGCTGTTGATGGTCTTCATGACTGCGCCTTCCGGCAGCTTGCGCGCGGTTTCAACCTGCTGGGTGTAGCGCGACCACAGATCGTTGTACAGATACGCATCCGCCTCGGACGCCGCCTGCGACGGACCGTTGGCGATATACGGCTCGGCAAAGCTCTTGTAGGTACCGACGCGCATCAGATTGACGGTCACGCCCAGCTTATCCAGCGCATCGCGGTAGTAATTGCGGTAGTGGCCGAAACCATCCAGCACCACCATGCCCATCGGATGCAGATAGACTTCGTCCGCGTGAATGGCCACCTGGTACTGGCGCTGGTTATAGCTCGCGCCCCAGGCCACCACCTTTTTGCCGCTGGCGCGGAAACGGTCCAGCGCCGCGCCAACTTCGCGCAGCATGGCCTGGCCTCCGCCGTTCATTTCGTCCAGCACCAGCACGGCGCCCGCGATCTGCGGGTCCTTGGCCGCGCTGTCGATCACATTCAGCACATCGCGCAGCTGGATGGACTTGCGCACGTCATTGCCGCTCAGATTAGCCATCAGCGCCTCGCGCGCGCCGCCGGCCGTTTGCTCCACCAGCTGGCCATCCAGGTCCAGCACCAGCATGGTCTTGTTCCCCAGAGGCTTGACGCCGCCGCCAAAGATCAGCACCAGCAAGGTCACCACGATCGCCAGGAAGATCAGATTCATGGTAAAGCGGCGCGTACCGTCCACCGCGCCCCAGAACCAGCTAAAGCCACCGCGGATGTAGGAAAACACAGATCGAGACATCAAAACTCCTAAAGTGGATTGATTTTTATATCACTTTAAGCGAAAAAAGGACTTTTGGTCAGTTTATTGCCAGAACTTCTTCACTCTGGGCCGGAGCGGAAATCAGGAAAAGACCGCCCATCACCAGCAGCCCATTGATGATAAGTAACTCCAGGCCCATGCGGTAGCTGCCAAAGAGGATGTCCTGATACCGGTCAATCAGGGCGCAGATGACGGGACCGGCCAGCACGATGGCGGGTACCCATTTGTCCTGCACTGTGCGGCGGCTCAGGATGCCGAAGGCGAACAGGCCAAGCAATGGACCGTAGGTATAGCCGGCCAGCTTGAGAATCACGCCGATCATGCTGGCGCTGTCGATCCATTTGAAGACCATCACCATCACCAGGAACAGCGCGCAGAAGGCCAGGTGCACGCGATGGCGGATGCGTACGCGCTGCGCTTCCGGCAAATCGTCGCGGCGCTTGAGGCCGAGGATGTCGATGCAGAAGGACGAGGTCAGCGCAGTAATCGCGCCGTCCGCGCTGGGGAACAAGGCGCTGACCAGGGCAATGAAGAAGATCATCTGCACGGCAGCGGGCAGATGGCCCATCACCACGGCCGGGAAGATCTTGTCGCCGGTGGCGGTCACGCCGGCTTGCGGTGCGTACAGGTACAGCAGGCCGCCGAGGAAGAGGAAGGACGCCAGCACGCCGATCAGGATCAGCGTCAAGGTCACCATGTTCTTCTGCGAGCCGCCCAACGTCTTCACCGAGATATTCTTCTGCATCATTTCCTGATCCATGCCGGTCATGGCGATGGTGATGGCGGCGCCGGCCAGCACCTGCTTCCAGAAGTAGGCAGGGCTATCGACATCGGTGGTGATGATCTTCGACAGGCCATGCGCATCCATCTGCGCCAGCGCGCCCGCCAGATCAAGGTGCATCTCGTGCATCAGGAAGATGGTGCAGGTCGCCAGGCCAAGCAGCATGCCAGTGGTTTGCAGCGTATCCGTCCACACGATGGTCTTCACGCCGCCTTCGTAGGTATAGAGCAGGATCATGGCCAGGATGATGGCGTTGGTGAGCCAGAACGGCACGCCTAGGCTGTCGAGAATCGTGGCCTGCAAGATCGCCACCACCAGATACAGGCGCGCGGTGGCGCCCAAGGTGCGCGACAGGATGAAGAAGGCCGCGCCGCTTTGATACGAACGGCGGCCCAGGCGCACATCAAGGTAATGGTAGATCGACGTCAGTTTGAGCTTGTAGTACAGCGGCAGCAGTACGAAGGCCACGGTGAGATAGCCGATCGCATAACCCAGGGTGATCTGCAGATAACCGAAGCCGTCGCGGCCGACCGCGCCGGGCACGCTGATGAAGGTCACTCCGCTCAAGGTGGTGCCGACCATGCCGAACGCCACCAGCATCCAGTTGGAGCTCTTGTTCCCGATGAAGAAGCTGTCGTTATTGGCGTTGCGGGAGGTCCACCACGCTACGCCAAGCAGCAGGCCGAAATAAGCGAGGACCACGAAAAACAGTGAGACTGGTGACATATTTGCATCCAACGTATGATCGATTTCGCGTGCAATATACACCCTCCCCGCACCGGCGCGGCTAGAATGCCAGCAGACCTAAGGACAATCCATGTACTCACAAGACACCATCGCCTTCGCCAAACATCAGGAATCGCTCGTGCTGCCGCTGGAGTATCGCGTGCATGCGCAATCGGATGGGCGCGGTGCGGGCCGTGAGGAATGCATGCGCGATTATGCGCGTGTGCTCTACTCCGCCTCCTTCCGCCGCCTGCAGGGCAAGATGCAGCTGCTGGGCGTGGACGCCAATCAGTTCAACCGCAACCGCCTGACGCACAGCCTGGAAGTAGCGCAGATCGCGCGCTCCATCGCAGCGGACCTGGGCCTGGAACGCACGGTGGTATCGGAAACCTGCTCGCTGGCGCACGATATCGGCAATCCGCCCTTCGGCCATTACGGCGAAAAGATCCTGAACGAACTGGCCGCCGATGTCGGCGGCTTCGAAGGCAATGCACAAGCCTTCCGCATCCTGCGCACGCTGGAGAAAAAGCACCATGCCTACGCAGGCCTGAATCTGACGGTGCGTACGCTGTTCGGCATCACCAAATACTTCCAGCGACGCGACACGCCAAGCGTGAAGAAATTCCTGTACGACGACGACTACGACTTCCTCACGACACAGCTGGCGCAGCACGGCATCACTGTGCGCAAAGGCATCGACGCCCAGATCATGGACCTGGCCGACGAAATCGCCTATGCCGCACATGACGTGGAAGATGCGCTCAGTTTCGGCATCATCACATGGGGCGAGATCCTGCACGAGTTCAGGATCAGCAAGGAGTTCGGGGGCGCCTTCGACCAGTTCTCGGCCATCGCCCACCACGCCCACGAAGAAGCGTTGAAGTGCGAAGCACAGGAAAGCTCGGAGGAATATTCCATCGTACTGCGCAAGGAGCTCACCTCGCAGATCGTGTTCGAGCTTTGCCGGGACATCGGCGAAGTCGATGGCCAGCTTGGCTACCGCACCAAAGGCTTGTTGGCACGCGGCCTGAAAAGCCTGCTGTGGCGGGCGATCCTGCGCAAGAAGGATGTGCAGCTGTATGAGAAGCGCGGCGAGAAAATCATCCGCGGCTTGTTTGAAGTGCTGTCCGACACGCAGTACAACCGCAATGGCATCCTGCTGCCGCGGGAGATCCGCTGCCTGAAGGATTCCCGCGAACGCCTGGTGATCGACTATATCGCGGGCATGATGGATTCCTTTGCCGCGCAGGAGTACGAGAAGTATTTCGGCAAGGGCAGCCTGGATAATATTTACTGGAAGGGTTAAGCAAAACTCCCTCTTCTGCGGGAGGCGAAAAAAGCCGTCTGGCCTCAAGATAACCATGGTGTAAACCTAGGAGATCACGATGCGAGACACCAGCCACCCGCCGTTGATCGGCACGCTGCAATCCACCTATCCCCTGCTGCGCGCCTGGCTCGGCGAAGACCAGTTCCTGCGCGCGGCCACCTGGCACCTGGAACTCAACGCGCCGCACGCGTGGATGCTCGATGCTTGCGCCGACGATTTCGGCCTGACTCTGCGCGAACTGTTCCCCGAGCAGCCGGACCTGCAGGAACTGGCCTGGATCGAACGCGCCCTCGACAACTCCTACCTAGCCGACGACCTGGGTCCGATCGCGCCTGCCAGCCTGGCCGGCATCAACTGGAATACTGTGCATCTGCGCCTGACGCCAACGCTGCAGATCACGCACGCCACCACCAACGCGGCCGATATCTGGTCCGCCATAGAAGCGGGACGCCATCAGCCCAAGGGGCGCCTGCTAGCCAGCCCGAAAGGCTTGCTGGTGTGGCGCCGCCGCTACCTGTCCTGCCTGCGCACCATCGAGCCGCTGGAAGTGGAGGCGATCAGCTGCGTGCAAGCTTTCGGCAGTTTTTCGAATCTGTGCGTCATGCTGAGCGGACAGCTGGGCGAGCGTGAAGGCGTGTCACGCGCAGCCGCCCTGCTCGCCAGCTGGCTTGGCGACGAGCTGGTGACGGGCGTGCATCACCCGCATCAACTGAACTGAGGGGATGCCATGCCAATGACACGCTATCCCGCCCTGTCGGTGCCTACGCGCAGCCACAGCTTGCGTCTGCCCAGTCTGCTGCCGCAGTCCCTGCTGCAGCTGCTGGCGCGCCTTGCCATAGCCTCGGTCTGCCTGTTGTCGGGGCGCGACAAGATGCAAGGGCTGCTGACGCTGAAGCCCGCCACCTATGATCTGTTCCGCCACGAATACGCCCTGCCCCTGATTGCGCCGGAGCTGGCGGCCCAGATAGCAGCGCTGGCCGAACATGTGATTCCGGTCCTGCTGCTGGTGGGCCTGTTTACGCGCTCGACTGCCTTGACCTTGCTGGTCATGACCGTGCTGGTGGAAGTGTTCGTCCATCCTGCCGCCTGGCCGGTGCACCTTATCTGGCTGAGTCTGTTGCTGCCGCTGGTCGCGCACACCGGCGGCCCCGTCTCGCTGGACCATGTGATGCAACGGCAGGATTAACACCAATTAACACCGCTTAACTTGCTGGTTGGATATCCAAAGGACATCATGACTCATCGATGCCTTGTATTGGAGACACCCTATGCAACTCAGCAAACTTAACGTTCACATCATGCGCGGCGATCCTATGATGGTCGCCGGTTTGCACGCCATCCTCAGCGCGCATCCCGATCTGAATGTGACCGTCCATGTGGCCAATCCCGAAGCCCTGCTTGATGCACGCATCGTCGTGACGGATTACGAGTCCGGCCTCGCCGTCGCCCGCAGCGAGGCACAGGACAGCGACAACGCACCGCGCATCCTGATCGTCACCAATCGCCGCCGCGAAGGCGAAGTGCGCCAGGCCATGGACGCGGGCGTGCATGGCTATCTGCTGGAGTGCGGCACCGCGGGCGACCTGGTGTACGCCGTGCGCCAGCTGGATCGCGGCCTCGGCTTCATGAGCGAAGGCGCCCGCCGCGGTCTGGTTGAAAGCCAGCGCCACGCGTCCCTGACCATGCGCGAAACGGACGTGCTGCGTTTGCTTGCCAAGGGCTGGTGCAACAAGTCCATCGCCCGCGAGCTGGATATCGGCCTCGGCACGGTGAAGACCCACGTGCGTGGTCTGATGAACAAACTTGACGCTTCGGCACGCACCGAGGTCGTGGTTGTGGCCGCGCAACGCGGATTAGTGATGCCCGGCACGAGTCCTCAACTTGCATTATGATTGTCATGTATCAGTGATATATCTGCGATGCAGGAATGGCAGAAAGCGACCAAACCACATACTCCGGCCCATCAGCGTCTGCCGATACAGCTTTGCTGTTCGGCGACTTCCGCCTGGTCCCGTCTGAACGCGCCTTGTTCCACCGTGAACAGCCGGTGCGCATCAGCGGGCGCGCCTTCGATTTGCTGCTGGCGCTGGCGGAACGGCCGGGCGAGATCGTCAGCAAGACCGAGCTGATGGCGCGCGCCTGGCCGCGCACCTTTGTGGAAGAAAGCAATCTGCGCGTGCACATCGCCACGCTGCGCAAGCTGCTGTCGCCCGGTGCGGACGGCAAGCCTTATGTCGAAAACGTGGTGGGCCGCGGCTACAGCTTTGTCGCGCCGGTGGCGAGAGCAAGCCGGGGGCACTCTGCCCCGGCGCCCAGCGTGCCGCGCTTGCCAGTGCTGAACAACCGCCTGATCGGGCGCGACGATGTATTGAACGAACTGGTGGAGCAAGTCTCGCTGCGCCGCCTGCTCACGATTGTCGGCACCGGCGGCATGGGCAAGACCGCCCTCGCCGTGGCCGCGGCCCACCAGTTGATGGCGCCTTTCAGCGAGCGCGTGCACTTCCTCGATCTCTCCGCCATCGGCGATGCCTGCCGCCTGCCCACGGCGCTGGCGCTGGCGCTTGGCCTGCCGACCGTCAGCGCCGATCCGGTCAGCGGCATGCTGGACTATCTGCGGCAGGGCGCCACCCTGATCGTGTTCGACAACTGCGAACACATCGTCGACCAGGTTGCGGAACTGGCCGGCCGTCTGCTGCGTGAGACACTGGGCGTGCACATCCTGGCCACCAGCCGCGAAGCGCTGCGCGCCGACGGCGAATGGGTCTACCGCCTGGCGCCGCTGGCCGTACCGCCTTCCAGCATCGGCCCCAGTCTGCTGCCCACCGACGCACTGGCCAGTTTCTCGGCCGTGCAGCTCTTTGTCGAACGCGCCAGCGCCTGCATTGGCGGACTGGCGCTGGGCACGGACGGACTGCGCGCCGTGGTCGAGATCTGCCGGCGCCTCGACGGCATCCCGCTGGCAATCGAACTGGCCGCCGGCCGCGCCGGCTTCTTCGGCGTGCACGGCCTGGCCGAGCGCCTGGCAGACAGCTTCGCCGTGCTGACCAATGGCAGCCGCACTGCCCTGCCCCGCCACCAGACCCTGCGCGCCACGCTGGACTGGAGCCACGCCACGCTGTCAGCACTGGACCGCGCCGTGTTCCGCCGTCTGGGATTGTTCCGCACCAGTTTTACACTGGCGTGCGCGGTGGAAGTGGCGCACTGCCCGTTGTACGCGCGCACCGATGTGGAAGACGCCCTGTCCAATCTGATTGCCAAGTCGCTGCTGACGACGGTGCCGGAAGGAGATCAGGTCAGCTATCGACTGCTGGAGACGACCCGTGCCTACGCGCTCGAAAAGCTGCGCGAAAGCGGCGAGTTTCATGTCGTCGCCGAGCGCGCGGCATTCCATCTGAGCGCCTTGCTGGAACGCGCAGCGCAGGAGCGTGAGCGCGCCGTGCCGCGCGAGTGGCTGGCGCAATACGGGCGCTATCTCGAACACGTAGGCGGCAGCCTTGACTGGGCCTTTGACCTGGGCGGCGACGTGCGCCTGGGTCAGCGCCTGTGCGTGCTCTCGGCGCCGCTATGGGACCAGCTCTCGCTGCTGAACGAGTACGGCGCCCGCCTCGAGAAGGCGCTGAAGGCGGACATCAGCCACTTGCCGCCCGATCCCGCGCTGGAGCTGGAACTGAATCTCGCGCTGGGCGTCACCCTGGCGCATACCGGCGTGGCGGGCGATCCCAGACGCCAGGCGGTGTTTGCGCGCGCGCTGGAACTGGCGATGCAGGGCGAGGACCGCGAAGTGCGGCTGCGCGCACTGTACGGCAGCTTTACCGATGCCACCTGCCGCGCAGACTACCGCGCCGCGCTGGCGCTGGGCGAATGCTACGGCATGGAATGCGCCTACCTGGGCAGCGAGCGCGCCGCCATGAACCACGCCAGCCTGATGGCGCGCGCCCAGTTCTACCACGGCGCGCTGGACGAGGCACGCGACCAGATCGAGTTCCTCAGCAATCATCCCCTCAACACGCACTGCGAACCGGTACCCGAGTTTCAGCTCGTGTCCTGCCTGGCCACGCGCACCGTCCTGTCGCGCATCCTGTGGCTGCAAGGCTTCCCGCAGCGCGCCATGCAATTGGCGTGCGACAGCGTGAACGAGGCAACCCAGCTCAATCACGACGTGTCGATGTGCTTTACCCTGCAACACGCCTGCACCATCGCGGGCTGGAATGGCGACAAGGAAGCGTCCGTGTATTACGCCAGGCTGCTGCAGCAGCAGGGACGCCGCAGCGGCATGCCGCAATGGGAATTCTGGGGGCGGGCCATGTACGCCGCCCACCTGGGGGTCTTCGATCCAGATCATCCGCAGCGGGAAAGCATGGCGGCGCTCAGCCGCAGTCCTTATTTCGGCGCCTGGCAGGCCGACGTCCTGACCACCCTGAACCAGGATATGCTGACTCCACGCGCCATTGCACGCGCCCAGGCCCATCATGCCGGCTGGTGTGAGGCTGAAGTGATGCGCGCCTGGGGCGAATCGCTCTTGCGCGTCGGCGCCGAGGACCGCGCGGAAGACCTGTTCCAGCGTGCGCTGGAGCAGGCCCGCTCGCAGAATGCGCTGGCGTGGGAGCTGCGCGCGGCCATGAGCCTGGCGCGCCTGTGGCTGTCGCAAGAACGCGCCGACGAAGCAGGCGCCCTGCTGCGTCCTGTGCTTGAGCGCTACACCGAAGGCCACAACACCGCCGACCTGCGCGCTGCCGCGGCCCTGCTGCTGCGCTGCTAAGCTGCCTTGTCGTGATTGGCGATAGCCTGCATCATGCGGAACGAGTAAGGATTACCGGCGGCCGCCCGGTCCAGGCTTTCCAGGTCCAGCACCTGCATATGCTGGTGGCCCTCGTCCCCATACACTTCCTTGCGCGGATCGAAGCCCGCGGCCAGCGAATACTCCAGGAAGCGCGCATGGAACTCGGCGTGATCGACGCCGTCCAGCACCAGCATGTGGAAGGATGGCCCGGCGCCCTCGTTGTAGGCGTTGGCGCCGCGCGCGGCCAGGTCCTGCAGGGGCTGCCAGTCGAAGGCATCCGGCGCCTCCGCCCATTGCTCCTGCAAGTCCAGGAACTCACCAATCAAGGCATTGATATTCATGTCACTCCGTGCGGTCGTAACCGAATTGAAGTCCGGCCGTGCCGCCTGTCTCGATAAACAGGTTCATAAAGGCGGGCACCGTTTCCGAACGCTTCCAGTCGCGCTGCAATTCGCAGAACAGCTGGGGCACGCTGATCATCTTGCCGCCCGCCTGCTCGATCCGGCGCAGCGCCATTTCGTGCGCGGCGACCGAAGTGCCGCCGACAGCGTCCGCCACTACATACACTTCGTAGCCTTCACGCAGCGCGTCCAGCGCCGGGAAGGTCAGGCAGGCTTCGGTCCACAGCGCCGTCATGATCAGCTTCTTGCGGCCGGTGGCCTCGACAGCCTTGCGGAATTCTACGTCTTCCCAGGAATTGATGCTGGTGCGGTCATAGGTGGGGAATTCCGCCAGCACCTTGGCCACCTGGTGGATAGGCGGCTTGTTGAGGCCGGTCTTGACGTTGACGGTCGAGTGCACGATGGGCAGGCCGTAGGCCACGGCGGCTTTGGCGGTGCCGACGATATTATTCACGAGCAGCTGGCGGTCCATCGAGGCGATGGAATTCACCTGCACCGGCTGGTAGTCGATGATGATGAAGGCTGAGTTCTGCGGGGTCAGCAGGTCGTCTTTTTTCGGGTCACGGATGGCTTCACTGGTCATGGCAATCTCCTTCAGGGGTTAGGAACTACAAACCCAGTATGGACCGCCAAAACACAAACTTGTAGGCTTGATATCCGGACTGATCGTTCCATTTCAGGAACGATGAGCTAGTAGATGTTCATGTAGATGGCCAAAATCATCCCAATTAGACCCAATAAAGCGCCAAACATTGCCGCCACAATGAAGGCGGCGGTGGGCCAGCCCCAGATCAGGGCAACGGCGCCGCCGCTCAGGGCGCCGATCAGGGCACGCAGCAGCGGGCTGCTTTCGAGGCGGATATCGGATTCGCCATCGAAAGCCAGGATGCCCGTGGCGATGAACGTCAGGCAGGAAAAACTCGACAGGACGCGGGTGAATTGGGCATACGAGCCGCGGTCGAACAAGGCGTGCGTGGCGGCGTAAATCGACATCACGACACTGATCAATCCCATCACCAGCGTCACCTGCATCATCAACCGAGGGCGCATTCCGGCTCCTTTGCGTGGGGATACCCGTCCGATTTTAGGGTTCTCCACGGAGCCGGCTTTGCGAAAAGACAAACCTTAATGCGCGGCTACGCGTGCTTCGCGGCGCACGCCTGCCGCTGCCGGACGCGGATTCAATGCATCCAGACGGCCGCTCAGTGCCGTCAAGCCGTAAGCGCCCAGCACCACCAGCGCGCCGATCCAGCCGGTGTGCTCCAGACCCAGTTTGTCGACGATCAGACCACCGCCCCAGGCGCCACCGGCGATGCCCAGATTGAACGCCGCGATATTCAGGCCGGACGCCACGTCCACGGCGCGCGGCGTGAAGTGTTCCGCCTGCTGCACCACATACACCTGCAGGCCGGCCACATTACCGAAGGCCACGGCGCCCCAAAGCAGCACGGTCAGCACCACCAGCGGCTTGCTCGGCGCAGTAAAGGTCAGCGCCAGCAGCACCACAGCCAGACCAAGGAAAATGATTTTCAGGGCGCTGATCGGACCACGTTTATCGGCCAGCTTGCCGCCCCAGATATTGCCGACGGCGACCGACACGCCATACACCAGCATCACCAGGCCGACGGCGTTGGAACCGAAACCCGCCACGCGCTCCAGGATCGGCGCCAGATAGGTGAAGGCGATGAAGGAGCCGCCGTAGCCCACCGCCGTCATGGCGTACACCAGCAGCAGGCGCGGTTGGCCCAGCACCTGCATCTGCGCCAGCAGCGAGGCCGGTTTCTGGTGCTGGATATTACGCGGCACGAACAGCAGGCTGCCGATGAAGGCGATCACGCCCAGCAGGGACACGGCCAGGAAAGTCTCGCGCCAGCCGAAGTGCTGGCCGATGAAGGTCCCCAGCGGCACGCCCGTCACCAGGGCCACGGTCAGGCCGGTGAACATGGTGGCAATCGCGCTGGCGGCTTTCTCTTTCGGCACCAGCGACGTCGCAATGGTCGAACCGATGGAGAAGAACACGCCGTGCGCCAGGCCGGTCAGAATGCGTGCGGCAATCAGCGAGGTATAGCCGGGCGCCTGCCAGGCCAGCAGATTACCGGCCGTGAACAGCACCATCAGGGACAGCAGCAGCGCCTTGCGCGGGATTTTGCCGCTGAGGGCGGTCAGCACGGGAGCGCCGACGGCCACGCCCATGGCGTACAGGCTGACCAGCAGGCCGGCCGACGGCAAGGTCACGCCGAGGTCGGCGGCAATGGTGGGCAACAGGCCGACAATCACAAATTCTGTTGTCCCGATGGCAAAAGCACTTATAGTTAGGGCAAGTAGTGCAATGGGCATGACAAAAACTCCTTGTAAAGTTGATGTCGTGCAGTATCCTGTGCATCTTTTTCGCGAAAAAGATGTCGCGGGACATAAGTTTTCTGACTCAAACGCAAGAATAACGATGAATTCCGAATTCCTCGCCCTGTTATTGGTCCGGGAAATGCCCTATGGCAAGTATAAAGGCCGTGTGATCGCCGACTTGCCGGGCCATTACCTGGGCTGGTTCGCCCGCGAGGGGTTCCCGAAAGGCGAGCTGGGCGCGCTGTTGGCGCTGATGTATGAACTCGACCATAATAATTTGCGCAGCCTGCTCGATCCGCTGCGTTCGCACCGATAGGAGACGTACCTGATGCTGTTCAACCGAGCCATGCTGCTCGCGCTCGCGCTGCCCCTGGGCGCGCACGCCGCGACAGCCACTCCGGCCGATGATGCCGCCCTGCGCCACGCCAAAGCCCTGCTCGCCCGTTCGCCCCTGATCGACGGCCACAACGATCTGCCCTGGGCCATCCGCGAATCCAAAGAGCATCCGATGGATCTCGACGCCAACGACCTGCGCAAGCCCATGCCGCAGGAAACCGATCTGGCGCGCCTGAAGCAAGGCCAGTTGTCGGCGCAGTTCTGGAGCGTGTATGTGCCGGGTGAGCTGAAGGATGGCTGGGCCAAGACCCAGCTGGAACAGATCGACCTGGCGCGCCGCATGATCGAGCGCTATCCGGAACGTCTGCTGTTCGCCACCCGCAGCAGCGATATCGAGAAAGCGCGCAAGCAAGGCAAAGTCGCCAGCTTCCTCGGCATGGAAGGCGGCCACGTGATCGAAAACAGCCTGGGCGCCCTGCGCGCCTACTACGACCTCGGCGCGCGCTACATGACCCTGACCCACAACGTCACCCTGGACTGGGCCGACGCTGCGCTGGGCGAACGCAAACACGGCGGCCTGACGCCTTTCGGCAAAGAGGTCGTACGCGAAATGAACCGCCTGGGCATGCTGGTGGACCTGAGCCACGTCAGCGCCGAAGTCATGAATCAGGCGCTGGATGTCAGCGAAGCGCCGGTGATCTTCTCCCACTCCAGCGCCCGCGCGCTAAACGACCATCCACGCAACGTGCCGGACGAAGTCCTGAAGCGCATGCCGGCCAATGGCGGCGTGGTGATGGTGACCTTCGTGCCGGGCTTCGTATCGCCCGCCGTGCGCGCATGGCATGAAGGCCTGAAAAATGCCCTCGGCGACGCCAAGCCTGACAGCGCGGAGTTCGCCGCGCGCAAAGCCGCCTACGAAGGCAACGCCGGTCCGGCGCCGAAAGCCACGCTGAAGCAGGTGGCCGATCATATCGACTACATCGCCAAGGTGGCCGGCCACGATCACGTGGGCCTCGCTGGCGACTACTACGGCGCCGAGAATCCGGTGGGCCTGGAAGACGTCTCTAAATATCCCGACCTGTTCGCGGAATTGATCCGCCGCGGCTGGAGCGATGCCGATCTGGCCAAGCTGGCGGGCGGTAACCTGATCCGCGCCTTCGCACAGGCCGAGAAAGTCGCCGCGAAACTGCAAAAGGAACGCAGCCCAAGCCTGGCTAAGGTGGCCGCCGAATGAAGCGCGGCTTTTACGTCATCATGGCGGCGCAGTTCTTCTCTTCGCTCGCCGACAACGCCATGTTCATCGCCTGCATCGCGTTCCTCACGGCGCTCAACGCGCCGGACTGGATGACGCCGATGCTGCAGCTGTCCTTCGTGCTGTCCTACGTGCTGCTGGCCGCCTTTGTTGGCGCCTTCGCCGACGCCTTCCCGAAAGGCAAAGTCATGTTCGTCACCAACCTGGTGAAGATCATCGGCTGCGCCACCATGTTCGCGCACGCACATCCCCTGCTGGCTTACGGCATCGTCGGTCTCGGTGCGGCAGCCTATTCGCCCGCCAAATACGGCATCCTGACCGAGCTGCTGCCGGCGGAACAGCTGGTCGCAGCAAACGGCTGGATCGAGGGCCTGACCATTGCGTCAACCATCTTCGGCGTCGTGCTGGGCGGTTTGCTATCCGCCAATCCCCACGTGGCTGCGCTGTTGATGAGCATTGATGTTCCGGGCGTGACCTTCTTCGATTCGCCGGCCGAAGCGGGGCTGGCCGTCATCATGGGCATTTACGTGCTGGCCGCCCTGTTCAACCTGAAGATCGCCGACACCAAGGCGCGCTACGCCAAGCAGGCCATGAATTTCCGCGCGCTGGTGGCCAGCTTCACCCACGCTTGCAGCGTGCTGTGGCGCGACCGTCTGGGCCAGATCACGCTGGCCGTGACGACCCTGTTCTGGGGCGCGGGCATGGTGCTGAAGATTATCGTGCTGCGCTGGGGCGAAGAAGCGCTCGGCCTGACACTGGACAAAGCGGCCACGTTGCAAGGCGTGTTCGCGATCGGCGTGGCAGGTGGCGCCGTGATGGCGGCGCGCTGGGTGTCGCTCAAACGTTCGCTGTCCGTGATGTGGGTGGGTGCGCTGATGGGTGCAACCGTCACGCTGATGACGCTGGTGCACAGTCTCTGGATGGCGTATCCGCTGCTGGTCTTTATCGGCGCGCTGGCCGGCTTCTTTGTGGTGCCGATGAACGCTCTGCTCCAGCATCGCGGCCATGTGCTGATGAGCGCGGGGAATTCCATCGCGGTGCAGAACTTCAACGAGAACGTGTCCATCCTCGCCAGCCTGTTGCTTTACGCCGCCATGCTGAAAATGGATGTGGGCCTGAACACCACCATCGTCGTCTTCGGCATGCTGGTGGCGGGCTCCATGCTGGCCATTATTGGCCGCTACTTCGCCACGGGCGCACCACAAGTTCACTGAAGCCCGTGGCCGCATCATGCTCGCGTGCGAAGGCGTGCGCGGGCAGCAGCGCCAGCAGCAATTCCGCCGTGGTGCGCACGATGCAGCCTGCCGCCACATGGCCGCCGTAGACGCGGCCTGCCGCATCCGCTACCGACATATGCAGGTGTGCGCCGTCCGGCGCCACCGATCCCGCCACCGTCAGAATTTCGAAATCGCCGCGCAGCTCGGTAGGCGCCGGCAAGCCGGCGTAGCGCAAGCGCGCCACACTCAGGCTGCCAATGCCCTGCAGCAGAAACGCCGCGCCTGCACCAGCCGGCAGCGCCGCCTCAACGCAGGCGCGCAGATCGTCGCCTGGTGACAGACGGAGCGGCAGCGCTTGCATCGTCATGCCGGCAGGCGCGGCGCCGACAACGCCGTCCACTCGCCGCTGTCGGCCAGGCGCTGGAGATCGGTGAAGCCGCCGATCAGCGTGCCGTTCACGAAGATCATCGGGAAGGTCGGCCAGCCGCTCCACATCTTCAGCGCCAGGCGCGGCTTCCATTCGCTCAGGTAACTGCCGTATTCCAGATAGGTGTACTGCGTGCCCAGGCTGTCGAGCAGCTTGCGGGCCTTGCGCGGAAAAGGATTCTGGCGCATGCCGACCACCACCACCGTATTCGCGGCAATCGCCGCCTGCACTTGCGCCACCACGTCGGCATGGAATTTCCCCATGCGCTCGCGGATGGCGGGATGGATGCGGACGTCTTCTAAAACTTTGCGGCTCATGCGGGCTCCTGAATCGGATGGGTAATGCCGCCAATGTAACTGGAGCTTCAGAGCCTGTCCAGCGTGGCCGGGTCGGGCTGGCCGCCGTAGTATTTGTCCAGGCAATCGGTGAATAGTTTCTCGTCCGGCGCGGCTTGCGCGAACAGCGTCAGCGATGAACGGAATTTCATGTCGTCGGGCGAACCGAAGATGGTGTGGGCCGATGCGCCCTCGACTGCCAGCACCAGCGCGCAGCACTCGCGCAGGCGCGCGCCGAGCAGTGGGTGCGCCAGATATGCGCGCGCTTCCGCCAGGCCGGAGATCGCGTAGCGCTCGGCCATGGCACTGAAGCCGAGGCCCGCGATCTGCGGAAAGATGAACCACATCCAGTGGCCGCGCTTGCGTCCCGCCGCCAGCTCGGATTGAACGGAACCATATGCCGCCTGCTGCGCTTCAACGAACCGCTGGAGATTGAAGTCGTCCATTTTGCCCTCCTGTCGTGTTACTTTTCAGTGAGCCATTGTCCTACAGATCCCTGTCGCGTGGTCTTATTAAAGGTGCACACCACACCGCCTAACATGAAGCCCTCTTTCAACGATCTGTGACAGGGATCAGCGAAGGAATGCAATGTTTATCGACTACTGAGGAGAGAATCATGGCATCATCCAATCAAGGCGGCAACAAACAAAGTGGCGACACCAGCAACCGCGGCTTCGCTTCCATGGACCCGCAAAAGCAGCGTGAAATCGCCAGCGAAGGCGGCCGCGCAGCGCACGCATCCGGCAACGCACACGAGTTCAGCTCGGAAGAGGCGCGTAAAGCCGGCAGCATGAGCCACAAGAACGACGGCAATAAACAGTCGGGCTCCAGCGGTTCGGGCAGCTCCGGTGGCAGCCGTCAAAGCAGCGGCGGCGGCACCCGCGGCGGCACGCCTGAACAGCATGCCGAAGCAGGCCGCCAAAGCCACAAGAACGATGACAAGCGTTAAACGCGCCGCGCCATCGATGCGCCCAGGCGCATGAGTTCACACCACAAGTGAACCCGGGACGCCGCCCTGCCGGGGCGGCGTTCCAGCAAGCCGATCGTCAAAGCAGAACCCAGCAGGACCACCGCGCAGCTGCCCAGCATTTGCAGGGTAAATGGCTCGTGCAGGAAGACCGTCCCCCACAGCACACCGAATACCGGAATCAGGAACAGCGCGCTCATGGCACGGCTGGCGCCCAGTCGCGCGATCAGCCCAAAGAACAGCACGTACACCAGCGTGGTGCACACGGCGGCCAGCGTCAGCACGGCGCCCCATGCTTTGGCCGACGGCGTGTGGGCGGGCCACAGCAGCACGGCGGGTCCGACCAGCAGCACAGCAGCAGTCAGCTGGCTTCCGGCCGCCACGGCGAGTGGCGGCACGTCAGCCAAAAATCGTTTGGTGAAATTGCCGGACACGCCGTACAGCATGGTCGCGCTCAGGCAGGCCAGCGCCGCCGCCAGTGTCGGAATCATCTCGGCCGTCCCCAGATGCAGCTTGCCGCCGACCAGCAGCACTACGCCGCCGAAGCCGATGCATAAGCCGCCCATGCGCTGCACGGTCAGCTGTTCGCCTAGCCAGATCGCGCCGATCAGGGTGGCGAACAGCGGCGTGGTCGCGCTCAGGATCGACGACAGCCCGGCGGGCAGCGTCAGGGCCGCGTAATTGAAGAGCAGGAAGGGCAAGGCGGCGTTGGTGACGCCGACGAATGCGATCGGCTTCCAGTGGCGGCGCAGTGCCGCCCATTGACCGCGCCACAGCAGCAGCGGCAACATCATCAGCGCGGCTGCGACAGCGCGCACGCCCGCCATGGCAGCCGCGCCAAACTCCGGCGCGCCAACACGAATGAACAGATAGGAGGCGCCCCAGATGGCTGCCACCGACACAAGACTCAGGGTATCGCTACGCTTCATGACTGCCCCTTTCAATTTCGATTGGGGCCATTCTGAGCTGATTCATGGCTCCATAGAAGAGCCATCGATAGTGAATTTTATAGAGCCAGCGAAGCCTGGCGGCTACCGAAGGCGAGGCGCTTGCCCTCGCGTAGCATGCGTTCGAAATCGGCCGCGGGAACGGGCTGGCTGAAGAGGTAGCCCTGCAGCTGGTCGCAGCCCAGCTCGCGCAGGAAGGCCATCTGCTCGGCGGTTTCCACGCCCTCCGCCACGATTTCCTGGCGCAGCTGCTGGGCCATGGTGACGATGGCGCGCGCGATGGCGCAGTCGTTTTCTTCGTAAGGCAGGCCGACCACGAAAGCGCGGTCGATCTTCAAGGTACTGATGGGGAATTTCTTCAGATAGGCCAGGCTGGAATAGCCGGTGCCGAAGTCGTCCAGCGCCAGCGCCAGGCCCATGGCGACCAGCTGGTTCATGATGGCGATGACTTTGTCGGCGCCGCGCACCAGCAGGCTTTCCGTGATCTCCAGCATCAGCTGCTCGGCCTGCACGCCATGGCGCCTCATGGCTTCGGCCACGCGCTCCGGCAGCTTGTCGTCGAACTGGCGGGCGGACAGGTTGACGGCCACCGGCGGCATCATCAGGTTGGCGTCCTTCCAGGCGCTGATCTGGCGGCAGGCTTCGTCCAGCACCCACAGGCCCAGTTCCTGGATCAGCCCCGTTTCCTCCGCTACCGGAATGAAGACGCCCGGCGACACCAGCCCGCGCACGGGATGGCGCCAGCGCAGCAGCGCTTCCGCGCCCACGATGCGCCCACTGCGCAAGCTCACCTTCGGCTGGTAGTACAGCAGCAGTTCATCGTTGGCCAGCGCTTGCCGCAGTTCGCTCTCGATACGCAGGTGCTCCTTGGCGCGCTGATTCATTTCTTCGCTGTAGAACAGCAGGCCAGGATCGGGCGTTTGCGAGGCGCGCGCCATGGCGGTTTCAGCGCCGCGCACCAGTGCCGGCGCGTCCTGCGCATCTTCCGGCCACACCGCGATGCCGATGTGGGCGTTGACCTGCAGGCGGTGCGGCCCCACTTCGATCGGCTGCGCCAGCGCCTGCATCAGTTTTTGCGCCACGATGGCCGCGTGCTCGCGCTTCTCGATTTGCGGCAAGGCCGCGGCGAATTTGCCCCCATCCAGCCTGGCCAGAATGTCTTCGTCGCGCAGCACCTGGCGGAACACGCGGGCGATTTCCACCAGCAGCGCGTTGCCTGTTTCGTAGCCAAGGGTATCGCTGATGGCGCCGAGGCGGCTCAATTCGATCACCAGCAGCGCGCCGTGCTCATTGCTGCGGCGCGCTTCCGCCATCGACTGGTCGATCAGCTGCGTCAGCAGGCCCAGATTGGGCAGGCCGGTCAGGCTGTCGTAGTTGACCATGCGCTGCATGCGCGCTTCGGCGTCCTTGTGCACGCTGATGTCGGAGAACAGCGAGAAGGTGTGGCTGATGGCGCCCGCGTCGTCGCGCACCGCGCTGATGGTGACCGATTGCGGGAACAGCTCACCGTTCTTGCGTTTGCCGATAATCTCGCCCCGCCATGGACCCGCACCGGCCATGGCGGCGCGCACCTTGGCGCGGAATTCCGCATCGTGCACGCCGGAGCGCAGCAAGTCGGGGGTGCGGCCGATCGCTTCGGCCGGGGTGTAGCCGGTGATGCGCGTGAACGCGCCATTGATGGAGACGATATGCTCGTGCGCATCGGTAATCAGCACGCCCTGGTCGCTGTCCTCAATGATGCGCGCATGCAGGCTGTTCTTCTCTTCCGTCGACAAGCCCGCATTGACGGGCGCCAGCTTGACGCGCATGCCGATGGCGCTGCCCGCCTCATCATGCGCCAGCGAGATCGCGGCACGCACCCAGATCACTTCACCGGACTTTTTGCGGCGGCGGACTTCGGTCACCGCGTTATCCGCTTCCAGCACCAGCTCCGCAATATTGCCGCCTTCATCGTCGTCCGTGTAGAGGAAGAGGATGTGCTGGCCCAGCGCTTCCTGCGCCGTGTAGCCGAACAGACGCACCGCGCCTTCGTTCCAGCCGGTGAGGTAGCCGGCCAGATCCAGCTCAAGCACGGGCGGTGGCGGCGCCGGCGGATATTGCAGGCGCAGCTCGGCCAGCGCCACCTCCAGGCTGGCCAGCGTGGCGGCCAGCTCCTCGCCCTGCTGGCTGCGCGCCAGCGCGCTCAAAGCCTGGCAGCGGGAGATGGCGTCATCAGCCATTAGATGGCACCTCGGCGGTCACTTCCAGCATCCACAACGTGGCGTCGGCCACGATGGCATTGAATTCGGCGGCAGACAATTGCAGCGCATCGAGTCGCCGCGTCACATCGGCAAACTCGCCGCGTTCCGCTGCTTCGGCCAGCGACAGCAGCTCGCCTACCTCGCCCGCCTTGTGCAGCAAGGCTTGCTGGGCCGCGTCGCCGATATGTAAAGGCGCCAGCAGCTGCTCCAGCGGCACGCCGAACAGGACGCCGAGCAGCGAGAACATGCCTGTCATGAAAGCCTGCTCCTGCGCGGCCTTGCCCTGGCCCGTCGCACGCGCCAGCAACTCCAGCATGCGCGCCCGTACCGACACGCGCGCCAGCAGCATGGGCGAGCGCATATCGTCTTCGCGTGCCGCGAACAGCATCAGATTAAGCCAGCGCCGCAACTGGGCGCGGCCAAGAATCAGGATGGCCTGGTTAAAACTGGTGATCTTGCGTTGCAGACCGAGGCCCAGCGAGTTGACCAGCTTCAGCAAGTGATAGGACAGCGTTGGATCGCGCCGCAGTACGGCTTCGATTTCGACGTTTTCCGCATCGTTGGTGACCAGCTGGACCAGCTGCAGGGCCAGCGCACGCGAAGCAGCCTGGCTGCCGCTCGGGCGTTCGGGTGGCTGCAGCGCCCAGTCGCCTTCGATCAGTTTGACCCCGGCTGCGGGCGAGCCGAAGGCGCCGTCCGCATGCAGCACCTCGTCTTCGGCCAGCGGCTGCCAGCCTGCGGCGGGCGGCGCCGCATCGGCGCGGAAATAGCATGGCAGCTGCTGCGCCAACTGGCCCAGCGTCTCCGGCAAGCCCTCCTGCGGCGCTCCCGAAAACACGAGCGCGGCCGGCTTGCCCTGCCGGTCTGCGAGCAGGTTCAGGAAGACTGGCGATGCGGCGTGCGAGGCGTTCATTACGGGCGGCGGAAGGCGATGATGAATTCCCCTATAGTACCTTGAAACAGTTGGCCGACGTCAACACTACTCATGGTAGATGCACGCTCAGGTGACCGGGCCTTGATTAAAAGCAATTCCGGGCAAGTGGAGGCACAAACGGTCGAACAGTCCCGGCACTTGCATGCGCTTCAGCCACCACTCCAGGCCCGCGCCAGTTTCGTTCGTGCGCCAGGCCAAATAGAAGGTTTCGTCCGGCTTGGGTTCCTCCACTTGCTTCTCGACCAGCAGGCCCGCCAGGATGGCGGCGCGGGCGCATTGCTGCGGCAGGAAACCGAAACCCAGGCCACCGATCTGGTAGTCGAACTTGGCCTGCATGGTCGGCACCGTCAGGCTGTCCTGCCCCATCAGCACACCGACCGTGCGGGCCGCGGACTGGCGCGAGGAATCGGCCATCACTACGGCACGATGGTACTGCAACTGTTCCCGCCCTAGTGGCCCCGCCTCGGCCGCCAGCGGATGATGTGGCGCCACGCAGAACACCCATTTCAGGCTGCCGATCGGCTGCGAAATATAGCCGCCGCCCGCCGGGCCATCGCCGGGGGCGCCAACGATCAGGTCGACACGCCGGTCCAGCAAGGCTTCCCAGCTGCCGGACAAGGCCTCCTGCACCACCCGCAGGCGGGTCTGGTGCGCCACCTGATAGAAGGCATGCACGTCCTCGCGCAGCACGGCGGCGGTGAACATGGAATCGATGCCGACGGCGAGTTCGGTCTCCCAGCCGGACGCCACACGGCGCACGCGGTGCTCCAGGTCTTGCGCGGCTTTCAGCAGGTAGCGGCCCTCCTTCAGCAATTCGCGTCCGGCGTCGGTCAGCTCCACGCGCGGGCCGATGCGCTGGAACAACTGGACGCCCAGCTCATCCTCCAGCTTGGCGACCGTGTAAGAGATGGTCGATGGCACGCGGTGCATTTCCTTGCCCGCGGCGGAAAACGATCCGCGGCGGTCGATGGCGTCCATGATTTCCAGGGCATCCAGGCTAAGTCTGAGCATGTTCGATTTTTTGGATGATAGAACGGTAAATTATCCGTTTTTCAATTGCAGAAGTGCTCTCTATACTGTGAAACATGAATTCCGAATCGTTCGAAATTATCGCACAAGGAGATAATAATGTTGCAAATCCGTAAAAGTGAAGAACGCGGCGTGGCTAACTTTGGCTGGCTCGATTCCCGCCACAGCTTTTCCTTCGGCCATTACTACGATCCGAAGCACGTCGGTTTCGGTCCCCTGCTCGTGATCAACGAAGACAAGGTCGAGCCGGCACAGGGCTTCGGCACGCACGGCCACCGCGACATGGAAATCATCTCCTACGTCCTGGACGGCGCGCTGGAGCACAAGGACAGCATGGGTAACGGCTCTGTGCTGCACTACGGCGACGTGCAGCGTATGAGTGCAGGCACCGGCGTGCGCCACAGCGAGTTCAATCACTCGCATTCGGCGGGCGTGCACTTCCTGCAGATCTGGATTCAGCCCAACCAGGTTGGCATCGCACCGAGCTATGAAGAGAAGTATTTCACGCCGGAGAGCAAGACCAACCGCCTGCGCCTGATCGCTTCCAGCGACGGCCGCGATGGCTCGGTGCTAATCCACCAGAATGCCTCGATCTACGCGGCCATCCTGGACGGCTCGACGGACCTGGAACACAAGCTCGAAACGGGCCGCCAGGGTTATGTGCACGTCATCCGCGGCAACGTGACGGTCAACGGCACGCCACTGAAAGGTGGTGACGCCTTGAAAATCACGGATGACAACCTCATAACGCTGAACGAGGGCAAAAACGTAGAGCTGCTGCTCTTCGACCTGCCCAGCTAATAACTGCTATGATGGCAGGGCGTGCCAGTCTGTCAAGGCTGGCACGCCTTTTACTCGTTTTGGAAAGATCATTCATGCTGCCCGCTGTAGAAAAAGAAGAACTGGACTATGTGACCTCTTGCGCGCTGCCTACGCCGTGGGCCCAGTTCACGCTGCATGCGTTCGTGGAGCATGCAACGGGCAAAGAGCATCTGGCCATGGTGCTGGGCGATATCGGCAACGGCGAGCCGGTGCTGGCGCGCGTCCATTCCGAATGCCTGACCGGCGACGTGCTGTTCTCGCAGCGCTGCGATTGCGGCGCGCAGCTGGAAGGTGCGCTGAAGCGCATCGCCGATGAAGGCCGCGGAGTGCTGCTGTATCTGCGCCAGGAAGGCCGCGGCATCGGCCTGCTGAACAAGATGCGCGCATATCGCCTGCAGGAAGCAGGCCTCGATACCGTACAGGCCAACGAACAACTGGGCTTCAAGCCGGACCAGCGCAATTACGCACTGGTCGAACCGATGCTGAAACAGTTCGGTGTAAAAAGTCTTCGCCTGATGACGAATAATCCGCGTAAGATCGCAGCCATGGGCAACCTGGGTGTCGAAGTGGTCGAGCGTGTACCGCTGCTGGTGAACCGCAATGCCTTCAACCAGCGCTACCTCGACACCAAGGCACTGAAGCTTGGCCATATGATGAATCCAACTACTCCGCCCGCGGCGGAAGACGGCGAACTCTGAGTGCATGAAATTCACTAAGCTGGCACTATCTCTGACTTTGACCTGGGGCTGTGCCAGCGCACTGGCCGCCCCGCCAACCCTCCCCGGCCTGCCGCAGCAGCCACCACGCCAGCAACAACCGCAAACCGGCGGTGACGATGCAGCGCCGCTGCCGCCACCTTCCAGCGCAGCGCAAAAACTCTACTCCGCCGCCAAGGCCGATCTGCTGCAGGTACGTTCGCTGCTGAAAAGCGGCCGCACGCAGTCCTCGGTTGGTTCCGGCTTCCTGGTGGGCACCTCGAATCTGGTGCTGACCAACTACCACGTGGTTTCGCAATTCGCCCTCGATCCGGACACTTACACCGGCGAGTGGGTCGATACAGCGGGCCAGCGCGGCAATATCGAACTGCTGGCAGTGGATGTGCTGCACGACCTGGCGGTGGTGCGCGTGAACCGCTACGGCACGGGCGTCTTCAATGTGCCGGAGAAGCAGGTTCGCCTGACGCAGGGCCAGTATCTGTACTCCCTCGGCAATCCGCTCGACCTGGGTTTCGCGATTTCGGAAGGCTCGTACAACGGCGTGATCACGCGCAGCTTCTACGATCAGCTGCTGTTCACCGGCCCGATCAACGCCGGCATGAGCGGCGGGCCAAGCGTGACGGCCGATGGCGAAGTGGCAGGCGTGAACGTGTCCAAGCGGCTGGACGGTGAGCTGGTGAGTTTCCTGGTGCCGATCCGCTTCGCGCAGGAGCTGCTGCAGAAGGTCAAGCCGGACGCCAAGCCACCCAAGGACTTTACCGCCATTGTGGCCCAGCAACTGCTGGCGCACCAGAAGGCGATGATCGATCAATTGCTGGCGACGCCGCTGACCCTGAAGGCTATGGGGCCTTACGAGGTGCCGGTGCGCGAGTCCGAACAGATGCGCTGCTGGGGGCGCTCCAACGTCAAGGGCGACAAGCCATTCTCGGTGGACGTCACCAACTGCTCGATGGAGACAGCCATCTTCGTTTCCGGCTCGCTGCAAACGGGCCAGGTGGCGATCCAGCACCAGTACATGCGCAGCACCGGCCTCGATGCCCTGCGTTTCTCGCAGTTGTCGTCGGCCTCGTTCAAGAACGAGAGCTTCGGCGGCTACAAGGACAGCCGCCTGACCGGCCCGACCTGTACCGAACAATTCATCAAGAACGACACCTTGCCCATGCGCGCCGTGCTGTGCGTGAAGGCTTACCGCAAGTTTGAAGGCCTGTACGATTTCTCCCTGCTGATCGGCAGCACGGACGATGGCCTCATGAACCTGCAAAGCCGGATGGACGCCCGCGGCGTGTCCTATGAAAACGGCATGCGTGCCTCGCGCGCCTTCCTGCAGTCGCTGGCGCGCGGAGGCAAGAAATGAAGCCGCCCTATTTCATCGAGACCCTTGCCCGCAATGGCGACGTGCTGCACCGGCACCGGGTGAACGATCTGCCGATCACGCTGGGACGCAGCTACGGCAATGATTTCATCCTCGATGACGCGCACACTGCGGCCCAGCACGCGGTGGTGGAACTGGCGGAGGATGGCGGCATGCGCATCCGCGATCTGGGCACGCAGAATGGCATTGTGGTTCACGGCAAGCGTCATCAGACTTTGCCGATCGATGGCACGACCGTGGTACGCCTTGGCCATACGCGCCTGCGCATTCGCGGCGCCGACTTCCCGGTCGAAGCGGAAGTCGCGGACACCACCATGCATGCGTGGGAAGGCGGCATTCCTGCACTGGCGGGCCTGGCGTTGATTGGGATGTTCACCGGCGTGGAGGAAGCGCTGTCCGATGCGGGCAACTTCCAGGCCATCCGCTATTTGCTGATTATCGCCAGCGGACTGGGCGCCGGCCTGGTGTGGAGCGGTATCTGGGCGCTGGCCAACCGCCTGTTCGGCGGCCATGCGCGGCTGGGACGCCACCTCTTCATTCTCGGCTCCGGCCTGATCGCCCTCGGTGCGTGGAAGGCTGTCAGCAGCGTGCTCGCATACGCGTGGTCGGCGGAGGTGTTCACGCGCTACGGCAATCACGTGGCGATATTGATCCTGTGCGTGATGATCTACTACCACGTGGGCACCATCCGACCGCATCGCAGAGGCGCTTTCCCGCGCACGGTGGGCGTGATGATGGCACTGGGGTCGGGCGTGGTCCTGATGAGCAATCTGCAAAGCACGGGCCGTTTGTCGGACGAGCTGTATATGTCGGTGATGCTGCCGCCGTCGCTGCGCCAGAGCCCTGATCACAGTGTGGATGAATTCATGGGCAATGCGGCCAAGCTGAAGGCCGAAGCCGACGCCGACCGCAAACGTTCCGTCAAAGACGACGACGATAACAACGACGACGAATAAAACCCACGGCGCAAACCTGGTGGCAGGCACATCGTGCCTGCCACCTGCTTCACGCCCTGGGTTTTAGCTTGCGTAAGGTGGCCCTTTCAGTTCCACCGTATTGCCCTCAGGGTCGTTGATGTAAATCGACGGCCCCTCCCCTTCCGCGCCGTAACGCGACTCAACCGGACCGTGCTGCACATCGTGCTGCGCCAGATGCGCCTTGATGGCGGCTTCATCGAATGGCTCCACGCGGAAACAGAAGTGGTCCATATTGCGGCCTTCCTTGCCCGGCGCAGCGCCGCCCATCTTGCCCAGTTTTTTATCGACCGGCACCAGGTCCACCAGCGAACTGCCGGCGCGCAGCTGAATCAGGCCGATCTCGTCCTGACGGCGCTCAATGGTGCAACCGAGGACTTCGGTATAAAAGCGGATCATCTTGTCCGCATCCACAACACGCAAAACAATATGGTCGATTTCGCGAATCTTGATCATGCAGTCTCCTTGTCAGATTTTTGGCACCGGATTCGTTCCGGAACCATATTCGTATTTGGTGCCACGCCACTGATAGCGCAAGCGCTGGCCGATGCGGCGCGGCGCACCGTTCGCCTCTGCGCCCACCGGCGCGCTGGTGGCTCCACTGAAGTCGACAATGAAGGCACCTGGCGTTGCCTCGGATTCTTCAATGCTCCAGCGCCCATCAATCTTGAAGCATTCGCCCGGCGTCACTTGATCGTTTGCCGCAGCAGGGTCACCGGCGCGCAAGCCGGGCAGCTCCGGCCGCAGGCGCTTCACACAGTCGGGACGTGCATAGACGTTATCCGCCGCCACCGGCAGGTCCGCAATGGCGGCCGGCTTCACGCCATCCTTGCCCACTTCATACACCGACACCCAGCGCCCGCAATTGCCTTGCCAGCAGCTGCCATATTCGGCCACGATGCCTTGCGTCGTCGCTGATAGCCGCACCGGCTCCAGATGCGCCTCGCCCTCAAAACCGCGCAGGTCGAAAGGTTCCTGCCGCTTCAGCAGCTTCCAGCCGGTAGCGCTGGTGGTGAACGTGTACGCAGCCAGTCCGGCTGGCGTTGAATGATTCAGCATACCCCCGCCGTCATCGCTCGCCGGCAGCAAGGTCGCCAGCAGTACGAAGCGTCCCGGCGCGGCACGCAGCACAAGTACCGGCTCGACCAGCACCTTGCGCTGCTTGGCCTTTGGCGGCGTGCCATAGCTCCAGTTCTGGATGAGCTTTGTCTGCGCGATCGTCTGCAAGTGGCCTTCCGTATCGTCGCTCCATTTCGGGAACGCGAGCGAAATCAGATCGCCCATGGAAGGCATATCTTCATCCGGCGTTTGCGCGGCGGCGGGCAGCGCGATGGCGAGGGTGATGGCAAGCACACGAAGCATGGACAAGCTCCTGGTCAGATGCGGATGCGGCGGCGGTCAGCCAGGAAGGTGCCGGCCTGCTGCTGCGACAGCACCTTGAAGGGATCGCCGTGGTAGACGTAGAGATACTGCTCGCCGCCCATGCGGTCGGTGAGCTTGGCGGAGACGAGGAATTGCGTACCGACCGGATAGTCCTCGCGCAGCGCGCGCGGGCACTGCACGCGCAGTTCGGAGCTGTAGGCCTGATCGTTGAGGGGACGCACGCGCACCTGGCCGTCGTGGTCGATAAAGGATTCAACCGCTACGTCGCGGTAGGCATAGATGTCGCGCATGGCGACATGGTATCACTGCTCTTCTGTCAACAGTGGGGAGATACGGGCCATGGCGAGGGCGATGTCCTCGTGCAGTGCGCGCGTGGGGCCGTCGCCCAACGCTTGCTGCACTGCCGACTGGGCCTTGCGCCAGGCAGCCTTTGCTTCGCGCACCTTGTCTTTGCCTTCAGGAGTAATCGAGATGAGGCGCTGCCGCGCGTCCCTGCCTGCCGATTGCACCAGCAGGCCGGCGTCCTGCAGCGGACGCAGATTGCGCGTCAGCGTAGTCCGTTCCAGGCCAAGCAAATCCGCCAGTTGGGTGATCGGCCGAGCTTCGTGCTGCACGGCGCGCAGCAGTGCAAATTGCGTGGCCTTGATGCCGGTCGCGGCAAGGTGCTGGTCGTACAGGCGCGACACGGTGCGCGTCAGCCGCCGCAGAGCAAAGCAGGTGCAAGGGGTATCCATGCCTGTAGTATAGTGTAGTTACACGTAATTATGGAGCACGCGATGGAAAACACACTGCAAACCTGGATGGACGATGAAGCGGCCAGGCGCCTGAAAGTGGCGCCGGCAGGCGTCGCCGAGCGCGAACAATTGCGCGGCCATAGCGGATTGGAATTCCTGCAAAAGATTGGCGACGGCGAACTGCCTCCGCCACCGATTGCGGAGTTGATGGGCTTTGTGCCGATCGAAGTGGAACATGGCCGCATCGTCTTCCAGGGCACGCCCGGCAAGCAGCACTACAACCCGAGCGGCGCGGTACACGGCGGCTACGCGGCCACCCTGCTCGATTCCGCCGTCGGCTGCGCAGTGCACAGCACCCTGCCCGCCGGCAGCGGCTTCACTACGCTGGAACTGAAGATTAACTATGTGCGCGCGATGACGGACAGGACCGGCCCCGTGCGCGCGGAGGGAAAAGTCATCCAGGCCGGTAAACAGGTCGCTATCGCCGAAGGCCGCATCACCGACGCCACCGGCAAACTCTATGCCCACGCCACTACCACTTGCCTGATCTTCTCTATTTAAAACCCACGGCGGAAACCTGGTGGCAGGCACGGCGTGCCTGCCACCTGCTGTGGCGTCAGGTTCTGAGCACCAGCAAAGCGACGGCCTCGGCGTTGATGCCTTCTTCGCGGCCGAGGTAGCCCAGTTTTTCGTTGGTTTTGGCTTTCACGTTCACGTGGCCGACCGGAACGCCGAGATCGGCGGCGATGTTGGCGGCCATCGATGCGATGTGCGGCGCCATCTTGGGGCGCTGGGCGATGATGGTGCAGTCGATATTGCCGATGTCGTAGCCGGTGGCGCGCACGCGCTTGGCCGCTTCGCGCAGCAGCACGCGGGAATCGGCGCCGCGGAACTCTTCGGCGGTGTCGGGGAAGTGTCTGCCGATGTCGCCCAGGGCCGCGGCGCCGAGAATGGCGTCGGTGATGGCGTGCAGCAGCGCGTCCGCATCGGAGTGGCCCAGCAGGCCGCGCTCGTGCGGAATCTCGACGCCGCCCAGAATCAGCTTACGGCCTTCAACCAGGCGGTGGCTGTCGTAACCCTGGCCGATGCGGAATGGCAGTGCAGTCATTGTGCTTCCTTCAAATACATTTCAGCGATGCGGATATCCGAAGGCAGCGTGACCTTCAGGTTGCGTGGATGGCCTTCGACCAGCTGCGGCGAGAAGCCGAGCATTTCAACGGCGCTGGCGTCGTCGGTGATGGCGGTTGGATCAGGCGCCGAGCCCAGTGCGCGCAGCAGCAAGGCGTAGCTGAACATCTGCGGCGTCTGCGCCAGCCACAGGCCGTCGCGCGGTGTGGTCTGCGTTGCGCCGCCGCGCGTGGTCTTCACCGTGTCGACCACAGGCAACGCGAGCAGGCCGCCGGCCGGATTGCCGTCCACCTCTTCGATCAGTTTGCGGATCAGCGCCGGCGTCAGGCCGGGACGCGCCGCGTCATGCACCAGCACCATGTCGTCGTCATGCAGCTTGCCCGCCAGCGCCCGCAAGCCGTTCAGGATCGAGTCCATGCGGGTCGCGCCGCCGCAGCGCAATACGGTTACGCTGCCCGGCAGCTGAAGGCTGTCGATGTAGCCGTCGTCGGCACTGACCACCACATAGGTGTGCGCTACCAGCTCGCTGGCGGCAAACGCTTCGAGCGTGTGCTGCAGCATTGGCTTGCCGAGCAGCGGCAGATACTGTTTCGGCGACGCGGCCGCCATGCGCGCGCCGACGCCGGCTGCGGGGATCAGGGCAATATAGCGATGGGTTTTCGTCATGCTCAGTTGATGCGGCCGCCGGGGCGGCGCGTTTTTTTCAAAATGTTCTGTATCTCGCCGTTGCAGGCCTTGCTCAGGCGCGCATACTCGGCGGGCGAATCGATCTGTGCCTGCAGCAGCTCCACCTTGCCCATTTCGGCTTTGATGAAAGGCATCCAGCCGCTGTCGATTTCATGCGTCAGCGCCGAGCGCGCGGTGCCGGCCGGCGCATACAGCGGCTTGGCTTCGAAGCGCTTGGCCAGCGCGTCGCGCACAATCTTCTCCACCTTGGGCAGCTGGTCCATATAAGTCTGCATATGCCGCATCTCGTGCGCCAGGATCACCTCATAGCCGCAAGTCCCCGCCGGGAATTCATTGCCGATATAGATGCGCACCGGCGCATAGGTCAGCTCCACCTTGATCTGCGGCGCCACGCATTCGTAGCCGCTGGCCGGGTCCTGCAGCATCGGGCCGTCGACGCCAATCTGCACGCGCGATTCGGTCTTGGTCAATCCCAGTACGAAGCCATTGGGAGGCAGCATGCCACCCTTCATGCGCGTCAGCGCCTTGTACGACAGCTGGGTGTTGACCGAATAGCCGTTCTGGCGCGCGGACAGCACGGAAACGGTCTTGCTGATGGTGTCTTCGCAGCGGACCTGGAACGCCGTGCGCTCGGCGGCCTGCACCACGCTGCCGCATGCGAGCAGCATCGCCAGCAGCAGGCAGCGCCAGGCGCCCATGATCTCAGTCCAGCTTCCAGCGTCCGGTGCGCAGCTTGTCCAGCCAGAAGGCGCCGATGATGGTTTTCACGTCGGTGATCTTGCCGGTGCGGACCCACTCCAGCATATCGTCCACGCTGGCGGTGATGGTTTCGATGAACTCGCCGTCATCCAGCTTGGCTTCGCCTGCGGTCAGGCCGCGCGCCAGGTAGATGTCCAGGTGTTCGTCGGAATACGCGATGGCGTTGTGGATGGTGCCGACGAATTGCCAGTCGTTGGCGGTGTAGCCGGTTTCTTCTTCCAGCTCGCGGATGGCGCAGGCCAGCGGGTCTTCGCCCGGATCGAGTTTGCCGGCCGGGAGTTCGATGAACACGCGGTCCAGCGGATAGCGGTATTGGCGCTCCAGCAGAACGTGGCCGTTGTCGAGAACGGGCAGCACGACGATGGCGCCGGGGTGTTTGATGTATTCGCGCGCGGCGGCTTTACCGTCCGGCAGTTTGACCGTGTCGCGATGGACTTTCAGGAAGCCGCCGTCATAGGCCAGCTTACCGTCGATCTTTGTTTCTTTGAGATGCTTGTCCAAGCTGCCTCCAATATTAAAACCACAGGCCCAAAACAAGTGGCTGCCACGATGTGGCAGCCACCAGATTTTACGGTTTAGTGGCGTTTACGCAGGTAGCGTACCACGAAGCCAGGGAAAGCCAGGACGAGGAAAACGAAGGCACCAATCCAGTAGAACTCCCACGTTTGCGGGAAGCCGGTGCCGATGCGGGATTCGAGAGCCATGCCGATGGCGCCGACAATCACGTAGTACACCGCCAGTTCACCCAGGCGCACCACAAACAGCTTGCGGGACACCGGGATGAAGGCGAATACCTTGTCGTTCACGAAAGGCAGGTTGGCGGCCACCACTGCGAGCAGGATGACCAGCCAGCTTGAAGCATTTACATCCATTACGATGCCAGGGTCTTGGCCATGGCGGACATGCAGGCGTTCAGCAGCGGACCTGGGATCACACCCAGCACCACCACTGCCAGGCCGTTCAGGCCCAGCACCAGTGCCTTGTCGCCGTGGACGACGATTGGCGAAGTGTCCGAAGGCTCGTCAAACCACATGGTCTTCACCACGCGGATGTAGTAGAACGCACCCACCAGCGAGAACATCACGGCGAACACGGTCAGCCACACCTGGCCGGTGGCCAGCACGGATTGCAGCACGGCGAACTTGGCGGCAAAGCCCATCATCGGCGGCACACCGGCCAGCGAGAACATCAGCACGGTCATCAGCAGAGCGTAAGCCGGGCTGCGCTTGGACAGGCCCTTGAAGTCTTCCAGCTCTTCCGCTTCGAAGCCCTGGCGTGCCAGCACCATGATCAGACCGAAGGTGCCGACCGTGGTCATCACGTAGGTGATCGAGTAGTACATGGCGGCGCTGTAAGCAGCGGCTGCGTTGTTGGCGGACTGGCCGACCACGCCGGCCATCAGGCCGAGCAGCACGAAGCCCATCTGAGCGATGGTGGAGTAAGCCAGCATGCGCTTCAGATTGGTCTGTGCGATCGCGGTCAGGTTACCGATGGCCAGCGACAGCACGGCCAGGATCATCAGCATCTGCTGCCAGTCGATAGCCATTGGCAGCATGCCTTCCACCAGCAGGCGCACGCAGATGGCGAAGGTCGCCAGCTTCGGCGCGCCACCCAGCAGCAGGGTCACGCCGGTCGGCGAACCCTGGTATACGTCAGGTACCCACATATGGAATGGAACGGCGCCCAGTTTGAAGGCCAGGCCAGCCACCAGGAACACGATGCCGAATACCAGGATGGTCGGGTTCACGGTGCCGGAGCCCAGTTTCTTGGCCACTTCGGTGATTTCCAGCGTGCCGGTAGCGCCGTACAGCATGGACATACCGTACAGCAGGAAGCCGGAAGCCAGCGCGCCCAGGATGAAGTATTTCATCGCAGCTTCGGTAGCGCGGGCGTTATCGCGGCGCAGGGCCACTAGCGCGTATAGCGACAGCGACATCAGTTCCAGGCCCAGGTACACGGACAGGAAGCTGTTGGCCGAGATCATGACCATCTGGCCCAGCATGGAGAACAGTGCCAGCACGTAGAACTCGCCGCCCAGGGTGCCGCCCAGCATGCCGCGGTCGTGCGAATACTGGCGCGAATACACCAGGGTCACACCCACTGCCAGGTAGGAGAACAGCTTGAGCAGGTTGCCCATCGGGTCGTTGATGAACATATTGTGGAAGGCGTAGACCGTGGTGCCTGCGCTGAAGTCAGCGAAGGAGAACGCGGCGCAGCCTACCAACGTCAGCAGCGAGAGAACGTAAGTGATGCCCCGCTTGCTCTCGTCCAGGAACATATCGATCAGCAGGATCGCCGACGTAGCGATCAGCAGAAAGACTTCTGCGTAGAGCGGGATCAGGTTAGTGTTATTCATGAAAACTTGGTCCTATTTGCAATCAGTGGGCTGCGATGACAGCCAGCTTGCTCTGCGCGGCGTGCGCCAGCAGATCGGCCACGGATACTTGCATCACATCGGTGAACGGCGCCGGGTACAGGCCCATGTACAGCGTGGCGATGGCCAGGATGCCCAGCATCAGGAATTCACGCTTGTTCAGGTCGTCCATTTCAGCCACGTGCGGGTTGGTGATGGCGCCGAAGATCACGCGCTTAGCCATCCACAGCGAGTACGCCGCGCCCAGGATCAGGGCGGTAGCGGCCAGGATGCCGGTCACAAAGTTGAACTGCACCGCGCCCAGGATGACCATGAACTCGCCCACGAAGCCGGAGGTGGCTGGCAGGCCGCAGTTGGCCATCGAGAACAGGATGAACAGGGCTGCGAACTTAGGCATCTTGTTCACGACGCCACCGTAGTCGGCGATCTGGCGCGAGTGCATGCGGTCGTACATCACACCGATACACAGGAACATTGCGCCGGACACGAAGCCGTGCGACACCATCTGCATGATACCGCCCTGCATCGACATGTCGTTGAACATGAAGAAGCCCAGGGTCACGAAGCCCATGTGGGCGATGGACGAATACGCCACCAGTTTCTTCATGTCCTTCTGCACCATGGCCACCAGGCCGACGTAGATCACGGCGATCAGGGACAGCACGATCACCATCGGCGCCAGGTAGTGCGATGCATCCGGCACGATCGGCAGCGAGAAACGCAGGAAGCCGTAAGCACCCAGCTTCAGCATGATGGCAGCCAGCACGGCGGAACCGCCGGTCGGCGCTTCCACGTGGACGTCCGGCAGCCAGGTGTGGACCGGGAACATCGGCACCTTCACGGCGAAGGCCATGAAGAAGGCGAAGAAGATAGCGACCTGCTCCGCCATGTTCAGCGGCAGTTTGTGCCATGCCAGGATGTCCCAGCTACCGGACTTGTTGTACAGGTAAATCAGGGCAACCAGCGTCAGCAGCGAGCCGAAGAAGGTGTAGAGGAAGAACTTGAAGGCTGCGTAGATGCGGTTCGAACCACCCCACACACCGATGATGATGTACATCGGGATCAGGGTCGCTTCAAAGAAGAAGTAGAACAGCAGGCCGTCCATGGCGGCGAACACGCCGATCATCAGGCCGGACAGGATCAGGAAAGCACCCATGTACTGGGCCACGCGCTCGGTAATCACTTCCCAGGCCGAGATCACGACGATCACGGTGATGAAGGCCGTCAGCGGAATGAACCACATCGACAGGCCGTCAATGCCCAGGGTATAGAAGATGTTGAAGCGCTCGATCCAGGCCGATTTCTCGACGAACTGCAGGCCATGGGCCGCTTTATCAAACTGCGTGAACAGCGGGATGGTCGGCAGCAGCGAGATCACGGAGCCGATCAGTGCCAGCACGCGCACCAGGCCGGCGCGCGAATCGCGGCCGATCGCCAGGATGATCATGCCGAACAGTACCGGCAGCCAGATCGACAGGCTGAGGTAAGGAGGTAGATTATTAATCGTTGACTGCATTTGTTATCTCTTTGCGTCAGCTGTTAAGCATGCCAAAACGGCAGGAAGTACACCAGGAAGCCCAGGATACCGATAATCATCACGAAGGCGTAGTGATAGATGTAGCCGGTCTGCAGCACGCGGGTCAGCGCGGAGAACCAGCCCACCACTTTGGCGGAACCATTCACTACCAGGCCGTCGATCAGGGTACGGTCGCCCACGTTCCACAGGCCCTCGCCCAGCAGGCGTGCGCCGCGGGCAAAGAAGGCTTCGTTGAACTTGTCCATGTAGTACTTGTTGTCCAGCAGCGTGTACAGCGGCTTGAGCGTCTTGTAGAACGCTTCCGGTACTTTCGGATTGATCATGTAGCAGTAGTAAGCCGAAGCCACGCCTGCAATCGCCAGCCACAGTGGCAGCGAAGTCAGGGAATGGATCGCCATCTGCAGCGGACCGTGGAACTCTTCCGCCAGTTCGTGCATCGCATGGTGGTTTTCACCGATGAAGATCACGCCCTTGAAGAAGTCGCCGTACAGCATCGGGCCGATGGTCAGGTAGCCGATGATCACGGACGGGATAGCCAGCAGAATCAGCGGCAGGGTCACGACCCATGGCGACTCGTGCGGCTTCTCGCCCGGCGCCAGGCCGTGGTGATGGCCAGGATCTTCGTCGGATTCATCAGCGTGGTGCGAATCATGTGCATGGTGGTGTTCCTTGCCGAAGCGCTCCTTGCCATGGAACACCAGGAAGTACATACGGAAGGAGTAGAACGCGGTCACGAACACGCCTGCCAGCACGGCAAACTTGGCGAAACCGGCGGCCGGCAGTTCGCTCAGCATCACGGCTTCGATGATCGAATCCTTGGAATAGAAACCAGCGAAGAACGGCGTACCGATCAGCGCCAGGGAACCCAACAGAGAAGTGATCCAGGTGATCTTCATGTACTTGGACAGGCCGCCCATATTGCGGATGTCCTGGTCGTGGTGCATGCCGATGATCACGGAGCCAGCGCCCAGGAACAGCAGCGCCTTGAAGAAGGCGTGGGTCATCAGGTGGAACACGGCCGCCGAGTAAGCGGATGCGCCCAGCGCCACGGTCATGTAGCCCAGCTGCGACAGGGTCGAGTAAGCCACCACGCGCTTGATGTCGTTCTGGATGATGCCCAGGAAGCCCATGAACAGCGCGGTAATGGCGCCGATCACCATGATGAAGTTCAGCGCGGTGTCCGACAGCTCGAACAGCGGCGACATGCGGGTCACCATGAAGATGCCGGCGGTAACCATGGTTGCGGCGTGGATCAGTGCGGAGATCGGGGTCGGACCTTCCATCGAGTCAGGCAGCCACACGTGCAGCGGGAACTGCGCCGACTTGCCCATCGCGCCGATGAACAGGCAGATGCAGGCTACCGACAGCAGCATCCAGCTGGAGCCAGCCAGGTGCAGGGTTGCCAGCCATTCGCGCTTGGCGAACACTTCCTGGTAGTCCATGGAGCCGGTGTACGCCAGCAGCAGGCCGATACCCAGGATGAAGCCGAAGTCACCCACACGGTTGACCAGGAAGGCCTTCATGTTGGCGAAGATGGCGGTCGGACGGGTGTACCAGAAGCCGATCAGCAGGTAGGACACCAGGCCCACAGCTTCCCAGCCGAAGAACAGCTGCAGGAAGTTATTGGACATCACCAGCATCAGCATGGAGAAGGTGAACAGCGAGATGTAGGAGAAGAAGCGGTTGTAGCCTTCGTCTTCCTGCATGTAGCCGATGGTGTAGATGTGAACCATCAGCGACACGAAGGTCACCACGTTCATCATCATCGCGGTCAGCGCGTCGATCTGGAAACCGACCGCCAGCTTCACGCCGGCCACGGTCATCCAGCGGTACACGTCGCCGTTGTAGGTTGCGCCATCCATCACCTGCATCAGGGTCTGGAAGGAGATCAGGAAAGCGATCAGCACGCCCAGGATAGTCGCGCTATGCGACACCTTGCGGCCAACGACGTTGCCGAAGAATTTGGTGCCCAGCAGGCCCGCGATTGCGGAACCTGCCAATGGCGCCAGCGGTACGGCCAGAAGGAGGGTTGGGTTAAGTTGCCCCGTCATGATTAACCTTATGTATGTTCTTCGAGGTTATTAACTCAGCCTTTGAGGCTATCCAGGTCTTCCACATTGATGGTGTCCAGATTACGGAACAGCACCACCAGGATCGCGAGGCCGATTGCCGATTCGGCAGCCGCCACGGTCAGGATGAAGAAGACAAAGATCTGCCCGGCCGCATCGCCCAGGTAATGCGAGAACGCGATGAAGTTCATGTTCACTGCCAGCAGCATCAGTTCGATGGCCATCAGCAGAACGATGACGTTCTTGCGGTTCAGGAAAATACCGACGATCGAGATCGCGAACAGGATCGCGCCCAGGACCAGGTAGTGTGCGAGCGATAAAGTCATGGTGCCTCCTTCGTGGCCGCTTCGACCGGAGCGTGGACGACAGCGTCCATCTTCACGATCTTCAGGCGGTCGTTACGCTTGACGCGGACAGCATCGGCCGGGTCAAAGTATTTGATGTCCTTGCGCTTGCGCAGGGTCAGGGCCACGGCAGCCACGATGGCCACCAGCAGCACGACTGCCGCCACTTCGAACGCATAGATGTATTCGGTGTAGATCGCCAGGCCCAGCGCCTTGGTCTGGCCGATGGTGTTGGACGCCTCAGGCGCCTGGGTACCAGCCACGCCGAAGGAGCGCCACAGCACGGAAGCCATCTCCAGCACGATCACGCCGCCGATGATGGACGCCAGCGGCAGATAGTTCCAGAACCCTGCCCGCAGCTTGTCGAGGTCGATGTCGATCATCATCACGACGAACAGGAACAGCACCATCACGGCGCCGACATACACCAGCACCAGCACGATGGACAGGAATTCGGCTTTCAGCAGCATCCAGATGCCGGCCGCCTGGAAGAAGGCCAGCACCAGGAACAGTGCAGCGTGCACCGGGTTGCGGGCCGTGATTACGCGGGTCGATGCCAGCACGAGGATGGCAGCGAACACGTAGAACAATACGGTTGTGAAGTTCATTAGTTAGCCTCGGCGATCAGCGGTAAGGAGCGTCTGCGGCGCGGTTGGCGGCGATTTCCGCTTCGTAGCGGTCGCCCACGGCCAGCAGCATTTCCTTGGTGTAGTACAGGTCGCCACGCTTTTCGCCGTGGTATTCCAGTACGTGGGTTTCCACGATCGAGTCGACCGGGCAGGACTCTTCGCAGAAACCGCAGAAGATGCACTTGGTCAGGTCGATGTCGTAGCGCGTAGTACGGCGCGAGCCGTCGTCACGCTGTTCCGACTCGATGGTGATGGCCATCGCCGGGCACACGGCCTCGCACAGTTTGCAGGCGATGCAGCGCTCTTCACCGTTGGGATAACGGCGCAGTGCATGCAGGCCACGGAAACGCGGCGAGATCGGCGTCTTCTCTTCAGGGAACTGGACGGTGATCTTCTTGGCAAACATGTATTTGCCCGTCAGCGCCATCCCCTTGAACAACTCGGTCAGCATGAAGCTGCCGAAGAAATCTTTCAATCGGTCCATTCTGTATTCGCTCTCTTACTTCCAAATATTCCAGGAGGTCTGCATCCAGGTCGCCACGAACACCAGGTACACCAGGGTCAGCGGGATGAACACTTTCCAGCCCAAACGCATGATCTGGTCATAGCGGTAGCGCGGGAAGGTACCGCGGGTCCAGATGAACAGAGACACGATCAAGAAGGTCTTGATGAACAGCCAGATGAAGCCACCGAACACGCCGCCGATATCCAGCGCTGCGATCGGAGCAGACCAGCCGCCCAGGAACATGACCGATGCCAGCAGGGAGATCAGGATCATGTTGGCGTATTCCGCCAGGAAGAACATGGCGTACGCCATACCGCCGTATTCCACCATGTGGCCGCCGACGATCTCGGATTCGCCTTCCACCACGTCGAACGGGTGGCGGTTACATTCGGCCAGGCCGGAGACCAGGTAGACCACGAACACCGGCAGCAGCGGCAGCCAGTTCCAGGACAGGAAGTTCAGGCCCATCGAGGCCATCATGCCCTTCTGCTGGCCGGCCACGATGTCGGACAGGTTCAGGGAACCGGCCACCATCAGCACGATCACCATCACGAAGCCCATCGCGATTTCGTAGGACACCATCTGTGCCGATGCACGCATCGCGCCCATGAAGGAATACTTCGAGTTGGCGGACCAGCCGGCGATGATGATGCCGTACACCTCCATCGAGGCCACGGCCATGATCAGCAGCAGGCCGGCGTTGATGTCGGCCAGCGCAGCGTGCGGGCCGAACGGCACGACCGACCAGCATGCCAGTGCCGGCATGATGGTCATCACGGGACCGATGAAGAACAGGGACTTGTTCGACTTGGTCGGAACGATGATTTCTTTAAACAGCAGCTTCAGCGCGTCGGCGATCGGCTGCAGCAGGCCGTTCGGACCCACGCGGTTCGGGCCGATACGGATCTGAATCCAGCCCAGCAGCTTACGCTCCCACAGGGTCAGATAAGCCACCAGGCCCATCAGCGGCAGGGTCACGCACAGGATCTTGATCATCGTCCAGATGAAGGTCCAGAAGGTGCTGCCCAGGTTCGCTTCGCCCGCGGCCTTAATCGAATCAATCATTTCTGGCAGAGCCATTACTTGCCCTCCCCTGCTTTAGCTACGGTAATCGGACCGAACATATCGCCCAGTGCAGCGGTCGATACGTGAGCGGCAGCCACGCGCACCACATTGGCCGGCAGCGCGGCGTCGATGGCGGCTTCCAGGATCGCAGAGCCGGTGCCCTGGGTCACCTGCACCTTGTCGCCGGACTTGATGCCCAGCTTGTGGGCGGTCGCAGCGGACAGGCGCGCTTTCGGCGCAGCACCGTCGGTGGTAGCCAGCAGCGGGCCGGAACGGCGGGCCAGCGCGTCGGCGAAGTGGATCGGCACATCGGCCAGGCGTTCCAGCTTGTCGCCGGCGCCGAAGGCAGCAGCGGCCGGGGCTTTCTTGGCCACGTTGCTCAGCTGTGCGGACAGGTCGGTCACGCCCTTGTCGAACAGTTCGTCGCGGACCGCTTCGGAAGTGTCGTAGTCGAAACCAGCCAGCCCCAGAACGTTGCCCAGTACGCGCAGCACCTTCCAGGCAGGACGGGCTTCGCCGGCTGGCTTGACGGTACCGTTGAAGCTTTGCAGGCGGCCTTCGGCGTTGACGAAGGAGCCCGACGTTTCAGCGAACGGCGCGACCGGCAGCAGCACGTCGGCGTAGTCCATGCCATGTTTGAAGGCCGACATCACGACTACCATCTCGGCGCCGTTCAGCGCAGCGACGGCAGCCTGTGGGTTGGCGGCATCCAGTTCCGGCTCGGCGTTCAGCAGCAGGTAGGCTTTCTTCTGTGCGGAGAAGGCCGGCGCAGCGTTCTTGGCCACGGCGCCCACCAGGTAGCCACCGACAGTGTTGGCGGCTTCGGTCAGGTAGCCCAGCTTGGCGCCAGTCTGCTCGGCGATCCATTGCGCGGCAGCGTGCAGCGCGGAAGCTTGCGGATGCGCCACGGCGGCGTTACCCAGGAACACAGCCTTGTTGTCGCCTTCCAGCAGCGAAGCGGCAATCGCTTCGGCTTCAGCGGAAACGGCAGCGCCTTCGAAGCCGGCCGGAGCGGCAACGCCCTTGGCCTTGGCTACGGCAGCCACCACGCCGGACAGTGCGGCCAGCCAGTCGGATGGCGCAGCAACGATCTTGTTGGCGGTGGTGATCAGGTTTTCTTCATCGGTACCGTGCAGCACGGACAGCTTGCCGCCGGCTTTCACGGCCGCGCGGATGCGGGTCGCGAACAGCGGGTGATCCTTGCGCAGGAAGGAGCCGATCACGAACGCGCGCTGCAGCTTGCTGATCTCGGCGATCGGCATGCCCAGCCACGGCTTGATTTCGCCGTCCAGCGCGAAGTCGCTCTGGCGCAGACGGAAATCGATGTTCTCGGAACCCACGCCGTGCATGACTTTCTTCAGCAGCGCCAGTTCTTCCACGGTGGAGTGGCCGGTAGCGTAAGCTGCCAGCGCGTCCGCGCCGTGTTCGTGCTTGATGTTCTTCAGGCCGTGCGCCACGTATTCCAGCGCCACTTGCCAGTCCACTTCCTTCCACTCGCCGCCCTGCTTCAGCATCGGCTTTTCCAGACGCTCAGCGGATTCCAGCGCTTCGTAGGAGTAGCGGTCCTTGTCGGAAATCCAGCACTCGTTGACCGCATCGTTTTCCAGCGGCAGCACGCGCTTCACCTTGCCCTGCTTGACCTGAACGATCAGGTTGGCGCCGGTGGAATCGTGCGGCGATACGGATTTGCGGCGCGACAGTTCCCAGGTACGGGCGCTGTAGCGGAATGGACGCGAAGTCAGCGCGCCGACCGGGCACAGGTCGATCATATTGCCCGACATTTCGGAGCTGACTGCTTCGCCCACGAAAGCGGTGATCTCGGAGTGTTCGCCGCGGCCCAGCATACCCAGCTCCATCACGCCGGCCACTTCCTGGCCAAAGCGCACGCAGCGGGTGCAGTGGATGCAGCGGGACATCTCTTCCATCGCCACCAGCGCGCTGCCGGCCTTCGGCGGCACCACGCGCTTTTCTTCTTCGTAGCGCGAAGCGTGCTTGCCGTAGCCCACCGCCAGATCTTGCAGCTGGCATTCGCCGCCCTGATCGCAGATCGGGCAGTCGAGCGGGTGGTTAATCAGCAGGAATTCCATCACGGATTTCTGCGCCTGCACTGCCTTTTCGGAGTGGGACTTCACAATCATGCCCGCCGTAACCGGCGTGGCGCATGCTGGCAAAGGCTTCGGAGCCTTCTCCACTTCGACGAGGCACATACGGCAGTTCGCAGCGATCGACAATTTCTTGTGATAGCAGAAGTGCGGGATGTAGGTACCCAGCTTGTTGGCGGCGTCCATCACCATGCTACCCGCAGGGACTTCTACCTTTTTGCCGTCAATTTCGATTTCAACCATGATAATCGCAGCTTAGTAAGCCGATACAGGCACCAGACAGTGCTTGTGTTCGACGTGATATTCAAATTCTTCGCGGAACTGCTTGACGAAGGCGCGTACCGGCATAGCGGCAGCATCGCCCAGCGCGCAGATGGTGCGGCCCTGGATGTTGTCGGCGATGGAGTTCAGCATGTCCAGATCCGAAGCACGGCCCTGGCCGTTCTCGATGCGGTGGATCATGCGGTACATCCAGCCCGTGCCCTCGCGGCATGGCGTGCACTGGCCGCAGGATTCTTCGAAGTAGAAGTAGGACAGGCGTTCCAGCGCCTTCACCATGCAGCGTGTCTCGTCCATCACGATCACGGCGCCCGAACCCAGCATGGAGCCGGCTTTGGCGATCGAATCGTAATCGAGGTCGGTCTGCATCATGATCTCGCCGCGGATCACCGGCGCGGACGAGCCGCCAGGGATCACCGCCTTGATCTTCTTGCCGCCGCGCATACCGCCGGCCAGCTCCATCAGCTTGGCGAACGGGGTGCCCAGCGGGACTTCGTAGTTGCCCGGACGCTCAACGTCGCCCGAGATCGAGAAGATCTTGGTGCCGCCGTTGTTTGGCTTGCCCAGGCCGAGGTAGTTTTCGGCGCCGATGTTCAGGATGAACGGCACGGCCGCGAAAGTCTCGGTGTTGTTGATGGTGGTCGGCTTGCCATACAGGCCGAACGACGCAGGGAACGGCGGCTTGAAGCGCGGCTGGCCCTTCTTGCCTTCCAGCGATTCCAGCAGCGCGGTTTCTTCGCCGCAGATGTAGGCCCCGTAGCCGTGGTGCGCATGCAGCTGGAAGCTGAACTCCGAACCCATGATCTTGTCGCCCAGGAAGCCGGCAGCGCGTGCCTCTTCCAGCGCTTCTTCAAAGCGCAGGTATTCCTGGAAGATCTCGCCGTGGATGTAGTTGTAGCCCACGGTGATGCCCATCGCGTACGCGCCGATGGCCATGCCTTCGATCAGCGAGTGCGGGTTGTAGCGAATGATGTCGCGGTCCTTGAAGGTGCCCGGCTCGCCTTCGTCGGTATTGCAGACGAGGTATTTCTGGCCAGGGAACTGGCGCGGCATGAAGGACCATTTCAGGCCGGTCGGGAAGCCCGCACCGCCGCGGCCGCGCAGGCCGGAAGTCTTCAGCTCGGCGATGATCTGCTCAGGCGGGATCTTCTCTTCCAGGATGCGGCGCAGCGCCGAGTAGCCGCCGCGCTTGACGTAGTCGGCCAGGCGCCAGTTGTCGCCGTTCAGATCCTTCAGGATCAGGGGATTGATGTGACGGTCGTGCAGCGAGGTCATTTCTTCAGTTCCTCCACCAGGGCGTCGATCTTGTCGTTGCTCATGAAGGAGCACATACGGTGGTTATTGACCAGCATGACGGGCGCGTCGCCGCAGGCGCCCATGCACTCGCCTTCCATCAGCGTGAACTGGCCGTCTTCGGTGGTGCCGCGGAAGTCAATGCCCCACTTCTGTTTCAGGTGCTCGGCCGCTTTCACGCCGCCCGACAGTGCGCAAGGCAGGTTGGTGCACACGGTGATCTTGTGCTTGCCGACCGGCTTCAGGTTGTACATGTTGTAGAAGGTCGCAACTTCCTGCACGGCGATGGCCGGCATGCGGATGTAGTCCGCCAGTTCCTTCATCACTTCCGGCGAAACCCAGCCCAGTTCTACCTGGGCGTGGGCCAGTGCGGCCATCACGGCCGACTGGCGCTGGTCGGCCGGATACTTGGCCAACTCGCGGTCGATTTTTTTATAGCAGTCTTGGGATAACAGCATTCTTCTTCCCTTATCGGTCGATTTCGCCGAAAACGATGTCCTGGGTACCAATGATGGTCACGGCGTCGGCAATCATGTGGCCGCGCGACATTTCGTCCAGGCCTTGCAGGTGGGCGAAGCCCGGTGCACGAATCTTCATGCGGTACGGCTTGTTGGCGCCATCGGACACCAGATAGATGCCGAACTCGCCCTTCGGGTGCTCCACCGCGCTGTACGCTTCGCCAGGCGGTACGTGGAAGCCTTCGGTGAACAGCTTGAAGTGGTGGATCAGCGATTCCATATTGGTCTTCATGTCCACGCGCGATGGCGGAGCGACCTTGCGGTTGGTGGTCATGACAGGACCCGGATTGGCGCGCAGCCAGGCCACGCACTGCTTGATGATGCGGTTCGACTGGCGCATCTCTTCGATACGGACCAGGTAACGGTCGTAGGAGTCGCCGTTGGTGCCGACCGGAATATCGAAGTCCAGCTTGTCGTACACTTCGTACGGCTGGTTCTTGCGCAGGTCCCACACCACGCCGGAGCCACGCAGCATGGCGCCGGTGAAGCCCATGGCTTTCGCATCTTCCGGCGCCACCACGCCCACGCCCACGGTACGCTGCTTCCAGATGCGGTTATCGGTCAGCAGGGTTTCGTATTCGTCGACATAGGTCGGGAAGCGCTTGGTGAAGTCGTCCACGAAGTCCAGCAGCGAGCCCTGGCGGTTCTCGTTACGCTCGGCCAGCGCTTTCGCGTTGCGAATCAGCGATGCCTTGTACTGCGGCATGGCGTCCGGCAGGTCGCGGTACACGCCGCCCGGACGGTAGTAGGCCGCGTGCATACGCGCGCCGGATACCGCTTCGTAGCAGTCCATCAGATCTTCGCGGTCGCGGAAGGCGTACAGGAACGGACCCATGGCGCCCACGTCCAGCGCGTGCGCGCCCAGCCACAGCAGGTGATTCAGCAGACGGGTGATTTCGTCGAACATCACGCGGATGTACTGTGCGCGGATCGGCACGTCCAGGCCGAGCAGCTTCTCGATCGCCATCACATAGGCGTGCTCGTTGCACATCATCGACACGTAGTCCAGGCGGTCCATGTATGGCACGGACTGCAGATAGGTCTTCTGCTCCGCCAGCTTTTCGGTGGCGCGGTGCAGCAGGCCGATATGCGGGTCGGCGCGCTGGATCACTTCGCCGTCCAGCTCCAGCACCAGACGCAGCACGCCGTGCGCTGCCGGGTGCTGCGGACCAAAGTTCAGGGTGTAATTCTTAATCTCAGCCATTATTTCATCCCGTAGTTTTCTTCGCGGATCACGCGCGGCACGTTTTCGCGCGGCTCGATCGTCACTGGCTGGTACACCACGCGCTTCTGTTCCTGGTCGTAGCGCATTTCAACATAGCCGGAGACCGGGAAGTCCTTGCGGAACGGGTGGCCGATGAAGCCGTAGTCGGTCAGGATGCGGCGCAGGTCGTTGTGGCCTTCGAAGATGAGGCCATACAGGTCGAACGCTTCGCGCTCGAACCAGTTGGCGGCACGCCAGATCGGGGTCACGGAGGCCACGATCGGCATTTCATCGTCCGGCGCGAACACGCGCACGCGCAGACGCCAGTTCTTCTCCACGGACAGCAGGTGGGTCACGGCTGCGAAGCGCAGGCCATCCCAGGTGCCTTCACCGTAGTTCAGGTAGTCGACGCCGCACAGGTCGATCAGTTCTTCAAAACGCAAAGCTGCGTCGTCGCGCAGCTCTTGCATTACCTGGTAGTAGTCACCAGATTTGACAGTAATCGTTACCTCGCCCAGCGCGACAACGATTGAGGCCCGCTCGCCCAGAACTTTTTCCAGGGAAGCGACCAGGGTTTCCAGATGTGTGTTCATAGTTTTGTACAGCCCTTAGCGCGCGATCGTGTTGGTCTTCTTGATCTTGTGATGCAGCTGCAGGATGCCGTACAGCAGCGCTTCCGCGGTTGGCGGGCAGCCCGGTACGTACACGTCCACCGGCACGATACGGTCGCAACCACGCACCACGGAGTACGAGTAGTGGTAGTAGCCGCCGCCGTTGGCGCAGGAGCCCATCGAGATCACCCAGCGCGGGTCCGGCATCTGGTCATAGACCTTGCGCAGCGCAGGAGCCATCTTGTTGCACAGGGTGCCGGCCACGATCATCACGTCGGATTGACGTGGCGACGGACGGAACATGAAACCGAAACGCTCCAGGTCGTAACGGGCCGCACCAGCATGCATCATCTCCACCGCGCAGCAAGCCAGACCGAACGTCATCGGGTACATGGAACCCGTACGCGCCCAGTTAATCAGCTTGTCGGCCGTCGTGGTGATGAAGCCTTCGTTCAATACGCCTTCAATAGCCATGGCTTATTCCCAATCAAGGGCACCTTTCTTCCAGATATACCAAAAACCGACCACGAATTCGGCGATGAACACCATCATCGTCACGTAACCCTGCCAGCCCAGTTCGCGCATGGATACGCCCCAAGGGAAGAAGAATGCCGTTTCAAGGTCGAACAAAATGAACAGAATTGCGACGAGGTAGTAACGCACGTCGAATTTCATGCGCGCGTCTTCAAACGCTTCGAAGCCGCACTCGTATGGGGACAATTTCGCCGCATCGGGCTTATTGGGGCCCAGGATATGGCCCAGAACTTGGGGTACAACGCCGACGCCAAGGCCGACTAAGAGGAACAGCAGGACGGGGAAGTAATTTTCGAGGTTCACGATATGATCTGCAGCTTTGTGTTGAACTCTGGTTGGGGAAGCACTGCGATATTCCGCGGTGCATTTAACGCTCGACCCCAATCAGATGCTGAGACCAGGATCAAACGACACATCCTCGTAAAAAAACCAGCTTAGCCACCATGGATTGGCGCCCATGTGCCCTTGCTGGCTTTTTGAATTTCTTTACTGGTGCCGACGACGAGACTCGAACTCGTACAGCTTGCGCCACTACCCCCTCAAGATAGCGTGTCTACCAATTTCACCACGTCGGCATAAGGCCGCTATTCTACTCTGCTTTCACGCCTTTGTTAATGCGTATTGCGCAAGATCAAGAAGAAAAGCGGCAAAAAATTCAAAATTGCCTTTTTTACTTCGCCGGGGCGCTGGCAGGCGCCGAAGCGGGAGTGGATGCAGCAGGCGCCGCTTCGGTGGCAGCCGGAGCCGCCGCCGGAGCCGCCTCAGTAGCAGCCGGAGCCGCAACCGGTGCAGCCGACGGAATGGCAGCGGAACCCTTCACCGGCGCCGGCACAGTCACGTTTTCCATCACGCCGCCGCCAGTGCTGACGCCGCGCTGATTTGCCATCATCGACAGGCCCAGGGTGGCGGCGAAGAAGATCGCGGCAGCCAGGGCGGTGGACTTGGACAGGAAGTTAGAGGAACCCGTAGCGCCGAACAGGCTGCCGGATGCGCCGGAGCCGAAGGCCGCGCCCATGTCGGCGCCCTTACCATGCTGCAGCAGAACCAGGCCCACGATAGCAACCGCGGACAGGACCTGTACAACCACAATCAGATTGAACAAAGAGTTCATGTCATTCCATTCACAGTTAACAAAACTTTAATTCGACGGATCACCGACCCGCCCTACTACATTCCGGCGTGCGCCTTACGCCGCGTCGATGATGGCGAGGAAGTCCGCCGCCTTCAATGCCGCACCGCCGATCAGGCCGCCGTCGATATCCGGCTGCGCCATCAAATCCCCGGCATTCTCCGGCTTCATGCTGCCGCCATACAGAATCGGCATGCTGCAGGCCGCCGCCGCGTTTCGCTCGGCTACCTGCTTGCGCAGCATGGCGTGCACTTCCTGCGCCATGGCCGGGGTCGCCGTCTTGCCGGTCCCGATCGCCCACACCGGCTCATAGGCCAGCACAATCTTTTCCAGCGCCGCGGTGCCCAGCACATCCAGCACCGCCTGCAGCTGCAGGCATACCGTGACAGCGGTCTTGCCCGCCTCGCGCTGCTCCAGTGTTTCACCGACACAGACCACCGGCACCAGGCCGGCGTTCACAGCCGCCAGCGCCTTCTGCGCCACCAGCTCGTTCGACTCGCCATGGTAGGCGCGGCGCTCCGAGTGGCCGACGATGACATATTTGCAGCCAAAGTCCAGCAACATGGACGCTGCCACCTCGCCCGTATAGGCGCCGGCAGCATACGCAGACACATCCTGCGCGCCCCACGAAACCGGCGTATTTGTGAGTTCAGCTTCACATTGTGCCAGATACGGAGCGGGCGCGCTCACGGCCGCATCGGCCTTGCCAGATTTGAAACCGGCCACAATGCCGGACAGCAGGACCGAATTGGCAGCGCGGCTGCCATTCATTTTCCAATTGCCGATTACGAGTTTTCGTCGCATAGCTGCCTAAAATTCAATAACCCGCAATTGTAGCCCGGCGGCGGAAGCCGGGTCAAACCACCTGAAGCATGATCTTGCCAATGTGTTGGCTGGATTCCATAAGGGCGTGCGCTGTGGCCGCCTGCTCCAGCGGGAAGCTTTCATAAATGACGGGCTTGATATCCCCTGCCTCGATCAGCGGCCACACCTTCTCGCGCAACTGGCGCGCAATGGCTGCCTTGAAGGCCACCGAACGCGGGCGCAGGGTCGAGCCGGTCACGGTCAGGCGGCGGCGCAGCACCTGGCCCAGGTCGATCTGGGACTTGGCGCCGCCCAGCAGCGCGATGATGGCGATGCGGCCGTCATCGGCCAGGCAGCCCATCTCGCGCGGCAGATAGTCTCCGCCCACCATGTCCAGGATGACATCGACACCAATGTCGCCGGTCAGCTGCTTGACCACCGCCGCGAAGTCTTCGTTGCGGTAATTAATGCCGCGCTCGGCGCCCAGCGCTTCGCAGGCGCGCGCCTTCTCATCGCTGCCCGCGGTGGCAAACACACGGTGGCCCAGCGCGCTGGCCAGCTGGATCGCCGACACGCCGATGCCCGAGGTCCCGCCCTGCACCAGCAGCGACTCGCCCTTGCCCAGCTGGGCGCGGTCGAACACATTGCTCCAGACGGTGAAGAAGTTCTCCGGCAGCGAGGCCGCTTCCAGTGGCGACAGGCCGCGCGGCACCGGCAGGCATTGCTCCACCGGCGCGGTGACGTATTCGGCATAGCCGCCGCCCTGCACCAGGGCGCACACCATGTCGCCGATCTTGAAGCCCGTCGCGCCCATATCGCCGTCGACAATCTCGCCCGCCACTTCCAGGCCCGGCAGATCGCTGGCGCCCGGCGGCGGATTGTAGCTGCCGAGGCGCTGAAACACGTCCGGACGGTTGATGCCGGCCGCGTGAACCTTGATGCGCACCTCCCCTTCTTTCGCGACGGGCAGCGGGCGTTCGCACAGCCGCAGCACATCGGCGGGTCCGGGCTTGCTGATTTCGATTGCGCGCATCATGGTGGCCTCCTCGGTAAAGGGAGGATTCTACCGCGTCAGAATCCGAAGCGCGCTCCCATGCCGGTCAGCGTGGCGAGGCCCAGCAGCGCGAACATCACGGCCGCTGCGCCATGCACCAGCTTCATGGGAATGCGGCGCGACAGGCGGTCGCCGATAAAGACAGCAGGTACGTCGGCGATCAGCATGCCCAGCGTGGTGCCGGCCACCACGATCAGCGGCGCGCCGTAATGCGCAGCCATGGCGACGGTGGCGAACTGGGTCTTGTCGCCCATCTCGGCCAGGAAGAAGGCGATCAGGGTGGCGCCGAATACACCGAAGCGGGCGGCTGGCGTGGATTCTTCTTCATCGATTTCGTCGGGAATCAGGGTCCAGGCGGCCATGGCGAGGAAGCCGAGGCCCAGGGTCCAGCGCAGCACTTCGGGCGTCAGCACGGACATGATCCAGGCGCCCAGCGCACCGGCGATGCCGTGGTTGACGAGGGTGGCGGCCAGGATGCCGAGAATGATCGGGACCGGCTTGCGGAAGCGCGCAGCGAGACAGAATGCGAGGAGCTGGGTCTTGTCGCCGATTTCAGCGAGAGCGACGACACCAGTAGAGACGAGGAATGCTTCCATTTGATTTCCCAGGCCGGGCACGGACGAATGACCACAACACGCCCCCGGCCTAAAAATCGGCGGCGTTGTGGTCAAAGGTCTTGCCAAGCGATGGGACCGCATACGCCATGGCCTGTGGGCCAAGTGTGTTGACGTATGCCTCTCCGGGAAACGAAGAGCGGCTACTCCCCAATGACGGGGCGGATTGTACCCTAAAAGTGCCGGGGAAAGAAGCAGAACCCGCCGCAGAAAGCCGGTGGCTGCCACGATGTGGCAGCCACCAGGGTCAGGCCGTGGGTTTCAACCTCCGCCGGTACGGGAAGCGCGCGGCAACGGTGTGCCCGGCTTCCAGGACGCCGACAGCGCCTGCCCTTCCTCGACCTGCTCCGGCGTCATGCTCTTCACGACGGAGGCGCGCTGCTCGGCCGCATTGGCCGAACCGTTGGCGGCAGCCAGGTTCCACAACATGTAGGCGATCACATTATCCTGCGGCATGCCGCCGATGTGATAACGGTACATCAGGCCCAGCACCTGCTGCGCTTCCGCGTGGCCCTGCTCGGCAGCCTTGCGGAACCAGATCACAGCCTGCTTGTGGTCCTGGATCACGGCATTGCCCGTGTAATACATGGCGCCCACCACATACTGCGCATCGGCCTTGCCCTTGGCGGCAGCCTTGCGGTGCCAGGCCAGCGCCTGCTTGTAGTCCTGCGGCACGCCGCGGCCCATGTAGTACATCAGGCCCAGCAAATGTTCCGCGTCCGCGTTGCCGGCCTGGGCCAGCGGGAAGATCTCTTTATAGGCCAGCGTATAGTTTTTATTGTTGTAGGCCATGGCGCCTTCGGCAAAGCCAGCCAGCGCCGGGAGCGGGAGCCCCAGCGCGATGCCTAACGCCAGTAATATGCCTCTTAGTTTTTTCATAGTGCTTTGTATTTATTCCGTTCTTTTCGCACAACCAGATTTGTCTCTTATTTCCAGCTGACTTTGCCCAGCCCGTCTACGCTGACGTTGCGGTTCTGCGGCTTGCCGTACACGGTGACCGACCCCAGCCCGCTCAGGTTCAGCGTCGCATTGGTGCGGGCATTGACGGTGGCGTTACCCAGTCCGCTCAAGTCCAGGTTCACATCGTCCACCTGGAACTGCTGGGCGTTCAGTCCGCCCAGTCCACCCAGGGTTGCGTTCAGCTGCTTGCTGCGCCCGCCGATGGTGATGTAGCCGGCGCCTTGCAAATCCAGATCCACGTTATCGTTTTCAGTTACCCACACATGCATGCTGCCCACGCCGCCCAGATTGGCCTTCAGCTGCTTGTAGTCACAGACCACTTTCATGCTGCCGGCGCCGTCCAGGGTCAGGTCGATCCGGTCGCCGCTAAAGCCGCTGACTTCCGTGGTGCCAACACCTTCCGATACCAGTTCACGCAACTGCGGCAGCGTCAGCTCGACCCTGACCGTTGACTTGTTCAGCTTGACCCCATGGTTCTCGGTGTCGAGGTGCAAGGTGTCGCCTGTCTGTACTGCCGTGACCTTGGTCACGTAGCGCTTGTCGCCAATGATGTTGAGCTGCGGCGTGGCGCCCTGCTTCAGCTTGAGATCAATCACGCCATCCAGCTTGACGCGGACCACGCGGGCATCGACTGCACGGCTTTCCGTCGTATTGTCATCGGCGCGGGCCAGCCCAAGGGTCACGCACAGGGCGGTAAACAGCAGGCCAATGCGGAAATTCATCTTCATCTCGAAATCCTTCAGGTTGTCAGCAGCAAATTACAGGTTGGCGGCAACCATAACGTAAGGGAGTTCAAGCGTGTTCACAATAGCCAGCAGAGTGCTGCAAATCATTACAGCGGCGACAGCCAGGGCTTGTTTTTTAGCGTTCTTCTTCATTTTGACCCCCCTTTCTTATTCAATTGGTTTTCTATGGTTGCATCATATCGGCATCACCCCGCCCTATCACGGGAATTGCGACGAAATGCAAAAAACGGGGATCAGGCGTCAAAATCCGGCACTTACCGCATGAGACGCAGCTTGCCAGCATAGAGGCGGATGACGTCCAGCGTGCCCTGGTCCGAGTCGAAAACCGAGTACAGGCCCTGCTCTTCCTGGGGCGGATCGCCCAGGAAGTCATTTCCTTCTTTCCACCAATAGTCGGGATTGGCCGCCCGCCCTGCACCGCTCCAGGCCCAGAAATTGAAGCCGGCTATCGGATCGCCCTGCGCCGCGCGCGTGGCCACCAGATCCAGCACCTCGCGGTAAAAGCGGTCGCGCCCCTCGGTGCCTGAGCGGCGATCGAATGCGCCGCCATCACGGCCCCAGCCGAATTCCTCCAGCACGATAGGCTTGCCCAGCTTGGCGGCAGCGTCGATGTGCGCGTTCAGATAAGCGCGACTCAAGGACCAGGCATTGTCCCAGCTCGTGGTCCAGCCCCAGTTCTTCGGCCACAGGTGGTAGGTCAGGTAGTCCACCTGCGGGCTGCGGTGGGCGCGTTCGAACAGGGCCGGATCGCGTGATGCGCCGACCACGCCCTCGCTGCCGGTGCTCACCAGGTGACTGGAGTCCAGGCTGTGGATGTATTTCGCCGTATCGTCGATCCACTGCACGTAGGCGTCACGCTCGGCGGCGCCCGGCTTGCTGCCACCCGGCCGCGGCTCGTTCGCCAGTTGCCAGGCCATGATGGTGGCATCGGCCGCATACGATTTGCCGGTCACCGTGTTCTTGCGCTGCACGATGCTGCGGATCACGCGCCGGTACTCGTCCTGCGCTTGCGGGCTGCGGTAGAAGCGCGCGGTGGCGCTCATGAAGCCTTCATAGTCCTTAGTCACGTTCGGGTCGATGGCGGGCGTGCCCTCGAACCAGTTCAGATACTGGGTCATGCCGCCGGACCACTGCCAGAAATTGTTCAGGTACAGTACCGCGGTCATATCCCGCCGCGCCATTTCGGCCAGCAGGAAGTCGAGGCCTTGCAGCAGCGCTTCATCATATTGGCCGGGCGCGGACGTGGTGGCGGGCCGCACGGCGCTGGGCATGACGGTCTTTTCGGAGACGGCCAGCACGCGCAGATTGTTGATGCCCAGCGCCTTCAGCGCATCCAGCTCCTTGCCCAGCCGCGCGCGGTCGCCCGGCTTGCCGGCCGCGCCCAGATAGCCGCCATACCAGAGATTCGCACCCGCGATGTAGTACGCCTGGCCGTCGCGCTCGAAATGCGTGCCTCTGACTTTGACGAAATCCGCCGCTGCCGCATTCAGTGCAAGCAGGCAGGCCAGTGCTGCCAACATCTTATTCATGTACTTTTTCCTTTATGATGCGGGCATTGCCAACCACTGCCGGAGAAAACAATGAATAAAGCTCTCGTCGCAGCAGCCTTGCTGTGCCTCGGAGTCTCCGCCCACGCCGCCGATGTCGCGGCTTCGGCCAAACTGTACCAGACCTATTGCGCGTCCTGTCATGGCGTGAATCTGCAAGGCGGCGAAGGCCCGAGCCTGGCGGATGCGAACTGGATTCATGGCGAGCCGACCCAGGCCAATCTGGAGCGCATCATCACCAAAGGTGTCCCGGACAAGGGCATGCCCGCCTGGTCGCCAACGCTGAAAAAAGAACAGATCACGATGCTGGCCGAGTACATCTCGCCAAAGTCCGCCGCTGCCCGCAAGGCTGCCATGCCGGCCGCCGGGAAATCGCTGGCGGGCCTGAAGCTGCCGAAAGGCTTCAGCATTTCCATCTACGCCGACAACGTCGAGAACGCACGTGAAATGGCCGTCTCGCCGAGCGGCATCGTGTACGTGGGCTCGCGCAAGCCCGGCAAAGTCTATGCGCTGATCGACGAAAACAAGGACGGCGTGGTCGACAAAGTGGTGACGGTGGCTGAAGGCCTGCACCTGCCGAACGGCGTGGCCTACCTGAACGGCGACCTGTATGTGGGCGAGATCAACCGCATCCTGAAGTTCGCGGACATCGACCGCACCTACGCTTCCAAGCCATCCTACAAAGTGATCAAGGACGACCTGCCAAAAGAAACCTGGCACGGCGAGAAGTACATCAAGGCCGGCCCGGACGGCAAGCTGTATGTGCCGATCGGCGCGCCCTGCAATGTCTGCAACAAGGAAGACGAAGCCTACTCCAAGATCTGGCGCATGAACCCGGACGGCAGCAACTGGGAAATGGTGGCGCGCGGCGTGCGCAACACCGTCGGCTTCAACTGGCACCCGCTGACCAAGGAAATGTGGTTCACCGATAACGGCCGCGACGAAATGGGCGACAACACGCCGTCCTGCGAACTGAATTACGCGCCGAAGACCGGCATGCACTTCGGCTTCCCTTACTGCCACGGCGGTGTGGTGCCTGACCCCGACTTCGCCAACGGCCGCAAGTGCGAAGAGTTCACGCCGCCCGCCGCCAAGCTTGGCCCGCACGTGGCGCCGCTGGGCATGGCCTTCTACACCGGCACCGCCTTCCCTCAGGCCTACCGCAACCAGCTGTTCATTGCCGAACACGGCTCCTGGAACCGCGCCAACAAGATCGGCTACCAGGTGCGCCTGATCACCCTGTACAACAACCAGGTGGTCAGCGACACCGCCTTTATCGACGGCTTCCTGCAAGGCGAAGAAGTCAGCGGCCGCCCGGTCGACGTGGCCATGCTGGCCGATGGCTCCATGCTGGTGTCCGACGACTACGCCAACCGCGTTTATCGCATCACCTATACGGGCAAATAATCGGCCTGTCTGGCGGCACCGGGGGGGGAACCGGCGCCGCCAAGTCCCTGATTCTGTTACAAAATTTCAGTTGCCATGAGGCAATTAAAGTGTGAGAATTGGTGACATTCATTCGTGTAACCTTCACTTATAAAATGTTCCCCGACCTCTCCATCCGGTCGCGCCTGATCGCGACCTTCGCCCTGCTGGGCGCTGTAATTTTCGCCGTGGGCGCCATGGGCATTTATGGCATGAATTCCACCAATGCCGCCCTGACCGACACCTACACCAACCAGATGGCCTCCAGCATGGCAATCGGCTCGGCCAAGAACTTCCTGGCGCGTGCACGCTTCTCGCTGGACCGCGCCGCTCTGCACCCCGACGGTCCCGACGCGCCGGCGGCAATCGAGCGCGCCGAAGGCTTCATCGCCGACGCCGACAAGGCCTGGCAGCGCTATCTGGCCCTGCCGGCCGATGCCGATGAAAAGGCGCTGGCCGCAAAAATGGCGGCCACGCGCGACGCCTTCGTCAAAGACGGCCTGCTGGCCCTGGCCAAAGCCATCCGCGAGAAGGATCTGCCGCAGGCCGATGATCTGGCGACGCGCCGTGTGTCCCCGCTGTTCCGCACCTACGACGAGGCGTCGAATGCGCTGGAAGACTATCAGCTGAAAGGCGCCGCCGCCAATTACGAAGCCAGCCAGACGCTGTTCAGCCACACTTCGAAGCTGACCGTGGCGGCCATCGTCATCGGCATCGTGCTGATGATTGCATCCGGCGTGCTGACCATGCGCGCCATCATGCGTCCGCTGTCGCAAGCGCTGAATCATTTCGACGAAATGGCCGCCGGCAATCTGGCCCAGCGCATCCACGTCGAACGCCACGACGAAATGGGCATGCTGATGAAGGGCCTGGAAAAAATGCAGCAACAGCTGGCCGGCACCGTGCGCCGCGTGCGTGAAGGCAGCAGCGCTATTGCCTCGGCCAGCGGCGAAATCGCAGCGGGCAACCTCGATCTGTCCGCGCGCACCGAACAGCAGGCCGCATCGCTGGAAGAAACCGCCGCATCGCTGGAAGAACTGACCGGCACCGTGCGCCAGAACGCGGACAACGCACGCCAGGCCAATCAGCTGGCGGTGTCGGCATCCGACGTGGCGCAGCAAGGCGGCCAGATCGTGTCGCAGGTAGTCGATACCATGGGCGTGATCAACACGTCCTCCGGCCGCATCGTGGACATCATCTCCGTCATCGACAGCATCGCCTTCCAGACCAATATCCTGGCGCTGAATGCGGCAGTGGAAGCGGCGCGCGCCGGTGAACAGGGCCGTGGCTTCGCGGTCGTCGCATCCGAGGTGCGCAACCTGGCGCAGCGCTCGGCCGCCGCGGCAAAAGAAATCAAGGAATTGATTACCGAGTCCGTGAACAACGTAAACGCCGGCGCAGCCCTGGTCGACAAAGCCGGCGCCACCATGAACGAAATCGTGGCCAGCGTCACGCGCGTGACCGACATCATGGGCGAGATCATGGCCGCCGGCGATGAGCAAAGCGCGGGCATCGATCAGATCAACCAGGCCATCGCACAGATGGACCAGGTCACGCAGCAGAACGCGGCCCTGGTTGAAGAAGCCACCGCCGCTGCCGCCGCAATGCAGGAACAGGCGGGCGAACTGGATGAGATGGTGAGCGTATTCCGCGTGTCCAGCACAGATGCAAATCGCCGTGTGGCACACCCGCAACCACTGCGTCTGGCCGCCTGAAGCCAGATTAGAATAGGCGCTTCTCTTGCAGGAGGAGCGCCCAGTGAAAATCTCTGCCACCGTCCGGAACTCATACAAAGTCCACGAAGCGCACGTCAGCACCGACGGCGCAGCCCAGTCGCTTGCAGTCCCGATGAAAGCAGCGGGCAAAGGCTCGGCCGTCAACGGTGGCGAATTCCTGATGCTGGCCCTGGCCACCTGCTACTGCAACGATCTTTATCGGGAAGCCGAGCTTAAACACATCGCCATTAACAGTGTCGAAGTCGAAGCCAGCGCCGACTTTCCCGGTCCCGGCCTCGCCGCCACGAATATCCGCTATTCCGCCCGCGTACTTTCCACCGCACCGGATGATGTTATCGAAGCCCTCCTGCGCCATACCGACGCCATTGCCGAAGTTCATAACACGATTCGCAATGGCGTTCCCGTCCGGATTATCTGACTCATTTCCGAAATAATAATTTTCGATGCGATCGGTCACCGGATATTTACCGAATCGGTAGCCCGTTTTTCATCAAAATATATTAATGCGCCTTTTTAGGACGCTCGCCTATAGTGTTATAGCCGGTACCAAGAAATAATAAACCGGTAATAACATAAAGAAGGGAGTAGCCATGAAAGGGAAAATTGCCCTGCTGGGCTTGTGCGCCTGCGCGCTTGTTCAAACAAGCCAGGCGCAGCAGTCTGACGTCGGACAAGTGATTATTCCGGCACTAAAAAACCTCGAAATCAAACGCGTTTATATGGCCCCGGAGGATTTCAAACCTTACAAGGGAGATTATAATCTCTCCAACGGAAAAACCATGGTGCTGCGGCGATTTAATGCCCGCATGTTTGCCCAGGTTGGAACTCAAAGTGAACACGAAATTGTCCCCACCGGCAATGGGAAATTCTCCGCGCTCGACCGCACCATGCAGATGGAACTGACTGTAGAAAGGGATGGCGATATTACTGGAACCATGAGTTATATTGATGAGGATATCCAGAAAAACGCAGCTGCATTGCCTGAAGCGACGATTATTACTGTCGCAATACGTTAGGAGGCCGCCATGCGACGGCTTTCGACTCTGCTCGCTTGCGGCCTGCTGATCGGCAGCGCCACGGCTCAGGAGACGGGCGGCACCGACCGGGTGCTCGTCCCCGCCGCACGATCCAGTGCGAAACCATACTTTCTCTGGCCTGACGATCTGGCCGATTACAAGGGCGAATACTATTTATCCAACGGCAAGCGGATGTACATCAACCGCATTGGCCGGCGCTTGTATGCACACATCGGCAAGCAGAAAGAACATGAAATCCGGCCGACGGGCGAACACCTGTTCGAAGCCATCGACGGAACCATGTCCCTGAACATCGTCATCTCAAGACAAGGCTACGTTAGTGGGCGTATCGCCTACATCGACGAAGAAGCCTCCCCAACCACGGCGAACTACCCGCCGCTGGTCTTCGTCTCGCTGGCCGCACGCTAGGCGTGGACAAAAGCCGCCAGGGCTTGTGTACTGGCGGCTTTAATTCAGCCGCATCCAGTCAACCGCTTCCATCGCATAGGGCGCGAACAGGAAATCGCGGATTGCGGTGATCTCATTGCCGCGCCAGTCGATCAGCACGAAGGCCGTCGGCTTTTCCGCTGCGCCGTCAAACACCAGCATTGCCGGACGCCCTTCGACCGCGCCCAGGGCAAAGCGCCACCGCGTCTCTTCCGAATAACGCGTGAAGTAGCGCTTGATGCTCTCGCGGCCTTCGAGTTTGAGCCTGTTCACCAGATCGAGTTTCACATCCTCGGCCAGCATGGCGCGGATCGCATCGAAGTCGCCGCTCTGGAACAGTTGAACATAGTTGGTGAGCTTTTCGCGGCTGTCCTGAGGCATCAGCGGCACGCGCGTATCGTCCGGCTGTTTGGCCAGTTCGCGCAAGGCGACCCGGCCGCGCTGCAGCGCCGACTTGGCGGCAGCTGGCGTGCAATCGGCGATGGTGGCGATTTCTTCGACCGAATGTCCCAGCACATCTTTCAGGATGACCGCGCAGCGCTGCAGCTCAGGCAGCTGCAGGAAGGTCTGGAAACCGACCATCAGGATTTCCGCTTCCGGCGGCGTTTCGGCTTCAATGTCCTCGGTGAGCGGAACCACATTGCTGCGGGCGCGCCTGCGCAAGAAGTCGAGGCTGGTGTTATGGGCTATGCGCATCAACCAGCCTCCGATATTCTCCACCTCTGCGCCCTCCTCCCGCGCCTGCAAGGCTTTGATCAGCGCATCCTGCAGCACATCCTCGCCGTCGACGGAAGACCCGGTCATGCGCGCGCAATAGCGGTGCAGCCGTGGCCTCAATTCCTGCAAGCGCTGTTCGAAGTCTTCCATTGCCCCTCACCTCACTTCATTGAAAACGGTCTCGCCCATCATCGACTCAAACTTTGCCAGCTCGGCGATTTGCGGAAAATAGGCCTTCATCCGTGCGTCAGCCCGCATCGCTTCAACCGCGTCCGGCGACTCCCACTCCGAATAAATGACGACACTCGCCCCATCCTTCGCCGCAATCAGGCGGCTCGTCTTCCATCCGCCAAGCGTGCTGACCACGCTCTCGATATTCCGCTTCAACAGCGCCACCAGCGCCGCCTGGTTCGCTGGGTCCACCTTCAGATTATTGATGAGAACAACAGATTGGTTTGCCATGATGTGCCTCCTTTAATGTAGACACAGCTAAGACGAACCAGCGCAGCAAAACGGATCGCGAAGCGCAAAAAAATTTATTCTTTGCCCGGCTTGATGATTTTGGAATGGGTCTGGTTAACGCCCATCAGCGCCGCGGAGCCAAAGTGGGCATGGTATTCGGCTACCATTTCGCCTTTGATGATGACCGGGTCGGTGGCCACAAGCTTTCTGGCCTCGTCGATGCTGTCGACCGCGAAAATGAAAATCCCGCGCGCACCCTCGACGCCATCCAGCGGCCCGGCATAGGCAAGCTTGCCTTCGTTGGCCAGGCGCTGAATATTGGCCATGTGGCCAGCAAACATCTCGGTGCGTTCCTGGCCGGCCGGCACCTTGTTCGGCCCTGTGCGCAGCACAACGAATACATATCGGCGCATGCCGTGATCGTCAGCGCCAAGGGACCTGGCCAGTTCCGCATCATATGCCGGTGGTGTTGGAGTCTGGGCTTGCGCCGAAAAGGCCAGTACCAACAGCGCCAATGCCGCGAAGATCTTTTTCATTGTTATCCCCTTTTTATGGTTGATCCAACAGATGAACGACCGCCTGGGCAAATGCGTCATAGCCGTCGCCATCTCTCGCGCACACAAACTTAACATAGTCGCGCAACACGGCCTTCTGCTCTGGCGAAAGCAGCCCGATCACACGGGGTCCTTGTCCCAACCAATACAGCACCCGCTCGACATTGGTGTCCGACGCCACGGGATCTTCTATGTCAGCGATAAGATAAGCCGGCAGGAAGTATGCAAACGCCTGCTCGGTGAAGACATTCGGCGCAAAGTCCAGGGCGCGCAAGCGCGTTGCACTGTGTCCGTGCCACGACTTTCCCGCGAAGTAAGCGGCGACGCCCTCATCCTCATTTGTAGGGCGCGAGATATTCTGCCGGTCCGGCGGCACAGCGTCTTGCCACGCTGCTTTGATGCGAATGATAAGGTGGTGGGATTCGAGCATTTTCTGCACGGTCATTCCCCTATTGGCTTATGTTGCGATAACTGGGCGACAAGAGAATAGCATGCTATGTCTCGCGCCAGTCCTCAGCCAATAAGGAATACTGCAATAAGTCGTGATGCCTGTTGCCCCAGTATGCAACTTGCCGAAGGCGCCCTTCTTCAACAAAGCCAAGCTTCATCAACAGCGCGAGCGATGGCAGATTCCGCTCGTGAACCTGCGCTTCGACGCGATTGAGCGCCATGGCATTAAAGCCCCAGTCAAGCATCGCTTCCAGTGCCTCACGTATGAGGCCTTGACCGGTTGCAGCGCGGGACAGCTCATAACCAATGCTGCACTTCTTCCAGTTCCGGTTCCAGGCGAAGAGACCGCAAGTACCGATAAGGCCCGGCTGCCCCTTCAGCTCAATCGCCCAACGCGTACCAGGATTCGGCTGCTGGCGCCAACCGGCGAACAATTTGATCAGACCCAGCGCGCCGTCAACATCCTGCAAGGGATCGTTGCCGAACCACTGCATATGCTCGGCGTCGGAATGAATCGCAAACAGCGCCGCTGCATCGCGCTCAGTGATCTCCCGCAGGTAAAGGCGCGGTGTCTCGATAGTTGGAAATTCGGACATTGGTCCTTTCGCTTTAGCCTCGCCGATCAGAGTTTGCTGTTCATGCAGCCTGCGCTCGTGCATTCGCGAAGGCGATCCTGAAGGAAGCGCGAACGTTCAACGGTTGATGTGGTCGCGCAGTCGAGGTTCACATAGAAGCCTTTCGGATCGCGCTTTGAGCAGTTCTGATTCCGCGACTCGATCCACGCAAGCTGGCTGGTCTTCAAGGACTTCTTACCGTTGTCATCCAGCTTGGCGTTCAGCTTTTTGTAGGTATCGTTCAGTTCCTTAGCGGCTTCTTGATAGATTTTAAAAATCCGATTAACAGCGAGAACACCAGGTTCTTCATGTTTGCCCCGTTAAATTATGTCCAAAAAGCCGGCGTATCATAGCCGCCTTAGTGCTGAACAAAACTCTCCAAAAATAACCAGCTGGCCAATCGACCGCGCTGAACAGAGGGCAGCAACCTAACTTGAGGGGCAAGTCTAATTCGCGCTAAGACCTGGTTCGGCGAAAAGATCCATACAACTGGTGTCGCGCCGCATCGGCAATAAAAAAACCGCCAGGCTTGCGCGCTGGCGGTTTTGGGGGAGCGGAGCTCGATTACTGTGCAGCGGCAGCAGCAGCTTCTTCAGCTGCGGCTTTCATCGACAGTTTCAGGCGGCCGCGGTCGTCGGTTTCCAGAACCTTGACGCGTACTTGCTGGCCTTCTTTCAGGTAGTCGGCAACGGCGTTCACGCGCTCGTTGGCGATCTGAGAGATGTGCAGCAGGCCGTCTTTGCCAGGCATAACCTGAACGATGGCGCCGAAGTCCAGCAGCTTCAGGACGGTGCCGTCGTAGCACTTACCCACTTCCACGGAAGCGGTCAGTTCTTCGATGCGGCGCTTGGCTTCCTGGCCAGCGGCTGCGTCAACGGACGCGATGGTCACGATGCCTTCGTCGGTGATGTCGATCTGCGTGCCGGTTTCTTCGGTCAGCGCGCGGATCACGGCGCCGCCCTTGCCGATCACGTCACGGATCTTCTCTGGGTTGATCTTGATGGTGATCAGGCGTGGTGCGAAGTCGGACAGCTCGGTCTTCACAGTCGGCATGGCCTTCTGCATTTCGCCCAGGATGTGCTGGCGGCCTTCTTTAGCCTGTGCCAGTGCAACCTGCATGATTTCCTTGGTGATGCCCTGGATCTTGATGTCCATCTGCAGCGCGGTAATGCCGTTGGCGGTACCAGCTACCTTGAAGTCCATGTCGCCCAGGTGGTCTTCGTCACCCAGAATGTCGGACAGAACGGCGAAGCGGCCGCCTTCCTTGATCAGGCCCATCGCGATACCGGCCACGTGGGCTTTCATCGGCACGCCGGCATCCATCAGCGCCAGGCAGCCGCCGCAGACGGAAGCCATGGAGGAGGAACCGTTGGACTCGGTGATTTCGGATACCAGGCGGATCGAGTAGGAGAACTCTTCCTGCGAAGGCAGCGCAGCAACCAGTGCGCGCTTGGCCAGACGGCCGTGGCCGATTTCACGGCGCTTCGGCGTGCCAACACGGCCGGTTTCGCCGGTGGCGAACGGCGGCATGTTGTAGTGCAGCATGAAGTCGTCGGTGTACTCGCCCATCAGCGCATCGATCTTCTGCGAATCGCGGGCGGTGCCCAGAGTCGCTACGACCAGTGCCTGGGTTTCGCCGCGGGTGAACAGGGCGGAACCGTGGGTACGTGGCAGCACGGAGGAACGGATCGAGATCGGACGCACGGTCTTGGTGTCGCGGCCGTCGATACGTGGCTCGCCTTCCAGGATCTGCGAACGCACAACCTTGGCTTCCATTTCGAACAGGATGTTGCCGACTTCAACCGAGTCAGGCGCTTCAGCGCCGTGGGCGGCAGCTTCGGCAGCCAGGTCAGCCTGCACTTCGGACGACATGGCGCGCAGCTTGTCGGTACGGGCTTGCTTGTCCTTGGTCTGGTAGGCTTCGCGGATCTTGGCTTCAGCGAAGTGCGCCACGCGGCCGATCAGGGCTTCGTTCTTGGCTGGCGCGGTCCACACTTGTTCAGGCTTGCCGCCATCGCGCACCAGTTCATGGATGGCGTCGATCACGACCTTCATCTGCTCGTGGCCGAATACCACGGCGCCCAGCATGATTTCTTCGGACAGTTGCTGTGCTTCGGATTCAACCATCAGCACGGCGGATTCGGTACCAGCCACCACCAGATCCATCTGGGAGGTCTTCAGCTGGGACGCGGTCGGGTTCAGGATGTATTGGCCGTTTTCGAAGCCAACACGGGCGGCGCCGATCGGGCCGTTGAACGGTACGCCAGCCACGCACAGGGCAGCGGAAGCACCGATCATGGAAGCGATGTCCGGATCGATTTCAGGATTCACCGACAGAACGTGCACGATCACCTGCACTTCGTTCATGTAGCCCTCTGGGAACAGAGGACGGATCGGACGGTCGATCAGACGGGAAGTCAGCGTCTCCTTTTCGGAAGGACGGCCCTCACGCTTGAAGAAACCGCCAGGGATTTTGCCCGCTGCGTAGGTCTTTTCCAGGTAGTCAACCGTCAGGGGGAAGAAGTCCTGGCCTGGCTTGGCGTCTTTACGCGCCACCACGGTTGCCAGCACGACGGTGTCGTCAACGGACACCATCACGGCGCCGGAGGCCTGGCGAGCGATTTCACCAGTTTCCAGGGTCACGGTGTGTTGGCCGTACTGGAAGGTCTTCGTTACTTTGTTAAACATGGGTAATCCCTTTCTATTTGCCGACAGATTTTCAGGAGCTGTCGTTGCACCTCACCACGGACGGCTTGTGGCCGTCTTTACTGCAATAAATACAACGTCTTAAAAGGCAAAATGCCTGCGGCAGCAAACTGACGCAGGCATTTTTTTTAAACCGGGTAACGCAAGAATTACTTACGCAGGCCGAGTTTAGCGATCAGGTCGCGATAACGGTTTGCGTCCTTGTTCTTCAGGTAGGACAGCAGGGACTTACGACGGTTCACCATCTTGATCAGGCCACGACGGGAGTGGTGGTCTTTGGTGTGCTCTTTGAAGTGGGTGTTCAGCTCGTTGATACGTGCGGTCAGCAGAGCAACTTGCACTTCTGGGGAGCCGGTGTCGTTTTGAGCACGGGCGTTATCCGCGATGATAGCGGCCTTGTTGATGTTTTCAACAGTCATGATTTACCTTTCACATGCGATGTACGGAGTCGTAACCCTGCACATCGTGAACTACGTTAATAAAGCTCCAGCCGGATGGCCAGACGCGGAAGTATAACCGTATTAGGCTTTCATGGCTACGGTTTATGACTAGAATTAGGCTCATGAAGGCCAAAACCTCCGCTATCGTTGCCATTCTGGCACTTTTACTGGCCGGCTGCGCCACTGCGCCCTCCAATCCCGCCGATTTTTCCCCGCGCACCGACGCCGCCTTCGCCGGCATTGCCCTCGGCAAGGACACGAAGGATACCATCCGCGCCACCTTCGGCCCGCCGGACGAAACCACCTACCTCGCCCTGCGCGACCTGCAAGTCTGGAGCTACCGCTACCGCCAGCAGGACGTGTGGTACTCCATGATGCACATCCACTTCGACCGCAACGGCATCGTCCGCGAACTCCAAAGCGGCCCCGACCCGGAGCGCGACGAACACCACTTCGGCTGGTAAATGGGATGCCACTCCACCCACGACTTGTCCTGCCCGATGTGCCCGCGCATCTGATCCAGCGCGAACATGACAAGCACCAATGCTCTTTCACCGACCGGGAATTCCGCCTTGGCCGCACGTCAGAGCTGGCGGCCCAGCTCTGGCGATCTGTCACGCCGGGTGCACGTGGCCGGCGCGTAAAGCCGCCGGCGCTCCCCTGGCCCATACTCACAAATGTGTTACGTCCCCATTTAAAGGTGGCGGGCCCAGGTCTGGCCGATGAGGTCTTTGCCGAAGCTGTGGTGGGCTTCTTCTTCGATCAATTCGAAGCCGGCTTTTTCATAGATGCGGCGGGCGTCGGTGAGGACGCTGTTGGTCCACAGGATCATCTTTTGGTAGCCGGCCTGGCGTGCGAAGCGCAGGCATTCTTCGACCAGGCGGTGGCCGATGCCGAGGCCGCGCGCGCTGGGTTCCACGTAGAGCAGGCGCAGTTTGGCGGTGTGTTCGTCATGGCGGACCACGAAGATGGAACCGGCTATCTTGCCGTCCTTCTCGGCGATCCAGCAGTGCTCGGATTTCGGATCGTATTCGCGCAGGTATTTGGCGACGATCTCGGCGACCAGCGCTTCAAATTCGGAGGTCCAGCCATACTCCTGCGCGTACAGCGCGCCGTGGCGATGCACGATCCAGCCCATATCGCCCGGCTGCGGATCGCGCAGCAAATAACTCGGCGCGGACTCGTTCAGCAAACTCTGGATCTGCCCCATGGCGTCGATCAGCTGATGCTGCTCCGGCGCCGACAGCCGCGCCAGCATGGCTTGCACTTCCCGCCGCGAGGTGTCGTTCAGCGGCGCAAACGTGTCCCTGCCCTGCTCCGTCAGACGCAGTTCCGCGACGCGCGCGTCGGCGGCCGAGCGCGTCTTGGCGATCAGGCCCTTGCGGACGAAACCGGCAATCACGCGGCTCAAATACCCTGCGTCCAGACCCAGTTCGCGGCAGAGGTCGGTTGCCGTCAGCGATGGGCGGTTCGCCAGCTCGTACAGAATGCGCACCTCCGTCAGCGAAAACTCGCTGCCCAGCAGATGCTCATGGAGCACGCCAATCTGACGGGTGTAGAAACGGTTGAATCGGCGAACGAGTTCAGCGCGGTCATCGAGCATGGCAAACCTCATTAGTAGCTTTAAGCAGATTATTACTTGACTTAAGCAACTAATCAAGCAAAAAAGAAGAAGCCCACCCGTTTTGGAGGCGGGCGGGCTTCAGCACCACTCGAGGAAACTTACTGGGCTGCTACGCGATCATTGTGCTTCTTGTGGGCGATAGCGCGGCTATCGCGGTTCGCCTCTCGCTCCAGGGCGCGGCGCTCTTTCTTGGTCACTTTGCCGTCGGACTTGGCGGCTGCTTCATCGGCATTCAGCTTGGCTTCGCGCTTTTCCAGGTTCTGGGTTTCTTTCGCGGTCAGCTGGCCGGAAGCGGCGCCGTTGGCGATGCGCGCTTGCTGGTTGGCTTCACGTGCATCCAGCTTCGGAGTGTTGGTCTGTGCGAAAACAGGCAGGGCCAGAGCGGAGAAGACGGCGGTCAGGAGCAGCTTTTTCATTTGTTATCCCTTTCAGTCAAAGTGAGCAAATCGCCCATGAGCAATTAACGCACCCAGCACTGCCGAGTTGACTGCAAAAGTGTTGCGAGTGTAAGCAATTGAAACCGCTTCAGGACTGAAGCTCAGGGGCCGCACGAGGTCCACTCACGCGGCGTCAACTGCTGCCCTTCGATCTTCGTCCACTCGCCGGATGCATTCGATAGCAGAAGCCCGCTGCTGGTCACAATCAAAGCGCTGCCATCGGCATTGAACTGGTAGCCGAGCATCGCGCCGTCATCTGCATCACCCGGCACGACACGCCTGTCCAGCGGCCCCTCGCTCTTCACATATACCAGTTCCTGCGGAACAGGAACGGAGGCAATGCGCGTAGCGACTGGCGCCGCGCCAATATACCGCCCCGGTTCACCGGCCGCGGCAGGGATGGCCTGCCAGGTCTTCCCGAAATCGACGCTTTGCTGCATCACCGGCATATCTTCGATCACGCGGACGGTGTACAGCCTGTCCCATCGATCCACCTGGTATTGTTGCTGCCACTCCTGCGACGAAAGCTCTGCGGCCTTCCACGTTTTGCCGCCATTTTTACTGACGTAATTTGCGTCATGCGAAGTTGCGACGATGGTGTCGCCGATAGCGGTCACGCCCTCACATGCGCTGGAACCGCTCCACGTCAGCACGGGTTCTTCGTCCACGACCGCGGAAGTTTTGTGCCCGTTGAAGTCCGTGCGTGTCAGCACGATGTGGCGCTTTCCATTGCGCTTCAGCCGGGACTTGTAGCTGATGAGACGCCGGTCGAGAATCCCCGTAGTCTGCCAGCGCCCATCCCCAGCGAGCCGGTCGACCATCAAGCCGTTGGCGCTACAGGCATACAGCCGCCCTTTGCCATCGATCGCTGGAATCATGTGTTCACCCAGCGACTCCCAGCTCCGTCCCATGTCCGGACTGCGATACAGCATATTGCTGGCGACAGCGTAAATCGATGCACCAACTAGCACCGGCCCTTGCTGCGGCACGATATCGCTGGGCCAGTTCCGGTCATCCCAGGTGGCGCCACCGTCGTCACTACCGCGTGCGCCAAATGTACCGAGGACGAGCAGTTCACCACGCTGACCGGCAACTGCCGAAATGATTTCATGCGAGTTGCAGGCCGTGCCGAATGCAGCGGATGGAATGGCACACGCCATTGCCGCCGCCATTCCGGCGACGCGATTATTGAACCTCATACCTGCGGATTGAGCCTTTCGATTTTTGAGTACAGTTTGTTCAGACCTGCCAGATAAGCTTTCGCGGACGCCACCACAATATCCGGGTCCGCGCCGACGCCATTGACGATGCGGCCCGAATGCGCCAGGCGCATCGTGACTTCGCCCTGGGACTGAGTGCCGGGGCTGATACCGTTAATCGCGAACAGCACCAGTTCCGCCCCACTCTGCGCCTTGCATTCGATGGCGTTGACCATGGCGTCGACCGGTCCATCGCCCGTGCCTTCGCAAGTGTGCTCGATGCCATCGATGGAAAACACCACTTTCGCATGCGGCAGTTCGCCCGTCTCGGAACGCTGGGACAGCGAGACGAAGCGATAGTGCTCGCCTTCCGCCGCAGCCTCTTCGCCCGACACCAGCGCCATGATGTCCTCATCAAAGATCTCGGCCTTGCGGTCGGCCAGGTCTTTGAAACGGCTGAATGCGGAATTGATTTCGGCCTCGGAATCGAGCTCGATGCCCAGCTCCTGCAAGCGCTGTTTGAAAGCGTTGCGGCCGGAGAGTTTGCCGAGCACGATCTTGTTGGCAGTCCAGCCCACGTCTTCAGCGCGCATGATCTCGTAGGTTTCCCGCGCTTTCAAAATGCCGTCCTGGTGAATGCCTGATGCATGCGCAAACGCATTCGCACCAACCACCGCCTTGTTCGGCTGCACCGCAAAGCCCGTAATCTGCGACACCATTTTCGACGCAGGCACAATCTGCGTCGTATCGATGCCGCATTCGAGGTTGTAATAGCCGCCGCGCGTGCGCAGGGCCATCACGACTTCTTCCAGTGCCGTATTCCCGGCCCTTTCGCCCAGGCCATTGATGGTGCACTCGATCTGGCGCGCGCCGCCGATCATCACACCCGCCAGCGAATTCGCCACGGCCAGGCCGAGGTCATTGTGGCAGTGGACCGACCACACGGCCTTGTCCGAATTGGGAATGCGCTCGCGCAGGCGGCGGATGGTTTCGCCAAACAGTTCGGGCACGGCATAGCCCACGGTGTCAGGGAAGTTGATGGTGGTCGCGCCTTCGGCAATCACGTTTTCCAGCACGCGGCACAGGAAGTCTTCTTCCGAACGGCTGCCGTCTTCCGGACTGAACTCGATATCGCCGGTGAATTTGCGGGCAAAGCGGATGGCCTGGATGGCTTGCTCCAGCACCTGGTCAGGCTCCATGCGCAGCTTCATTTTCATGTGCAGCGGCGAAGTGGCGATAAAGGTGTGGATGCGTTTGCGCTCGGCGGGTTCCAGCGCTTCGGCAGCGCGAGAGATGTCGCGGTCGTTGGCGCGCGACAGGGAGCAAACAGTGGATTCGCGAATGGTTGAAGCAATCGCGCGGATCGATTCGAAGTCGCCTTGCGAGGCGGCCGCGAAACCTGCCTCGATCACGTCCACGCGCAACCGTTCGAGCTGCTTGGCGATGCGGACTTTTTCTTCGCGGGTCATCGATGCGCCCGGCGACTGTTCGCCGTCGCGCAGCGTGGTATCGAAGATGATGAGGCGGTTATTCATGGTTGGTTCTCCCGGATGAAAAAGCCGCCTCCTTGAGCGCTAGCGGCGTTCGCTTTGATCCACAGGTTCGCTTGAAGTCTGCACGATGCTGACCGGCTTGCCCTTGGCCAGACGCGAGAAATACACGACGTAGCCGGACAGGCCGTACACCACGAACAGCGGGAACAGCACTTTTGGCGGGTCGATCGAAATCAGCGCAAAGAACAGCGCAATCAGGAACACCGCGATGAAGGGCACGGACTTGCGGAAGTTGATGTCCTTGAAGCTGTAGAACGGCACGTTGGTGACCATGGTCAGGCCGGCGAAGATGGCGATGGCCCAGGCCTGCCATGGATACAGCACGCCCTCCACTTCCATATCCGTCATCAGCAGCACGAAGCCCGCGATCAGCGACGCGGCCGCAGGGCTGGGCAAACCCTGGAAATAGCGCTTGTCCACCACTTCGATATTGGTGTTGAAGCGGGCCAGGCGCAACGCGGCGCCGGCGCAATACACGAATGCTGCGATCCAGCCCAGCTTACCCAGGCCTCGCAAGGAGAACTCATAAATCACCAGCGCCGGAGCGGCGCCGAAGGAAACCATGTCGGACAGCGAGTCGTATTGCGCGCCAAATTCGCTTTGCGTGTTGGTCAGGCGGGCGACGCGGCCATCAAGGCCGTCCAGCAGCATGGCCACGAAGATGGCCCAGGCGGCGTGCTCGAAGCGCTGGTTCATGGCCATGACAATCGCGAAGAAGCCGCAGAACAGTGCGCCGGTGGTGAAGGCGTTGGGCAGCAGATAGATGCCGCGTGAACGGGGACGCGCGCCTTCGCCGTGATGGCGGCGCGCAAATCGGCTGAACAGCGACTTACCTGCAGGGTTCTTGGCTCGGCGACGGGGGAATTTGGCCATACTCATCCATTTCTTATAGGTTTTTGCCCCCGTATTATAGCCGCAGCCCTGCACGGCGGACCGGATGATCCGCCCTACTTGAACTTGACTTTGCCCACGACGCGCATGTCAAGCGTAGTCTCGCCAGGCTCGAAGCTTGGCTCAGCGACTTCCTGGCTGGCGTCCTTGAAGGCGCGCGCGGCCATCATGGGAGCCGGACGGCCTTCGGCGGCGCCGGCGTAATTGCCGCTGCCTTCAAAGTCGATGGTGTCAAGCTGGGCATCGCTCAGCGGACGGCCCATGGCATTGGCAATCGACGCAATGCGCTCGTTCAGGTTCTTGTAGGTGGCGGCGATGCGCTGATCTTCCAGCTTTTTGGTCGCGGCCGGGCTCAGGCCAAAGGCGATGCCGTTCAGGGTCAGGATCTTCTGCGCCGACGACACCGTCTTCGGCAGGCCATCCAGTCTGGTGGTGGTCAGCTGCACATACTGGCCGACGCGCCAGGCGGTCGGCACGCGCGGCTTCTGCGGATTGGTTACAGGACGTGGCGGCTCGTCAGGATAGACCGGATAGGTGTAGTAGCCCTGGGTCTTCAGTTGCGCTTGCGGGTCTTCCTTCTTCAGAATTTCCAGGCCCTGCTTCATCTTCTGGTTCACGCGCGAAGCGGCAGCGGATTTGTCCTTGTCCTGCTCTTCGATGGCGAAGGTGGCCACGGCCTGGTCGTTCGGCGCAATGACTTGTCCATAAGCGGGCACGATCACCAGCGCGCCATTGGTCGGCACGGATTGCGCCATCGCGGCCTGGGCGCCCAGCACCAGTGCGGCAGCGGCTATGCTCTTCAATACGGTCATTATTGTTCTCCTTACAGGGTTTGATGAGCGCACTTTAACCGAAATTACGCGGACCACCAGGAGCAGATAGTGAACGTTTGTAACAGGAATGACATGTTTCCGTAGTAGGCTTACGCGGTTACCATTCCTGCTTTTGAATTCAGCCACTAATCACATGACCAAATATCTCCTGCCAGCGCTGGCACTGACCGCCAGTCTCGGTGCGCATGCCGCGCCAGTCAAACAAGAACCGCAACCGAAACTCGTCCTCGTGATCGCCGTGGACGGCCTGCCGCAGGAGCAGGTCACCCGCTACCGTGGCCAGTTTGGCGAAGGCGGTTTCCGCCGCCTGCTGGATCAGGGTGCGTGGTTCAACAATGCACACCAGGCGCATGGCGTGACCGTGACGGCCGTCGGCCACTCGGCGATCCTGACCGGCGCTTATCCATACGTGCACGGCATCATCGGCAATAACTGGATCGATCCGGTGACGCACGAAAGCGTGTACTGCACCGAAGACCAGAACTACAAATACGTCGGCAATGAAGTGACCGACAAGTCCGACGGTACCTCGCCGGCCAAGCTGCGTGTCGATACGCTGGGCGACGAACTGCGCTACGCCACCGGCCAGAAGGCCAAGGTGATCACGGTGTCCGGCAAGGATCGCGGCGCGATTCTGATGGCGGGCAAGACCGGCACGCCGTATATGTACATGGAAAAGAGCGGCAACTTCGCCAGCTCCACCTTCTACATGAAAGAGCATCCGCAGTGGGTGCAGCAATACCAGGCCGGCAAGCCGCAGGAACGTTATTACGGCAAGACCTGGCGCCCATTGCTGGCCGATTCGGCCTACGCGGGCGACGTGGGTGAACTGCCTAATGTCTCGCTGTACAGCGAAAGCGGCAGCCCGGATGGCCCTTACTACAAGCGCCTGAAGGAAAGCCCGTTCCTCGATGAGATGACGCTGGACTTCGCGCGCGCTGCGGTAGAAGGCGAAAACCTCGGCAAGAATCCGGCCGGCGTGCCGGACCTGCTGGGTGTGAGCCTGTCCGCACATGACCTGGTGAACCACGGCTTCGGTCCGGAGAGCGCGCTGTCGCATGATCACCTGCAGCGCCTGGACCGCATGCTGGCGGGCTTCTTCACCTACCTGGACAAGCGCATCGGCATGGACAATGTGCTGGTGGTGCTGACCGCCGACCACGGCTTCCCGAACGTGCCTGAATTCTCGTCCGGCACCCAGCATATCGAAGCGCAGCGTATCGATCCGAAAAAGCTGATCGGTGACCTGAATGCTTATCTGACGGGCAAATACGGCATCGACCAGATGGTCAACGCTTACGTAATGCCGAACATCCAGCTGAACTACCAGCAGATCGCAGCCGGCAAGCTGTCGCGCGAAGAAGTAGAGAACGTGGCCGCACGCTGGCTGCTGGCCCAGAAAGGCATCGCCGACGTCTACACCCGCACCCAGTTCGAAAACGGCGCAGTCGGCGGCACCCGCATCGCAACCCTGATGCGCCGTGCCTGGAACCGCGAGCGCTCGGGCGACCTGATGGTCGTCACCGATCCATACTGGTACTTCGGCAGCGGCACCAGCGGCACCTCGCACGGCGCGCCATACGCTTACGACACCAACGTGCCGCTGATGGTGATGGGCAAACAGTGGATCAAGCCGGGTGCCTACTCCCAGTACGCCGAAGTGGTCGACATCGCCCCTACCCTGTCCTTCCTGCTGCACGTGCGCCCACCAGCCGGCGCCGAAGGCCGCGTCCTCACCGAAGCCCTCCGCTAATCCCTCATCCCTTGCGCTGCGCCAAAACGCGCAGCGTAAGTCAACGATAAAGTCATTTGCCTGTTCCCTCACAACAGGAGAGGCAAATGGCTTACGTATGCTCAGCCGCCGCCGACTTACAGGCGAAACCCATGGTCGGCAACCACCAATGTGTCGCACTTGTCCGCACCTACGCGGGAGCTCCCGTCACCCTCGCCTGGCATCAAGGCGATGCAGTAGTGGGCAATAGCGCTGTCAAGGTTGGCACTGCAATTGCGACCTTCGTCAACGGACGCTATCCAAACCGGAATCATGGCAATCATGCTGCTCTCTATATGGGTGACGGACTTGGCGGCATTTACGTCATGGACCAATGGAAGGGAAAGAAAAACGGGATAATCACCAAACGATTCATAAAGTCGCTAGGGCGCGACAAGCAAGGTAACTTTATCCGCCCGAGTAACAATGCTGACGCGTTCTCGGTGATCGAATGAACGCACGCTCAGTTTATGCAGGAATTGCATGCCTGGCGCCGGCATTGGCATGGCCAATTCCGGACATCGTTGAGTGCCCTCGTTCGCTGCCCGCGGAGGCGATCAGGTTGGCGCCTCCCGCAGGTTGGCAGTTTTATGCGGAATCACCGCTGTACCTGCACAGCGCGGCACCAATGGTCACTCCACCAGAGGGGATGGGCCACCTGGTGGAAGATGCAGTACGCAAGCGCAAAGGCGAAGAGACATTTGTTTATCGGCTTGATGGCCCTCTTCTGGAAGGCAAGTGGATTCAGTGCGCTTACGGCGAATATGGGCAGTTGACGCTCTCGCGCAGGTTGGATGACGATACGCAGCAATGCAGCGTCACTTATCGCAAGGGAGAAAAGGCCGGGGAGAACCGTATCACGATCCTTTGCGAATAAAAAAAACGGCCCCGAAGGGCCGTTGAAGTTGGTACTTGGGACAATCAGTTCTTGGACTGATCGACCAATTTGTTTTTGGCGATCCACGGCATCATTGCACGCAGTTTGGCGCCAACTTCTTCGATCTGGTGTTCCGCGGTCAGGCGGCGACGGGAAATCAGGGTAGGCGCACCAGCCTTGTTCTCCAGGATGAAGGACTTGGCGTATTCGCCGGTCTGGATGTCGCGCAGGCACTGGCGCATCGCTTCCTTGGTGTCCGCAGTCACCACGCGCGGACCGGTCACGTACTCGCCGTATTCCGCGTTGTTGGAAATCGAGTAGTTCATGTTGGCGATGCCGCCTTCGTAGATCAGGTCCACGATCAGCTTCAGCTCGTGCAGGCACTCGAAGTAAGCCATCTCCGGCGCGTAGCCAGCTTCCACCAGGGTTTCAAAGCCAGCCTTGATCAGTTCAACGGTACCGCCGCACAGCACGGCCTGTTCGCCGAACAGGTCGGTCTCGGTCTCTTCGCGGAAGTTGGTTTCGATGATGCCGGCCTTGCCGCCGCCGTTTGCAGATGCATACGACAGAGCGATATCACGCGCTGCGCCGGACTTGTCCTGGTACACAGCCACCAGGTGCGGCACGCCGCCACCCTGGGTGTAGGTGTTGCGCACGGTGTGGCCTGGGGCCTTCGGCGCCACCATGATCACGTCCAGGTCGGCGCGCGGCACAACCTGGCCGTAGTGCACGTTGAAGCCGTGCGCGAAGGCCAGCACCGCGCCCTGCTTGATGTTCGGCTCGACATTCTCCTTGTACACCTGGGCGATGTTCTCGTCCGGCAGCAGGATCATCACAACGTCGGCGGTCTTCACTGCCTCGTTCACTTCGGCGACCTTCAGGCCGGCCTTCTCCACCTTCTGCCAGGAGGCGCCACCGCGGCGCAGGCCGACGGTCACGTTGACGCCGGAGTCGGTCAGGTTCTGTGCGTGGGCGTGGCCCTGCGAACCGTAGCCGATGATGGCAACGTTCTTGCCTTTGATGAGGGAGAGGTCAGCGTCTTTGTCGTAGAAAACTTTCATGGTCATTCCTTGGTGTGAATTCGTCTAATTAAACTTTGAGGATGCGTTCGCCGCGGCCGATGCCCGAGCCGCCGGTACGGACGGTCTCCAGGATCGCAGCACGGTCAATCGCATCGATGAAGGCGTCCAGCTTCGATTTGGCGCCCGTCAGCTCGATGGTGTAGGTCTTTTCGGTCACGTCGATGATGCGGCCGCGGAAGATGTCGGCGGTGCGCTTCATTTCTTCGCGCTCCTTGCCGACCGCCCTCACCTTGATCAGCATCAGTTCGCGCTCGATGTGCTGGCCTTCGGTCAGGTCCACCACCTTCACCACTTCAATCAGGCGGTTCAGGTGCTTGGTGATCTGCTCGATGATGTCATCGGAACCGGTGGTCACGATGGTCATGCGGGACAGGGTCGCATCTTCGGTCGGCGCCACGGTCAGCGTCTCGATGTTATAGCCGCGAGCCGAGAACAGGCCTACCACGCGAGACAGTGCACCGGCTTCGTTTTCCAGCAGTACAGAGATAATGTGTCGCATGATTACAGGTCCTCCGAGCCAAGCAGCATTTCGGAGAGGCCCTTGCCAGCCTTCACCATCGGCCACACGTTTTCACTCTGGTCGGTAATGAAGTTCATGAAGACCAGGCGGTCCTTCATGCCGAACGCTTCTTTCAAAGCGCCTTCCACATCGCCCGGTTTCTCGATGCGCATGCCCACGTGGCCATAGGCTTCGGCCAGTTTCTCGAAGTCCGGCAGCGAATCCATATAGGACTCGGAGTAGCGCGAACCATAGTCGATCTGCTGCCACTGGCGAACCATGCCAAGGAAGCGGTTGTTCAGCAGGATGATCTTTGGCGTCAGGTGGTACTGCTTGCAGGTGGCCAGTTCCTGAATGTTCATCTGGATCGAGCCTTCACCCGTGATGCAGGCCACGGTGGCGCCAGGGTTAGCCATCTGCACACCCATGGCATACGGCAGGCCGACACCCATGGTGCCCAGGCCACCGGAGTTGATCCAGCGGCGCGGCTTGTCGAACTTGTAGTATTGCGCTGCCCACATCTGGTGCTGGCCCACGTCCGAAGTGATGAAGGCGTCGCCCTTGGTGATGTCGAACAGCGACTCGACCACCTGCTGCGGCTTGATCACCAGATCCGAGGTCGCATAGGCCAGACAATTGCGGCCGCGCCATTCGTCGATCTGCGCCCACCACTTTTTCAGTGCCGGTGCATTCGGCTTGGCGTCGCCTGCGTCCAACTGGGACAGCAGTTCGATCAGCACATCCTTCACATTGCCGACGATAGGAATGTCGACCTTGACGCGCTTCGAAATGGAAGACGGGTCGATGTCGATGTGGATGATCTTGCGCGGGTTGGTGCTGAAGTGTTTCGGATTGCCGATCACGCGGTCGTCGAAGCGCGCGCCGATAGCGATCAGGACGTCGCAGTTCTGCATCGCCATATTCGCTTCATACGTGCCGTGCATGCCCGGCATGCCGACGAAGTTCGGATCGGAAGCGCGCGAACCGCCCAGGCCCATCAGGGTGTTGGTGACCGGGAAGCCCAGCTTCTCGACCATGCGGTTCAGTTCATTCGATGCATGCGCCAGGATCACGCCGCCGCCGGTGTAGATCATCGGACGTTCGGCGGCCAGCAGCAGCTGGACGGCCTTGCGGATCTGGCCCGCGTGTCCCTTGTCCACCGGACGGTAGGAACGCATCTCGATGTCTTTGGGGTAGTTATAGACGTGCTTGTGCATGGAGATATCCTTCGGGATATCGACCAGCACCGGACCAGGACGACCGGTCCTGGCAATGTAGAAGGCCTTCTTGATGGTCTCGGCCAGGTCTTTCACATCCTTCACCAGGAAGTTGTGCTTGACCACCGGACGCGTGATGCCGACGGTATCGCATTCCTGGAAGGCGTCCTGGCCAATGGCGTGGCTCGGCACCTGGCCGGAAATCACAACCATCGGAACGGAGTCCATGTAAGCGGTGGACAGGCCAGTCACGGCATTGGTCACGCCCGGACCGGAGGTCACGAGGGCCACGCCAACCTTGTTCGAGCTGCGCGAATAGGCATCGGCGGCATGGATAGCGGCCTGCTCATGGCGAACCAGGATGTGCTGGAATTTGTCCTGCTTGAAGATGGCGTCGTAGATATACAGCACGGCGCCGCCGGGATAGCCAAAGACGTGTTCTACGCCTTCCTCAGCGAGGCAGCGGACAACGATCTCGGCGCCCGTGATGGGAGCTTCGGTATTCATGAAACATTCCTTTCAAGGTCCATAGGAGATTGATCGGATGCTCTTGCCTATCGAAGTGGGCGTAACCCTGCACGTCCCCAAGCTTCCCTTCTTTCTGCGGTCACCACAACCCTTCCCCCATGCGTAGCTGGAGTACAAGCCATGGCTAAACGCAACTCGTTTGGCCGGAGTTTATGCAGCGGTTTCATCGCCTACCTCTCGCGCTTGTGGCACGGGTTAGAGCAAACTGCTGACAAATGAAAGCTGGTTCTTCAGTACGGCTTTGTGTGCCTGTGCCGAATAACCGGGGAGCTTCGTGGTGTGCAAAGCGTTCTATACGGTACTGCGTTGCACCATTTTGGTCAAGGACAATTATTCAAAAAGTATATTTACGGTGCAATTCTTTACAAAAACCTGCGAAATACTGCAATTTTTGTTACGATGGCGGACTGTCCAAACAGCTATCATCCGCGCAGTACCGTCCTTAAACGCATGGCCACAGACAAAGAACTATCGGATTTTCTCGAGAACGTCGAGCGGCGTGCTTTCAAACAAGCCGTCTATGCGGTGAGGCGGGACGAAGCGGCTTTGGACATCGTTCAAGATGCAATGATCAAGCTCGCCGAGAAATACGGTGATAAACCCGCGGCCGAGCTGCCCCTGCTGTTCCAGCGGATTCTGCAAACCACCATCCTGGACTTTTTCCGCCGCGAGAAAGTTCGCAATACCTGGGTTTCCCTCTTTTCGGGCCTCGGTCCGTCGAATGAGGACCATGAGGATTTTGATATACTTGAGTCTTACGAGGCCGAAGAAGGTTCCCAGGCTGCTGAGTCGAGCGCCGATCAGGTCGAGCGTGCACAAATCTTGCAATTAATTGAAGATGAAGTGCAAAAGCTTCCGGCGCGTCAACGAGAAGCCTTCCTCATGCGTTACTGGCAGGATATGGATGTGGCTGAAACCGCCGAAGCAATGGGATGTTCCGAAGGGAGCGTGAAAACACATTGCTCACGAGCAACTCACGCACTCGCCGAAGCGCTCAAAGCCAAGGGAATTAAACTATGAACACCGAAGACATCAACTTTGCCTACCGGGTGCGCCACGCGCTCAACGAAAAGCTCGACGATCTGCCGGCCTCGACGACCGATCGCCTGGCTGCCGCGCGCAAAGCTGCGCTGGCCCGGAAAAGGGCCGACGCACCGGCACGCGTGCGCGTGACCCGTACCGCCCCCGCCCTGGCTGGCGGCGCAAGCTTCTTTAGCAATCCGTTTACCTGGGTCCGAAATATGGGTGTAGCCCTGCCGCTGCTGCTGATTGTTGGCGGCATGGTCGGTGTCTACCAGTATGAGCAGCAGCAATCGATCGCCGAGCTGGCCGAAATGGACGCCGCCGTGCTGTCGGATGAGCTGCCGCTGTCCGCTTACCTGGATCACGGTTTTAACGCCTACCTCGAGACCCGCGAGCAATAAATGGCGCGTGTGAGCGGTCGGACAATTCGGATTGCAGCTGCCGTCGGCCTGACTTTGGCCGTGGCGGCTTGCACACGCCAGGACACCGTGCCGCCGCCGGCCGCGTCGTCCACGACCGCTGCCTCGGCGTCCGCCGCCGTTGGCGAAAAACCCCATTGGACCGACCTCACCCCTGCTCAACAGCAAGCCCTCGAACCGCTGAAAGACAGCTGGGAAGAGCTGGGTCCGGTACGCAAGCAAAAATGGATCGAGATCGGCAACCGCCTGAACTCGATGAAACCGGACGACAAGAAGCGCGTCCAGGAACGCATGGCCGAGTGGATCAAGCTGAGCCCGGCCGAGCGCAAGGCTGTGCGCGAAAACTACGCGCGTTTCCAGAAGATCACCCCAGGCCAGAAATCGGCGCAGTGGGAAGAGTATCAGCAGCTGCCAGAAGAGCAGAAAAAGAAACTGGCTGAAGCCGCTGCCGGCAAGAAGCAGCAGCTGGTCAAGCCGCCGACCCCGGCGCAAGCCAAGGTCAAGATGCCTGAACCGATCCGCCCGCATGGCGAAGGCCTGGTGCCTGCGCCGGGCTCGGTGCCGCCCGGCACTGTCGCCCCTGGCCTGACCGGTATCGCAGTGCAGGGCACGGCTATTCCAGCCGCGCAAGGCGGTCCGGTTCCTGCGGCGGGCGCACCTGCGGCGGGCGCCGCCGGCGCCGCGGGCGCGACGACTGCCGCGCCGGGCGCAGCCCCAACAGCTGCGCCGGCGCCAACCGCACCAACCGATCCGGCTGCTGCGGCGCCCGTGTCCGGCACCGTTCCAACGGCCGCACCGGCCCAGACCGCACAACCGAATGTCAGCAAATAACGCAACACCTTCCAGCGTTACCGTTCCCACTGTCAAACGCCGCCTGATCTCGATGATTTACGAGATCCTGCTGGCGTTTGCCGTTTTGTTCCTGCCCTTCCTGGTGTTCGAGATCGCCAGCAAGGCGAGCCACACGCCGGTGGCCGAACATATGCGCCAGGCGTTGTTCTTCCTGATCCTGGGCGCCTACTTTATCCATGCCTGGACCAAGAAGGGCCAGACCCTGGCCATGCAGACCTGGCGCATCAAGCTGGTGGTGCCGGGCCAGCACCATGTGCCGCTGTATGTGGCCGCCGTGCGCTATCTGCTCAGCTGGTTGTGGATCGTGCCGGCGCTGCTGGTGTCGTTCGCCCTCAAGCTGGAGCACTGGCATGCGCTGTATGCCCTGCTCGCCGGCGCGCTGCTGTGGTCCCTGACGGCCTTCATCGACAAGGACCGCCAGTTCCTGCATGACCGTCTGGCCGGCACCCGCCTGATCCAGCTGCCCAAGCCTGAGAAAAAGAAAAAGGCTGCGTAACAAGCGCGCGCTTCCCGACAGGCCTATACTCTGAGTAGGCTTCGACTCGGGGAGACGATCATGACTGCTGCAGATGCTGCATTCTCTGGTTCCGTTCCTGAACTGTATGAGCGCTTCATGGTGCCGCTCATATTCGATCCCTATTCCGAAGACCTGATCAAGCGCATTGTGCAGCGCACACCTGCCCGCGTGCTGGAGCTGGCCGCAGGCACCGGCGCCGTAACGCGCAAGATGATGCTGAAGCTGCCGTCCGACACGGTCATCATCGCCACCGATCTGAATCAGGCCATGATCGACCAGGCGCGCAAGCAGTGCAAGGCGGCGAACATCGAATGGCAGCAGTGCAATGCGATGGACCTGCCATTCCCCGGCGCCAGCTTCGACGTGGTGGTCTGCCAGTTCGGCGTGATGTTCTTCCCAGACAAAGCGCACGCCTTTGCCGAAGCACGGCGCGTGCTCAAGCCAGGCGGCACTTTCCTGTTCAATGTGTGGGACACACTGCAAGCCAACGAATTCGCCTGCACCATCAACGAGGCTTTGGCCAAGCTGTTCCCTTTCGATCCGCCAGGCTTCATGGCGCGTACGCCGCACGGCTATAACGATCCGGCCGTTATCCGGCGCGATCTCGAAGCGGCTGGATTCAGGAACATCGAGCACACCGTGCTGGCTGCACGCAGCCACGCGCCGTCCGCACGCATTCCGGCGACAGCTTACTGCCAGGGCACGCCATGGCGGGGCGAGATCGAAGCAAGGGGAGATTTGACGGAAGCCACGACGGCCGCCGAATGCGCGCTGCAGCGGCGCTATGGCAACGGGATTATCGAGGGCCAGATCCAGGCCCTGGTGTTCACTTGCGTGGCGTGAAGGGCACCACGTTCGGCTTGCCCACATCGGCATCATCGCCCAGCGCCAGGTCGCCACGCTCAAACGCTTCCAGCACTTCCTGCGCCAGCGGCAGATCGCGCTCCGGCACCAGCACCCGCACGCCGCCGATCGCCGGCGCCAGCAGCAGGTTGCTCTGGACGTACTGGTCATCCACCACGACCGCCGCAATGCCCGCCGCCTTCAGACAGCCGCAGACGACATGCGCCTCAGTCGGTATCAGATAGCGCGCCACGGTGCAGAATTCGCTGTGCATACTGTTTCCCCTCCTGAGGACACGATATCACAAGCGGCGATCAACCATAGGGGATGTAGTCGATCCCGTCTTTCATGCTGCCGATCAGGTTCACAAAATTTTCCTGGCTTTCGCTGAAGCCGATCAGCACTGCCGCGAGCGAAGCCTGTTTGTTATTGAGTATATTGACCCAGTAATCCAGGCCTGCCTGCTCCGGTTCACGGTGCAGCACATTCTCGTAGAAGTGCGTAATGATGGCCGTATTGCTCGGATTCGTGCCGTAGATCGAGCGGAATTCCGGCGAGTTGACAAAGCCATTCGCCACCGATTCCAGCGACATGCCCTGGTCCAGATAGTGAATGTAGAAGCCCAGTCCACCAAGATCCGGCGTGCGGTTGAACGCAGCCTGGTAGAGACGGTAAGCTTCACCTGCGGAACCGTTGAAGTCGAAGGCGACGCTCATGTCTTTGAAGCTGACACGCTCGATATTGGACAGCACATCCGCGCCGTCATTCCCATACAGATCCGTCACCAGGAAACGGTCGCCATAAGCGTGCACAGAGTATTCGGAGCGGTTGCCGTTGTAAAAGGCTTCGTCCAGACCCGCGCCGCCATCGAGATAGTCGTCGCCGCGGCCTCCGAACAGTGAGTCGTTCCCGCCGTAACCGAATATATTGTCGTTGCCCGAAGTGCCGTCGATGTTTTCACTAGCCGGACCGCCGTCGATATTGAAGCCGCGCAGCGTCGCCAGGTCTTCCAGAATACTCAAGCCCACGGCTTGCTGGTCGCTGTAATCGCCTTGCACCCACGATGCATCAACATAGAAAGTGCCCGTGTACGGCGCGACGAAGCTCACATGGTCTTCGCCCCAACTACCGGTGTGATCGTCTTCCGCAATCGCGCTGCCATGGTCATCGAACGCGAGCAGCGTTGTGGGATCGTTATAGCTGGTGGAGTGCAGCGAATAGACTGCGCCCGCAACCGCAGTAAAGCTGAACACCGCGTGGTTCTCGGCGCCGAAGTAGTTTGCACTGTACTGCGCAATGTTGTCGTAGCCGGGTGTGCTGCCGTAATACGCCGTCAGTGGCAAACGCGTCGCGTTCGCCATCTCATTGAAGGTCAGGTCGGCGTATGACGGAATCGTGCTGTAGCTCATGGCATTCTCCTGGTTGGCGAATTCATAGTAGCCAGCCGCACACCGCCGAATTGGAAGAATTACATTTTGTTTCGCGGCTTACAGCGTGTTCAGAATCGCTCGTACGGCAGCAGAAAGCGCCACTGCCCTTCCGGCAGGCCGGACATGGCGATGCGTCCAATGCGCAGACGCTTTTGCGAGATGGCGCGCAAGCCAACGTCGGCGCACAGCTTCGCGATCAGCGCCGGTTTCGGTGGCTTTACCGCGAAACGCAAGCGCCGTTCGTTTTGCCAGCTGACTTTGCCCGCACCCTGATTGAGCCGCTGCAAACCGCCTTCCGCGATCTGGCCTTCCACGTCGACGATGATTTCCTGCTCCATCGTTGCCCCTTCCTGCACCAGCTTGCGCTGCACGCGGAAGTCCTGCGTAAACACGAACAGGCCACTCGCGCTGGCATCCAGCGGCAAGCAGGCACTCAGGTTGTGCACGTGCCGCTTGAGGAAGCGTCCGCGCTGTGCATCGGCGCTGCGGTTCTCCGGCACGAGCAGGCTTAGCGCGTCAACGTTCGCTGGCTTGTGCAACAAAATCGTGACTGGCGCAATGTCGAGCAGCGTCGCGTCAGGCGCCAGCGTGACTTGCTGGTGCGGAGCGACGCGCGCACCGGGTTCTTCGACCACGACGCCGTCCACGCTGACGAAAGCGCCAGCAATATAAGTCTCTGCCTCACTGCGCGAGCAAGGAACCATTTCCGCCACGCGCTTGGCGAGGCGGATTGTTGCGTCTTCGGTCATTTGAAGTATTCGGTAATTACAGCAGCAACGCGCTGGAGATCCTGGCGGTTGACGTCGAGGTGGGTCACGATGCGCAGGGTGGGCGCCATCGAGACACGAATCCGCTCAGCGGCCAGCGCCTTGTTGAGGCCTTCGCCGGCTTCGCGCGGCAGCGTCACGAAGAGGATATTCGTTTGCGGCTGGCTGACCTGGATGGCGCCGGTCTTCGCCAGCTCGGCGGCGAGCCAGGCGGCGTTGTCGTGGTCTTCAGCGAGGCGCTGCACATTGTTCTGCAGCGCGTACAGCCCCGCCGCCGCGATCACGCCGGCCTGGCGCATGCCGCCGCCGACCATCTTGCGCCAGCGCTTGGCGTCTTCGATCAGTTCCTTGCTGCCGCACAGCACGGAGCCAACCGGCGCGCCAAGGCCTTTGGACAGGCAGACGCTGACGCTGTCGAAACCTTGCACGGCTTCGCGCAGGCTGATGCCCTGCTTCACGGCCGCGTTGCAGATGCGGGCGCCGTCGAGGTGGGTGTTCAGACCACGATCATGAGCCAGCGTCGTTGCCCGCGCCACGTAGTCGCGCGGCAACACGCGGCCGCCAATGGTGTTTTCCAGCGCCAGCAATTTACTGCGTGCGAAGTGCACATCGCGCGGCTTGATGGCCGCTTCGATGTCTTCCAGCGCGATGCTGCCATCGGCGCGGTTGAGCAATGGTTGCGGCTGGATGCTGCCCAGCACGGCAGCGCCGCCGCCTTCGTATTTGTAGGTATGCGCTTCCTGGCCGACGATGTACTCGTCACCGCGTCCGCAGTGGGCCAGCAGCGCGATCAGATTAGTTTGCGTGCCGGATGCCGCGAACAAGGCGGCTTCGTAGCCGAATTGCGCGGCGGCGTAGTCTTGCAGGGCGTTGACCGTTGGGTCGTCGCCGTAGACGTCATCGCCTACCGGCGCGGCGTACATGGCGTCGCGCATGGCGGCACTGGGTTGCGTGACCGTGTCGCTGCGCAAGTCGATCCAGCGCTCGCCGGGGACGGCCTGCGCGGATGCGCCGGCGGTAGGGTAGCTGGTGCTCATGGCGCTACCTCCGGGATTGCTGAAGCGCCCGCGGCGTCCTCCAAAACCAACGGCGAAGAGCCGGTGGCAGCCACGATGTGGCTGCCACCAGGTTCACGCTTCTGGTTTTCATCAGCGCCCGTGTAAAAGCGGCCGGACATCTCCTCCAGGCCGACGGTAGCCAGCACTTCGGCCAGGCGCTCGGCCGGGCGGCGGCGCGGCAAGTTCTTGTAGGTCGCGACGATCAATTCATTTTTCATCGAATGCTCCCACCCAACCAGCTCGGTCACAGTGACCTGATAGCCGTGCGCCTCAAGCTGCAGGCAGCGCAGGACGTTGGTGATCTGGCTGCCGAATTCGCGCGTATGGATCGGATGTCGCCACAACTCGGTCAGCACGTTCTTGCCTAAAGACTGGCCTTTATTCTTGCGCAGCACAGACGCCACTTCCGCCTGGCAGCAAGGCACCAGCACAATATGCTTGGCCTTCTTCTTCAGCGCAAAGTCGATCGCATCATCGGTCGCGGTATTGCAAGCGTGGAGCGCAGTGACGATGTCGATCTGCTCCGGCAGCTTGTCCGATGAAGTCGACTCCGCGACCGACAGCGGCAGGAAGCTCATGCCCGGGAAATCAAACTTGCGCGCCAGTTCCTGCGAGCGCGCCACCAGTTCCTCGCGGGTTTCGATGCCGTAGATATGCGACGCGTCGGACAGCGCCTTGAAGAACAGGTCGTAGATAATAAAGCCGAGGTAGGACTTCCCTGCCCCGTGATCGACCAGCGACACCGTCCCCTTCTCCGCACGCACATCATTCAGCAAAGGTTCGATGAACTGGTACAGGTGATAAACCTGCTTCAGCTTGCGGCGCGAATCCTGATTCAGCTTGCCATCGCGCGTAAGGATGTGCAACTCCTGCAGCAGCGCGACCGACTGGCCGGGCTTCACTTCAGGGATATCGGTCACGGTAGCGGGCAATGCACCGCGCGGCGCGGCCGCCTTGGTAGCCGCAGAAGCGGCAGCGGCGCCTTTCGCGCCGCCGTTCTTACTCTGCTTCATCGATCCACGCCTGCTGGATCGCTTCCAGCACCTTCTCTCCGCCACGCTTGTGGTCATCGTCGAAATCCTCCAGCTCGACGACCTTGTTGTGCAGGTCAGTGAAGCGGATCGTGGTCGGATCGACGTCCGGGAATTTGTCGTACAGGGCCTCGGCGATGGCCGTGATATCAGTCCATTTCAGCATGGTGAACTCCGTAATCAGTGGCCGCCTTCGCTGGCGTGGTTGATGGTGTACTTCGGAATCTCGACCACCAGGTCTTCATCCGCCACGACGGATTGGCAGGACAGGCGCGATTGCGCTTCCAGGCCCCAGGCCTTGTCCAGCAAGTCTTCTTCCGTTTCCGACGCTTCGTTCAGCGAGTCGAAACCTTCGCGCACCAGCACGTGGCAAGTGGTGCAGGCGCAGGACTTCTCGCAGGCGTGCTCGATGTGGATGTCGTTGTCCAGCAGGACATCGCAAATGGACTTGCCGGATTCGGTTTCGATCACGGCGCCTTCGGGGCACAGCTTGGCGTGCGGCAGGATGACGATTTGTGGCACTTCTCTTCCTCAGTTTATGTTGCTGGCCGCTCGCGGCGGATCGATGATCCGCCCTACGATACGGACCGGATTGCCCAAGTGGCCCATTCAGCTTGGTGTTATACGACCTGGTCCAGCGACTTGCCGGCCAAGGCCTTGCGCACGCTGCGGTCCATGCGGCGCGATGCAAATTCTTCGGTGCCGCGTGCCAGCGATTCGTACGCAGCTTTCACGGCGAGATGGTCGGCTTCACCGCTGCCGGATTTCACCAGCATATCCATGGTGGCCGCCATCAGCGCGTCGATCGCTGCGCGTTCCTCATCGGACAGCAGCGCCGCATCTTCTTCCAGCGCAGACTGGGTGGCCAGCATGATGCGCTCAGCCTCAACCTGCTCTTCGCGCAGGGCGCGGGCTTTCATATCGTCTTCAGCGGAGGCATACGATTCCTGCAGCATGCGCGCCACTTCGTCATCGCCCAGCCCATACGAAGGCTTGACGGTGATCGACGCTTCCACGTTCGAGCGCAGCTCGCGGGCGGAAACGGACAGCAGGCCATCTGCATCCACCTGATACGTAATGCGAATACGCGCAGCGCCAGCAGCCATCGGCGGAATGCCGCGCAGTTCAAAGCGCGCCAGCGAGCGGCAATCGCTCACCAGTTCACGCTCGCCTTGCAGCACGTGCACCGCCAGCGCGGTCTGGCCATCCTTGAAGGTGGTGAACTCCTGCGCGCGGGCGCAAGGAATGGTCGAATTGCGCGGGATGATTTTCTCAACCAGGCCGCCCATGGTTTCAATGCCCAGGGACAGCGGGATCACATCCAGCAGCAGCCAGTCGTCGCCCGCTGCGCGGTTGCCCGCCAGCAGATTGGCCTGAATGGCCGCGCCTAGCGCCACCACCTTGTCCGGATCAATGTTGGCGTGCGGGATGGTGTGGAAGTATTCGCCCACCGCGCGCTGCACATGCGGCATGCGCGTGGCGCCGCCGACCATCACCACGCCGTCGATATCGTCGGCATCGATCTCTGCGTCGCGCAGGGCTTTCTTCACGGCGTTCATGGTCTTGGCGACGAGGTGCTTGGTGATCTCGGCGAACTTCTCCGGCGTGATCTTGATGTGCACTTCCTCACCGGAGCTCAATTTGGCGTCCACGGTCACTTCGCACTTGGTGGACAGCAGCTCCTTCGCTTCGCGTGCTTTCACCATCAGCACGGCCGTGTCGACGTCGTTCAGCGGAGACAGCTTTTCCTGTTCGTGGATGTAGCAGAACAGGCGGTGGTCGAAGTCGTCGCCGCCCAGCGCGGAATCGCCGCCGGTGGACAGCACTTCGAACACGCCCTTGGTCAGCTTCAGAATCGAGATATCGAAGGTGCCGCCGCCCAGGTCATACACGGCGAACACGCCTTCCGACCCGTTATCCAGGCCGTAGGCGATGGCCGCAGCAGTCGGCTCGCTCAGCAGGCGCAGCACGTTCAGGCCAGCCAATTGGGCCGCGTCCTTGGTCGCCTGGCGCTGCGCTTCATCGAAGTAGGCAGGCACGGTGATCACGGCGCCGACCAGGTCGTCGCCCAGCGAATCTTCCGCGCGCTGGCGCAAGGTGGCCAGGATTTGCGCCGAGACTTCGACTGGCGACTTCACGCCAGCGACCGTGTTCAGCTGCACCATGCCGGGACCATCAACAAAATCGTAGGGCAGGTTCTCGGCGTAAGCGACGTCCTTCAGGCCACGGCCCATGAAGCGCTTCACGGAAACGACGGTGTTTTTCGGATCGGTGGTCTGGTGAGCCTGGGCCTTGTAGCCGATGTTGGCATGGCCATTCGGCAGATAGCGCACCACGGAAGGCAGCAGCGGGCGGCCGTCTTCATCGTTCAGCACTTCGGGAATGCTGTTACGTACGGTCGCAACCAGCGAATTGGTGGTGCCAAGGTCAATGCCTACCGCCAGGCGATGCTGGTGCGGGGCGGTGGACATGCCCGGTTCGGAAATCTGCAGAAGAGCCATTGTGAAACCTGTCTTGTTCTTTTACGCTTCTAGCGCGTCGTAGGCGAAACGCACTTCTTCGCCGAATTTTTCGAGGAACATCAGCGCGCGCACGCCGGTGGCGGCCGGGTGGAAGTCTTTCTCGTTGAGATGCTGCTCAATCTCGTGCAACTGCTGCTTGCGCGCCGCGCGCAGCTGGCCATCCAGCTTGTCGAGCAGCTCTTCGTTCTTCGTCGCGCGCGCTTCTTCCAGCTCTTCGCGCCACTCCATCTGCTGCATCAGGAAGTCCATCGGCATCGCCGTGTTGGACTCGACCTTCAGGTCCACGCCATTCAGCTCGCACAGGTAATGTGCGCGCTTCTGCGGGTTCTTCAGCGTCTGGTAAGCCTCGTTGGCACGGGTGGCCCATTGCATGGCGACGCGCTTTTCGGCGTCGGTCGAGTTCACGAAGCGGTCGGGATGGACTTGCGCCTGCACGTCGCGGTAGGCCGCGTCGAGCGCGGCCTGTTCGACGGCAAACTGCTGGGGAAGATGGAAAAGGTCGAAGTGGTTCTGCACGATCTTATACGCGGAAGCTTTCGCCGCAGCCGCAGGCGTCTTTCTCGTTCGGGTTGTTGAACTTGAAGCCTTCATTCAGGCCTTCGCGGGCGAAGTCCAGCTCCGTGCCGTCGATGTACGGCAGGCTTTTCGGATCAACGAACACTTTCACGCCGTGCGACTCGAAGACCGAATCCTCGGCCGCCGCTTCGTCCACGTATTCCAGTTTGTAGGCCAGACCCGAGCAGCCAGTGGTACGCACGCCAAAACGCAGCCCGACGCCCTTGCCGCGGCGCTCGATGTAGCGGTTGATATGCTTGGCTGCTCTTTCGGTCAATGTAATTGCCATAATTCCTCCGCGGCGACGCTGTACAAATTAAGCGCCGTGCTTTGCCTTGTAGTCGTTCACTGCGGCCTTGATGGCGTCTTCCGCCAGGATGGAGCAGTGGATCTTCACTGGCGGCAGCGCCAGTTCTTCAGCGATCTGGGTGTTCTTGATGGCCAGCGCTTCATCCAGCGACTTGCCCTTCACCCATTCGGTGACCAGCGAGCTGGAGGCGATAGCCGAACCGCAGCCGTAGGTCTTGAATTTTGCGTCTTCGATCTTGCCGTCTGCGCCGACCTTGATCTGCAGCTTCATCACGTCGCCGCAAGCCGGTGCGCCGACCATGCCGGTGCCGACCGTTTCATCGCCCTTTTCGAAGGAGCCCACATTGCGTGGGTTTTCGTAGTGGTCGAGGACTTTTTCCGAGTAAGACATTTCGATGCTCCTGTATCTTGAAAAATTCGTTGGCGCTTAGTGCGCGGCCCACTGGATGGAGTTCAGATCGACGCCATCCTTGTACATTTCCCACAGCGGGGACAGCTCGCGCAGTTTGCCCACTTTGGACTTCAGCAAATTCACGGCGAAGTCGATGTCTTCTTCGGTGGTGAAGCGGCCGATGGTGAAGCGGATCGAGCTGTGCGCCAGTTCGTCGCTGCGGCCCAGGGCGCGCAGCACATAAGATGGTTCCAGGGAAGCCGAAGTGCAAGCGGAGCCGGACGATACTGCGATGTCCTTCACCGCCATGATCAGCGATTCGCCTTCCACAAAGTTGAAGCTCACGTTCAGATTGTGCGGCACGCGGTGGTCCATGTCGCCGTTGACGTAGGTTTCTTCGATTTCCTGCAGGCCAGTGGCCAGGCGGTCACGCAGTGCCTTGATGCGGGAAATTTCGCTGTCCATCTCCTCTTTCGCGAGACGGAAGGCTTCGCCCATGCCGACGATCTGGTGCACCGGCAGCGTGCCGGAACGCAGGCCGCGCTCGTGGCCACCGCCATGCATCTGCGCTTCGATACGCACGCGCGGCTTGCGGCAGACGTACAGGGCGCCGATACCTTTCGGGCCGTAGGTCTTGTGGGCGGTAAAGGTCATCAGGTCAACCTTCAGGTCTTGCAGGTCGATCTTCATCTTGCCGGTCGCTTGCGCAGCGTCGCAGTGGAAGATGATGCCTTTGCTGCGGCAGAAGGCGGCGATTTCCTTGATCGGCTGGATCACGCCGATTTCGTTATTCACCATCATCACGGAAACCAGGATGGTGTCCGGGCGCACGGCAGCAGCGATCTGCTCGACGCTGACCAGGCCATTGTCCTGCGGGTCCAGGTAGGTAGCGTCGAAGCCCTGGCGTTCCAGTTCACGTACCGTGTCCAGCACAGCCTTGTGCTCGGTCTTCACGGTGATGATGTGCTTGCCCTTGGTCTTGTAGAAGTTGGCCGCGCCCTTGATGGCGAGGTTGTTCGATTCGGTCGCGCCGGAGGTCCAGATGATCTCGCGCGGATCGGCATTGATCAGGGCCGCAACGTGGCCGCGCGCCTCTTCCACGGCCGCTTCCGCGGTCCAGCCGTACATGTGGCTGCGGGAGGCCGGGTTGCCGAATTGTTCGCGCAGGTAAGGGATCATCTTGTCCGCAACGCGGGGATCGATCGGCGTGGTGGCCGAGTAGTCCATGTAGATCGGGAAGTGCGGTGCAGTATGGAACTCAACCGGTGCTACCTGCGAAACTTTCTTTTCAGGGGCGTTCATCTAATTACTCCAATTCGGTTAACCGAGGGCTGCCTGATTGTTGCCGTGCATGACCACGACGTTCTGTTCAGCGTTCTTTGCTTTCTGCTGGTCGACCAGGTCCTGCAGGGACACGGAGTCCAGATAGTCGACCATTTTTTCATTCAGCGTGGCCCACAGCTCGTGGGTCATGCAGCGGGCGCCGTTCGCATGATCGGCGCCGTGGCAGTTTTCCTTGCCGCCGCACTGGGTTGCATCGAGCGGCTCATCGACGGCGATGATGATGTCGGCCACAGTCACCTTGTCGGCGCGGCGCGCCAGGCTGTAACCACCGCCCGGGCCGCGGATCGATTCCACGATCTCGTGGCGGCGCAGCTTGCCGAACAGCTGTTCCAGATAGGACAGGGAAATCGACTGGCGCTGGCTGATGCCAGAAAGCGTCACAGGACCTTTGCCCTGGCGCATAGCCAGATCAATCATCGCAGTCACAGCAAAACGGCCTTTGGTAGTCAGACGCATCACAACCTCGGTTCAACTCAGTTAAAATATCGTTCTGCTCTCGCGATGACTCCCCGATTACTTGAACGATTTAGTCAAGTATAACAGAGTTGCGAAAAGCTTGCCGGACGCCCCTCAGGCGCCTGTGGGAAGGCTTGCTTTCGGCGGATCACTGATCCGCCCTACGTCGTCACGCCTTCAGCAGCCTCATCGGACCGAACAGGGCTTGCATTTCCTTATTGGCAATAAACGAGATGTTATACGGGTGCTCGCACACGATCTGCGGCAGCGCCTGCACCACCGCCAGCTTGTTCAGTTGCTCGGCGATCTTGCCCCACAGCACCAGCGTCGGCTTACGCTCGGCCAGCGCGCGCATCACGGTTTCGAAGAAAGGCAGCCAGGCTTTGGCATCTTTCACCGGGGCAATATGGGGACGGAACACCAGAGAGGCGTTCAGCAACAGGAAACCGTGGGTGGTCAGGCGTTCCTGCACCTCAGCCAATGTCTGGACCGCCGCGCCGGCACGCGCTTGCGCCGACACGGCCGCCAAGGCTTCGCCGTTAGTCTGGGCTTCGCTCAGCTGGCCATCTGCCACCAGCAGCATTTTCATGAAGTTGCGCAGGGAAGTTGCCTTATTGACCGGCTTGGACAGGCCGCCGCCCTCCTCCTCCGACCATAGCCCTTTCACAGCGCCGTCCATGAAGCAGACGCCGGTGGCGCTTTCGGCACGCGGGTAAGGGCCTTCGCCCACCAGCACGTAGCGCACCTTGTCCAGCGGCTGAGTGAAGGCAGCAAACAAGCGCAGCTCCGTCGGCAAATAGCTATCCACCGCCAGCTCCGGCAGATACGCCGGATTTGCCTTCTCCATCGCTTCCAGGCCCTCTTTCAGAACGGCGTGCCAGGACGAATCGGCGCGTTCAAGCGCCTGCAGGATTTGCGATGGGATGGTCATGAGAACAGCTTTGCCTTCAGGGAAAGGCGGGATTGTAGCGCAAACCAGCAGCGCAACCCTGGTGGCTGCCACATCGTGGCGGCCACCTGCTTCACGTCCCTGGTTTTGGCTGGCTATTTCGGCTTCTCATTGCCGTAGGTTTTCACGAGATAGTCGACCAGCGCCGGAATATCCTCATCCGGGAACTGGGCGCCAAAAGGCTTCTTCATCTTCTTGACGGTCGCCTCCCAGTAGGCGCGTGGCGACGTTGGCGGCTGCATCTGGGCATACTGCGCCGAGTGGCACAGCAGGCAATGTGCCTGCACCAGCTGGAAGCCGGGCAGCGCGCTCTGTTTGTAGGCTGCCGTCTCGGGCGGCAGCACAATCTCGGTTGCAGCAGCCGCGCCGCATGCGAAGGCCAGCACGCCGGCGGCGATGGCGATGAATGCTTTCATTGTCATCTCCCCTTAAGCTGCCACGATGCGCGTGGTTTCGACCGTATTGCGCATATAGCCCGCCGCATTCCACAGTCCCGTCATCGGCTGGCTCTGCCCGATGCGATTGACCGCGCGCACCATCAGCTCATGCGTGCCCTTGCCCGGCTTGAACGCCGCGCTCCACTCGCGGAAGGAATACTTGCCCAGGTCCTTGCCCAGCGTCGCCGACTGCCACGACTTGCCGCCGTCGGCCGAGAACGCCACCTCGGTGACGCCCTGTCCGCCATCGAAGGCTATGCCCTTGACCACGATCTGCTGGCCCGCCTTCACCCGCGCCCCATCCTGCAGGCTGGTGATGAAGGAGCGCACATTGAAGCGCCCGATCGGCACCGTGCGCGCCGGCGCCGTACCCGGCTGCACGCAGGCGCAGGCGTTGTCCGGAATGCGGTAGGCCGACGCCATCCAGAAACCATCAAACGGTTTATCCAGCACCGTGATATCGGACAAATGCTTGACCCAATAGGTACCGTAATAGCCCGGCACTACCAGCCGCAGCGGGTAGCCGTTCAGCACCGGCAGATCCGCGTCATTCATCTGCCACGCCAGCATCACTTCGCCGTCCAGCGCATGATCGATATTCAGGGCTTTGACAAAATCCGGCCCGTCGCCAGCGGGCGGAGTATCCAGCCCGTTGAAGGCCACCTGCACTGCGCCCGCCTTCACACCGGCCTTTTCCAGCACCGTCTTCAGCGGCACACCGGTCCATTTCGCATTGCCCATCGCACCGTTGGACAACTGCCCGCCATTGGCACGCGGCGAGAAATGGCCGCGGCTATTGCCCGAGCATTGATTGACCGCCACCAGCTCGACGGCGTCGCCCATCTGCTTGATGTCGGCCAGCGACAGCTCCAGCGCCGTGTTCACGTGGCCACCGATTTTCAGCCGGTAGGCCGCCGGGTCGATGGAAGTGGGAATCGCGCTCCAGTGATAGCGCACGAAGAAGGCATCGTTTGGCGTCAGCGCGCCTTCATTGAATACGGAGAAAGGTGTTTCCAGCTGGGGTGGCCGGCTGGTCAGCACAATCATTGGGCGTTTCTGCGGAAACGCCACCAGCTCTCGTTCGCCGTTGTCGAACGGCAATTTCACCGACGCTGAAGCCGCCAGCGCCGACAGCCCATGTCCGCTCAGGACCGAAGCTGCGCCGGCCCAGCCGGCATGTTTGAGGAAGTCCCGCCTGCGATACGCAACCATGTCCGCCTCCCCTTTGGTAAAAAACCAGAGGCGCAACCCCGGTGCCTGCCACGGCGTGGCAGACACCCGCTTTTGCCCCTGGTTTAAATAGGATCAGGCAACTTTATCACAGCCCGGACAACAAATCGTTGGCATTTAGAATCGCAAAGGCAATATCCGGATGGGCGTTCAGGCAACGGCGAATGGCGGCGGGAATCGATTCGCGCGTCTTGCGGCACAGGCCCGGCCGCTGCGCCAGCTCGATCTGGAAGCCGCGTACCGTGCGCACCTCATTCGGACCCGGCAGTATGCTGACGGTGATGCCCAACTGTTCCTGCAAGCGCTGCCCGACGCGCATCAATTCCGCGTAGCTGGCAATGGCTTCGATGCGTTCGATCAGCCGCTTCTCCTCGTCTTTCGTCAGACGCAGGATGCGCAGGTCGGCTTGCGGGTCGTCCAGCAGCAACTCGCGCTCGCATACACAGGCGCCAGGCGGACATTCTTTGCGGATTGGAAAAGCAGGCGGTTGCAGCATGACTTCACGGTTGGTCGCAGATTCAAGTAAGTATCCGTTGCAGGAACGGGAACTGTCAAACGCGCTCTCCTTGTGCCCCACGCCAACCTGTCTTAGAGTGCGTGTTCGATTATTGGTTACATCGGAAACAACGTGAGCCGACTTCCCCAGTTTCTCGCATCACCCGGTGAGCTAGGGCGACTAATCGCCGAATTCGACTGGTCCACCACGCCGCTCGGCCCGTTGGAGAACTGGCCGCAGAGCCTGCGCACCAGCGTCAGCCTGATGCTCAACACGACGCATCCGATCTGGATCGGCTGGGGTCCGCAAGCCACGTTTCTGTACAACGACGCCTATATCGCCGTGCTGGGCGAAGCCAAGCACCAGTGGGCATTAGGCCGTCCCGCCAGCGAGGTATGGGCCGAGATCTGGGATTACTGCACGCCGCTGGTCGATAAAGTCTTCAATAAGGCCGAAGCCACCTTCGTCGAAGCCGAGCAGCTGTTCATGGACCGCGCCGGCTGGCTGGAAGAAAAATGGTTCACCTTTTCCTACAGTCCGATTGCAGATGAGTCGGGCGGGGTCGGCGGCCTGTTCTGTCCTTCCGCCGACGTCACCACCAGCAAGCTGAATGCGCGCCGGCTGGCAACGTTATCGGCGCTGTCGGCCGCCGCGCTGGGCGAGCACACGGTGGCCAGCGCCTGCGCCGGCGCCATGTCCGCCATCGCGCAAAACCCGAACGACATTCCTTTTGCCGCGCTCTACCTCGCCGAGGCGGAATCCGACCGCCTGCAGCTGCGGCAGACTATTCACCTGTCCAACCCGCCGCCCCTGCCTGCCGATATGGCGCCGGGCCGCGATGCCGAATTGCTGCCCGTCGATCACATGCCCGGCTTGCCGCTTGGGCTGGCAGACCGGCCGTTGACGGAAGCCCTGGTCCTGCCGCTGGAAATTCCCGGCCAGCAGCGCCCCGCAGGCCTGCTCATGCTGGGCATCAGCCCTGTCACCAGACTGGATGCGCAGTATTACAGCTTCCTCGAACTGGTGGCAGGCCAGGTCTCAGCCGCGCTGCAGAATGCCACCGCCGCGGAAGAGCAGCGCCGGCGCGCGGAAGCTTTGGCGGAACTGGACCGTGCCAAGACCACTTTCTTCAGCAATGTCAGCCACGAATTCCGCACGCCGTTGACGCTGATGCTGGGCCCCATTGAGGACGCCATCAACGACAGTGCGAACCGCCTCGGCCCGGTGCAGCACGAACGCCTGCAGGTCGCGCACCGCAACGCCCTGCGCCTGCAAAAGCTGGTCAATACCCTGCTCGACTTCTCGCGTGTGCAAGCCAACCGCATGCAGGCCCATTACACCGAAACCGACCTGGCCGCGCAGACCGCCGACCTGGCCAGCTGCTTCCGCTCCGTGGTGGAAAGCGCGGGCCTGACGCTCAGCGTGGATTGCCAGCCGCTATCCTCGCCCGCCTGGGTCGATGCTGGGCTGTGGGAAAAGATTGTGCTCAACCTGCTGTCCAATGCCTTCAAGTTTACTTTCGAAGGCCGCATCGGCCTCAGCCTGCGCGAGCAGGATGGCCATGCCATGCTGGAAGTCAGCGACACCGGCGTCGGCATCGCGGCCCAGCACCTGGGCCGCATCTTCGAACGCTTTCAGCGCGTGGAAGGCACGCGTTCGCGTACCCATGAGGGTTCCGGCATCGGCCTGGCCCTGGTGCGCGACCTGGTCGAACTGCACCGCGGCACCATCGCCGTGCGCAGCGAGCCTGGCGTAGGCACCGCTTTTACCATCACCCTGCCACTGGGCCATGCCCACATCGCGGACGAGCAGATCGGCGAAGCGCCAGCCGCCACCGATCATGGTGCACGTGAAGCCTACACCCTGGAAGCCACGCGCTGGCTGCCCGAATCCCTGCCCGACCAGTCCTTCCTCGACCTTGCCGACGAAAGCAGCGTGCTCACGGTCGGGGCACGCGTGCTGGTAGCCGACGACAACACCGACATGCGCGAATACCTGGTACGCCTGCTGCGCCAGCGCTGGCATGTCACGGCTGTCAGCAACGGCCGCGAAGCCCTGGCCGAGGCGGCACGCCAGCGGCCCGACCTGATCATTTCCGACGTGATGATGCCGGAACTGGACGGCTTCGGCCTGCTGGCTGCCCTGCGCGACAGCGAGACCCTGCACGACATTCCAGTGATGCTGCTATCCGCCCGGGCCGGCGAAGAGGCGCGCATCGAGGGCCTGCGTGCCGGCGCTGACGACTACCTGGTCAAACCCTTCTCCGCCCGCGAGCTGATGACCCGCGTCGATTCCCATCTGGTACGCGCGCGCATCCGCCAGATCGAACGCGCCGATGCCGCGCGCATGGCAACGGTGTTCATGCAGGTGCCTGCGGCGATTGCCATCCTGCGCGGTCCAAGCCTGGTGTATGAACTGCTGAATGAGCGCTACAGCGAAATCATCGGCGGCCGCGACGTCATGGGCATGCCGCTGCGGCAGGCATTCCCTGAACTGGAAAGCCAGGGCCTGATCAACGAACTGGAACACGTCATGCGCACGGGGCACGCCGTACAAGGCCGCGCGCGCCGCGTGCTGCTGGCGCGCGGTCCATTAGGCGAAAGCGAAGAGTGCTACTTCGACTACGTGCACCAGCCGGTCCGCAATGCACACGGCCAGGTGGACCGCGTCGCCCTGGTCGCCTTCGAAGTGACGGAGCTGGTGCGGGCGCGGCGCGAAGCGGAAATCGCCAACCGCACCAAGGACGACTTTCTTGCCATGCTGGGCCACGAACTGCGCAATCCGCTCTCGCCTATCCTGATCGCGCTGGAGCTGATGCGCCTGAAAGGCATTGGCGCACTGCAGAAAGAGCATGCGGTGATCGAGCGTCAGGCCCAGCACATGGTGCGCATGGTGGATGACCTGCTCGACGTGGCCCGCATCGCCCAGGGCAAGATCACGCTGCGCAAGGAACGCGTGGAGTTGGCGCGGCTGGTCGCTCAGGCAGTGGAAACCGTCAGCCCATTGCTGGAGGAGCGCCACCACTATTTGCGGGTGGACGTGCCGGTCAGCGGCATGGAAGTCCAGGCCGATCCCGCACGCTTCACCCAGGTGCTGGTCAATCTTCTGACCAACGCCGCCAAGTACACCAACAGCGGCGGCCAGATCTCGCTGCAAGCCGGGGGCGAAGACGGCCTGGCCGTCGTGCAGGTGCGCGACAACGGAATCGGCATTGCGCCGGAAATGCTGCCCCAGCTCTTCGACAAATTCGTACAGGAACGCCAGGCGCTGGACCGTTCGCGCGGCGGACTGGGACTGGGCCTGGCCATCGCACGCAGCATCGCCAGCCTGCATGGCGGCAGCGTGAGCGCCAGCAGCGAAGGCATCGGCACAGGCAGCGAATTTACCGTGCGCATGCCGCTCGCTCCCGCGCAGGCGGGACAGCCGCAGCAGGCGCCTGCGGCCCGCGTCGACAATCCCGGCGGCTGCCCGCGCCGCCGCGTGCTGCTGGTGGATGACAATCCCGACGTGCTGGACGGCTTGCGTACCCTGCTTGAAGTGCACGGCCATCAGGTCGAAACGGCAGCCGATCCTGTCAGCGCCCTGCGCGCCAGCCAGAGCTTCACGCCCGATATCGCCATCCTCGACATCGGCCTGCCTGGCATGGACGGCTACGAACTGGCGGCCGAACTGCGCCAGCAGCCCGGCTTCGCCGAAACCCATCTGGTCGCCTTGACGGGCTACGGCCAGCCTGCCGACCGGGTACGCTCCCATGCAGCAGGATTTGCGGCCCATCTGGTCAAGCCGGTCAGCGCCAGCCAGCTGTATGCCCTGCTGAACGAGCCGGACTAGCACTTGCGGAGTGCCACAATGTGTAGCACTATTGGCAACCATGGCAACTTCACTGCGAGGTGCGTGTGGCGGCTCCGGATATTTCAAAACTGAAGATCGAGCGTGGCAGCCCCTCCGCTGCCCCGATACGGCGCCCACGGCGCTGGAAATGGCTGATCATCGGCGCCGTCGTGCTGATCGCGATCGGCGCTGTCGTGGCGCGCGGTGGCGGCGGCAAGGCCGATGTGGACGTGGTCACCGTGGCCCAGGCCTGGCCCTCCCAGAACTACACCCTGCTGAATGCCACCGGCTATGTGGTGGCACAGCGCAAGGCTGCGCTGTCGTCCAAGGCCACCGGCCGCCTGGAGTGGCTGGGCGTGCTGGAAGGCAGCCGCGTCAAGCAGGATGAAGTGGTGGCGAGGCTGGAAAACCGCGACGTCAGCGCCGCGCTGGGCCAGGCCCAGGCCAACGTCAAGGTGGCGCAAGCCAATCTGGAACAGGGCCAGGCGGAGTTGATGGACGCCCGCAACGCCAACCAGCGTGCGCAGGACCTGCTCCAGCAAAAATTCATTGCGGCTTCGGCTGCCGATGCGGCGCTGGCCCGCTACAACAAGGCCAAAGCCTCCATCAGTGCCGACCGCGCCTCCATCGCTGCCGCCCAGGCCAATGCCCGCGCCGCGCAAGTGGCGGTGGACCAGACCCTGATCCGCGCGCCTTTCGATGGCGTGATCCTGACCAAGAACGCCAACGTGGGCGATAACATCACGCCCTTCTCTTCCGCCGCCGACAGCAAGGGCGCGGTGGTCACCATCGCCGATATGGACACGCTGGAAGTGGAAGCCGATGTATCCGAATCCAGCCTGGCCAAGATCCGCGTCGATCAGCCGGCCGAAATCCAGCTCGATGCCTTCCCTGAACTGCGCTTGTCCGGCACTGTCTCGCGCATGGTGCCCACGCTGGACCGCAGCAAGGCAACCTTGCTGGTGAAGGTGCGCTTCAACGACCGCGATCCGCGCATCCTGCCCGATATGAGCGCCAAGGTGGCTTTCCTGTCCAAGCCGGTGCCGCCTGAAGACCGTGTGGCCGTGACCGCCGTGCAGCCGTCCGCCATCGTGCAGCGCGATGGCAAGTCGGTGGCTTTCGTGATCGTGGATGATAAAGCGCACGTGACGCCTGTCGCGGCCGGCCGCAAAGTTGGCGAGCTGGTCGAAGTCAGGGGCCTGAAGCCGGGTGATAAGGTGGTGCTCAAGCCATCCGAAAAACTGCAGAACGGCCAGCCGGTTGCCGCCACCAAGAAATGAGCGTCCTGGTCCAGATCGAACATCTGGTGAAGTCCTACCGGCGCGGTGGACAGACCGTGCCTGTGCTGACCGATATCACGCTCGATATCCAGCGCGGGGACTTTACGGCGCTGATGGGACCATCCGGTTCCGGCAAAAGCACCCTGCTCAACCTGATCGCGGGCATCGACAAGCCGGATAGCGGCGTGCTGCGCGTCGACGGCCTGGATATCGCGAACATGTCCGAGAGCGCGCTCGCGGCCTGGCGCGCTTCCAATGTGGGATTCATCTTCCAGTTCTACAATCTGATGCCGGTGCTGACGGCTTACGAAAATGTGGAACTGCCGCTGCTGCTGACTTCCTTGAGCCGGCGCGAACGGCGGGAGCGCGTGGAGCTGACCTTATCCATGGTAGGCCTCTCCGACCGCATGGACCACACGCCAAATGAGCTGTCCGGCGGCCAGCAGCAGCGCGTGGCGATCGCGCGTGCCATCGTCACCGATCCCGTGCTGCTGGTGGCCGACGAACCCACCGGCGATCTGGATCGCCAGTCCGCCACCGATGTACTCGCGCTGCTCAATCAGTTGAACCGGGAACTGGACAAGACCATCATCATGGTCACCCATGACGCCCACGCCGCGCAGCAGGCGCGCAAGCTGGTCCACCTGGAAAAGGGCGAGCTGCTGGACGCCGCCGCCTGACATCATGTATCTGCTCAAGCTGATCGCCCGCAACGCCTTCCGCCACAAGCTGCGCACGGTGCTCACGGTGCTCGGCCTGATGGTGGCGACGATCTCGTTCGGCTTTTTGCAGACCGTGGTCGATGCCTGGTACGCGGGCGCGGAAGGCGCGGCCGCCACCACGCTCGTCACCCGCAACGCCACCTCGCTGGTGTTTCCCCTGCCCTTGTCCTACGAAGCCCGTATCCGCGCCGTGGATGGCGTATCCGGCGTCGGCTACGCCAACTGGTTTGGCGGGGTTTATCAGGACCCGAAAAACTTCTTCGCCCAGTTCGCGATCTCCGGCAAGAGCTATCTGGACATCTATCCCGACTATCTGATGCCCGAAGCCGACCGCGCCGCCTTCCTGCGCGACCGCAAAGGCGCTATCGTCGGCCGCAAACTCGCCGAGCAGTATGGCTTCAAGGTGGGCGACATCATTCCGATCAAGGGCACCATTTATCCCGGCACCTGGGAATTCGTGGTGCGCGCCATCTACGACGGCGCCAAGACCACCACCAACACCGCCACCATGTTCTTCCACTGGGACTACATCAACGAAGCCATCAAGCGACAGGCGCCGCGCCGGGCCAACCAGATTGGCGTTTACGTGGTGGAGATCCGCCAGCCGGAAGATGCGGCTTCCATTTCTGCCGCCATCGACGCCACATTCCGCAACTCGCTGGCCGAAACCCTGACCGAGACGGAGAAAGCTTTCCAGCTGGGCTTTGTGTCGATGTCGGAAGCGATTGTGGTGGCGATCCGCGTAGTGTCCTTCGTGGTGATCGTGATCATCATGGCCGTGATGGCGAACACCATGGCGATGAGCGCCCGCGAACGGCTGGCCGAATACGCCACGCTCAAGGTGCTGGGCTTTGGTCCGGGCTTCCTGACCATGCTGATTTTCGGCGAATCGCTGCTACTGGCCATGGTCGGCTGCCTGCTGGGCGTTGCGCTGCTGTTCCCGCTCGCCGCCGGCTTCGCAAAACTGATGGGCACCATGTTCCCCGTGTTTGAAGTCGCGCCGCTGACGGTGCTGCAGCAGATCCTTGCTGCGCTGGCGGTCGGCGCCATTGCCGCCATCGCGCCCACACTGCGCGCCACGCGCGTGAACATCGTTGAAGGCTTGCGGAGCATAGGCTGATGAAAGTCCCCTTCTCCTACATCGCCCGCAATCTCTGGACGCGCCGCCTGACCACGATTCTCACGGCAGGCGGCCTGGCGCTGGTGGTCTTCGTATTCGCCACGGTGCTGATGCTGGATGAAGGCTTGCGCACCACGCTCGTCACCACGGGCGAATACAACAACGTCGTCGTGATCCGCCGTTCCGCCGAAACGGAAGTGCAGAGTGGCGTGGACCGCAAGCAGGCATCCGTAGTCGCCAGCCACCCCGCCATTGGCCTCGGCCCGGACGGCCAGCCCATGCTGTCGAAAGAAACCGTGGTGCTGATTTCCCTGCCCAAGCGCGGCTCGGACAAGCCCTCCAATATCGTGATCCGCGGCGTCAGCGAACGTGGCTCCGCCATGCGTCCGCAAGTGAAGCTGACGGAGGGCCGCATGTTCCGGCCCGGCGCATCCGAGGTGATTGCGGGCGCCAGCATCGCGCGCCGCTTCGTTGGCGCAGGCATCGGAGAAACCCTGCGCTTCGGCCAGCGCGAGTGGACCGTGGTTGGCCTGTTCGACGCCGGCAACAGCGGTTTCGATTCCGAGATCTGGGGCGATGCCGATCAGCTGATGCAGGCCTTCCGCCGCTCGGCGTATTCCTCCGTGATCGTACGGCTGGCCGACAGCAATGACTTCGAGCGCTTCAAGAAGGACATCGAATCCGACCCACGGCTGACGCTGGAAGCCAAGCGCGAACAGACTTTTTATGCCGACCAGTCCAAGGCCCTGTCCAACTTCATCAGCATTCTGGGGCTGGCGCTGTCCATCATCTTCTCGATCGGCGCCATGATCGGCGCCACCATCACCATGTATGCCTCAGTAGCCAACCGCGTCGGCGAAATCGGCACCCTGCGCGCACTCGGCTTCCAGCGCCGCAGCATCCTCGCCGCCTTCCTGACCGAAGCCATGCTGCTGGCACTGGTGGGCGGTGCGGCGGGGCTGTTCTGCGCGTCCTTCATGCAATTCCTGTCATTCTCGACTACCAACTTCCAGTCCTTTTCCGAGCTGGCCTTCGGCTTCAAACTCAGTCCCGCCATCGTCTCCAAGACCCTGATGTTTTCCCTGTTCATGGGCTTCATCGGCGGCTTCCTGCCCGCCGTGCGCGCGGCCCGCCTGAAGATCGTCGATGCCCTGCGCGCGGCCTGATACTACATTTTTGAATTGTTGTTTTGTTGCCACTAAGATTGCATTCTGGGAAATTACCCATGGTACACTTTCCGCCGGGCAAATGAATGCCCGTGCTTTTTGGAATTTATGCCACCTTCGCCCCTGCGCACTGCTGTTCTTCGCCTTCTGGCTTGCTGCTGGCTCGCGTTCGCGTGGCTGGGCTCCGCTGCCGCCGCCGATGAGGAGCGCCAGGTCCTGATCCTGTATTCCCTGGGCTCGGATTCCGTCTCGACCTGGCAGAAGCTGGTCCACAAAGGCCTGTACGATGAGCTGGGCCGCAGCACCCTGAGCAGCACGCCCGCCATTTTCGAAGAACGCTTCGACGCCAATCTGGTCGGCGAATCGCAGGCGCTGGAAGGCATGGCGCCCTACCTGCGCACCAAATATGCCGCCGTCAAATTCGACGCCATCGTCACCGAGAATTCCATCGCGGCCAGCTTCCTGGCCGCCCATCCCGAACTTTTCCCCGGTGTGCCGCGCCATTACGTGAACCATGGCCGGGAAGGCTGGCGGCCCACGGACGGCACGGGCTATGAAGTGCGCTCCGACTTCGCGCGCGCCATCGGCGTGATACCGGTCATCGCACCGGGCGTGCGGCGCATCGCGGTGGTGGGCGATCAGTCGCCGCGTTGCCAGGAATGGATCGCCGCCATCCGCAGCGTGGCCCAGGGCTTCAACAAACGCCTCTCTTTTGAATACTGGGACAACCAGACCTTCGACGACTTGCGCCGCGCCGCGCAAAGCCTGGACCGCAGCACCGCCGTCTTCCTGCTGACGACGAGCCGCGACAGCACGGGCGCGCAGATATCGTCCGGCGAACTGGCGCGCACACTGGCAGCCATCAGCCCTGCTCCCGTGTTCACCCATTCGGAATCGCTGGTGCAGCCCGGCGTGGTGGGCGGTTATGTCGTCAGCGGCGAAAGCGTGGGTCGCATGATTGCCCATATCCTGCTCGGCGAACCCGCCTCGCAAGAGCACGTGCAAGGCTACCTGTTCGACTATTCGGCCGCACAGCGCTTCCACTTGCGTAATTTGCCGGCCGATGCCGTGGTGCGCAATCGTCCACAGGATGTGTGGGCCTTATACCGCTGGCAGATCATCAGCGCCATCGCCCTGATCGTGCTGGAGGGCGTGCTGATTACCTCACTGTATATCGCCCTGCGCGACCGCCGCCGCACCAACGCCGCGCTGGCGGACGAACGCAACAACCTGGAAGACCGCGTGCTTCAGCGCACGCTGGAGCTGCTGATGGCCAACCAGAAGCTGGAACAGCTGGCCACCACCGATCCCCTGACCGGTATCGCCAACCGCCGCAAGATGACCGACCAGGTCTCGCATGAACTGGAACGTGCGCGGCGCTTCAAACATCCGCTGTCGCTGCTGATGATCGACATCGACCATTTCAAGCGCATCAACGATACCTTCGGCCATGAAGTGGGCGACAAAGCCATTGTCGCCGTGGCCAGGCTGCTGACGGAATCCATGCGCAGCACCGACCTGGCGGCGCGCTTTGGCGGTGAGGAATTCGTGCTGCTGATGTCGGAAACGAATATCGAAGTCGCGATGCGCGCGGCCGAGCGCTTGCGTTCAGCAGTATCAATGATACACGTGAACGCGGAAGACGGCGCGCCGGTGGCGCTGACGATCAGCGTTGGCGTAGCGTCCGCCGATCCTACCGGCATTCAAGACTCGCCGTCTTCGCTGCTGGTGCGCGCGGACAAAGCCTTGTACCGCGCCAAGAAGGATGGCCGCAACCTGGTGGTCGCGGGCCAGTAATTACGCTTCGGTGTCCGGCTGGTTGGACGGGTGCGCGGCAATGAAGGCTGGCAGATTTTCGCAGTTGGCCGCGATGCGCGAGATCAGCGGGAACTGCGCCATATCGATTTCGAAGCGGCGCGCGTTGAACACCTGCGGCATCAGGAAGCAATCCGCCATGGTTGGCGTATCGCCATAGCAGAAGCGGCCCACATCGCCATCGCGGTCCAGATGCGCCTCCAGCGACTGCATGCCCAGCACATTCCAATGCTTCCACCATTCGGTCTTGGCTTCTTCCGTAAAGCCAAGCGGGCCTTTGAGGTGCTTCAGCACGCGCAGATTGGTCAGGGGATGGGTGTCGCAGCCGATGATCTGCGACAGCGCGCGCACGCGGGCGCGGCCCACCGCATCCTGCGGCAGCAATGGCACCATGGGATGCACTTCTTCCAGATACTCGATGATGGCCATCGATTGCGTCAGCACCACGCCATTGTCTTCCAGCGCAGGAATCAGGGCGCTGGGATTAACGCTGGTGAAGGCTTCCTTGCGCTGCTCGCCGCCATCGCGCAGCAGGTGCACGGGAACGGCGTCGTACTCCAGCCCCTTCAGATTCAGCGCAATGCGCACGCGGTAGGCGGCCGAACTGCGGAAGTAGGTGTACAGCTTCATGCACGCTCTCCATAAGGACGGACGGTCTGTTCGATGGCGCCAAAGATAGTTTTGCCTTGCTGGTCATGCATCTCGATGCGCACCTGGTCGCCGAACTGCAGGAAGCCGGTCTGCGGCTTGCCCGATTCGATGGTTTCGTACATGCGCACCTCGGCCAAGCAGCAGTAGCCGACGCCGCCGTTGGCGATGCTGGAACCGTGCAGGCTGCCCTGCTTGTTGGACACCGTGCCCGAGCCAATAATCGTACCGGCACACAGCTCGCGCGTCTGCGCCGCATGCGCCACCAGCTGGGCGAAGTTGAAGGTCATGTCCTCGCCTGCATTCGGCTTGCCAAAAGGCTGGCGATTGATCTGCACTAGCAGCGGCAGGCGTACTTTGGCATCGTCCCAGGCCTTGCCCAGTTCATCGGGCGTAACGGCCACCGGCGAGAAAGCGCTGGCCGGTTTGGACGTGAAAAAGCCGAAGCCCTTGGCCAGTTCGTTCGGAATCAGGTTACGCAGCGAGACATCGTTCACCAGCATGACCAGACGGATCGCCTGCCCTGCTTCTTCAAGGGATGCGCCCATCTTCACATCGCCCGTCACCACCGCCACTTCCGCTTCCAGGTCGATGCCCCACTCTTCGCTCAGCGCATACACCGGATCGCGCGGACCGACGAAAGAATCGGAGCCACCCTGGTACATCAGCGGATCGGTGTAGAAGGACTCCGGCACTTCCGCTTTACGCGCCTTGCGCACCAGCTCCACGTGATTGATGTAGGCCGAACCGTCCGCCCACTGGTAGGCACGCGGCAGCGGCGAGTGGCATTGCTTTTCGTCGAAAGGCTTGGCGCCGGATGCGCTGCCCTGGTTCAGCAAGGCGTAAATCTGTTTCAGTTGCGGTGCGGCGGTGTTCCAGTTGTCCAGTGCGGCTTGCATGGTTGGTGCGATATTGGGAACGGCCTGGCACATTTTCAGGTCGCGCGATACGACGACCAGGCGGCCGTCGCGGCTGCCATCTTTCAGGGTTGCGAGCTTCATTTTATTTTTCCTGCGGGGCGTGCATCCAGGCGGCGTGCTTGGGCGCTTTTTTCGTTTTAGACCATTCTTCCAGCATTTCCCACTTCACGTCGTCCAGCTTTTTCATCATTTCCGGCGTGCCGACGTTGGCCGCCAGTTCCAGGCGGTGGCCGTTCGGATCGAAGAAATAGATCGACTTGAAGATGGTGTGATTGACGGGACCCAGCACGTCGATGCCGCCGGCGACCAGGCGCTCTTTGGCGGCCAGCAGCTCGTCCATCGAGTCCACTTCCAGCGCCAGGTGCTGCACCCAGGCCGGAGTGTTTTCATCGCGGCCCATGGTGGGCTGGGTCGGCAGTTCGAAGAAGGCCAGCACGTTGCCGTGGCCAGCGTCCAGGAACACGTGCATGTAAGGGTCCGGCGCCTTGGTCGATGGCACCTCGTCTTCGGCGATGGCCAGCACGAAGTTCATGTTCAGGTGCTTCACGTACCAGTCCACGGTCTCCTTTGCGTCCTTGCAGCGGTAGGCGACGTGGTGGATTTGCTTGATTTTCATGGCGGGGTCTCCTCAGTATTCCGACATTAAACTCCCGTTTCAGCTATCATACAAACGATATTTTCATGGCAATTTATTAGATTTCCTGATGAGTCCAACCGTTCGCCAGATGCGCGCCCTCGTTGCGCTGGCCCGCACCGGCAGCTTCACCCTTGCTGCCGAGCTGCTGCACGTAACCCAGTCCGCCCTGTCCGGCCAGATCAAGGAGCTGGAACAGTTGCTGGGCGTGAAAGCGGTGGAGCGCAATACGCGCCGCGTGCAGCTGTCGGAAGTGGGCCGCGAGCTGTATCCCCTGTTCGACAAGATGCTGCAGGACCTGGACGGCGCCATGGCCGATATCGCCAGCCGCAAGGCGCTGAAGAAAGGCATCGTGCGCGTGGCCGCGCCGCAGATGCTGAGCTGCACCCTGCTGCCGGAGGTGATTGCTTCTTATCGCGAGGCCTATCCGGGCGTGCAGGTGCAGCTGATCGACTGCCCGGTCGACAATGTCTCGCCGCGCGTTTCCAGCGGCGAGGTGGACGTGGGCATTGGTCCCGAGCGCGACCTGCTGGGCGATGTGGATGCGCAGCTGCTGTTCGAAATGCCCTTCATGGCGGTGTTCCCGGCCGGCCATCCGCTGGCCGCCCAGGATTGCGTGCGCTGGTCCGAACTGAATGCCCATCCTTTGATTGCACTGCAGGGCCAGTTCACCGAGCGCCTGCTGCGCGAGATGCACTCGCTCAGCCCTTATAACGAAGTGACCTTCATGACGACGGCCCTGGCCATGGTCGCCGCCGGCCTTGGTGTGACGGCCTGCCTGCCGTACGCCGCGACCATGGTGCGCCGCTACGGACTGGAAATGCGTCCGCTCACCGAACCCGAATTGATGCGCAAGTTCTTCATTTACACCAAGGCCTCGCGCACGCCTTCGCCCGCTGCGGAACGCTTCATCAGCTTCCTCGGCGAACACGCCCTATAATGATCGCCATGACTCACGACACCAGTGCAATCAACAAAACGATGGATATGTTCGACGGCCACCATAGCGTGTGGCTGTTCGGATATGGGTCCCTGATCTACAAAGCCGACTTCCCCTTCATCGACCGCCGCCCCGCCAGCATCACCGGCTGGACGCGCCGCTTCTGGCAAGGCTCGCACGATCACCGCGGCACGCCCGAGTCGCCCGGCCGCGTGGCGACCTTGATCCCGGAAGAAGGCGCGGTCTGCCACGGTGTGGCTTACCTCGTCACGCCCGAAGAATTCGCCCATCTCGACCACCGCGAGAAAAACGGCTACCTGCGCCTGGCCATCGACATCCGTTTCGACAATGACGGCAGCGTCGAAGAAGGCCTGGTCTACATCGCCACCGCCGACAACGCCGCCTACCTCGGCGACGCCCCTGTCGAAGAAATTGCCCGCCACATCGCGGCAGCCTCCGGCCCCAGCGGCCCCAACATCGAATATCTCCTCCGCCTGGCCGAATCCCTGCGCGACATGGGCCACCACGACGAGCACGTCCACGCCATCGAAGAACACCTGGCCGCGCTGAACAAGGCTTAAAACAGATCCATCTGCCCCGCTGCTGCGGCGGCTTTGGCGCGCGGACTGAGCGCGGGAACGATCAGAGGGCGCTTGAATTGGGTGCAGTCGAGCTGGCGGAAGCGAGTGCCGCGGCCAAGCATGCCGAGGCGCTTGGTGGCTTTGGCGATGCGCTGGTCGATCAGGTCGGCCCAGATACCTTCACCGTGCATGCGGTTGCCGAAGGTCGCGTCGTAATCCTTCCCGCCGCGCATATCGCGAACGCGGTTCATCACGCGCGCCGCGCGGTCGGGGAAATGGGCCTCCAGCCATTCCTTGAACAGCGGACTCACTTCCCATGGCAGGCGCAGCACCACATAGCTCGCCATCACCGCCCCGGCATCACGCGCGGCCTTCATCACTTTCTCGATATCCGGCTCGGTCACAAACGGAATGATGGGCGCGATACTCACGCCGACGGGGATGCCCGCCTTGGCCAGCGTTTCGACGGTGCGCAGGCGGCGTGAAGGTGCGGCGGCGCGCGGCTCCAGGGTACGCGAGATCTTGCTGTCCAGCGTAGTGATGGTGATCGACGCTGCGGCCAGATTTTTGGCCGCCATCGCGCCGAGAATGTCCACATCGCGCTCGATCAAGGAAGACTTGGTAATCAGGCCCACCGGATGATCGCACTCCTGCAGCACTTCCAGCACGCGGCGCGTAATCCTGTACTGGCGCTCGCAGGGCTGATAAGCGTCCGTGTTGACGCCCAGCGCGATGGGTTCCGGAACGTAGCTCGCCTTGGCCAGCTCACTGCTCAGCAGCTCGGGCGCATTGGTCTTGGCGAACAGGCGCGTTTCGAAGTCCAGCCCCGGCGACAAGCCCAGATAGCTGTGCGAGGGACGCGCGAAACAATAAATGCAGCCGTGTTCGCAGCCACGGTAGGGATTCAGCGATACATTGAAAGGAATGTCCGGCGACTGGTTGCGCGTCAAAATCGACTTGGCCGTTTCGTCGGTGACGTGGGTGCGCCAGGCCTTGGGCTCCTCTTCCTCGCGCTCCCAGCCATCGTCATACAGCTCGCGCCCGAACACCTCATAGCGCCCCTGCAGGTTGGACACCGCCCCGCGCCCTTTTTGCGCCTTCAGCGACTGCGGCGGCAGCATGACCTGCCCCTCGAATTCTTCGTCCTGCATGAGCTGCCTCGGATACTGTATATATATCCAGTATTTTAAGCCTCACAGCGGCCAGCCGCAAGCGCGGCGGCAGACAGCCCCGCCGGAGATGTGGTCGAACTGGTATCATTCGCACTCCTCCTGGGATGTCCCCCACCTTCAAAGAGCAATAAATGAACAAACCAACAACGCTGCCCTCCTTCGGGAGCCGGATTTCCCTCGCCATCGGTGCTTTTTTCAAGATCCTTGGCGACGCCGAATTCGCTGCCCGCGTGCGCGATGACCAGGTTGGCCCCGTCGCGGCCCCTGTTCCCGCACCGGCCCCTGCGCCAGCCCCTGCTCCAGCACCAGCCGCCGCGCCACTGCGCGAAGCCACGCCGGACGCAGCCCTGCAGCTTCTCAGCCTGCTGCAACGCGAAGCGCGCCTGATCGATTTCACGCAAGAGAATCTGTCCGGCTATGCCGACGCAGACATTGGCGCCGCGGCGCGCGTGGTGCACGAAGGCTGCGCCAAAGTGCTGCGCGAGCACTTCAGCATCGAATCCGTGCGCAACGAAGCCGAAGGCAGCCGCATTACGCTGCCGGAGGGCTTCGACGCGGCCGCCGTGCGCCTGACCGGCAACGTGGTCGGCAAGGCCCCCTTCACCGGTACGCTGAGCCACCGTGGCTGGCGCGCCACCAGCGTGCATCTGCCGAAACTGGCGGAAGCACATGACGCAAAAATCCTGGCGCCGGCCGAGGTGGAACTGTGAGCGATTCCCGTTACGCCATTGGCATCGACCTTGGCACCACGCACAGCGCCCTGTCCTATGTGGACCTGGGCGGCAGCGACGGCGAGAAAACCCAGCACGGCGTGTTGCCGATTCCGCAGCTGACCGGCCCCGGCACCGTCGAAGACTTGCCGCTGCTACCGTCCTTCCTTTATCTGCCGCACGCCGATGAACTGGCGCCCGGCGATCTGCAAATGCCATGGGCCGCTCAAGCGGGCCAGGTGACGGGCGAAATGGCGCGCAGCCGCGGCGCCACCACGCCGATCCGCCTGGTGTCGAGCGCCAAGAGCTGGCTGTGCCACCCTGGCGTGGACCGCCGCGCCGCCATCCTGCCGAACGATGCGCCGGAAGAAGTGCAGCGCGTGTCGCCACTGGAAGCATCCACGCGCTACCTGCAGCACCTGCGCAGCGCCTGGGACAAGGCGCATCCGGAAGCGCCTTTCAACGAGCAGGCCATCACGGTCACGATTCCCGCATCCTTCGATCCGGCCGCGCGCGAACTGACGGCCGAAGCCGCGAAGGCCGCCGGCTACGAAGCCATGACGCTGCTGGAAGAACCACAGGCTGCCCTGTACAGCTGGATTCAGGGCAGCGATGGCCGCTGGCGCAAGGAAGTGAAGCCGGGCGACATCATCCTGGTGGTCGACGTGGGCGGCGGCACCAGCGACTTCTCGCTGATCGCCATCCTGGAACGCGACGGCAAGCTGGAACCGCACCGCGTGGCCGTGGGCGACCATATCCTGCTGGGCGGCGACAATATGGACCTGGCCCTGGCCCATCTCGTGGCGCGCAAGCTGGCCGCGAATGGCACGCAGCTGGACGCCTGGCAGCTGCGCGCCCTGACCTACGGCTGCCGCGCCGCCAAGGAAAACCTGCTGGCCAATGCCCAAGCCGAGACCTGGCCTATCGTGGTGCCAAGCCGCGGCTCGAAACTGATTGGCGGCTCGATCCGCACCGAACTGACGCGCGCTGAAGTGACCACCTTCATCACCGACGGTTTCTTCCCGCTTGTTGAGGCATCGGCGCGTCCGGCTGTGCGACCTCGCGCGGGCCTGACCCAGCTTGGCCTGCCTTACGCGCAGGACGCCGCCATCACCCGCCACCTGGCCGCCTTCCTTGGCCGCCAGGTGGGCGCAACGGCTGAACTGGAAGGCTTCACGCCAAATCCGGCCCACACCTTCCTGCATCCGAGCGCGGTGCTGTTCAACGGCGGCGTGTTCAAGTCCGAGCTGCTGTCGCAGCGCGTGATGGATACTATCAACGGTTGGCTATCCACCGAAGGCGCCGAACCGGCGCGTATGCTGGGTGGCGCCGACCTGGATCTGGCCGTAGCACGCGGCGCGGCTTACTACAGCTATGTGCGTCGCGGCGCCGGTGTGCGCATCCGTGGCGGCACGGCGCGTTCCTACTATGTGGCGGTCGAATCCTCGATGCCGGCGATTCCGGGCATGGAGCCGCCAATCCAGGCGCTGTGCGTGGCGCCGTTCGGCATGGAAGAAGGTAGCGAGTTGGAACTGCCGGGCCAGGAATTCGGTCTGGTGGTCGGCGAGCCGGTGCACTTCCGCTTCTTCGGTTCCTCCGTGCGCCGTCAGGACCAGATCGGCGATGTGCTCGATTCCTGGAGCCCCGATGAACTGATCGAGCTGAATGAAATCCAGGCCACGCTGTCGCCGGAAGGCCGTCAGTCGGGCGATGTAGTGCAGGTGCGCCTGCATGCTTATGCCAGCGAAGCGGGTACGCTCGAACTGCTGGCGGTGGCCCGCGATGGCCAGCGCTGGAAGGTGGAGTTCGACGTGCGCGGCGCCGCTGAGGGGCAATGACCTATTTAGTCGGCATCGACCTGGGCACCACGAATACGGTGCTCGCTTATGCGGCGCCTGGCGCCGCCATTGAACTCTTCCCCATCGAGCAGCTGATCGCGCCCGGCGAAGTCGCGGCGCAGACGCTGCTCCCTTCTCTGCGTTACCATCCCGCTCCAGGCGAACTTCCCGGCAGCACTGGCGCGGCCGGCGATGCCGTGATCGGCGCCCTCGCGCGCAAGCTTGGCGCTCAGGTGCCGGGCCGCCTCGTCGCCAGCGCCAAGAGCTGGCTCTCGCATCCCGACGTCGACCGCACCGCCCCCATCCTGCCGTGGGGCGCCGACGCCGATGTGCCGAAAGTCTCGCCGGTCGAGGCCAGCGCAAGCTATCTCACCCACCTGCGCCATGCCTGGAATGCGCGCTTCCCCAAGCAGCCGCTGGAACGCCAGCAGATTGTGCTGACCATTCCGGCGTCCTTCGATGAAGGCGCGCGTGCCCTCACGCTGCAAGCGGCGCGCATGGCCGGATTGTCCGTGCGCCTGCTGGAAGAGCCGCAGGCGGCCTTCTACGATTGGTTGCATCGGCATCGCGATACGCTGGCTTCCGAGCTGGCCGGCGCTAAACTCGTGCTGGTTGCCGACGTCGGCGGCGGTACCACGGACTTCAGTCTGATCAGCGTCGCACTGCGCGATGGCCAGCCGGAGCTGACGCGCATTGGCGTCGGCAACCACCTGATCCTGGGTGGCGACAATATGGACCTGGCGCTGGCACGGCTGGCCGAATCGCGGCTGCCCGGCGGCGGCGGCGCGGCCGGGACGCGCCTGTCCGCCGGCCAGCTCGCGCAGCTCACCGAGCGCGCCCGCTCCGCCAAAGAACTGCTGCTGGCGCCGGACGCGCCCGAGCAGACCACGATCACCCTGCTGGGTTCGGGCTCGCGCCTGATCGGCGGCAGCCGCAGCGCCACGCTGACGCGCACCGAGGTCGAACAGATTGTCGTCGACGGCTTCTTCCCGCGCAACGAACAGCAGGAAAGCGCCAGGCGCTCGCGCGGCGGCATCGTCGAATTCGGCCTGCCCTATGCCAGCGATCCCGCAGTGACACGCCACCTGGCCAGCTTCCTGCGCCAGCACGCGACCGCCGCCCGCGCGGCACTCGGCCTGCCGGACGATGGCAAGCTGCCCGTGCCCGACACGCTGCTGCTGAACGGCGGCGTGTTCCACGCTGAAGCGCTGGCCAGGCGACTGGCCGATACGCTGTCCAACTGGCGCGGTGCGCCGGTGCGCGTGCTACACAACGATAATCCGGACGTGGCCGTGGCGCGCGGCGGCGTGGCCTACACCTTGGGCAAGCAAGGACTGTCGCCCACCATCGGCGGCGGTTCGCCGCGCAGCTATTACCTGTTGCTGGACAGCGCCCGCGCGCCTGGCGTATCGCGCCGCGCAGTATGCATCCTGCCGCGCGGTGCCGAGACGGGCCGTGAGATCCGGCTGGAAGACCGCAGCTTCGCACTGCGCCTGGGGCGCCCGGTGCGCTTCCACATTGTCTCGACCATCGCCGACGAGCGTCAGCCGCTGGCGGGCGAACTGGCCGATTTGAGGCCGGACGATTTCGTCCAGCTGCCGGTCGTCGCCACCGTTCTGCGCGACAGCGGCAACGCGTCGGCACGCAAGGAAATTCCCGTGCAGCTGGCCGCCTCGCTCAGCGAAGTCGGCACGCTTGAAGTGCATTGCGTGTCTGCCGACGAGCAGCGCTGGCTGCTGGAATTCGACCTGCGCGCCGGCGCCGCAGATGCCGCCGACAGCGAGTCCGGCGTAGCGGACAATGAACCTGCGCTGCCGGCACGCTTTGGCGAAGCGGTCGAGAGAATCGACCGCATCTTCGGCACCCGCGCGCAGCAAGTCGACATCAAGGAAGTGCGCCAGCTGCGCAGCCAGCTTGAACACCTGCTGAGCAGCCGCGAGAAATGGGAAACGCATTTGCTGCGTGGCCTGTTCGACGCGCTGGTCGAACGCGCCAAAGGCCGCCGCCGTTCACCCGAACACGAGCGCGCGTGGCTGAATCTGAGCGGATTCTGCCTGCGTCCCGGCTTCGGTCACCCGCTGGACGAGTATCGCATCGAACAGCTGTGGGCACTGTTCGAGCAAGGCGTGCAGCACCACAAAGACACCCAAGTCGCGGCCGAATGGTGGACGCTTTGGCGCCGGGTGTCCGGAGGTCTGTCCCCAGAAGCGCAACTGCGCTTGCTGGACGATTTCGCCTTCAACTTGCAAGCCGACGCCGCCGAGCGCGGGCGCCGTCCCATCACGCTGGTCAACGGCAGCGAAGACGATATGCTGCGTCTCGGTGCATCGCTGGAACGCATCCCGTCCGCGTACAAGGCCGAAATCGGCGACTGGATGATGGGGGAACTGGCCAAGGCGCCCAAGCTGGCCCTGAAGGCCGAGGCCAAAGCTGCCGCGCTGTACACCCGCTACCTGTGGGCGCTAGGACGTGTCGGCGCGCGCCGCCCCTTCCATGGCAGCGCGCACGACGTGGCACCGATTGCAACGGTCGAAAAGTGGCTGAGCGAGTTGCTGAAACTGGACTGGCGCAAGATCGAACCGGCCGGTTTTGCAGCTGCTCATCTCGCACGCATGACAGGTGACCGCACACGCGACATCAATGAAACGCTGCGTGCCGAAATCGTCCGCCGCCTTGAGACTGCGGGCGCTCCGCCAAGCTGGCCGGCACTGGTGCGCGAAGTCGTGCAGCTGGATCAGGCCAGCGAACAGCGCATGCTTGGTGAAGCACTGCCGCCAGGACTCAAGCTCCTGAGCTGATTGTGCCGCGCGCGGCCAGCGCCTGCTGCTGCGCGACGAACTGATCGAAAGCAGCGATCAAAGAATCGTATTTGTGCTCATCGCCTTCCAGCTGCGCCAGCGCGTAAGCTGTAGCTTCCAGCGTAGACAACTGATCGGGCTTGTGCGCTTTGCGGATCAGGTAATGCGAAGGCGGCGTATCGCGCAGCGGCAAGCGCGGCATGGCTTGCAACTGCGGGTTCAGGTAAAGCATCTTGCGGCTCTTGCGCCAGGTAGCGTCCAGCACCACCAGCGTCAACTCTTCCGCGCGCCAGGCCGGATCGAACGGAGGTGGTGGCGCGAGGCCAAGCGAGCGGTCGCCAGGCGTCTCAGGATAAAGCAATACCGCCCGGCGCGGCATCGGCAGCACATCAAACTGCTCGCCAACCATCAGCGTGCTGCCTTTCAGGCACATATGCAGCAAGCGGCCGCTGTTCTTGGCGTTCGCGACTTCCATTGGATGCTGCAGAATCAGCACGTCAGCCGCGCTCTGCACCGGCATCACGCAGCCGCAAATGCATGTTGTCGATGGCCGCAGACAGGCCGCGCATACTGCCCGCTTCATGCCTTCTCTGAGATCTCGATCAGGTTCAGATCCGGATCGCGCAGGTAGATGGAGCGGATCGGCCAGTTGGCGCCGGTCCGCATCACCGGACCCTCTTCGATCGCCACATGGGCCGCATTGAGGCGCTCGATGACCTCGTCCAATGGTATGGAAGCGATGAAGCACAGGTCCAGCGAACCGGGCGTCGGTACGTCAGCTTTCGGCAGGAATTCCTTGCCGTATTCGTGCAGATTGATCTTCTGCGAACCGAATTTGAAGGCCATGCGGCCTGCACCGAAAGTCTCCAGCTGCATGCCCAGCAGGCGCGTGTAGAAATCGACGCAGCGCTCCTTGTCGCGCGTGGTCAGGACGAGGTGGTCGAGATGATCGATCATGCGGAGGCTCCCGGTTACGGATGTCCCGCCATTGTAGCGGCTTGCGCTAGCCCGCGCCGAGCAGTTCGTCCAGCTGCGCTGCAAGCGCTGGGTCTTTGACCACGGAATGCAGCCATTCGTGCAGCGGCATATCGCCCCAGGCGGCGGCTTTTTGGGCCAGGTAAGCCACGGGGCTGTGCGGTTCCGTTCTGCGGAAGAAGTCAGCGATCTGCCGCAACTGCGCCAGGGCCTGGGTGCGCGTGCAGAGCGCGCCGCTGTGCGCGGAGGGCCTGCCGCCGGTTTCTTCGCCATCAACAAGTGCCACGTCGGGTTCCGGCGCCAGCAAGCCGATAAAATCGATCGCATGCTGCACAGCCTCGCGCGCCGCCGCGAACGAGGGGCCATCCGCGCCTAAGCGCGTATCTACGGCCTGCTCCAGCGCACGCAAGGCGGACAGGCAGTAATCGGCATCTTCCAGCAGCGCCACGTTGAACGCTTCGGAATTGCCACGTCGCCGCGCGTCCAGCTCCGCAATCGTGGGCTGGCCGGGCTGCTCCGCGCGCGACGCACTCTGGCGCGCGCGTTCGAAGTCGAGCATCGTGATGCTGCCATCCTCCGACACCGGCATGTCCTTGACCAGCTGCGGCGTTTGTGACAGCAGCCAGCTTAGATTGCCGATGCGCTGCTCGAAATCGTCCTCGCCGAGCGGGTGTACGCGCTCCCAGTAGCGATCGCACAAGGCGGCCAACAGTCCGAATCCATCCGCCAGCCCGCGGAACTGCTGCGTGCGCGCTTGCGCCTCTGTCAGCCACACGGCGAGCTTGAGGTCCTTGCTGCGCGTCTGGATCAGCGCCGCGCAATGGCTGGCCACGAAAGGCCAGTCGGCTTCCTTCAGCGCCACGGTCCACTCGCCCTGCTCCAGGCTCGGATCGTCATGCTGGCGCGCACGGGCGATGGCGTCCACTTCGGCACTGAACGACAAATCCTCACCACACGGCTCGGTCACGCTGATGGGAACCAGAAGCTGTTCGATGCTGAGCATGCGGCCTCCTTATTTGATGGTGAGCTTGAACTGGCCGTGGCGATTGGCGCTGGCCTTGATCTTCGAGACGGGCGCGCCTTCCGCGATACGCGCGAGCACCACGTCCGCGATATCCGGCAGCAGCGTGCCGTTCAGGATATTGTCGATATTGCGCGCGCCGGAATCGACTTCCGTGCAGCGCGCCAGCACCGTTTCGAGCAGTGCTTCATCCCAGCTGAACTCCGCATGGTAGTTGTCGCTGACACGCTGGCCAATGCGCCCCAGTTTCAGTGCAATGATCTGCGTCAGCACATCATCGGCAACCGGATAGAAAGGCACGACTTCCAAGCGGCCGAGGAAGGCGGGCTTGAAGTGGCGCACCAGCAGTGGCCGCACCAGCGCATCAAGCTGCTCCGGCGCCGGTAACTCGGCCCTGGTCTTATTGAGGCAAGCCTGCATGATCGCCGCCGAGCCCAGATTGGAGGTCATGATTATCACCGCGTTGCGGAAATCGATTAGCCGGCCTTCAGCATCCTCCATAAATCCCTTGTCAAAAACCTGAAAGAATAATTCAGCAACGTCTGCGTGCGCCTTGTCGATTTCATCCAGCAGCACCACGCTGTATGGCGCGCGGCGTACAGCCTCCGTCAGCACACCGCCTTCGCCAAAGCCCACATACCCCGGCGGAGATCCTTTCAGGCCCGATATGCTGTGCGCCTCCTGATACTCGCTCATATTGATTGTGATGAGTTTGCGCTCGCCACCAAACAGCACGTCCGCCAGTGCCAGCGCTGTTTCAGTCTTGCCCACACCGGAGGGACCAGTGAACAGGAACACGCCCTTCGGCCTGGACGTATCCTCCAGATTGGCGCGCGCAATACGCATGCGCCGCGTGACGGTTTCAATGGCATGCGCCTGACCCAGCACGCGCGATTCCAGCGCGGGGCGCAGCTGCTGCACGGTGCGTACCTCGTCGCGCACCATTTTTCCGAGCGGGATGCCGGTCCATGCTGCGATCACCGCGGCCACCGTGTGTCCATCCACTTCAAGCGGCACCATCGGCGCATCGGCCTGCATTGCACGCAGCTCCTGCATCAATGGTGCGACCTGGGCGGTGCCGCCGTTGTCACGCGAAGCTGCGATTTGAGCACAAAGCGCTTTCTCGCGTTCCCAACGAGCAGCCAATTCGCCATGCCAGGCCAGCAGGGTGCCACGTTCGTCGCGCAAAGCAGACATCCGCGCCTCGGGTCCGGCAACGCGGTGCGATCCGCTCCGGCCATTGTGCGATGGGACCAGCGACACGGCGCCCTCGGCGATATCACGCTCCAGCGCAGCGATCTGCGACGACAGCCGCTCGATCTGGCGCGCAGCATCCTCCAGTAAAGCCGGCGCCGAAGTTTGGCCCAATGCGACACGAGCGCAGGCTGTGTCCAGAACACTGACCGCTTTGTCGGGCAACTGGCGGCCGGTGATATAGCGATGCGACAGGCGCACCGCTTCCGTCACGGCCTCGTCGCGCACACGAACGCCGAAATGATTTTCCATCAGCGGCACCATGGCGCGCAGCATTGACGCTGTAGTCTGCTCGTCCGGTTCATCCACTTTCACCACCTGGAAGCGTCGCGCCAGGGCCGCATCCTTCTCGAAGTATTTCTTGTATTCGCTCCACGTTGTTGCCGCAATCGTGCGCAGCTCGCCGCGTGCCAGCGCAGGTTTCAGCAAGTTGGCAGCATCGCCCTGTCCAGCCGGACCTCCGGCGCCGATCATCGAATGGGCCTCATCGATGAACAGGATAATGGCGTGCGGGCTGCGTTTCACTTCATCGATGACGTTCTTCAGGCGGCTCTCGAACTCGCCCTTTACGCTGGCGCCGGCCTGCAGCAGGCCCATATCCAGCACGTGAATCGCCACACCTTGCAGGCTTGGCGGCACATCATTCGCCGCGATGCGCAGGGCCAAACCTTCTACGATCGCCGTCTTGCCAACGCCCGCTTCGCCGGTCAGAATAGGATTGTTCTGGCGCCGGCGAGTCAGAATATCGATTACCTGCCGGATTTCGGCATCGCGTCCAACAACAGGATCAAGCTTGCCCTCTCTTGCCTGCCGCGTGAGGTTGGCGGTGAACTGGTCCAGTGCCTGGGTAGGCCGCAGCAGCTGTCCCGCGGCGTCCCCCGCACGCTCGCTGTCCGGCGTCGCCGCCATCGATTCGCCTGAGCCGCGCAAATATTTCTGTGGCTTGTGTTTGAGTTCATCCACCGGGAACTGCCCGAAAAGCTGAGAGGCACGGGCGGCGTACTGCGCCAGCGAAGGCTCCGTCAGCAGCGCAAGCAGCAAATGCAGGCTGCGGATTTCACCCGGCTGCGGCAAGCCGAGCGACGCGATCAGCCAGGCATGCTCCAGCAACAGCTGCAGGCGCCGCGAGAAAACCGGGACTCGCTCATTACCGGTTTTGAAGGTGCCAAGCTCGCGCCGCAAGTCCGCTTCCAGCGTGGTCAGACTGATACTGCATTTGCGCGCCACGGTGCAGATATCGCAATCCTGCTGGCCCAGCAAGGCCACGAACAGATGCTCGATATCGACCTCGCCATGTCCCATGCCCATGCAAAGATTGGCGGCACGCGTTGCCGCGCCGCGCGCCGTTTCATTCAACTTTCCGATCAGTGTTTTCAGGTTGATGCTCATGCTCGGGCTCCGCGTTTGATCGAGTAATGCAACGAAGATGGCTGCAGCAAGGCGTTGAAGCTGACGGGTTCACGCGCGCCGGGTGCTTGCAGCACGGCGCTGATGGAAAAGTCCACGCGGTTCACCGTGCCCGGCCGCGTCTCCAGGCGGACCCGCACATTGCGCAGCCGCGGTTCGTGACGTTCGACTGCCATACGCAGACTGGCGCAAATGCGCGCCCGGTCCTCGCTGCTGCCGAGACACATGGCGGCAAAATCGGCCAGCCCGTAATTCAGCACCGAGGCTGCGCATTCGGGATAAGCGCACTGCAGATGCGCGGGCAACACGCTGCGTGTATTCAGCAGGTCTTCCAGATCGCGGCCGACCGCATCCTTCAAATGCGTGACGTCGCGATCGCCCAACAGCCGGTCGAACAGGCTCATTGCCGCGTCCTTTCAGGGAAAAAAAGGGCCGCGGGGCCTTTTCTGCCGCCGCGGCCAATGCCGCCAGCTCAAATGATGCGGTTGGTCGCCAGGTCCCAGCCGCCGGAGGTGTTACCGCCCGCGCCGCCAGAAATCTTCTGCTGCGTGTATTTCCAGCGCACGCGCGAGAATTTGAAGCCGACTTCCTCCAGCAGAATGTCGCCCTCTTCCACACCCGGGCTGATGCCACTGACCAGCACATTGTCGATCTCGATTTCAAAATACTTCACGCGCTCTCCTTGCGCATCAGCGCGCATGAACTCGAACTTCGCTTTCGGAATGGTGCGGCCCGCGGCGCAGGTCTGCAGCAGAATCGGCGAAGACAGGTCGGCCAGCTTGGAGATCACGATATCGCGATGCTCGCAGCGTTCAGCGGTGTGGCCGCCACTCGTCGACGAAGTGGCGGAACGCGGCTGCTCCACGCCCCAGTTGACCGATTTGCATTCGATCCAGTCCTTGTGGCGGTCATCGGCGGATTCGCCCTTGATGCCATCGATATACAGGTAGACGTCAATTGCCATTGCATGCTCCTCTTCTCTGGTGGGTTATCAGTAGTTGGTCGTTTGCGGCAGCTCCGCGACCAAACGGAGAGACACGGTCAGTTCGTCCAGCTGGAAATGCGGCCGCAGGAAGCTCACGGCGCGGAACACGCCGGGCCGCCCAGGCACCTCGTGCACCTGCACCGAGGCCTCTCTCAGCGGGAACTGCGCCTTCTGCTCCTGGCTCGCGTTATCGTCCAGCAGGACATACTTCATCAGCCAGCGATTCAGAAAGTCTTCGACGCTGGAGGCGGAACTGAAGCTGCCTACTTTGTCGCGCATCATGGCCTTCATGTAATGCGCGATGCGCGAAACGGCGAAGATGTATTGCAGCTGGGATGACAGTACAGCGTTGGCATTGGCCGCTTCCGAGCTGTACCTGCGGGCCTTCTGCGCCGATTGCGCGCCAAAGAAGGCCGCATAGGCCGTGTTTTTGCAGTGGACGAGAGCGATGAATCCGAGATCGCTCAACTCCTTTTCGCGGCGGTCGGTAATGGCCACTTCGGTCGGGCATTTGAGCGCCACTTCGCCCTCGTCCGTCTTAAAGGTGTGAGTCGGCAGATCGTCGACCAGTCCCCCGCCTTCCACACCACGGATGGCGGCGCACCATCCGAATTCCTCAAACGCTTTGGTCAGTTTCGCCCCGAAGGCATAGGCTGCGTTGCACCACAGGTAGCGTTCATGGTCCGTGCCGTCGACGTCCTCCACAAAGTTGAAGCCTTCGACCGTGGTGCCATCGACCGGATTGAATGGCAGGCGGCCAAGAAAGCGCGGCAAGGCCAGGCCCACATAGCGCGAGTCCTCCGAATCGCGGAAAGCCTTCCATTTGGCGTATTCGACGGTATCGAGCACCTTGGCGAGATCGCGCGGCTTGCCGAGTTCACCGAAGCTCTCCAATCCGAACAGGCCCGGCGCTGCCGCCGTGATGAAGGGTGCATGCGATGCTGCGGCCACATGGGACATCTGCTCGATGAAGTACATGTCCTCCGGCTGGCGTGTGATCTCGAAGTCGCCCAGCAGCGCCGCGTACGGCGCACCACCGAAAGTGCCGAACTCCTCTTCGTACACTTTCTTGAACATCACGCTCTGATCGAACTCCAGCGCGCTCTGAAAGTCGCGCACCAGTTCACGTTTGGTGGCGTTCAGCATGCGCACTTTCAGGCCAGGGCCGGTGGCGCTATTGCGGACAAGGTAGTGCAGGCCCGTCCAGCTTTGCTCCAGCTTCTGGAATGCCGGTGCGTGCATGATGGCGCTCAGTTGCGCGGATATCAGGCGATCCAGTTCCGCCACCCGTGCGTCCAGCGTGGCGGAAAGATTATGCGACACCGTCACCGTTCCCTGCACCACCTGATTCACCAGCTCCGCGATGATGTCACGCGCGCGTTCATGCTCGGCACTGGATTTGGCCACCTTGCTTTCTTCGACGATGCGATCCAGCAAGTCCAGCGATTCGGCCGCAGCGGCAGGCATTGCTTGCAATTGGGCGGACATATTATTTCCCCTCGTCCGTCAGCGAGGAAAGCTGCTCGGTGTTTTGCAACACGTCCGTCAGCAAGTCTTCCAGCTTGTCGTTGCCGGCCAGCTTGTTGCGCAAATCGGCCAGCTTGCTACGGGTATCCAGCAGTTTGCTGAGTGGCTCGACCTGCCGCACCACGGACTCCGGCCGGAAGTCCGCCATCGACCGAAAGCGCAATTCGACTGGGAATTCGCCCTCTCCAGTCAGGGTGTTCTTGACCTGGAAGCGCGCCACCGGTTCAACGCCGCATAGAACTTCGTCGAAATTGCCGTTGTCGATGCCGACGAATTTACGGTCCTTCAGGCGTTTCTGCTCCACGTCCGAGTTGCCGCCAAAGTCGCCCACCACGCCCACCACGAAGGGCAGCTCCTTGTTTTCCATCGCGTCGCCAATCTCGACGTCGTAGGTCATTTGCACACGCGGCGCCCGAACTTTGGTCAGCCGCTTTTGCACGCTATCGCCATTTGCCATGGTCTTCTCCTATTTGAGTGCGCCGAAGGGATCGGCGCTGTTGGACGGTGATGGGACGAGCGTCTTGCCCTGCACAGGAACACTGCGCGGCAGCGCCGGTGCACTGCGCTTGGCCGTTCTGTTGGCTCCCTGTTGCGGCACCAGGACGTCCTCGCCCAGACTTGAGCGCAGCAGCTTCGCCAGTTCCTGGGCCTCGCTGCGCACGGGACCACCAAGATTGTTTTGCTGGCTCAGGTCCGCCAATGCCTTGGTGGACAGGCGCAGGCCGCTGACGGCAATGATGCTATTTCCCGTGCGGTCGGTGGGATCGCGCTGCAATGCCTCCAGCGCATTCGAGATGGCTTCGCCATAGCTGCCGCGATCGAACTTCATTTGCGCCATCTGCACCCAGGGCGTCTTGTCGGCGGGCCAGCTGGCACCGGCATTCTTCAAAATGGCGTAAGCCTTGTCATGCTGGCCGCTTGCAGCTGCGCGGTCGGCATCGGCCACCATGGACTCCAGCGACGCGGCCGGCGAGTGATCGAGCCGCATCTGTTGGCCGTCCGAGGCGCAGGCAGAGAGCAGCGCAGCACCTGCCAGAACGGGTATCGACATTAGTCTCATCGTGAGTCTCCTTGTTCGCGGTGTCGCCCATTATTGGTGGGATGTGCACATCAGCGATTGCGTTGTCTCAAAGTCCGGAGCGCGTCTCTTTCACGCTTTGCGCCGCCGCAAAAGCCCGCAGCTGTGGTGAAGATTTAATTGACACCTGACCAGAAGGAGTCGTAATGAAGAAATCATTTGCCCTCATGCCGTTGCTGGCCTTATGCGCCTGCGGTGGCTTGCGCATCGCGGAACCGCCTCAGCGCCAGGTGGCGCTGCGTCTGCAGGCCGCTCCTGGTCTGAATTTTGGACCGCAGGACCAGCCGCTGGCACTTGTCACCAGAATCTATAAGCTGCGGCAGCTGGCGGCCTTCCAGCGCGCATCGTTCGACTCCCTGCTGAACGGGTCCGACCTCGGTCCGGATCTGATCGAAATGCGCGAAGTCACGCTGGTGCCCGGACAACACTACGATGCCCTCGAAAAGCTCGATCGCGATGCGGCCTATATCGGCGTCGTGGGCCTGTTCAATGCACCGTGTCCGCAACAATGGCGGCTCGCCTTTCCAGCCAGGGAAGCTGAAAGATCCGGTATCTCGGTTGGCCTGAATAGCTGCGCGATCAGCGCGGGTGCGGGCGCAAGCCCCGTCAGATAAGGAGCTTTCAATGAGTGCAGCATCAAAACTGCTATGGGCGGAAGGCCTGTTCCTCCGTCCTCAGCACTTCCAGCAGCAGGACCGCTATCACGAAGCGCGCTTGCATCAGACGGCGCAAGCGATCCATCCATACTTGTGGGGCGTTCAGTCACTCGAATGGGATATGCCGGCGCTGAAGAACAACCTGCTGCGGCTGGACGCCTTGTCCGCCATATTCCGCGACGGTGAGCTGATCGAAGCGCCCGACTGTGTGCCCTTGCCGCCAGCACTCGACCTGAGCGGCGTTCCCGCCAATGTGCAGGAGCTGACCTGCTACGCATCGCTGCCCCTGATGTCGCCGGACAGCAGCAATTACGAAGCGCCGGGCACGCGCTTCGTGCGCCATGACCGGGACACGCCTGACCTTTACTCCGAAGCCATGGCGGCCGAAATCACCTATCTGAAACCCGCCGTGCGCTTGTTGACCGATCTCGAGCCGCGCAGCGCATCCGACTGCATTCCTGTTGCGCGGTTGCGGCGCGTGGTGTCCGGCGGCTTCGAGCACGATCCCTCATTCCTGCCGCCGGCCTTGTCGCTATCCGCTGCACCGCGCCTCAAACAGCGACTTGAACAGCTCCTCGACGCGCTGCAGGCCAAGGTCAATGCCCTGCAAGGCCATATGCGGGAGCCCAGCCGTAATGTGATCGAATTCCGCTCGGGTGACGTGTCCAGTTTCTGGCTGCTGCATACGGCCAGCACCTCGGCGGCCATGCTGATGCACTATCTGCGTCATCCGCAACTGCACCCGGAACGCTTGTTCGAGGCCATGCTGGGTCTCGCCGGCGCCTTGATGACCTACTCAAAAAGCTATCAGCTCAATCAGCTCCCGGTCTACGAGCATTCATCGCCGGCCGACGGCTTCCAGCGCCTGGACGCCATCATCCGCGACTTGCTGGACACCGTGATCTCGGCCCGCTACTTCGCCATCGCGCTCACCGAGGACAAGCCCTGCTACCACCTCGGCAAACTCGATTCCGGAAAAATCGGTACCGATACGACGCTCTATCTGGCGATCGGCGCCGCACTGCCCGCGCTGGAGCTGGTGGAAGTTGTGCCTTTGCGGGTCAAGGTTGGGGCACCGGACGACGTGGAAAAATGCGTGCTCTCCGCCATGCCGGGTGTCAAACTGGCGCACGCTCCACAGGTACCCGCCGCCATCCCGGTCCGTCCCGACACCTACTACTTCGCGCTGGAGAACCGCGGCGTGCTGTATGAGCAGATGCTGAAGGCTCAGTCCATTTCCATCTACGCGCCCGCAGGAATCAAGGATCTGCGGCTCGAACTGATCGCGGTGACGGCATGACTCCCCAAATCGAACGGCGCGCCGCGCCGTCCCTGTTCGGCGCCGCAGCGAGCGCCGACGGCGTGCGCATTCAGTCGCTGCTGGACTTGATGCACGAGGGCTTCCACATGCTTTTCCTGCTGCGGAACGGCAGCGAGCCTCCCGCCTGCGAGGAATTTCTGGAAAAGGTCGGCAACTTTCTTAAGGACTTCGACCGCGACGCCCGCAACCTGCGGGCACACGGCGACGACATCGATGCTGCGAAGTACGCCTTCTGTGCAGCCCTCGACGAAATCGTGCTGGCATCGCATTTTCCGCTGCGCGACGCCTGGGAACAACGCCCCTTGCAGCTGGTGGAGTTCGGCGACCAGCTGGCGGGTGAGCATTTCTTCGATCGGCTCGAAGCGCTGCGCACCAGCGGCGGCGCACGGCTACAGGCGCTGCAGGTCTTCCATATGTGCCTGCTGCTCGGCTTCAAAGGAAAATACGCGCTCGACGGCGGCGATCGTCTTGCCTACATGACCGCGCGTCTGGGCGACGAAATCGCCCATATCAAGGGCAAGAGCAAAGGCTTTGCGCCGCGCGCCGACCGGCCCGACCAGGTGGTTCACACATTGCGGACTGGCCTGCCGCTGTGGGCACTTTGCTCCGTGTTTGCCTTGCTTGGCATAGGGGTCTTCATCGGTCTGAAGTCATCGCTGGACAGCAGTGCGCAATCGGCGCTGGCGCCCTACGCTGGCATCGTCAAGCTGGCGCCACGCCCGGCCAACCTGACGATCACCCTGCCCTAATCGGCAACGCGGAATTCGATGCGGCGGTTGCGCGCGCGGCCTTCCGCCGTCGAATTCTCTGCCACTGGACGATCCGGGCCCTGGCCGGAAACGGAGATCAGCGCGGTGTTGATGCCTTTCGCCGCGAGATAAGAGCGTACTGCTTCGGCACGGGCCAGACTGAGTGCCAGATTCGTTTCGCGCAAGCCTGTATTGTCGGTATGGCCAATGACTTCGACTTTCTTGCCCTTCACCTTCTGCAGCGCTGCCGCCATCTCGTCCAGAATCGCCTGCCCCGAAGGCCGGATCGCCGCCTGGCCACTCTCGAACTCGATGATGCGCCTGGCCAGCGCCGCGTCCAGCACTTCCTGCTCGGCGGCGCTGACGCGCAGGCCATTGTTGACGGTATAGCTGGGATTGAGGCTGGTCGCCATATCGCTGGCAATCTGCTGCCGTTGCGCCTCGTTAGCGACCTCGCCGCGGATACTGATTGTGCTGCCGTCGATGCGCAGTTGGCCTTTAGTCACTTGTTTCAGATTTGACGTAATCAGCTTCTGCACATGGCTGGTCCAGTCGGGCGGCATAGCCACCGTGCCGATGGCGATCTGGTCGACCACCAGATCGGTGCCGTACATATCGCGTACCTTTTGCAGCAACGCTGCCTTGGCTGCTTCGTCGGGCACAGTCCCGCTGACCAGAACCTGACCGGGATGCGGCGCTGGGACCTGCGCATGCACAATGAATGGAACCGCAAATAGAAGCAACAGGCGGCGCATATCGCACTCTCTCAGGAAAAGGTTTCACGGAAAAGCCGCAAGGCGGCGGCCAGCGGCAACTGGGGCTGCGCCAGGCAGGCAGCCAGGTGTTCGGCCTCCGGCATCGCTGCCAGCTCGCTTTCCAGCCAGTTGTTGTCCGCTACGACAATCTGCTGCTCGGCCGCGAATTCCGGATCGATGATCGCTTGCAGCGTGGCCGCATTGGCGCCGTTAAAACCTGCAACCAGCGTGTGCCGGCCTTCACGTTCGCACAGAAACAGCGCCAGTTCCATGTCTACGCCGCGCAGGAACACGCTGCCCAGCTGCAGCCAGAATGCACAACTCAGCATGCGCTCGCGCAAAGCGGCGGGCAGCGGCAGCACAAGGCTCTTCGACAGCCGCGCGCCTGAGTGGGCATGCATGGGCCATAGCAGCAGGCCAAGCGTGAGGACCAGGCGACGTGCACCACCCTTCATTTCCAGCATCGCATCCAGGTCGGCCAGCGTGGCCTGAGTCAGGAAATTATTCAGCTTTTGTATGCAGTCCTGGCCCGTCGCATCCACGTCTATCGCGCTCCCGGCAAGCCGCTGAAGCGCGGCGGCGGGATCGTGAGCGGATTGAGCATCCGCCGTGTGTTCCTCCAGCTCCTGCCAGAACGGCGCCAACACCAGCGGGCTGCCAGGCAGAAAGGCCAGCGGATCTTCCAACTTCATCGCGCTCATCGTCACGAAGGGAAAGCGCCGCTCGGACTGGTCCCGGCTGGCCGCGAGATGGCCCGCTATCGCCACCTTATTGCGTGTGCCGATGAAGGCGAAGTGCACCGGACGCATGGCATCGTAGTGCTGACGCCAGCGTGGATTGGGTGTCAGCTGATTCATCACATCCGCCAGCCACTGATCCAGCAGTTCCAGCAGCCGCCGGTCGCCGGCCGATTTTACGAAATCGCTGCGCGCTGGCAGCTTGCCAAAGTAGCTTATCGCGAGCTGCGTCATTGGTGTTCTCCGGTGATGGTCGCGACGGCAGTGATGGGCGGAGCGCCGACTATGGTTTCCGGCAGACGCAGGCCACGGAAGCCCTGTTCCTGCGGCGCCTGCGCAGTAGGCGACGCTTCGGGGCTGCTAATGATCCGCAGATCAACCGCCACACTGACGCCTCCTGCCGACCAGCGCAACTCGTGCACGCCGCCCTCCTTGCGCGTGCGCGTCGCCGCCTCAATCATGCGGCGCAGGCCGAACTGGCCAGGCTCGTTGAGAATCTCTACATTGCGTCCATCGAAGGTCACTGCCGTGATGTGCGCGCCCGGCACACCTTGCGGCCCCGGATGGACCATATTTGCCCACTGCGCCGGCGTGTTCCGGTAGCGCAGCTGCTGGCCATCGATGTCGATCGTGTACTCCAGCGTTCCCGGCGCGGGCGACGGCAGGATCTGGAACACCGTTTGCGCAGCCGCCGATGCCGCCACCCCGCCCGCACCGATTGGAGCGATCCATCCGGCAAAGCGCTGCACGGCTTGTGGCGCCAGCGTGATGCCCATGTCAGCCCAGGTGCGTGGCGCGATTACATCTCCGCGCCGCACAACCAGCGGCCCCATGGCAGTGTTGACGAATTTTGCAACCAGCCCATCCGGGCCGAAGAACTGCGCAATCTCCGCCTGACTGGCTTCGATATGCGCATTGGGCGTAAAGGGATATTTGCCCGCCAGCGAACGGTTGAAAGGCTCATAAACCTGCGCCAGCCAGGTCTTGTTGATTTCGGCCTCCGCCGGGCCGATGATGATGGAAAAGGTCTGAATCAGCGGCCGTACAAGGATGGGCCGGATCGCCTGTTTCTGCACATCGTTCATCCCCATCAGCATTTGTTCATCGACCAGGCGCAAGGCGTCGGCCAGTTCGGAGCCCGATCCCTCCAGCGTTTGCTGCATGAATTGGCGCGCGCCGGGACCGGGATCGCCCTGATTCTTCAGGCTATTCAGCCGCGTACGCAAGCGCGACAGCGCATCGAGATACGCGCGGATCGGTGACGCATCCTTGTCGCGCGGCGCGACCAGCTTGCCCAAGGCGGCGAATTCGCGGCCGACCGCGCCCACCGCTCGTTCGCCGGGCGTCAGGTTCACCTGAATATTCACGCCGGACGGCGCGCGCTGGAAGAGCCGCGACCGCAGCCAGTAGATCACGCCCGTTTGCGCCTGTGCCATCTGCGCGTTGAGTTCCGCCGGGTTATCCCAGGCAGTCTGCTCATAGACGGTGTTGAGCACCTTCGCGATAGGCGAAGTTTGCGGGTCGCCCAGCCGGTTCATCGCACCCACCGCGCCATTGAAATTGCCCATGTCGGCGATCGCGATGCCCTGCACGAAGGCTCGCCATTCTTTTACGTATTCACTTTTGTACATCTCCACCAGGTTCTTCTGAATTTGCTCCGGGCTTCCTTCCAACGACAGATCGTCTTTGCTGGAAGTCTTCAACACCCAATCCGTGCTTTGCAGCTCGTGACCGGCGGCCTCTTTGAACGCGCCCTCAACATACTTTTCCCATGCCTCGCGGGTGAAGGCGCCGGGAATCGCGTGGCTGCCGGCGATCACGGTCAGATCCTGTTCGCCAGCGATGCGCGCCACCGACATGCTCTGGAAACGCGTATTGGCGCGCGCCTTCACCTCGGCATAAACCCGGTCGCGTGCCGGCATGCCGCGCACGACATGGCGTAGATGCTCGCGCGCCGCGTCGACCAGCGTCAGCTTCTGTTCGATGCGCGGCCATGAGGAATCGCCCATCCGGCTCAGATAGAAGTTCAGCAATCGTTCAGCGCTGCGAATCATTTGCTCACGCGGCATACTGGCGCGGTTCGACTCCAGCCAGCCGCGCCAGTGCCGTGTGAGCTGGTCAGTCATATGCGTAGCTTCCGCGCGCGCGGGCTCGCACAGCATCAGATAGGTCTTCAAAGCGTTATAGACATCTTCCGGCACGCCGTTGGCATGGTCATATAACAGCGCTTCAAGGCTGGCGGCAACCGGCTTGACCAGAACTTCTTTCATGCCGGCGAAGTATTCCTCACGCAGCTTTGCTTCGAGTAGCGCCCCCTGGTACAGCCCCATGTCCAGCAGCCACGGACGCTCTTTGCGCAGTTTTTCCAGCTGGGCCATACGATCCTGCAGGATCTCCAGCGCCTGCAGGCGCGATTGCAAGTCCAGACGACCGTTCTGTACACGCACGGCTTTGTCGAGATCCGCCTGCACGGCGCGTACCAGTTCGCGATTGCCGGAGTAGGACCAGCTCCAGCCACCTAGCGCACCGCCAAGCAGCAGCGCCGCGGCGGCAAAGCCCGCATACTTCAGACGCATCCGCGTGCGGCTTGTGTATTGCGATACAAGTTGCTTATCCGCGAAGATCACCTTACGAAACAGATCCAACAGGAAGAAGCCCGACTGCGCACCATGCGGCACTGGCTGCATCGCGGTGGCCAGCGCGAAACGACGTGCCACACGCCGCGTCTGAGCACCCGATGGAGCGCCTTCCTGCAAGGCGCTGGTGAAGTAGAAGCCTCGAAACACCGGCTTGAACTGAAAAGGATTTTCCTCGAACAGGGTGGCGAGGAAGGCGCGCAACGGCACGCGTGCGGCGGCGAACTCCAGCGGGAAGGTATAAACGCCGGGCAGCACGCGATCACGCCGTTGCTGCGCCATATTGGCGACACCCATATCCTTCAGGCCTTCGCACAGCTCATCGAAGCTTTGATCGAAGAAGGAAAGCATTTCCTTGCTGCCCGCCTTGCGCTTGTAAGGCATGGTCGCGCCCCAGACACGGTCGCGCTCATTGCGTTCCGTGTGGGCGAAGAATTCGGAGAAGCCAGCGATCAGATCGGCTTTGGTGAACAGCACGTAGACGGGAGCGAAGACTTCCAGCTGTTCGATCAGGTCCTGCACACGTTTGCGCAAGCTGCGTGCGAGCTTGATGGCAGCTTCAGGATCGTCGCCGCGCAGCTCGGCAACGCTGATGGCAATCAGAATGCCATTGATTGGCGCGCGCGAGCGGTGCTTCTTCAATAGTTCCAGAAAGCCCACCCACTCGCCACGGTGTTCGTCTTCTACTGCGTAACGGCCTGCGGTATCGAGCAGTATGCCTTCGGTCGTGAAGAACCAGTCGCAATTGCGCGTGCCGCCAACGCCCTGCACCACTTTGCTGTCTGCGAAGGGGAACTGCAGGCCGGATTGCGTAATCGCGCTGCTCTTGCCGGCAGCTGGATTCCCAATGATCATGTACCACGGCAGTTCATACAGCGCCCGTGTGCCGGACGCTATACCCAGTTTCGAGTGCCTGATCGTGCCGATCGCCTTCAGCATCTCGTCGTGGATGGCATTGACGTCGTCACGCTGCTGCTGGTTCGGATCGGGCGGCGGCGGCTCCATCGCTCTGGCGAGGCGCTCGGCCTTGTGCGCGGCCAGAACGCGCCGCAGCCACCATACCGCAAGCCACAACAGCAGACAGACGGCCGTGGCCACGATAGCCCAGATCAGCGCCAGTTCCAGCACTTCGGCGCCAAGGCAGAAGAAGCCTGCCAATGCGGCGAAGCCTATGATGGTGAGATTGCGCGTGTCGGTCAGAAAGTACCAGATTCGTCGCAGCATGGTCGCTCGCATTAGGTTGGGCAGCCGGTCGATGGTGCCATCAACACGGCACAGCCTTTTTGAGCGAGCTCAATGCTCCTTGCGTGGTTTGCGCAGCTCGATATGACCGAAATCCATCATCGTCCAGCGTCCGCCCCAATTCAGGCCGACTGATTCGGCCACCTCGCCATACAGCTGATAGCCGCGCATGGCCCAGGGATCGCGCTCGGAGATCACCAGATGGCCGTCGCGCATGAAGGCGCAATCGGCAGCCAGGCCGTATTGGTGATAGCTCTGGAATGCACGGGCGCTGGTGACGTTATTGCCAGCGTCGGCGAGCTGGTTCTGGCGTTCGGGACTTCGATAGCCTTCCAGCAGGGCCATTTCATAACCGTGCTGCTCGCGCATGATCTTGAATACCACCAGCAGGCGCTGGGAAAACTCGGAGTCAAGCAGTGTCCAGTTGCGATTGGCCGTGTCAAGCATCGGCCGCACGACTGTCACTTCGGCCGACGTGAATACCATCGGCGGCAGCGGCGGTGGCGGCACCAGATGCTCGCCGCGCAGCAGGCTTTCCAACTGTGGATTGATGCTTCGTGCGCCGGATTCAGGGAGAGCGACTTTGCCGCCTGCCAGCCAGACTGCCAACGGCGGCAGCACCACCAGCGCGCACGCGACAGTCAGCAGAATCCAATGCCGCCGAAGCAGCGCCGCAAGCAGCTGCATGCCCGCCCTTCCATCCTCGGCCACACTGGGCGCCTGGCGCGAGATGTTTGCGGTGACGGCACCCAGAAGGCGCGTCATCTGCGCCAACAATGCGCTCACGCCACGCTGCACGGCCTCGCCGGCGTCAGGAAACAGCAACACCCAGCCTACGCCGCAGACCAGCAGGAATAACATGACCACGAAAATTGGCAACATGGTGCGCTCCATCAAAACGGGACGCCGCGCCGCACGCGACACTTGCTCATCGTAGGGCAGCGGCGCACCTGCCGTTTCGGCCCAGATCAAGCCGAGGAGGTGTACAGTGGATTCGTCAAAGCGCATTCTCAATCAGCTGGAGCACGGCCGCAGCGAGCCTCCACCGCCCGCATCACGTCCGCCGCGCAAGCAGCTTGTGTATGCGGCCGGCATTGCGCTCTGCGTTGCGGCACTGGCGGCGGCCATCACTGAATGGGGAACGGACGTTGCGCTTCATCCGGCGCTTCATCCGGCGCTCAAGCCGGCGCCGCCACCGCCAATCGTCAAGAGTGAGGAAGAAGCGCAACAGCTGGCAGCTGCGATTGTGAATGAACCCTTGCAGAAGCACGTCGCCGCTTCGGCGCCTGGTGCAGCGCTGTCGGCCGCAGCATCAATGGCGGCGCACGCCACTACGCCATCCGCGCGGGCACATGCTGCGAAGCCGCCGGTACAGAGCCCGGCGTTGCCGATCAAGCCCTCGGAACGCGATAGCGACGTCGCCCTGCTCGCCGCGTTGATGGCCCATGCGAACGGCCTGGATGCGGCGGACGGCCAGCAAAGCACGGCCACCCTGCTGCGCCGCTGCGCCAGGCTGGCCGGAGAAGAGGCAGCCTTATGTCATGCCCGCACCTGCGCCGGGCGCTGGACCTATGACAGTGCCTGCCGCGTCACAGGGAGCGAATGAACTCCGCCATATAATCCACCACCGCATCCGGCTGTTCGATGTGTGGACTGTGGCCACAGTCATCAACCACCAGCTTGCGCGCATTGACCGCTTTCGCAGCGATCGAATCGAGCTGCGCGCCCGATCCATATTGGTCATCGCGGCCTTGCATCGCCAGCAAGGGGCAAGCGACCGACGGCAGCAGGTACTCGATATTCCAGTGTACGAAGGCGGGGTCCAGCCAGGTGTCGGCCCAGGCGAAGAAGATGGTCTCCGCCTTATCGCCGTGGTAGCGCGACAGTCCGCGCATCTTGCCCGCGCCATGCGAATCGCGCGCCACGCGCACGCCTTCCAGCGTCAACGGTTCAACAAAGACATGCGCCGCTGCCGAGATCACGCCGCGCAAACCGGCCGGCTGGTCCGCCGCGTGGATGAGCGCAATGCTGGCGCCATCCGAATGGCCGACGATCACATACTCGCGCCCATCGGCCAGCCGTGCCAGCACTTCCGGCAACTCAAGCAGCGCATATTCGTGGAGATAGTTGATACCGCGGCGCTTTCTCAGCGGTGAAGACTGGCCATAACCCAGCCGGTCGTAGACCAGCCCCGCGCGTCCCGTCGCCTCGCACAAATGACGCGGGAAATCCTTCCACATGGCCGTGCAGCCGAGTCCTTCGTGCAGAAACACCAGCAACGGCCGCGTGTCGTCACCGGCTATCAATTCGTAGTACAGAGAGTTCTCACCCAATTGCAATTGCATATGGCCTCCCTCGGCAATAAAGGCCCATTGTCGCACGGCTGCTGTTCGCGTGCGCACATCCGCGCATACACCGCAGGGTGACGAAATTCAGGGCGTGCCGCCAAATGCAGCCGGCTGGATCGACGAGCAGGTGGTCGTAGACGGCAAACTGCTCACCCGCCGCAAGGCGGACGACCAGCCCGCCGTCAACGAAGCCATCCTGCGTGAGTTGAGCGGCAAACAGGCGCAGGGAACCCGCGCCTGACGGACCTTAGTGCAGGGCGAAATCGACGCGGCTCACCGAGCCTTTATCGTCTTTCGATGCCGGCTTGGCGCCAATGATGAAAATGCGCTCGCCTGGCACCTGTCCCGTGTTGATCAGCCAATCCTTCGCCGCCTGCGCGCGGCGATTACCCAGCGCGAGCAAATCATCATCCTCGATGGTGATATTGGCGAGGATGAGTTTTTCCATCTCTTCCGGCGGCAGGGACTTCTGAAGACCCAGCACATTGCGCGGCTTGTTGAACGTCTCGTCCTTGTACGCCTTGGCCAGCAAGCCCGCGCGCTCGTCCTTGCTCACGGTGACGCCGCCTTCCGGCAGTGTACCGCCGCGTGCCAGCAGATCCTTGGTTTTCGCTGCGCGCAGCTTGCGTTCCAGCGCTGCCTGTTTCATCGCATCCAGTTCGCTCGCATCGTAACGGCCCGTGATATCGAGCTTCAGGCCTGGACGCTCAGTCAGCGCCTTGGCGATCGATTTCAGCTTGCTTTCGCTCGCAGGTAGCACAGCCGCGCGCCCGGCATCGAATTCGAGCATGGACAGCTCTTCGCTGCCACCACCGCCAAACAGCGAACCAATCAGCGAGAACGGCGCCGTCACCGTCTTCATGATCGCATTGCCGATGATCTTGAGGATGATGCCGCCAATCGAGAATTGCGGATCGTCCAGCGAACCGCCGATCGGCACATTGATATCGATGACGCCATTGCGGTCGCTCAGCAGCGCCACGGCCAGCTGCACCGGCATGCGCGGCGCATCCGGATTCGTGCTCTCCTTGCCGAAGGTGAGCTGGTCCAGCACCAGGCGGTTTTCGGCCTTCAGCTGGCGGTGTTCCAGCTGGTAAGCCACTTCAAACGTCAGCTTGCCTTTCTCAATGCCGTAGCCGACGTACTTGTCCGAGTATGCAGACAACTGCGCCAGTTCCATGCCGCGTACGTCCGCTCGCAAATCCAGTGACAGATCGCGCTTCAAGGGATTCACGCGTCCCGCGATCGACAGCGGCGCGCTGTTCACATTGCCCTTCAGGCTCACGTTCGCGCTGCTCTTATCATCCGATGACAGCCCCGTCACCGTGCCGCCCAGGTCCTTCAGATTGGCCGTGTAGTTCGGCTTGATGAAGTTGTCCGTGAAGCGTACGCGCCCGCCGGTCAGTTCCAGCTTGCCGATGCGGATGGGTGGCAGCGGTTCGGATGATTGCGCCGTCGCTTCGGGCTTCGGCGCCGCCTTGGCGGCAGCGGCAGTCTTCGCACGCGTGCCTGCTTCCGTCAGGCTTTTCTCTTCTTCGCCTTCCTTGCGCGTCACGTCCTGCACATTGATGCGGCCATTGGGGTCGATAATCACACGGGCAAAGAAGTCCGCGAGTGCTACCCGGTCAACGCTCAGCGAGAAGGGACTGAAGTTCATGTCCATGCCATCGAAGGCCAGCGATTTCCAGCTCAGGAAATCATTGGCGCTGGCTTTGTCCACGGTCGCCAGACGGCTCACGCTGACATCACCTTTCAAACTGCCCTTGCCGCCACCGAGTTTGAGCTGGGTCTTGCCGGAGATGGCCGCCTGCGTCAGGCGCAGATTCACGTAGTCGGTCACGTAGGGCTGCAGCGGCAACAGGTCGAAGTTTTTCACGTCCAGCGCCAGATCGCCCTCGAACGGCGATAGCGCGAGCTTGCCCTTGATATTTAGCTGGCCCGATTTATTCACGGTCGCTTTCAGGTCTACCGTGCTGCTGCTCTCCGCCGCGGTGGAGTAACCCTGCATCGACAGGCTTACCGGCGACAGATTGAAGACCACCGGCAGCGCATGGCTGCTGCCGTCTTCCACATGACCGGTCCAGTTGTTCAGATCGATATCGCCGATCGTGACCAGCATCTGCGCGCCCTCTTCCTTCGCTTTCGCAGCGGCAGACGTAGACGCAGGTGCGGGCGCAGCAGCCGCAGTGCGGCGGCCCTGGCGATAGTCGATCTCCGCGCTGTCGGAGGCGATGGCGCCGACAGCGATGGTGTTTTTGCCGATGTCGGCGGCGAGGTCGCGCACGGTCAGATTCAGTTTGCGCACGCCGGCTTGCATTGGATCGTCCACATAGCGCACGGCGGCATCGTGTACTGCCAACTCCTTCAGGGCCACTTGTACGGCGGACGGCGCGGCTTTCGGAGCAGGCGCGGGCGCAGCGGCAGGCGCCGGAACTGCGGCCGCGGGCGGCGACAACAGCTCCGCCAGATCCAGCTTGCCATTGCGCCCGCGCTGCATCGCCAGTTCCAGACCGTCGATGCCTACGCGCGTGATGTCGAAGCGCTTGGCCAGCAAATCCAGCTTGCCCAATTGCGTGGAAAGCTCGTCAACCTTCAGCAACTGCTTGCCGTCCGAATCCGCCAATGCCAACGACTTCAGCGAGGCCCGGCCATCAAGGACGATGGTTGCTGGCTTATCCTTCGGCCGAACGAAAGCCAGATGCAGCGCCGTATTCAGGCGCGCACCGCTCATCTTGAAGCGCGGTTTATAAGGCAGATAGCCGAGATAGCCGGTGACATCAACGTCATCCAGCGTCAGATCCAGCGCATAATCCTTCGGCTCCGCGAATGGACGCGCTTTGCCCTTCAGCTGCAGCGGCGCACCATTCACCTTCGCGCTAAACAGCGGTTCGACGAATACCGTCACATCGGCAGGCAGCGAGGACACAAACGGCAGCCCAAGCTTCAAGTCCGCCACTTTATGCGTCACGCCCGCCGGACGGTCCTCGAACTCGCCCCGCCCCTGCTCCACCTGGATGTTATTCACCGAGAAGCGCGCCGGCTCCGGCGACGGCGGCTGGGCCGCAATCAGGGCCAGGATATCGTCGATGCTGTAGTGGTTTTCGTCCTTGCGGACCAGGTGGACATAAGGGCCTGTCAGGCGTGTCTCCTGCACCACAGGCGCCAGCTTGGACAGCGACTGCCAGGACAGGTCCACGCCAAGCCGATCAAAGCTGGCAAAGACGGCGCCGCCCTCCGGCTCCATCATCTTCACTCCCTGTATCGACGCCGACAAAGTAAAGGGATTGAACTCCACTTTGTCGATAGTCAGCTGGCGATGCAGCTTTTCCATCGCCATGCTTTCGGCCTGCGACTTGACGATGGCCGGAACGGCCAGGAACCCCAGACCGGTGTAGGCCAGTGCAACCCCGGCGACGCCGCCGGGGATCAAAAATTTAAGCGGTAACTTCTTCATACCGAAATTATCACTCAATCAAGCGACCGTGGGGTATATTGAACCAAAAATCATTACAGGGGAGATAGGAAGAATGAACAACGTGAAGATCTCTGTTCGTCTGTTTCTGCTCGTTGGCTTCATGTCAATCTTGCTCGCCATCCTAGGCGGGATCGGCCTGTATGGCACGAAGACGTCCAACGAAGCCCTGCGCTCAGTCTACGAAGACCGCACCGTCCCTACCGCCTATCTGGCCTCCGTCAACCGCCAGAATCTGCGCAACCGCATCGCCCTCGCCTACGCCGTGCTGGATGCAAAACCCGAGTCCATTCCCGCCACGCTGAAACAGATTGGCGAGAATATGGCCGTCATCGACAAGGCCTGGAAGGACTACCGCGACAGCGACCTGACCACCGAAGAAGGCGAACTGGCAAAAAAATTCGAGCAAACTTACGGCAAACTGCTGGATGAAGGCATCAATCCCGCGGTCGCCGCATTGCAGGCGGGCGATTTGGACAAGACGCGCGACATCGTCGTGCAAAAGCTGCGCAAGCTGAATACGCCGGTCGCCGACACGCTGGACTCCCTGATCAAGCTACAGACTTCCGTCGCCAAGCAGCAGTACGACGAGGCGGCGGCTCGCGGTGCGACGCTGCGCAGCATCTCCATCGCGTCGATCTTAATCGGCATTGCCCTGGCCTGCTTCGTCGGCTATCACCTGGTGCAGAACATCACGCGCTCGATGGGCATGGCGGTCAGCGCGGCGGAAGCCGTGGCCAAAGGAGATTTGGCACGTCCCATCCAGGTCAACGGGAAGGACGAAATCGCCCAGCTGCTGGATGCGCTGCAGCGCATGCAGACAGCGCTGGCGGGCGTCGTGCGCCAGGTGCGCGATGGATCGGATGCCGTGCTGGGCGCCTCCACTGAAATCGCCCAAGGCAATCAGGACCTGAGCGCCCGTACCGAAACCCAGGCCAGTGCGCTGGAAGAAACAGCAGCCTCAATGGAAGAGCTCAACACAACCGTGAAGCAGAACGCCGACAACGCACGCCAGGCCAACAAGCTGGCGCAGGACGCCAGCGCGGTCGCGGCCGAAGGCGGCAACGTCGTTTCGCAAGTGGTCGACACCATGCGTGGCATCAGCGATTCGAGCCGCCGCATTGCGGACATCATTAACGTCATCGACGGCATCGCCTTCCAGACCAATATCCTGGCCTTGAACGCCGCGGTTGAAGCAGCGCGTGCAGGTGAACAGGGACGCGGCTTTGCCGTTGTCGCAGGCGAAGTGCGCTCGCTGGCCAGCCGCAGCGCGGAAGCCGCGCGCGAAATCAAAGGCCTGATTACGGACAGCGTACAGCGCGTGGAATCCGGCGCCGGGCTGGTGGACAAGGCCGGCGCCACCATGGGCGAAGTGGTCGCCAGCATCCGCCGCGTGACGGAAATCGTCGGTGAAATCAGCGTCGCCAGCGGCGAGCAAAGCACGGGCGTCAGTCAGGTGGGCGAAGCTATCACGCAAATGGACAATGCCACCCAGCAGAATGCTGCGCTGGTCGAAGAGATGGCCGCCGCCGCAAGCGTGCTGCGCGACCGCGCCGACGAACTGGCGCAGTCGGTACGCGTGTTTAAACTGGCCTGAATTCGGCGCGGCCTTGCGCGTTCAGCGTCAGCGTCGTCGTTCGGCCTGCGTGACGGACCACAACGCTGGCGCCAGGATTGCCACGCAAGGCCAGCCGCCGTAGGCGACCGGCAGACCACTCGACATCGGCCTCGATGCCGCCGCGTGCGCGCACGCCGCGTACGTAACCGTCCGGCCACGCCTTCGGCAGCGCCGGCAACACGTGAATCTCACCGCCCCAGGACTGCAGCACCATCTCCAGAATACCTGCCGTGCCGCCGAAATTGCCATCGATCTGGAATGGCGGATGCGCGTCGAACATATTCGGATAAGTGCGCTCTGGTCCCAGCAAGCCAAGCAGGATCGAATGCGCGCGCTCGCTATCGCCCATGCGCGCCCACAACGCCAGCCGCCATGCCGTCGCCCAGCCGGTCGACTTGTCGCCACGTGTATTGAGCGTCACCCTGGCGGCGGCAATCAATTCCGGGTTAGCGCGCACATTGATCTGCTCCGACGGATAGATGGCGTAAAGATGCGATACGTGCCGATGCTGCTGCTCAGGAGCACCGGCATCCCAGTCCTCCAGCCATTCCTGCAACTGGCCCTGCGCGCCGATGCGGTCGGCGGGAAGCCGTTCCCGCGCCGTCGCCACGCTCCGCGCAAATTCGCTGTCGCTATCCTTTAATAGCGCGTGCGCTGCCAGGGTATTGCTGAACAGATCGCGCAGAATCTGGCGGTCCATCGCCGGGCCGGCGCAAATCGCCACGCCTTTGTGATGCTGATTCTCTGGCGAGATCGATGGTGACGTCACCAGTCCCCGGCCTTGCGGATCTTCGACCAGCGTGTCGACAAAGAACAGCGATGCCCCCTTCAGCAAAGGATAAACGCGGCGCAGCCATGCCTCGTCCTGGTGATATTCGTAGTGGTCCCACAAGTTCTTGCACAGCCACGCTCCGCCACTTGGCCAGATGCCCCACAGCGGCCCGTCGATCGGCGCCGTGGCGCGCCAGAGATCCGTGTTGTGATGGGCCACCCAACCGCGCGCGCCATAACACTTGCGTGCGGTGATGGCGCCGTTGACAGCCATGCCTTCGACCATGCGCAGCAGCGGCTCCATGCATTCGCCGATATTAGCCGCGTCGGCGGGCCAGTAGTTCATCTGCGTGTTGATGTTGATGGTGTACTTGCCGCCCCATGGCGGATTGGTGCCCTCGTTCCAGAGACCCTGCAGATTGGCCGGCTCGCTGTCGCGTGAAGAGGACAGCAGCAGATAGCGCGCGTATTGCACGTACAGGGCCGCCAACGCTGGATCGGGCCGCGTCTCCGCACTCGCAATCCGTTCATTGGTCGGACGGGCGTCGCCATCGCCCAGGCGAATGGACAGGCGCCGGAACAGCGCCTGATGCGCCTTCACGTGGCCGGCGCGAAGCTGCGCGTATGGCTTGCGCGCGGCAGCGGTAGTCTGAGCACGGACTTTCGCGACCGGATCGCCGCTCACGTCGGCGTAGTTCACATGGCTGGTCGCAGCACCGATCAGCAGCGTAATATTGCGCGCGCCACGCACCAGGAGGCGATCCCCATCGACCTTTACTTTGCCATCGCCGACGACTTGCACACGCACGGCGTAGCGCAGCGCCCCCGGCACTCCGGACGATTCGATATTGCGCCCCTCGATCAGAAGCGCGTTCTCTCCGTCCGCACGCAGCGACAAATCAGCCGGACGCTGGCCGGCCCGCAGGTCCTCTTTATCGGTGGACGCTGTCGTGCCATACTTTGCCGTATCCGGATGCCGATAGCCGATGTCAAAATCCAGCACGCCTGCGCCGGAGGCGGTCAAGTGCATCACAATCACCTGATCCGGATGGCTGGCAAACACTTCACGTGAGAAGCGTGCAGCACCGGCAGCAAAGCGTGTGGTCGTGATGGCCGTATCCAGACTGAGCGAGCGCCGATACCCTTTGGCCTCGGCTGGCCGCAGGAAATCGATCAGCAAATCACCCGCAGCACCATACGGCATCTGCTGGTGTGCAATCATGGTCGAACCACACAGATCGTTCGCTTCCTTGAACTTGCCTTCGTCGATCAGCGCGCGCACTTTTGGCAGCGCTTCAAGGGAGCCTGGCGGAGTGGGATCATTCGGACCGCCGGCGTACAAGGTGTCCTCATTCAGCTGCAGGCGCTCCTGACCAACACGGCCAAACACCATCGCACCAAGCCGCCCATTCCCGACCGGCAGCGCCTCTACCCACTGGCCAGCGGGCTTGTCGTACCAGAGTTCGAGATCCTCGCGCCCAGCACGCGTAGTGGCGGTTACCGCCGCCCCGGCAAGGCCGGGAAATGCCGTCGCCAATCCCAGAGACACCATCAACTGCCGCCGCGTCGCATTCACGCCCATCCGACCTCCTGTTCGAAATGGAAAAATTATCCTTCCGCCAGCGCCGCGCGGAGCTATAACTTATTTCGATAAAGGTATGCCAATTTGCCTGGAATGGCCGTTATAGCTGATTCGGCGAGCGCTTGGGATGGTGAACGGAGCCCGGCGGATGCGACAGCCCCTGCTGTTGAATGAGCTTTCTGGTCAGGCGCAAATCCAGCTCATGATCGCTGTGATGAGCAAACGATTTGCCACCATAGACGAGCTCCGAGCCGCCGGCAACTGCCTTTGCGCTCACGGAATATGCTCGGCGTCGGGAGGCGGAACGACCCAGCTATGCATTCGCTCCTCGAAAATTGAAATACCAGGCGGCGGAAAGTCTGGATCAGCAAATGCCCCGACAGGAATCCCGAGGAATTTGTCCATGCCTTCCAGCTCGTAGAACACGGTCGATCCGCATTTTGGACAAAAGTGGAATTTCGCCTGGCGTCCTTCGTCGCCGACACGAGCGTACTCCGTTGAATCACCCGCGATCGAAACATGCTCGCGGCGAAATCGCGCTTGTTCGCCAAACGCGCTGCCAGTCCGGCGCTGGCACGCCAGGCAATGGCAAAGCGAGATCCGCACCGGCTCTCCGGTGACTTGGGCCGTCAGCTGGCCGCAGCTGCATGAAGCTAAGCGATTCGTCATATGGTGTTCACTGAAGCATGAATGAGGTTTTGAGCGGCAGTTCCGTCCCGCGCAGACGATCTTTAAGCGTGACCGACACCGTCCACTTACCCGCCGGATCTGCCGCTTCGCCAACAAAGCCTATCACGGGCGCCGACAGATAAAGATTCGTCGGCGCGCCTTTGAACGCGCCCTGGTAGCACACGGTGTCCCGCTGATCCATCGGGATGGAACCGTCAGGGCCGGTAATTCGAATATCACAGCCAACGTCCGCCCGTCCTTCAGTCGAGACCTTCGGGTTCGAAAAGAATATCAGCACGAAGGCCTTTTCGTTTTTCGGCAGCGTGCGGACTTCTTTAAACTCCGGCACAACGTTCGGCGGCGTCGCCCACTTCTCTTCCCAATTTGCGTCGGATGTGACGATGACCATGCCCGCAAAGTCGTCCTTCGACTTCAGCGAGTCGGTTTCAGCAATCGGCTTGCCGGAGCGGTCCTTCCAAAAGTTCGCCTGCGCGCCCGCGCCGCAGGAAATCGCCGCCGCGATAATCAGTAATACCAGACGCTTCATATTTTCGATGCCTCGCAGGAGTGAATGACCGTCGCATACTCGCCGTGAAGATTGGCCAGCGCCATCGCGTGCACATCTTCAGCCGAGCGCTTCACACCATTGAAATCGTCCATCGCGTAGGCGTAAGTCCCATCCGATACCACGTAGGTTTTGAAGCCGAGATTGCCCGCAGTCCGCGCCGTGGACTCCACCGAGTTATTGGTGCTGACACCAACGATCACCACCGACGACTCCCCGCGCGCATGGAGCCAGCGCTCCAGTCCCGTGTTGATGAAAGCATCCGGCACATTCTTCTCGACGACATGTTCATGCGGCAGCGGCGCCAATTCAAGCTGGAACTCAACGCCCGGCTGCCCCGGCCAGAACGGCGAGCCCGGTGTGCGCGACATATGGCGCACATGTACGATCGGTGCCTTACGCTCACGCCATGCTTTCAGAAGGCCAGCTACGACCACCTCCGCCCCGTGATTATTCCGGACCTCAGCCTCAGGCCAGGTCATCCCCACTTGCATATCAATGATCAATAACGTGGTCATAGAGCCTCATAATTTTGATCACATCATTGTACAATGGCGCGCATCGACTCATAACCAGCGACTGGAGCGCAAGGCGTGCAGGACGTCCGGTTTATTAAATCAGGCACTTGCCAGCAGCACTACCGACAGAGCCAGGCTAGCGATTTAAGATGGTAGCCACGGCATCGACAACCGGATTACCGGGGCCATTGTCGGTCACAAATAGCCGAGCAATTAACCCACAAAGAAGCATTGCGGCGATCGCAGTGAGAAAGATGGGTATGAACCAAGAGGCGGGGAAGATAAAGACTACGCTCCTCATGCAACAACCGCGCACGCAAGCCAGCTTCCCAGGAATTTCGATTTCATAAGCCTAACGTGAAGGATAATCGGCGACTGGAGCGGGCAACGCGCAAGCCGTCCGGTTGATATGTTCGCGCATCCTCAGGCACTTCGGGGCCATTTCCAAGCGGTCCAGGCGACGAATGCGGTTAGCGCCGCCTCGAGTCCGCCCATCCCGATGTAAAAGGCCCAGCCGCTGCCGGAGATAACTAACACTTCGATGACTGTGTAGATGATGCCAACGATGATATTCAACCAGCGGCACGCGACTGGCTTGAGAAGCATGGACAGCATGATCATCAGGCTCGGCAGTGCAAGCATTGCAGCGGTGCCGGCCAGAACACCTTGAGTTACCGGCCCAAGCGGGGCCATCTGCCCGGCCAGCATACCTTGCAGTTTGTTGGGGACATAGAGCTCGAAGTAATCGGCGTAGATGTAGCAGAACATCACCGAAGTCCATATCGCGGCCAGCTTATAGCGCGTTGGAACTTGCACGTCCTCAAAAGCCTTTATCTCTGCCATAGCATAGTCCAATGTTTTCAAAACAATAACATGCCAGAAAATAAAGAACGGAGCAACTGCGAGGACAGAAAAGTAAAAAGGCCTTGTGTTCGCACACAAGGCCTTTTTGAATTCTGGCTCCCCGACCTGGACTCGAACCAGGGACCTGCGGATTAACAGTCCGTCGCTCTACCGACTGAGCTATCAGGGAAAAGAGGCCGTATTATATACAGCCCGTAGCAGCCTGTCCAGTATCAGGCTGCAACTTGTTTAGAAGCCGCCTTTGAACTGAACGCCCCAGACGCGTGGCTCGTTGATGAAGCCGGTCAGGTTGTTGAAGTCGATGGCGCCGGTGATGCGGCGCTGGTCGGTGATGTTGCGGCCGAACACAGCCACTTCATACTTGCCGCCTTGCCAGTTGTAGCCCACGCGCACGCCGCCTTCGGTCAGAGGCTTGCCGGTGAACTCGGTCGCTTCGTACAGGAAGAAGTTGACCTTCGAGCGGTAGGACCAGTCGGTCAGCACGAACAGGTTGCCGTCAGCCAGCGGATAGTTGTAGCGCGCGGTGGCGTTCAGAATCCACTTCGGAGCCTGTGGCAGTGCGTTGCCGTCGATGACGACGCGGCCAGCAGCGTTGATCGGGTCCAGCACGGTGCAGGTCGGGCACTTGTTCACGGACAGGGACGGGTCCTTGATCTCGGTGAAGTTGTACGAGGCCGATGCAGACACCTTGAAGTCGTTGGTGATGAAGCCTTCGATTTCGCCTTCCACGCCGCGGCCCTTGGTCTTGGCAGCGTTGATCAGCTTGGTCACGTTGGTGTTACCGCCCACCACGGTCAGCTGCTGGTTCTTCACGTCGTAGTCGTACACGCTCAGGGATGCGCGGGCACGGCGGTTCCACAGGTCGGCCTTCACACCCGCTTCGTAGGAAGTGATGGTTTCAGCGTCAGCCACGGTGATCGGCACGGAGGTCGATGCAGCAGCGATGGAAGGAGCGCGGAAGCCGGTTGCAATGCGGGCGTACAGGCTGACGTCGTTGTTCAGCTTGTAGTTACCGGACAGGTCCCAGTTCAGCTTATGCTTGCTTTCGTCCACGCCATTCGGGCCAACCAGAACGATGTTGGTGGCTTCCAGGGTGTTGAACTCTTTCTGGTCGTGGGTGAAGCGCAAGCCGCCACGCACGGTGAAGGCGTCGGTCACGTTGTAGTTCACGGAACCGAAGGCCGCCCAGGCCTTATTCTTCTGCTGGGACACGACGCGGCTGGTGCGGTCGCCGGCAACGTTGTAGTTGTCCTGGCCGGCCTGGCCATCTTCGTCGAAATAGTACATACCGGCTTGCCAGTTCAGCGGACCAGCGTACTTCGACTCAATACGGAATTCCTGGGAATACTGCTTCAGGTCCGGGATGAAGGAAGCGGTCTCAACCTGGAACGGAACGGCTGGGAAATTGGTCGGATTGCCACCGTCGATGTCGCCGCGCGAGTTATAGCGGGAGATGGTTTCGTAGCCGGTGATCGAGAACAGCTTGTACTGGCCGATATCCCAGCTCAGACGCACGTTGGCGCCGCGGGTGGTCAGCTCCTGGCCTTCCTTGCCGTTGATGGCGATCTGCTCAGGATCGAAGCCATCCACGAAGTCGTTGGTACCCTTCTTGATGATGTTGGCGCGGAACAGGCGGGAGTCGCCGGTAGTGGTGCGCTGGTGCACGTTGAACAGGGCGTTGAACGCGCCGTTCGGCTGGTACAGCACCTGCACGCGCTCGGCGTGTTCGTTGTAGCCTTCGTACGCGTCCTTCTGGCCAGTGAAGCTGTTGTTCACGTAGTCGTCGCGGTGTGCACGCAGGGTGGATGCGCGCAGTGCCCATTCGTTCGACAGCGGAATGTTGGCAGCCGCTTCGATGTTGGCGGTGGCGTTGGTACCGTAGGACAGGTTGTAGTAACCCTCGATGCCCTTCAGGCTTGGCTTGGCGGATTCAAACTTGACCACACCGGCCGGGGTGTTGCGGCCGAACAGGGTGCCCTGCGGACCACGCAGCACTTCCACGTTGGCCAGGTCGTACATCGGGTAACCCTTCAGGATCGGGTTTTCCTGCACGATGTCGTCATAAATCAGGGAAACTGGCTGCGATGCGAACACGCTGAAGTCTGCGTTACCGTAACCGCGGATGTAGAAACGCGGGAACACACGGCCGGTGGACGATTCCACGTTCAGCGATGGGGTCTTACCTGCCAGCACGCGAATGTCCTGGCCGCCGGAGATCAGGATGTCCAGCTTTTCGCCCTTGATGGTCGAAACGGAAACAGGAACATCTTTAACGTTTTCAGCGCGGCGCTGGGCGGTCACGGTGACCACTTCCATCTTGCCGGCTTCGGTTGGCTGGGATTCTTGTGCCAGGGCGGCCATCGGCATGACTGCGCTCAGGGCCAGGAGACGCTTGTGCATCTTGGACAGTTTGATCATTTATCTTTCCTAGTTGTTCATCGAGGTGTGCAACGCAGTCTCCGCGTCCCTCCCTGGTCTTAACGCCTGGGCAATGTAGTTGTTTTGATCTTTTGATGCTGCCTTGCTAAGGCGACTCAAAAAAAGAGCCGAGATTATATACCCTCTATAAGATTTCAGCTATACCAACACCTTGCCGCTATGCTAGGAACGCACTTTAGACATAGCGCAAAGAGCCGCATTTTCAGGCTCCTAGACTGGCCTGATCCCCTCGCGGGGAGATAACCAGTCAAGGAGCTTTCCATGAAAAACTTTCCAACAGAGATGTCCCACACTTCGGGCGCGCCCTTGGCGCTCGAACGCACCCGCATGCTGATCGCGTTCAAGCAGCCTCGCGAACGGGCCGAGGTCGAACAATTCCTGCACAGCCAGGAACTGTTTCTGGAAGATGAACCGGAAGCCGGCGGCATTCCGGGCGAGCGCGTCAACCACACCAAAACGCGCTACTTCGTGCAGGGCCGCAAACCGCTGAGCGACGCAGCCGTCGCCCGTGTCGAAGCCGAAGGCGCCAGGCTGGGACTGGACTGGATCGGTCCCGTCTATCGCCAGGCCGGCGAAGATGGCCGCCGCGGCCTGCTCGCTCCCCTGCCCCATGCCGGCGTGCTGAAGGTGCGCGGCCAGACCGACACCGGCGCCGGCAATGTCCCGCTGCTGCCCGACACGCTGAAGCTCACCGGTCCTGAGGGAGCGGCGCCGCTGCTGCAGGAAGTACCGGAAAAATCGCGCTATCTGAACGGCTATCGCTACTTCCAGATCACCAATCCGAAGGAAATAAACTCCTTTCAACTGCGCGATATGGTGTTGGCTTCACCCAACGCGGCCATGGTGGACTTCCAGTTCGAGACCATGCCCTTGCTGACGCCAACTTCGATCGCGCCCAGCGATACCCTGTTCCCGCAGCAGTGGGATATGACGCGCATCCAGGCCGGCGGCGCGGGCACTACCGGCTGGGACATCACGACCGGCTCAGCCACCGTCGTCGTGTGCATACTTGATGAAGGCTGCGACCTCAATCACGCCGACCTGAAACCTCGCTTCATTTCCAGCGGCATCAACCTGGGCAGCATGTCCGGCGACGGCTCGCCCACCGGCCCGCACGGTACGGCGTGCGCTGGCATCGTGGCGGCCACCTTCAACAATGGCACCGGCATCAGCGGCGTGGCCGGCACGGCGAAGTTGCTGCCGGTCGCTTTCGACGCCTGGACCGATGTGGAAGTGGCGGCGGGCATCAACTACGCGTCATCGCATGGCGCACATGTGATCAGCATGAGCTTTGGCTGGAATGCGTGGAGCCACGCCATCATCGACCCGGCCATCCAGGCTGCCTACAACAACGACGTGGTGATGTGCGTCGCCACGCATAACTACAATGGCCCGATCACCTACCCGGCCACCAACCCGCTGGTGATCGCGGTCGGTGCCTCCGACGAAGTCGACAACCGCAAGACGCCATCCAGCCCCGATGGCGAACCGTGGGGCTCGAATTTCGGCCCGCAGATTTCGGTCGTATCGCCCGGCGTGCATATTCCGACTACGGACATCTCCGGCACCGGCGGCTACAACTCCACCGCAGGTGCTGCGGGCGATTACGACCTGGTGTTCAATGGCACCTCGTCCGCAACGCCGCACGTGGCTGGCCTGGCGGCACTGATCCGCAGCGCTTATCCCATGCTGACCAGTGCCCAGGTGCGCGCCCATATCGAGCGCACCGCCCAGAAAGTCGGTTCGGTGGCCTATGCCGAAACGGTTGGCAAGTCCAATGGCAGCTGGAATCAGGAGATGGGCTATGGCCGCATCAACGTGCTGCGCGCCCTCGATGAAGCGGATGTGCTGATCAAGGATGCGCCCAACGACACTGGCGCCGAGCCTTACACCGGCAGTAATTTCTGGGACTTCTCGGACATCGTCGTGCGCATCACGGACGACAATGTCTTCGTGCCCGCCGATCCGGCCAAGTCGAAGAACGTGGAGCGCGGCCAGGCCAACTACATCTACGTGCGCGTGACGAACAACGGCTCCCGCGCCGCACGCAACGTCACAGTCCACACCCGCATCACGCCTTATGTCGGCCTGCAATTCGTCTACCCTCCCGACTGGACGCTGGTGGACGGCATGCACGTCAGCCCAACGCCGGTCACGGCGACCTTCGCCAATGTTCCGGCGGGCGGCACGGTGATGGCCAAGTTCCGAATCGAGTCGGCGCAGACGGACACGCTGTACGGCTGGGAAGCCAATCATCCATGGCATCCCTGCCTGCTGGCCGTGGTCAATTCGGACAACGATTACGCCTTCTCCACCGTGCCGCTGTCCGCGAATCCGATCACGCCGCGCCTGAATAATCTGGCGCAGCGCAATCTGTCGGTGATCGATGTCATCGGCAATGCCAGCGTCGCCTTCCCTTTCGTGGTGGCCAGCCGCTATAACCTGGAACGCAAAGTGTCCATCGTGATCGACCGCAGCCGCCTGCCGGTTGCGATGCCGCTCACGTTGTCGCTCGACGAAGACGGCGCCGCCTTCCCTGCCGTTGACTTCGCCAACCAGGCCGCACCGACGCCAGGGCCGGACCAGGAAATGGACGAAACCATGTGCGAGAACAGCCTGATCTTCCTGCAGGACACCAAGGTCAAGACACGCTTCGGCTGCTGCTGCGGCATCCTCACGCTGAACAAGGGCTCGCGTTTCGATTGCATTCCGAAGCACACGCTGGGCAACGTGAGCGTGCAAGGCGGAGACGTAGTCCTGCGCAACGGCAAACGCTATGTGGAACTGAAACAGCCGATCGTGCAGATCACCATGGAAAAGGACGCGGGCATCATGTATCCGATGTCCATGCAGACCACGATTCCGGACGGCGCGCAATCGGGTGAACAGTTCGTGATCAACGTTTCCCAGCTTGATAGCCAGGGCGTGGCGGTAGGCGGCGCGGCCATGGTCTACCAGGTGAAGTAAGCCTTATGGCAGCTGGTAGTCCATCTTGTAGAAGTGCTGTCCGCCCTTGATCTCAATCGTCATCGAGCCGGACAAACCAGTCAGCTCGCCGCTACCCGAATCCGGCACCACCGTCAGCACCAATGACGGGGTGCCGCGATTCATCGTCCCGCTATGCTGCAGCACGAAGCTGCCTTTGCGGCCATGCAGGCTGCCGTCCACGCGCTCCATTGCCACATAGCCCGCCGATCCCGCCGTCTCGGCGCGCACGGACAGCATCTCGCCCAGTCCATGCGCCACCAGGTCGCCTTGATACTGCTTATCCAGCGTCATACGTCCCAGGCCGGCCTGCTCGATGCCCGGCGACGGTGTCTGCGGCGTCATCTTCACTTCGAACTGGCCCGCCGCGTGGGACATCGCCAGCGCAAGCGCCAAAGTTCCAACCATCATTGCTCTCCTCCTTCATTCGATAGAATCTGCACTTTACGGCTGCCACACCGGCAATGATTGGAAAAACGCGACAATGACTAATGTTCCCGGCAAGGCCCGCGGCGTGCTGCGCCCGCACTTCGCGCAAGGCGAGTTCCGCCACGAACGCCTAATGCCACCGGCCGCGCTGGCCGATCACATCGAACACTTCTGGTTCGTGCAATGGGATTTGCGCGGACTGCCAGCCCAGCAGCAAGCCACGCTGCCGCATCCGAACGTGCATCTGGTCGTTGAGCGCGGCGATGCGCGCATCTACGGCGTGCATACGGACCGTTTCGACCGCAGGCTGGAGGGCTACGACTTCGCCTTCGGCATCAAATTCAAACCGGCCGGTTTCCAGCCCTTCCTGCGCTCGCCCGTGGCCGCGCTGGCCAACGACAGCATCGCCGCCAGCCAGGTCTTCGCCTCCGCCGCTGACCTCATCCGATGCGCTCAAGTGGACGACATGCCCGCCGCTGCGGAAGCCATGCTGCTGGCCGCCCTGCCCGCGCCGGACCCGAACGTCGCGCGAATCAATAACATCGTGGCCGCCATCGCCAGCGACCTCACGCTGACCTCCGTCGAGCAAGTCGAAACGCTGGCCGGACTGGACAAGCGCACCCTCCAGCGCCTGTTCCAGAAATACGTGGGCATCGGTCCCAAATGGACCATCAAGCGCTACCGCCTGCATGAAGCCATTGCCCAGGTGCAATCCGGCGCCGTCATCAACTGGGCCGATCTGGCCCTGCAATTAGGCTATTTCGACCAGGCCCACTTCGTCCGCGACTTTCGCGCGCTGATCGGGCAATCCCCCGCCGAATACGCGCGATCCATTGCAATTTCGCAAACGACATCAAACGAAAGTAACTAAGTAGACCAAGTTTCGTTTACCGTTTGTGAACGCAAAAAAACAACGTTTCTACGAAAACAATTAATGAAACCTTAATAGTTGTTTCTAAATGTAAGAATTGTCATGCGATAGTTACATTTGCCTCGAAGAAGGCAAAGAGAGAAATGTTCAAGTAAAAATCGCATGGAGTGAGATTTGATCAAGCAGCCGACTTTGAAAACCGCTGCCCTCGCCATTACCCTGGCGTTCGGTGCAGCCGACCTGGCACTTGCCCAACAGGCAGCCAACCAACCCACCACCACCGTCTACGTTACCGGTTCCAACCTGAAGCGCACCGCCAAGGAAACCACCAGCGTGGTACAGGTAATCACCGCGCAAGACATCAAGGACACCGGTGCCACCTCCGTCCAGGATCTGCTGAAGTTCATCCCTGCCATGGGCAGTGACGGTAATTTCGATTCTTCCGATGGCGGCTTCGCTCGCGGCGCGTCTACCGCCTCCCTGCGCGGCCTGACCTCGACCTCCACCCTGATCCTGTTGAACGGCCGCCGCATGACGCCGGGCGCTTACGCCGATCCGAACAACGGCAACTCCACGATGTATGACCTGAACAGCATTCCGGTCTCCGCCATCGAGCGCGTGGAAGTGCTGAAGGAAGGCGCATCGGCCATTTACGGTTCCGACGCCATCGCCGGCGTGATCAACTTCATCACCAAAACCAGCTACAAAGGCGTGGAAGTCTCGGCTCGTTACAGCGGCAACGACGACAACGAATTCCGCCGCAAGGGCTTCAGCTTGTTGGCCGGCAAAGGCGATCTGGATACCGACGGCTACACCGTCTTCGCCACTCTGGATGTACAAAAACGCGACCGCACAGCGCGTATCGATGCCAAGGACGTGGAATGGGATCTGTACAAGACCCTGAACGGCCGCTTCGCCACGCCTTACGGCAGCACCGTCTCTGCCTCGCCAGTGTTCTATCGCGAGAGCGCACCGGGCTCGAAGAACTTCGGCGTAACCCAGGCCACGCGCGACCAGCGGCTGGTGATCTCGCTGAACTGCGATCCGTCGCGCCAGCTGGTAGGCAGCCGCACCATGGGCCTGTCCGCATCGTCCGTTTTCATCGACCGCAAGTTCTGTAACTACGATCTGCCGTCGACCACCGAGGCGCAATCGGCAGGCAAGGATTACAACTTCCTGTCGCACGGGGAACTGAAACTGGGCGGCGACTTCCAGGCTTACTCCGAGCTGTCCTATAACCGCACCGAGCGCGATTACACCGGCGCTCCGCGCACACTGGCCCAGAGCCAGACCACCAACTTCACCGCTGATGGCGTGGGCGATCCATTCCAGGTCATCCTGCCGATCGGCCATCCGGACAACCCATTCCCGAATGCGCGCGCCTCCGTCGGCTACCGCTTTGAGAACCTGCGCGGCGGTAACAGGAACGTCAACGACAATCTGCGCGCCCTGGTCGGCGTACGCGGCAGCCTGGGCGGCTGGGATATCGACAGCGCCTTGCTGTGGAACGAAGCGCACCGCAAGGACACCTCTTACGGCCAGCTTTATCTGCCAACCCTGCGCAAGCTGAACACCGGCACCACGCTGGCGCAGCTGGCGGCCGATCCGACGCTGGGACGCGACGTCACTTCCGATAACAAGGCCTCCATCACCCAGCTGGACTTCAAAGCCAATCGCGAGTTCGGCCAACTGCCAGGCGGCGCGATGGGCGTGGCACTGGGCGGCGAATTCCGTCAGGAGAAAATCGACCTCACGCCGGACGACCTGGTTGCCACCGGAAATATTCTCGGCCTGGCCAATACCGTCCTGCACGGCCGTCGCAATGTGAAGTCGGCCTTCGCTGAATTCCGCGCTCCGGTGCTGAAGAGCGTCGAGCTGTCCGCGGCGGGCCGCATCGACAAATACGATGGTCTGGAAACCAACTTCGTCCCACAGCTGGGCGCGAAGTGGACCCCGGTTGAATCGTTCTCGGTTCGTGCGTCCTACAGCCGCGGCTTCCGTGCTCCGGCACTGAATCAGACCACGCCGGGTGGCGCTCAGTTCTTCCTGCAAAATCTGTACGATCCGAAGCGCTGCAACACCGACGAAGAAACACCACGTCCGGGTGCAACGGAACAGGACTGCAATAAGTCCGCAGCCGGCACCGGCGGCGCCAATCCGGATCTGAAGCCTGAGAAGTCCCGCAGCTACAGCTTCGGCTTCGTGCTGGCGCCAGCCTCCAACATCGGCATGACGATCGACTGGTACCGCATCCGCAAAGAAGGCGAAGTGATCCTGGGTTCGGCCTTCGACGCGCTGAAGAACGAAGACAAGAATCCGGGCAACGTGGTGCGCGACACCAACCCGGTCAACTTCGTCACCGACGTAAATGGCAAGCCGATTCCAGGCACCGGACCGCTGCTGATGGTGCGCGAGCCCTGGCTGAACCAGGGCGCGACTGAAACCAGCGGTATTGACTTCGACGGCTCCATGCGCAACAGCCTGGGTGCTTACGGTGCCCTGAGCACCAAGCTGTCGGCAACCTACGTGATCTCCTACAAGATCGCTCAGAACCCTGGCGACATCGAGCACAATACGGTGGGTCACGATCCGGGCCTGTGGGACTGGAACCTGTCCAACAACACTCGCATCCCACGCTTCAAGTTCAACCTGTCGTCCAGCTGGAGCTTCGGCGACCACGCTGTGAACGCCTCGGTGAACTATGTTGGTCCGATCTCGCTGATGCGTGGCTATAACGGCGACGTGACTTACGCGCAGCCGTTCTGCCACTACGGCACTCGCAAGCCGACCGATGCAGAACAGAATCGCGACACCACCACGCCGCTGTACGAGGAATACTTCCCGGATTGCGCGATCAAGAGCTGGACCACGGCCGGCCTGGGCTACACCTACACCGGCTTCAAGAACGTGACGCTGAGCCTGAACATCAAGAACCTGTTCGACAAGGCTGCACCATACGCTCCGAGCCAGGGTGTGAACACCTCGGCGACGCCGCTGCCAGGTTACCTGGAAGGTCTGCACGACAACAAGGGCCGTTACTTCACCGCGACCGCACGTTACGTGTTCTAAGCGAGTGCTTGCCCGCCGCCCCGGTGGCGGGCCAAATGACAAGGGCCGCGTTATTCGACGCGGCCCTTTTTTCGCTAACTCTTCAGCGCTGCTTTCGCTGCCATTGCATAGCGCTCGCTGACTGGCAGGTTCTGCCCGCATTTCAAGGTTAAGGTCATGCCATCCGGCGTCAGACGTAGCGCGGCCATCTGGCTGCGCCGCACCAGCATGCGCCGGTGAATGCGCAGGAAGTGGGACGGATCGAGATAGCGCTCCAGCTCCGTCAGCGTACTGCGATGAAGCAGGGAACGCTCTGCCAGATGCAGCTCCACGTAATTGCCCGCCGTATCGATCCACAACACGTCGTCCAGGTTGACCCGTTCAATTCGTCCCACTGAGCGCACCGTCAGCTCGCGCCAATAGCCCGGCGCGGGATCGGTAAAGTGCCGCAAGGCCTGGGTATAGGCTGCGCGCTGCCCGAGCAGTGCGCTGGCGCGTTCGAGCGCCCGCTGCAACCGCCGCTCGTCGACCGGCTTCACGATATAGTCCAGCGCATGCGCGTCGAAGGCTTCCAGGGCGTGGCCGCGATGCGCGGTCACGAAGATGACCAGCGGCGGCGTCTCCTGCCGGCTCAACTCGCGCGCCAGCTCCAATCCGGACTCCACCGGCATTTGCACGTCCAGCAGCAGCACATCCACGCCGCCCTCTGCCAGCCGCGTGCGCGCCAGCATGGCACTTGCGCACTCTCCCACCACCACCCAACCCGGCAACGCCGCCAGCGCCAGTCTCAGATTGGTGCGCGCATGCGCCTCATCGTCGACAATCAGCACCTTCAGCGGCGCGCTCATTCGTCCGCCTCCACTGGAACGCGTAACACTGCTTCGAAGCGGCCAGCCACCTGCGCAGTGTCCAGTGACGCCGCCCCACCATAAGCGAGTTGCAAACGCGCCCTGATGCCGCGCAAGCCAATGCCCAGCCCTGCCGACGGCGCAGTATGCGGCCGAATCGGATTGCTGACCGTCACCCGCAGCGTGCTGCCCTCGCGCGCAAAACCAATCGCAATATCGCTGGCCTCATCATGGCTTTCGAGATCGTGGCGCAGCGCGTTTTCGACCAGTGGCTGCAGCAGCATGGGCGGACACTCGATGCCATCATCCAGTATGCCTGCGCCTTCCACGCGCACTTGCAGGCGCGGCCCAAAGCGCAGCCGCTGTAAATCCAGATAGTCCTGAACGAACCGCAGCTCCTGTTCCATATCCACCCAATCGCGCTCGCTGCTCGACAAAGCGTATTGCAGCAGATCGCCCAGGCGGGAAAGGCCATCCAGCGCCAGCGGTTTATCGTCCATGCGTACCATGGCGCTGATCGCGCTCAGCGTGTTGAACATGAAGTGCGGCTCCAGCTGCCCGCGCAGCGCGGCCAGCCGCTGGCGCTCCAGCGACAAGCGCGCCTGCGCCAACTCGGACGCATGCTGCTGCCGCTGGCGCCACAGCAGAATCGCCGCCACCGCACCGAACGCCATCGTCAGCAGAACAAAGACCACGAACCACTCGAACTTGTCCATCGTGGTCCAGTAATGCCAGGCATTGGCCAGCGTCGGCGCCAGGTCGAATTTGAAGCAGCGCCGGAACGCGAGTCCCAGCATCGCGCTCGGCCAGCACAGCACCATGAACGCCGCATACCCGGCTGCGATCCGGCGCGGAGTCGACAACCAGCCGGGATGGCGGCGATAAATCATATAGAGTGCAAAGCTCTGCACCATCATCGCCACATAGCCGCACCACCAGCCCGCCGTCATGCGCCAGTAGCTGCGGGTGTCGCCATCGTGCGCGGCATCGCCCAGCGTGGTCATGCCCGCGACCGCGCACAATGCAGTCCATAGCGCAAAGTTGATCAGCAAGGCGCGCAACCAGGCGGGAATGGGAGTCGAGGTTCTCATCGCGGCGCAGTATAGCAGTCCAAAATCCGCGTTCATCCCTATCGCGGCGGCTTTCGTCACTCTCCATATTGGCAAGGCATCGCGCTTGCACGACAATGCGCTCCGTCCTCACTTATTGTCATGTGCAATGCGCCCAGCCCTGCTGATTGTTCCCCTGCTCACGACCGCCCTTGCGGCGAATGCGGAAGAAGACATCGCCCGCGTGGAAATCAAGGCCGACAGCGGCCTCCAACTGCGCAGACAGGATATGGCGGGCCGCATCGTGGTCTCACGCGACGAGCTGACGCGCTACGGTGATGCCAGCGTGGCCGATGCGCTGCGCCGCCAGCCGGGCATCGTGATCAACGGCAGCAAAGTCCAGCTGCGCGGACTGGGTGGCGGACGCACGCAATTCCTGATCAACGGCGATCCGGCGCCACCGGGCTTTTCTCCGGACAGCCTGGCGCCGGAGCTGATCGAGCGCGTCGAAATCCTGCGCAGCGCCAGCGCGGACAGCAGCACGCAGGGCATTGCAGGGAGCATCAACATCGTCCTGCGCAAGTCGGCCGCGCGTGCGCAAACGCTGGCCACCCTGGCCGGCACGCACGGATCGGCAGGCTGGTCGCCGGAAGCGGCGCTGGATCTCTCCCGCCCCGGCGACATCATGTCCGGCACGCTGGCCGCCCGCGCGACGCGCTCGCACCGCAGCACCAGCAACACGACCACGGAAATCAATCCTGATGCCAGCCGTGTCACCAGCGATGCTGAAGGCGGCACCATCGACCGGCTCGGCCTCACGCCGCGCCTGAACTGGAAATGGAAGGATGGCGCCACGCTATCCTGGCAAAGCCTGCTGGATATTGCGAACAGCGACAATCACGACAAAGCCCAGGAAACTATCCTGGCCGGCGCATCCAGCGACTACCCGCACAACGGCTTCGCATCCAGCGCCCACACCGTCACCGCGCGCAGCGACGTCGAAGGCGGCCAGCGCCTTGGCGAAAATGGGCGCTTCGAATGGAAAGCCGGACTGGCCCACAGCCGCCGCAACAGCGACTACCGCTTTATCGGCAGCAGTGCCGCAGACGAGGAACTGTGGCAGCGCCACGTGCTCTCGAACGCCATCGACGATGGCGCCAGCAGCAGCGGTAAACTGCGCATCGGCGGCGATAGCGGACACGCCATGTCCGTGGGTTGGGATGGCACGCTGGCCCGCCGCTCCGAATGGCGGCGCCAGGAAGACGCCGACGCCACGGGCATTCCCCTCGGCGTACTTGATCAGCGCTACGTCGCCCGCGTCTCGCGCCTGGCCATGTACGCGCAGGATGAGTGGTCGCCGCTCCCGCAGCTGGACGTTTATATTGGCTTGCGCTGGGAGGGCCTGCGCACGCGCACCACGGGCCGCGACATCGACGCTGTCGCCAACCATTCCAGCGTCTGGAGTCCCGTCGCTCATTTGTTATGGCGGCTGCCCGGAAAGCGCGATCAATTCCGGCTTGCGCTGGCGCGCAGCTACAAGGCCCCCGCCACGCGCGACCTGGTGCCGCGCCGCTACACGGTGAATAACGATAACGGCCCGACCAATCCGCATTACCAGGGCAATCCCGACTTGCGTCCGGAACTGGCGTGGGGCGCGGATCTGGCGTACGAAAGCTATTTCAAAGGCGACAGCATGGTCAGCGTTTCGGCCTACCAGCGCCGCATCAGCGATGTGATCCTGCCCTGGTTATTCCAGGACCGCGGAGAATGGGTCAACACGCCGCGCAACAGCGGCCGCGCGGTGACCAATGGCATTGAAATGGATGGGCGCCTGTCGTTTGGCGCAAGCGGCGCGACGGCGCGATTGACTGTATCGCGCAACTGGTCGCGGGTAGACTCGGTGCCGGGACCGGACAACCGGCTCGGGGAACAAACGCCGCTGGTCGTCAACGCCGGACTGGATTACCGCCTGAGCGCCGCCACGACTGCGGGATTCAACTGGAATATAAAAACAGGCGGCATCGCGCGCACGTCGGCGACGCAATGGTCCGAGCGCGGCATCGAACGCCGCCTGGACTTGCGCGCCAGCTGGCAACTGAAGCCGGGCGTCACCCTGAAATTCGCAGCCAATAACGTGCTTGCGCCGGACGCACGCAGCGCGCAGCGCTACGACGACGGCAGCAGCAACTACTGGCGCGGTATCGCGAGCAGCAGCGAGCGCACCATCCGCATCGCCGCCGAATGCGCGCTTTAAAGAATCAGGCCAGGGCTTCCTTGGCCGCTTCTTCCGGTGTCAGGCCCTCGTAGAACATATCCGTGAACCATTCCACCTGTTCCTCGATATGCTCCTGCGCCTGCTCCACCGTGGCGCCGCCTTTGACCAGGTAGCCTTCCACCTCGATGCACCACTGGATCAGCTCCAGTGTTTCCGGATCGAGTTCATCTTTCTTTTTTGCCATCTCAAAACTCCGCTACAAAGCAAAAAGCCCAACCTCGGAAGGCTGGGCTTTTCTAATTCTGGCTCCCCGACCTGGACTCGAACCAGGGACCTGCGGATTAACAGTCCGTCGCTCTACCGACTGAGCTATCAGGGAAAGGAGGCCGAATTATATACATGCAGGGAACTTCTGCAAAGCCCTTTTTTCGAATACGTCCATTATGTCGCTTGACGCCCCCGTCTGGAACAGTGACAATGAAATGATAGCGCTATTCATTTAGCGTTTAAGTCATGTTAATACCATGAAAACAGCCGTGGAGACCGGCTTTAAAATGAGAGACACAATGACCCCTGCCAACCAGAGCGCGACGGAGAAGCTCTCTGTCGTGGAAAAGATCGGCTATAGCCTGGGCGACCTGGCTGCCAACCTGATCTTCCAGACACTGTTGACGTTTATTGCCTTCTTCTACACGGACGTCTACAAGATCCCGGCCAATGCCGCCGCCACCATTATCTTCATCGGCGGTCTGACCGGCGCCTGCTTCAATCCGCTGATGGGCTTGCTGGCCGACCGCACCGTCACCCGCTGGGGCAAATTCCGCCCATGGCTGCTGTGGACTGCAGTGCCCTTCGGCCTGATCGCCATCCTCGCTTTCAGCACGCCTAACCTGGGCGACAACGGCAAGATCATCTACGCCACGCTGACCTATATTATGCTGATGCTGGTCTATTCGGCCAACAACCTGCCCTACTCCGCCTTGAGCGGCGTACTGACCGGCAGCATGGAAGAGCGCAACAGCCTGTCGTCCTACCGCTTTGTGGCGGTGATGATCGCGCAACTGATCATCCAGGTGCTGCTGCTGCCGCTGGTGCTGATCCTCGGCGGCGGCGACAAGGTGGCGGGCTTCCGCAACACGATGATCATTTTCGCTGTCGCAGGCACCATCTTCTTCCTGATCGCCTTCGTCACCACCCGTGAACGTATCGTGCCGACGGCGGCCCAGCGTTCCAGCATCCGCCAGGACATCACTGACCTGATCGGCAACAAGCCCTGGGTGGTGATGCTGCTGCTGACCATCCTGGTCTTTATTACGCTGGCTCTGAAGGGCGGCCTGTACATCTATTACTTCAAGAACTACCTGAGCCAGGATGCGCTGACCGCCTTCCTGAAAGACATCGGCTTCGTCAGCTTCATCGATCACCTGAACAATGCGCTGATCAGCATCGGGCTGACCCGCTTCCAGTGGCCGGAAGACCCTGCCACCTCGGCCTTCAGCCTGTTCAACGGCGGCGGCATTGTCTGCATGATCATCGGTATCGGTTTCTCCAAGCCGCTGGCGGACCGCTTCGGCAAACGCGACGTGTTCGGCGCGGCGCTGCTGGTGTCCACGCTGTTCATGCTGGCCTTCTTTTTCTACGGCCCTGCCTCGATCGGCCTGGTGTTCGCCTCGCAGATCATGCACGGCTTCTTCTACGGCATCACCATCCCGCTGCTGTGGGCGATGATCGCCGACGTGGCCGACTACTCCGAATGGAAGAACAACCGCCGCGCCACCGCCCTGATGTTCTCGGCGATGATCTTCGGCCTCAAGGCTGGCCTGAGCATCGGCAGCGCGCTGGTCGCGGGACTGCTGTCCGGCTATGGCTATGACGGCGCGCAAGCGGTGCAACCGGAATCGGTGGCCAATGGTATCCGCCTGTCGATCAGCGTCTACGCGTCGATTCCATTCCTGCTGGGCGTGGCCCTGCTGTGCTGGTACGAAATCAACAAGGCCACCGAGCGCCGGATCGAACTCGATCTGCTGGCGCGCCGCGCCGCAACGAACTAAAAGGTACGCAATGTCCGAACAACTGACTCCGGCCGAAGAACTGGCCTTGACGCGCGCCATCTCGCAGCCACTGGTAAGTCACATCTACACCGCCGACCCGTCGGCCCACGTGTTTGAAGGAAAGCTGTATATCTACCCGTCGCACGATATCGAAGCAGGCATTCCGTTCAACGACAACGGCGATCATTTCGGCATGGAGGACTACCATATCCTGTCGATGGATAGCCCGGACGGCGCCGCCACCGATCACGGCGTCGCCCTGCATGTGAAAGACGTGCCATGGGCCGAGCGCCAGATGTGGGCACCGGACGCCGCCCACAAGGACGGCAAATACTACCTGTACTTCCCTGCCAAGCGCGCTGACGGCATCTTCCAGATCGGCGTGGCGGTTGGCGATAAGCCGGCCGGCCCTTTCAAGCCAGAGCCGACGGCAATCGAAGGCAGCTATTCGATCGATCCTGCGGTCTTTGAGGACAACGACGGCGCCTACTACATGTACTTCGGCGGCATCTGGGGCGGCCAGCTGCAAAAGTACCGTGACAACGTCTACGCTGCCAACAATGAGGAACCAGCGGACGACCAGCCGGCGCTGACCGCACGCGTGGCGCGTCTGAACGCGGACATGAAGAACTTTTCCGAGGCGCCGCGCGCCGTCGTCGTTCTGGACGAAGAAGGCAAGCCGCTGCTGGCCGGCGACCATGACCGCCGCTACTTCGAGGCGCCGTGGCTGCACAAGCACAATGGCAAATACTATTTCTCCTATTCGACCGGCGACACTCACCTGCTGTGCTACGCGGTTGGCGACAACCCATATGGCCCCTTCACCTACCAGGGCCAGATCATGACGCCGGTGATCGGCTGGACCACCCACCACTCGATCGTCGAATTCGAAGGCCGCTCCTACCTGTACTACCACGACAGCAGCCTGTCGAAAGGCATCACCCACCTGCGTTCGGTGAAAGTGACCGAGCTGCATTACGACGCCGATGGCCGCATCAAGACCATTGACCCGTACGGCAAGTAAGCCTTAATTGGCAGGGCGGCCCACGTCGCCCTTGCTGTAATCGCACACGCCTTGCGGGAAGATGCGCGCCAGCCAGGCGCGTTGCGTCGGCGTGAAATCAGCCTTGTAGGTGCCGTCGCCCAGCGCGGCGGTTACTGGCTTCAGCGCGCATTTGAAGATGTCGCCCCTGATCGAATCGCCTGCCACCATGCGCGGACTGCTGTAGATCGGGAAAGCCCGCGTGCAGGCGCCTTGCGGTTTGGCGTCCAGAATGCCGTCCCACACCGATGGCCCCGCCGCGATCACCGCACCATTCGCGTCAAAGCACTTATCCGCAAATCCCTGCGGAGCCGCGCCACTCGTCTGGTAGACATCGAGCACCGACAGCGCCTGCATCACCGCATCGGCCAACCCCGCCTCGCCTGCCGTGAACCAGATCACCTGCCGTGAAGCCTCGGCCGGTGCGCCAGCCTGCAAACGCGCCCGCACCGAGAACGACTGCCGCGCATTATGCATATTCAGCTCCGGCTCCAGATACGGCCGCAGATCGATCATCGGGATGCTCAGTTTACGTCCCGTGAACACCTGGCCGGACGTATAAGCCTTGCGCATCGCATCCACACTACCCTGCCGCCGCTGCGCCGGCGTGCCTGACGGCTCACGGCAGGACGCGCTGCGCCGCATATTGCGCGAGTCGAATGGGTCATCATTGCCAGCCCAGGTGACGAATTCCGGCTGCTCCTTCCAGCCACCCACGCAGGCATTGATGCGCAAAAATTCGCCGGCGCCGATGCGACCATCGTTCAGTGCCGACAGGCCGTATTGAACGCCGACGTTATCGATGGAGATAGGCGCGAAGCCTGCGCTGTCGGTGCCGTAGATGTCCGCCAGGTCATTCCAGTGCGTCCACTTCACCTTGGCGAAAACGCCATCGGGATAACCGTAGGCCTGGGCGGCCTTGTCGAAGCGCGGGTCTTTGTAGGTGGGATTCAGCACGTTCAGGATCGCCATGCGCCAGCCGTTGATGCATTCAGTCGAACCGCTGGCGCCAGTGATGGGATTGCGTGCGGTGTCGCTGGCATTCGTGCCTTCGATCCAGGCTTGCCTGCTCCACTGCGTCCATGGCGACGACGGATCGCGCGCGACCTCGTCGCGGAAGTATTGGCCCAGCAGCGGACAGTCCGCGACGGGAATCGTTTGCGTGATCATGTCGGGATAGGACTGGATCGGAATGCCCGCATCCAGCAAGCCCGGATGATTTTGCGCGAACATATACTGCTGCACGGCGCCGCCCGAACCGCCAATGCCCACCGTGTATATCGGCTTGCCGTATTGGTCGATGAAGTGCTGCTTGGTCAGCGCAGCCGTTTCTTCGGCCAGGCGCATGTTGTAGTGGACACCCGTCTCATTGCCGGACGACGTGACCACCGCATAACCCTGCCCCAGCAAACGCGGCATCATGCGGCGCTCGGCGCTGCCCAGGCTCTCGTTGAACCACATGGCCGTGCCCTGCTGGTGTCCGATGCCCACACCGCCGCGCAGCCAGTACACCAGCTTGTGATTCCACGCGGCCGGCTCCAGCATCGCGATCGTGTACAGGAAGCGGTTGATCGTGCCGACTTCCACCCGCACCACAAAGGGCACGGCGGCGCCGTTCCAGACCGTCGTTTTCAGGTCCGGCGGCGCAGCTGCCTGATCATAAGGCTTGAAGGTCGTGCCGTTGTAGTAGAAGTAGCGGACTTGCGTCGCGATGGCGCAATTGCGGCTGTAGCCGACTGGCCTGCCCTCCGCATCCAGTACGGGATGGCCGATGCCGTCCTGATTATCGACCAGCGGCTGGCCGAGACCGGACTCCTGCGTCCGGCACAAAAAGGGCTGCTGCTGCGCCCACGTCTGGCCGCATATCAGCGCCATGGCTACAACAAAGAACCATCGTCTCATCGCCCGATCCTCCCCGGCTCAAGTGTAGCCGAACCACCTGAAGCGGCCTCGTGACAATTGGCGATATTTCGGCCGAAAAATTCCTCTAGTATCAGCAGATCGCGCCATAGAAGCCGCCGTACGCTTTCAACGGAATGATGACGATGACTGCGAAAACCACAGTGGAGCATGTCTGCGAGCACTGCCACCATTTCAACGTATGGCCGTTGAGTAAGAAAGCGACTTTCCCCTGCGCGTCCTGTGGCCGCCTCTACTGCCAGTCGACACACGCTCACGTGATCGATACCGGACAGATGCAGGAAAAGTTCTACAACGCTTCGACCAGAGCCTGGGAGCGCTTTCCAAAGCAACGCAGCGCAGCAGCGCCGACTGCCTTGGCGCCTGCTCCGAAAGCCGAAGCAACGCCTCCGCCGCAAGTCAATCTGCCTGAAAATCTCGCCCCTGTCCTGGCGCAGCTCGAAGCGCAAATCGGCCTGCGCAACGTGAAGCAGCAAGTCATCGAACTCACCCAGTTCTGCCTGATCCAGCAAGCACGCGCCAGGATGGGGTTGACGAACGCCAGCATCTCCAACCACCTTGTTTTCACCGGCGGCCCCGGCACCGGCAAAACAACCGTCGCCCGCATCATTGGCGAGATCTACCACCGCATCGGGGTGACACGTCTGCCCCGGATCGTTGAGACCGACCGCGCCGGACTGGTCGCACCCTACGTCGGCCAAACCGCCATCAAGACGCTGGAGCGCGTCACGGAAGCCCTGGGCGGAATCCTGTTCATCGACGAGGCCTACAGCCTGCTCGGCCAAGGCAACGACTACGGCAAAGAAGCCGTCGACACCCTGCTGAAGGCCATGGAGGACAAGCGCGGCGACCTGTGCGTGATTGTCGCCGGCTACCCGGACGAAATGTCACGCTTCATCAAATCCAACCCTGGTCTGGAATCGCGCTTCAACAACCACCTGCACTTCGACAACTACTCGGCCAAGGAACTCTACGACATCCTGAAAAAACTCGCCGCCGATTCCCAATACAAGCTCGAAGAAGGCACGACGGCACTGCTGCTCAGCCACTTCAACGAAGAAATCATCAAACAAGGCGTTCGATTTTCCAATGGACGGTTCGTGCGCAATCTCTTCGAAAAAATGATCAAGTCCCAAGCCATCCGTCTCGGCCGCCGCACCGGCGATCTCGACACCAGCAGCCTCAGCGCCGTCACCCTCGAAGACGCCCGCAGCGCCCTCAACAAAAACGGCCCTTGAAATGTAAAAATTCGCCGAGAAATATTACTTCCCTCGTGACAATTGGTGAATTTTTTCCAGGCAGCAAGATGCTATTCTGGGACCCGCATTCTTCAAAAAAAATTCATCGCACCAGCCCCATGTACCAAGTCTCCTCGCTGTTTAATTCACGCCTCGCGAATCTGATCGGAAGCCTGGCACTGGCTGCGCTGTGGTGCCTCTTTGCGCTGACCCATATCAAAACCTGGCACATCTTTGGCGATTGGACCTATTTGGTCTTCTGCGGCGCCGAAACCTTGACCGCCTTGTTTTTCCTGTTTCGAAGCAGTCCTAAAGCCGTATCCAGCAATCCCTGGGACTGGCTGGCTGGCGTCGCGGGCACGTTCGCTCCCCTGCTATTCGAACCCGCCGAGTGGGGACTGCTGCCCGAGGCGAAGCATTTCCTGGTGTTTGGCTGTGTGCTTCAGATTGCCGGCATGCTATCGCTGAATCGCAGCTTCGGCCTGATTGCGGCACGCCGCGCCATCAAGACTGAAGGCCTGTATCGCATCGTGCGCCATCCGCTGTATTCCAGTTATCTGCTGGGCGGTATCGCCTATGCGCTATCGAACAGCAGCTGGCGCAATCTGGCCGTAGCCTGCACTGTGATCATGCTGCTCCTGCGCATCTTGCGCGAGGAGCGCGTGCTTCGCCAGGATGAGGCCTATCACAGCTACATCAAGCAAGTGCCGTATCGGCTGATTCCTCTGGTTTATTGAGCGATCCGGGTTTCCGGCACCGGGCCATAACCTTTGCTGGCGCCGACAAAGCGGACCTCGAAGCGGTCAAGTGTCACTGCCGGGTCGAGGGCGTAGACTTCCAGCGTGTGGTTGCCCGGCTTGATCGGCAGGTTCGGAATCTCCGCGGCGACTTCGTTATCGAGCACATTCTGGCGCCAGGTGGCGGCGTAATACTCGCGGCCGAAGTCCAGCACGTGTGGTGGCGCGCCGTCAATCGATACCGCGATGCGCATCTTGCCATCAATGGTGGCAGGGAATAGCGGCAAGGCCACCGCACGCAGCGACACGATCTCGTCGAACACATAATTGGGGAAGCTGTAATCGCGTTCCGGCTTCAGCGTGTGGAAGCGGTACAGCATGCGCGGCGCCTTTGCCAGTGCAGCCGGATTGGCCGGATCAATCGGTTGCAGGTCCAGCGCCGCCTGCACGTCCGCGCCCGTGTGTCCCACCCCATCCAGAATCTGCCACGCTCCAGTTATACGGTCGGCATGCGCGGCATACATCGATACGACGCCTTGCGAATCGATGAAGGACGCCGTGCGGTCCGTGATCGGCGGCGCCACGCGCACGTGGACGTCGATCGGCTGCTGACCGACGCTGCAGCTGATGTGCACCAGGCCATCCTTCGCCTGCTTCGGCGCTTTCGCCCAGTCAATCGACACCTCCAGCCGCTGCTCATAGCCATCCGCCTGCGAGAAGCGGCCCGCTGTCTTGTCGACGCGAATCCATGGCACGCTTGGCGTCGCACTCCAGGTGGCGTCCAGCGGCTGGCTGGTGAAGACGTCGAGGTAGTAGCTGCGGTCGCCCAGTTCGGGGCTGAAGGTCGGCAGCGTCGGGAAGAACCAATCCTTGTCGTCAAAGAAGCCGCCGCCTTCGACCTGCACCGGACAGCGCTTGGCATCCGTCGGAATCGACCACGCCGGAATCGCCGGCGGCAGATAATTGGTCAGCGACTGCGGATAGCTGTTGGAAATGTAGCGCCATTTGCCGCCTTCGATATCCTCGCCATAGCGGCGCACGTTCGCCAGGATCGCATCGTGCGCGCGTTGCGCTTCCTGCGCATAAGCATTGGCACTGGCACGGCGCTGCAGGCCGTAGGCAATCGACTTGTCCATGGCCAGCTGCTGCAGATTCATATTCCCGCCCACCGCGACCGGATAGCCGACCAGCTCATAGAACGCCGACTTGCGGTCGGCAGGCAGCGCTGCTTCCAGATCCTTCGAGGCGTCCATGATCGTCTTGTAAGCGTCGGCGCGCCGCGCATTCTCGTCGCCGAAATCGGTGATGGAGAAGCGCGACTGCTGCACGGACGTCATCGGGAAGGTAGTGTTGAAGGCCATGAACTCGGGGTTCCGGCCGAAAGCGAGCTTGTAGTAGCGCCACATCACATCGGCCACCCTGGCGCCCTGCTCTGCGCCGAAATTCCTCACAGCCCAATTATCCATGTAGGCGTGAGCGGAACCTGGCTTGGCGAAGCTCTCCATATCGAATGCCATCGCCAGATAAAAATCGAGCAGGTATTCGACCGGCTTGATATTTCCCACGTTGAGCATCCACACGCTCCGCGCATTGCCGTGATACGCGCGCGTCATTTCCTCCCACATCAGATTGGGATCGGTCGAAGGCAGTAGCAGGTAATTGCCCGGCGCGCCCCAGAACGTCGCGTGATAGTAAATACCGGAGCCGCCGGAGCGCTTGCGTTCACGCGCGTCGTTCAGGCGCAGGAGGTAGCCGTAATTGTCATCGGGCCAGATGATGGTGACATCGTCAGGCACCTGGATGCGGCCTGTGTTGTAGGCAGCAGTCACTTCTTTGTAGGGCGTGAATGCCTGCGGTATCTGCGCCGCCGGCTTGCCGAGCGAGGTGCTGAGTATCTTGCGCTGCGCCTGGATCACGTCACGCAGAATGTCGCCCATTTTCGCAGCGGAGTCGGCGCCTTCCATCGGGAAGTCGTCCACGCCACGCATGCCAACGGTATAGAGATTATCGTACTTGCCCCACTTATCCACCGCGCCGCGCCAGTATTCGATCAGGCGCTGCTTGTTGGTGGTCCAGTTGTAGGGTCCCATCGTCTTCTCGTCCCACTCGACGCCATTATTCCGCAACAGCATTTCGACATGTGACGAGCCGCGAATCACCGCGTAGTCGGCAGCCGTGTCATAGTTTTCGGGCTTGAGATTGAAGGCAGGATCGGTGCTGTTCATCGCCGGCCAGATCAGGTTGGCCTTCAGGCGCCACATCAACTCGAATACGCGCTCATAGGTCCTGGGACCGATGCCGTGCGCCTCCTGGTCAAAGGTCTTCCCCGCCCACTCCCTGAGGAAGGATGCGTTGATGAAGAAGCCCCGGTACTTAACCGAAGGCGGCCTGGAAAAACTGCTGGCAGCCGAGACGTTGATCCGGTCGCGGGTTCGCGTCTTGACGTCAGCCCACCACTCCCAGGCGGACACTCCCATCTCGCGCGTCAGGTCGACCACACCCCACACTGCGCCGCGTGTGTCGGAGCCGAAGATGAGGAGCGCGCGCGCCTTGGGGTCCCAGGGCGCGGGAATGACGGCGCGGCCATAGCTTTCCCATTTGCCGTCGATCGCTGAGGACGACAGTCCATTCTTGCGCAGCAGTTCGGCAATGCGCGGGGACGAGGCCAAGCCGACAATGACACCCGTGCCGTGGCCGGCCGCGACGCCTGCCTCGATGTCCGGCTTGCGGTCACTGATTTGCTGCAGATCGTGCGACAGCAATTCCGCAGCCTTGCGAATCGGCGCCCCGCCGTCCGGATCATAGGCGACGCTGGCCAGCGTCTGCCCATCGTACAAAGCCAGCTGCGCTGGGACATCCGTTGCAGCATGCGCCGAAGCGGCCAGCGCTACAAACGCAAATAGCGACACCAAAGAACGACCACCCATGTCTCCCCCTCATGTTATTTACCATAAGGGTACACGACATTGGTAGCGCAAACATTACAAAATGTAGCCGCTAGAACGCCTTGGGCCGGGTCAAGAAGTCGAACAAGCGATCTTCGACATTCTGTGTCAATGGCTGAAACCGGGCGCCACAGCGGTACTGGTTTGTTTCGCCGATCGGCGCACAGTAGACGATTTCGAGCCGGATTTCGCACGGATCGGCTTCACCAGGCAAAACGAAGTGCAAGATGTGCTGCGACCCTGATTGCAAACGGTCGCCATGGACGATGCCTGCTCCAGAGCGGGAGATATCCAGCAAGCGCGTTGGCATGCTCTCCATTCCGTCAATCGGATGCAGGCTCGCCGGGAGAGACAGCATCAAGCGCGCATGTTCGCGCCGGGATGCCATTGCATTTTGTTCTTCTTCGCTGAGGTCCATGAGCCATTTTAAGGCTTAACGCATTTGATCCAGAATTGTTTTGATCTTGCTCTCCTCTTCGGGCGCCAAATTGACAAACATGCAGCCGAGATGCAGCTGCTCGCCGAGCAGGAAGGAACGGATGCTGCGTGTGTGGCGGATTTCCAGCTCAGCGACTTCGACGGTTTCCGATCCCAGATCGAGCACCACATCGCGCACCTTGCGTCCCTTGAACAAGCCCTTCGCATCTCGCTTCGCGCACCGCATAGAGATGCCGCTCAGTGAAAGATCGAATACCTGCAGCTCGAACGGACTTGTCCCATTCATCACGAACGAGGCCGTAAAACTGGCCCCAAGCGGTGCTTCCATGCGCTCCGAGGAGCGACGGTTCAGCACCTCGCAGTTCTCAGGGAAAATCATCGGAATGTGCTGCGGTTTGCCGGGAACCGAGCTCCATTCAGTATTAGTCAGGCGAAACTGCAGCTTCGCAGCCCGTACACAGGCCACGAAGGTGACTTTGCCGGGCTGCAGGGCGGCCCCTTCGTTCAACTCCATCACGAAATGCGGCAACTGGGGATCGACCGACAAAATGCGTCCCAGCACCACGTCGCGGCTGCCAGTCGCGTACATGGAGATCGCATCGCCGCTCTCTGACAGGAAGGTCAGCATATCGCCAATATCGTCCTCGCTCGTCATCAAAAACGGAGTGGCGGCGGCCGGTATCGGGGCGATCGCATCTTGTGGCCGTGGTGGTCCTTTACGGATCAGGCCGGTAAGGGGCTCGTTGAGCTGCATATTATGATAAGTACAACTTTAGACGTTGTTTGGGTCTCGCTGTACTTTCATCTTAGTCCGATAATTTCCAAAAGCAAACTTTATTTTTATTGTGGAAATTATGTGACAAAGCGTGACTCTTCCCCCTTGGCAAAATGCTATTCTGAGTGATATCGGCCGAGTTCGGCCAATATCGGTCATTGAGATTTCAAGAGGCTGCAGATGACATTTATTCTTCGAGCAGTGATTGCTGGAATTGTGGGAGGCATATCCTATCTGTTCGCTCACGCGGCATTACGACCTCGTGGCTGGAACATGCAATCCTCATTGACTGACTCGGAGAATTACTTTGCCCTCGGGATTGCCGTGATTGCTTTCGGAGTCGTCCTCTGTGTTCGTTTGCTCGCAGAATTGACCCACTCCGATTGACCCACCTTCCACTGCCTGGCAAATGCCGCCACGCGGTCATATGATCCTTCGTAGCCCAACTCCTTAAGTTCCAAATGGAGCTGCTTCAAGTTGCGCCGCTGCTTGCGGGGTT